>JAPLHB010000113.1 GCA_026389845.1 Chloroflexota bacterium
GGCCGCGGGGGCGGCTACATCTGCGGCCCCGACCACACCGTCATGGCCGATGTTCCGGTGGAGAACGTCCTGGCAATGCTCGACGAGGCGAGGAAGTTCCGGTTGTGACAGACAAGGTCAAGGATGCGACGAACTTGTCGACCTCGATAAGCCGACTGGCCCGCACCCTCAGCCCCGGAAATGTCACAGGCGCGCTGGACCGCAGTCTGGCGAGATTGTCGGCCAATCAGCCGGAAGACGTCGAGGTCCAGCGGCTGCGCTGGTTCTGGCTGGACGGCGTATTTGCCACAATCAGCAGCAGCTTCTACGGCAGCTTCGTGGCTCTGTTCGCGGTGGCCTACGGCGCTACCAACGCCCAGATCGGGCAGTTGACCGCTGTCGCCAGCCTATGTGGCCTGATCGCGCTGGTGCCCGGCGCCCAGGCCATCAAGTTGCTGGGCGGCCGGCGCAAGGCCGTGGTCTTGGGCAGTGGCATGATCGCGCGGGTCGCGCTGCTGGGGTGGGTCCTTCTGCCATTCCTGCTTCGTAACCCCGGCGCAGCCATCCTAGCCATCATCGCAGTCAACGCGGTCATCACCTTCGCCAACAACTTCGCGAATCCGGCGTGGACCGCGATCGTGGCCGATATTGTGCCGCGGGAGATTCGAGGGCGCTTCTTCAGCCATCGCAACATAGGCGCGAATCTCCCGGCCTTGCTGGTCGTTCCGCTGGCCGGCTGGCTCATCCAGATCGGCAACCGGCCAGGCGCCCCTTTCGCTGGCTACCAACTCGTGTTCGCGCTGGCCTTTGCGAGCGGCGTCGTGGCGACATTCGCCTATTCACGCATCAACGATCCAGCGCCGTCGGATCAGGGACGCCAGCGGCAGCGATTAGGCGAGGTGAGTCAAATCATCCGCAGCGCGCCCGGTTTCCTGAGCCTGGTCGCCGTTACGCTCATCTGGAACCTGGGCGCGCAGATGACCGGCCCCTTTCTGAACGTCTACCTGGTCAGCAATCTGGGCGCCACAACCGCGATGGTCGGCTGGACGAGCGCCGCCAGCACCCTCGCGGCCCTTCTCACGCAGCGCTGGCTGGGCCGCTGGGTGGATCGGAGGGGGAATATCTGGGTACAGGGCGCCCTTTCTTTTACCATTGTTGGCATCCCGCTGGCCTGGATGGTCGCCACTGCCCCCTGGCACGTGCTCATCATCAACGCCATCGCCGGCATCTTGTGGACCGGCCATGCGCTGGCAAGTTTCAACTTGCTGCTGGATCTGGCGCCGGAGAAGGCGCGCGCCGAGGCGAACGCCATTTTTCAGTTAGTCATCGCCGGCAGCGCCACGATCGCTCCGATGGTTAGCGGGTATTTGGCCGACGCGCTCGGTTTTAAACCCATGTTTGCGCTCAGCGCTGCGATGCGCGTCGTGGGCGCCCTGGCGTTTGTCTGGTGGGTCGCCAGGCCGGCCAGCCGGGGCGCGCACGGCAGCCATTTGCCCGCAGATCGAACGGATTGATCCAATGCGCATCGGAAGGAGCATTATGTCCAGTATCATCAGACCAGCGGATTTCGAATCGGCCCGAAAGTGGCTCAGCGAGACCTTCTTTTCGGCGGCCGGCGCGGGGCTGTCGCGCTTCCCGATTTCCTTCCGGTACGGCGATCGCGAATCGGCCGCCATGCTAGATGGCTGGACCGTGCGCCGGGAAGCGGCCCGACAAACAGAGGGTTTCTCCGTCGAGACGATCCTCCTGACCGACCCGCACACCGGGCTGGAGTGTCGCTGTGAGATCAAGATCTATTCCGACTTTCCTGCCGTGGAATGGGTCGCCTACCTGCGGAACGCCGGCGATAGTGACACCCCAATTATTGCCGACATTCTCCCGCTCGACGTCCTGCTGCCCGTTGACGCAGGGGCGCCATGCAAGGTTCACCATGCTCGAGGAAGCCTGGCACAGGTTGACGACTTCGCACCACTGGAGACCCCGCTCACTTTCCGGCAGGGCGGATCCTCGCTGCAACTCGCCGCGCGCACAGGTAAAAGCTCGACTCTCAACCTCCCCTTCTTCAACCTGGAGCTGGGCGGGCGAGGCGTGATCGGCGCCATCGGCTGGACGGGCGGCTGGTTGGCGAACTTTCAGCGCCAGCGGGACGGAGTCCACGTACAGGCTGGCATGGAGCGCACCCATCTCACCCTGCACCCGGGTGAGGAGATCCGAACCCCGCGCATCCTGCTGCTCTTCTGGGAGAAAGACCGCATTCGCGGCCACAACATGCTCAGGCGCCTGATCCTGGCGCATCACACGCCGCGACCCAACGGCGAGTTGCTCCGACCGCCGCTCTGCGAGGGAGCATGGGGCGCCCGGCCTGAAGCAAGCCATCTTGCACAGATCGCCTGGATCCGGGAGAACAACCTGCCCGCGGAGTGCTACTGGATCGACGCAGGGTGGTATGGCGACCGCCCCATCGAGGAGGCGGCAGACGGGTCAGGCTCCGGCTGGATGAAGCAGGTCGGTAGTTGGAAGCCGAATTCGGCCGCGTACCCCAGAGGCATGAGACCCATCGGCGAAGCAGCCCAGGATGCGGGCATGGGGTTTCTTCTCTGGATCGAGCCGGAGCGGGCTCACCAGGATTCGGAGATGTTCCGAACCCATCCTGAGTGGCTGCTCGGCCCAGTCCATTCCGGATACCTTGACACCGACAACTACATGGTAAACCTGGGCATCCCAGAGGCGCGCCGCCACATCACGGAACTGATCTCTGGTCTCATCACTGAATCCAGGATCACCTGCTACCGGCAGGATTTCAACGACCTGCGCGTGCCGGAACTCTTCGGTCATGCCGATGCGCGCGATCGCATCGGCATGACCGAAATCCGGCACATCGAGGGCTTGTACGCCTTCTGGGACGAGCTCCTCGCACGTCATCCAGGCCTGATCATCGACAACTGCGCGGGCGGCGGGCAGCGCATCGACTTGGAGACAATCTCGCGCAGCGTGCCCCTGTCACGCAGCGACCTCCAGTGCTGGCCGTTCGATCCAAGCTCGGAGCAAACCCAGACGCAAGGGCTGGCTCCCTGGGTGCCACTCAGTTGCTGCGGCTGCGTGGAGCCGACTGCCTACGCGATTCGCAGCGCTCTCGGTGCCGGTATGTCAACGAGCTGGAGCTCGCAGGCGTTTGAGGGAGGCGCTCATCTGCCCATCAAAGAGATTCGCCGGTTGATGACTGAAGCTCGGGCGATGCGCAAGTACTTCTACGGGGACTTCTATCCGCTGCTCACCTTCAGCCTCGCCGCCGATGCCTGGGCCGCATGGCAATTCGACCGGCCCGACCTGGGCGAGGGGATGGTCATGGCCTTCCGGCGGCACGAATCGCCCTTCTCGCGCTGGGAGGCGAAGCTACAAGGGTTGGACCCGGAGTCAGACTACGATCTGTTATCATGGGACGACCAGAGCACCTGGCGCATGACCGGCAAGCAGTTCTTGGAAGAAGGCTTCGCCGTGACGATCGCCGCCAAACCCGGCTCGGCGCTCTTCACTTATCAGCGCGTCGCGTGAGAACCTTCAGCGGATAGGAGCAAGCATCATGACTGACCCGCTGTTCGACTTGACCGGCCAGGTGGCCAAGGAAGCAAGGCGATGGCAGACCAGCAGATTTCAGCTCTTGTAAAGGACGTGAATCCAGACCTCAGTGCTGGGGGTAGCACATCCAGCTCACCGGTGAGCTACGCGATGAGCCTGGCGCGGGCAGCAGAGGCAGAACTGCGTGCCATCACCGCGGGGACGAAGAGCTACCTCACGCCGGGCTCGTGGCGGCCGGTGGCCTATGCAGCTTCGGCGCCGGCAAGCGGAGTCAGCCTTCGACCCGGGCGCCTGCGCGACTGCTTCGACCGGAACGTCGCCTATCTCAACCGCTGCTTTGGCGAACCGTTCTACAGCGATGCCGGCGACAACAACTGGGTGCAGTCTCTGCCGGCATCCGCGGAGGGACGCCTGCTCGCGGGGGCCGGTCACACCCTGCGCTGGGGCGAACGCGCCGACATGCGGGCGATTGTCGACACCATCGTGGATACGGTCAAGGCCCGGCAGGCCGCCAACGGATACTGCCTGCCGTACGACGAGATCAACATGAACCCGCAGGAGACAAACTGGCAGGATGAGCGACGCAACTACGATCGCGTAGGGCTCACCCGGGGCATGCTCGCGGCTGGCATGTCTGGCAACTCGGACGCATACGACGTCATACGCCGGTTCTACGATTGGTTAAACCCCTCGCCCTACTACCCGCGTCTGCTGTCCGGCAATTTCTACGGCTCCGGGCATAACTGCAACAACGGGCATGCGGGCGGGCTGTTGATGTTCTTCTCGCCGGTCGGCAAAGCGGAGGACCTCATTGCGGTCGAACGATACTTTGTCCAGGACTTTTTCATCGAACAAGCAAGGAACGCCGAACCGCTCAGCCTCGACTATTACCCTTTGCACACGCCGCACTCGTACCTGCTCCTCGCCTTCGAGGCCTGGCTCGACCACTACCGGGCGACGGGGGCAGCGAAATACCTGGAGGCCGCCCAAGGGACGTGGCGCATCGTCAGAGACAACTACGAGCACGTAGGCGGCACCATCGCCATTTGTGAGATGGGGTCCGGCAACTACCCGCCCCGTTCCTATTACCTGGGTAAGCACACCGGGGAACTCTGTGGCAGCGTCTTCTGGGCCGATTTCAACCACCGGTTCCTACAACTTTACCCGGGAGAGGAACGCTACGCCGCCGAGATCGAAAAGGTCATCTTCAATGTCGTTCTGGCGGCGCAGGCCGAAGATGGAGCGGTCAGGTATCACAACCACTTGCATGGCGTCAAGGACCGTCCGCAGTGCGCCAATACTTGTTGCGAGGTCATGGGCATCCCCTTCATCGCCCGGCTGCCGCAATACGTCTACTCAGTCGCGGAAGACGGCCTCTACGTGAACCTCTACGCGGCCTCAGCCATAACCTGGCAATGCCGTGGACAGGAAGTAAGCCTGAGCGCGGCCACCGACTTCCCCTATGGTCCCGAGGTGATCTTGACCTTAGCTACCGGCGCGCCGGTCAAAATGGCCGTGCGCGTCCGGGTGCCAGGCTGGTCTGCCAGGGCGATGACGGTGCGGGTGAACGGTAAGAGCGCTGCCGAGGGTCAACCGGGGACCTATGTCACGCTCGACCGGCAATGGATGGATGGGGACCAGATCAGTTTCGCCCTGCCCGCTCAGTTCCACCTGACGCGTTACATCGGGTTCGACCAGGTGGAGGGCTGGGACCGCTATGCCCTGGAGTACGGCCCACTCCTGATGGCGTTGGCCGGTCCGCTGGATGAGCGGTACAAGCAGCCCAACGGCGCACCTTGTGCGCGTCTGCACCTTGCCCCCGACGAACTCGTACCTGCCTTGAAACCGCGCACAGGCGAACCCTTGCACTTCGGCATTGAAGGCGACACCGAGCACCTGTTCCTACCGTACCATGAAGTCGCGGCCGAAACGTTCTCCTGCTTCCCGGTGATCGGGAGATGAAAGATCCTGATGAACTCTATCGACAGTCGTAAGATCATGTTATGTGTTCAATCCCGAGACGAGCATGTCATAAACAAAGAGGTCTCAAATGTCTAGCATAAATTTCCAGAGAACTTATCTGTTGAGTGACGCATATGAAAGCATTAAGGAGCAAGCAATTCAAGTGCTGGACAAATATCTGGGACATCCAGATCTAATAACGTTCAACGATTTAGATAGAAGTGTTACTTTTTCCACGGAGAGACTGATTCCTACTGCCTCCACAAATAGACCTCGTGTCATGCTTCTGTTCTCAAACCCTCATCCACACTCTGTTTATCAAGGCATGTTCCTTTCACCGAATACCAAAGGGCGGGAGAACCCTTTCTGGCCTGTAATGGAAGAGGCGGGCTGGCTGTCTATCGCAGAAGAAAATCGTAATCCAAAGCAACTTGCGGACATTTGTCTTAAGGCAAAATACCAAGGACCATTCGAATTGATCTTCTACTGCTATTATGCTTTTCCAACCAAAGACCCAAAAGATATCATTAGAATATTTGGAAGTGAATATTTCAGTCAATTCATTGAACAGGAATCAATTGATGAATTCAAGAAGACAATTCAAGAGACATCTGTGGAGGCAGTGGTTACGTTCAATAAAGAGATATTCAATCTCGTATCGAAATACCAAGTTGAACGTTACATAGACCGCCTTATGGAAGGGGAACTGATTCAGAGCCAGATTAAAGGCACTGAGAGATACGTTCCCATTTTCTTGACTTTCCCGACGGGTTGGCGATATTGTCCTAGGCAATTTCGCAAAGCCAGTCTTGATATAGTAAGGACAGCCATTTGCGGTGGGTGAAATGATAGGCGGCGAGATCGGCCGTCGTATCGACGTCATCGCGCGTAGCAGCTTCCTGGCGTTGGATCCGGACCAGGATTTCCTCGCACCTTTTTGCGCACGGTCCGATCGGGGCGTGCAGTAGAGACGGAGGCAAGAGATGTCAGAAAACCTCAGAGACCTTGGCGTGCTCAGGGATCTGGGCAAACAGGTGGCGGAGATAGCAGCGTTGCCTTCTCAGCAGGAGACCATCTCGCTGTGGAAGGCGCTGAACGGCTTGAAGCCCATCCGTCCGATGGTGATGATTGACCAGGTCTGCTGGAACGAGATGGAGGCGGACGGGGAGTTGACCCTTCAGACCGAGGATGACTTCTGCCGCGGGCTCGAGACGACACTCCGCAGGACATTGTATTCCTGGAGACACATACGAGCGGACATGGTGGTGGAGCCCGTAGTTGAGGTGCCCAAGGTCATCCGCGGCGGCGGCTTCGGGATCCAGAAGCTTGAGCGAACGGCAGTGAGCGATCCGCAGAATGACGTGGTGGGCCACTACTACCTCGATCAGCTCAGGACCGAAGAGGACCTCGAAAAAATCCGCTATGAGGGGAGCCTCCTCGACGAGGCGGCGACGACAGAAGCAGAGGAGAGAGCGCGGGAGATCTTCGACGGAATTCTTGCCGTGCGGATGCAAGGGGTATCGGTGACTTTCGCCCCGTGGGACACGATTGTCACGTGGCGCGGGGCAGAGAACGTGCTCTACGACCTGGCCGACCGGCCCGAGTTCATGCACCGAATCATTTCCCGGCTCACCGATGCGTATCTCGCCAGGCTCGACGATCTCGAAGAGAAGCGACTGCTGGCGTACGGGCAGGGAAGGGTCCATTGCACCGGCGCCTACACGGATGAGCTTCCTGCTGCCGGTTTCGACCCGCGCCGGCCAAGGGCGAAGGATACCTGGACGTACGGCATGGCCCAAATCTTCTCGTCTGTCTCCCCGACGATGCACAAGGAGTTCGACCTCGACTACGCCGTGCGGTGGTATCAAAGGTTCGGCCTCGGTTACTACGGGTGCTGCGAGCCGTTGCATACGAAGATTGACCTGATCCGGCGCCTCCCGCATGTGAGGAAGATCTCCATGAGCCCGTGGGTGAACGTCGAGCGTGGCGCCGAGCGCATCGGGCGGGATTTCGTCTTCTCGCGAAAGCCCAGCCCGGCATTCCTCGCCTTCGACACCTGGGACCCCGAAAGTGTGGAGCGAAATCTCCGCGCCACGCTGGAGGCGTGTGCCCGCCACGGCTGCCCAGTCGAGCTCATCCTGAAGGACATCAGCACCGTGCGCTACCAGCCGCAGCGGCTCTGGGAATGGGCGGACATTGCCATGAGGCTTGTGCGAGATGCGGCATTCTTGTGACGATGGAGGCTATCTTGGATCCACACGCAGAAGATACCGAACGACTGAACCGAACGCGCGCGGCGCTGCAAGCGACCGGACTGGATGCCGTCATCTGTCGCCTGCCTGAAAACGTGATGCTGCTCAGCGGGTACTGGCCCATGAATGGTTTTGCCCTGCTGGTCTTCCCCGTTGAGGGAGAACCGGTGCTTGTGGCGCCAGTCGCCGAGAACGAGCTGGCGCGCGAAGGCTGGGTCAGCGATATCCGAACATTTCCCTGGGGCCTCGTTGACAGCGGTGATCCGTTCGAGAGCATCGCTCGCATCCTGGGGCAGATTGCGCGAGACCTGGGGCTGGCAGGACGCCGCGTCGGCTATGAAGGCAGCTTCGAGTTCGTGGCCGCACCCTATGTGGCTGCGGAGCCGAGCGTTATCGCGGGCGTCACCCTCGGTATCTTGCAGCGGACCTTCGGCGATGGCCTGGCGGACGCAACGGATCTGATTCACAGGTTGCGCGCGCGGAAAACGCCGATGGAGATCCAGCGCCTGCGTCTGACGCACGAGATTGCACGGCTGGCGCTCCAGGCCTTCTGCGAGAACGTCGTGCCGGGATGTAGCGAAGTCGAGGTAGCGGCGTCGGTGGAGGCCGCCGTCCTGGTCGGCGGCACCGGCTACAAAGGCGTGAAGGTGGCAAGGGCGTGGGCCTCGGTGATGTCAGGTCCGCGGACAGCCGCGGCCTACAAGCCGCACCTCCTCTCCACTCAGCGCCATCTGGTGCCGGGCGACATGGCCTTGCTCGAACTGGCCGTCGTCGCTGATGGTTGGTGGGCCGATCTGACCCGCACGCGCGTGGCTGGCCCGGCTCACCAGCAGGATCTCGACCGTTGGAGCGCGGTAGTTGAAGCACAGCGACTCGCAATTGCCGCCATTGGACCCGGCACACCTGCGAACCAGGTAGACAAGGCGGCGCGCGACCTGCTCGAACAACGCGGCCTGGGAGCATACTTCATCCATCATACCGGACATGGTATCGGCCTGCGCTACCATGAGCCTGAACCCTTCCTGCATCCGGCGGTCACGACACCTCTGGAAGCCGGCATGGTGACTACCGTTGAGCCTGGCATCTATATTGAGGGGTGGGGCGGCATGCGCTGCGAAGACGATGTGCTGGTCACGCCGTCCGGCGCGGAGATCCTGTCCGAGTTCTCACGGGACCTGACCGACTAAATACCTATCCGAATAGTAGCAGCGCGGGCTCCCATGCCCGCAACCGGCGGCATGGGAGCCGCCTCCGCTGGTTATTCGGATAGGCTCTAACAAGTGCGGCCCCGCAGAGGCATCTCTGCGCATCTCGGAGACATTACTGGATGAACGCTCTGATCAAGTTCGCGACTGGGCCAGGCAACATGCGGTTGGAGGATGCACCTGAGCCAACGCTGCGGCCCGGACACGTCATTGTGGAAGTCAAGGCGTGCGGTATTTGCGGGACCGATCTACATATCCAGGCGGGTGAGTATCCCGTCAATCCGCCTGTGATTATGGGGCACGAATTCAGCGGCGTCATCGCCGAGGCGGCGCCCGATGTGACCGAGTGGCAGGTCGGCCAACGCGTAGTCAGTTTGGTGTACTTCAGCACTTGCGGCGTGTGTGAACTGTGCCGAAGCGGACAATGGAACCTGTGTCCACAGCGCAAGTCGGTGGGAAGTGGCGCCAACGGCGCCTTTGCGCGTTACGTGTTGGTGCCTGCGCGCAACCCTCGCATCTTGCCCGACAACGTTGACTTCATCGCGGGCGCGGTTGTGGAGCCGCTCGCGTGTTGTACGCATGGCCTCCTGGAAAAGGCGACCGTCTGCCCCGGCGACGTTGTGGTTGTTTTGGGACCGGGTGCCATCGGCCTGCTCACCGCGCAGATTGCGGTTGCTCAGGGCGCGCACGTGGTGCTGATCGGAACAGCCGCCGATGCCGACCGGATGAAGCTCTCGCGGCAACTGGGCACGCACGACACCCTGGCTGTAGAAACCGACTCACCGAAGGCCCTGGTTGACCGGCTCACGCGTGGCGTGGGAGCCGACGTCGTCTGCGAGTGTTCGGGCGCGGGCGCGGCAGCACGGCTGGGTTTCGAGCTTGTCAGGCGGCGGGGCCAGTTCCTCCAGCTTGGTCTTTTCGGAAAACGCGTCGAGCTCGACTACGACCAGTCTGTCTATAAGGAAGTGGACATCCGAACCTCTTTTGCCTCGACATCGGCCTCGTGGCGCCATGCCATCCGGCTGATGGAACAGGGAAAGGTGCAGACCCGGCCTCTTGTTACGGACGTGCTGCCACTCGACGAATGGGCAGCAGGTTTCGAACGAGCTCGAAACAGGCAAGGCGTCAAGATCATTTTTGTTCCCGAATAGAGCTTATCGGGAAGAGCTGTCATTCTGAGCGGGTCGGCCCCAGGTCTCTCGTTGCGGCGTGAAACCAGCGAAGAATCCTTCGCTGCGTTCAGGACAAGTTCTCGTTTATGCAACGCGAGACCCTTCGCTGGTGTGACGTCGCAGCGCAACTCGCGCGACCGACCCGCTCAGAGCTTGCCCTGAGTGCAACGAAGGGGTGACACCTCTTCTTGTTGCCGATAAGGTCTAATGAACCTACGTTGAGCAAACAGCCAACAGAGGAGATTACTATGAAACTCGAGGGAAAGAACGCTATCGTCACCGGCGCAGCGGCTGGGATCGGGCGGGCCATTGCGCTTGCTCTGGCTGCGAAAGGCGCGGACGTCGTCATTACCGACGTACAGATCGAAAAGGCAGAGGCCGTCGCGCAGCAGATCGCCGGCCTGGGACGCCGCAGCATTGCCATTCGCTGCGATGTCGGCGATTCTGCACAGGTAGATCAGATGGTTGCCCAGGCTGTCCAGAGCCTAGGCGGTCTGCACATTCTGGTCAACAACGCCGCCATCATCTCACAGGGGTCGTTCTGGCAGCTCAGCGATGACGTCTGGCACAAGATCATCCGCAACAACCTGTCCAGCGTCTTCTTCTGCTCTCGGGCCGCTGCCCGGGTGATGATCGCGCAGAAGCAGGGCGGTCGCATCATCAATATGTCTTCGATTCACGCCACCCTCTCTGAGCCGCAGGCAGGCCCTTATACGGCAGCCAAGGGAGGCATCGAGGCCATGTCGCGCACCATGGCCACGGAGCTTGCGCCCTACAAGATCCTGGTGAACTGCGTGGCTCCGGGCGCTACCTACAGCGAGCTGACAACCCCGATGTACACCGAGTCGGTGAAGCGGGCTTTGTTCCAACGTGTGCCGCTGAAAGAGATCGCCCAGCCGGAGTGGATCGCGGCCGGGGTCGTATTCCTGGCTTCCGATGACGCCCGCTACATGACCGGGCAAGTGCTGACCATAGACGGTGGGTACGTCATGGATGGTAGTCTGCCGGGGGCCGAATACTGGACCGCGTAGGCCAAGATCGGTATCTTCTCAATCATCCGGGGTAGGGGCATGGCCTTGCGCCTGCCCGCCAGGGCGACCGCCAGGGTGCGCCCCTACAAATTGAGACGCTACCAAGATCGGTGTAATGCATGACAGGTTGGCGAGGAGTAGATGCCATGGTGACAAAACTATCCCGCCGAGAAGTACTAAAGCTGACGGGGGTGGCCGCTGGCGCCACAATGTTGACCGCATGCACTTCTAAAGTGGTCAAGCAGACGGTTGAAAGCACGCCGGTGGTGGACAAGACGATGGAAAACACGCCACTGGTCCAAAAGGCGGTCGAAAACACGCCAACGGCCAAAAGTACGACCGCTAGCGTGGTGGTAACGCCAGTAACTGCGACGCCGAATTTTGTCGAGCTGATAGCCAATCCAGCCACGCCAGTCACGCCGGAGGAGATACAAAAAAAGGCGGGGTGGGTGAAGAATCGGCTGTTCGCAGCCCAACCTCCGTTCTCATTTCTCTTTGGCGGGCGACCCTCCGGCGAGCTCCTGACGAGCTGGCCCAAGAGGGTGGCGACGCAGCCTCTCGACAAAGACCGTACACAGTACACCTTCACCTGGACAGATCCGCAAACGGCGCTGGAAGTGCGCTGCGTGGCGATCGAATATGCGGACTATCCAGTGGTGGAATGGACGGTGTATTTCAAGAACACCAATCAGGCTGCGAATACGTCGATCCTGGAACAAATCCAGGGCCTGGACACACAGCTAGAGCGAGAAGGGGACAGCGAATTCGTCTTGCATGGCTGTCTGGGCGACAGCACTTTGCCAAAGAGCTATCAGCCGTTCGCACAGGAGATCGGACCCAACGCTGTGGCGAGGTTTGCTCCGCTGGCTGGGCGACCAACCAGTGGTGTCTTTCCCTACTACAACCTGCAGGCTGCCGCAGGCGGCTGGATCGTGGTGGTGGGCTGGCCCGGGCAATGGGCTTCGCAGTTCCAGCGTGACGCAGGCCGTGGTCTCCGCATCACCGCAGGGCAAGACGTGACGCGACTGTACCTGAAGCCGGGCGAGGAGATCCGGACGCCGTTGATCGCCCTGCTCTTCTGGCAGGGAACCGACGTGCCACGCGCCCAGAACATCTGGCGGCGCTGGTTCATGGCGCACAACATCCCCCGTTATGGTGGTCGGCCTCCGGCCCCCATCGCCCACATGCAGTTGCCGAACGAGGAGAGCGGCCTGTGGGAAAAGGTGAAGGCCTACAACGAAGCAGGAGTCAAGGTGGACGTTTGCTGGCGAGATGCGGGCTGGTATCCCTGCAAGGGGGATTGGTTCAACACGGGCACCTGGGAGGTGGATCCGAAGGCCTTTCCGAATGGGTTCCGGCCATTCAGCGACTGGATTCATACCCAGGGGAAGAAGCTTATCGTCTGGTTCGAGCCTGAGCGCGTCTCTCCGGGCACTTGGCTCTACGAGCAGCACCCGGAGTGGCTGATCTCGCCGCCGGGCATGCCGCAAAGCCTCCTCAACCTGGGGAACCCCGAGGCGCGGGCGTGGCTCACCGATCACGTGGACAAACTGCTCACTGAGCAGGGCATTGATTACTACCGGCAGGACTTCAACATGGACCCGCTCTACCACTGGCATAGCAACGACACGGACGATCGCCAGGGCTTGACGGAGAACCTCCATGTGCAGGGCTATCTGGCCTACTGGGATGAGCTGCGACGGCGACATCCTGACATGCTGATTGACTCCTGCGCATCGGGCGGGCGGCGCAACGACCTGGAGACGCTGCGCCTGGCAGTGCCGCTGCTGCGCAGCGATTATCAGTTCGGCCGGGGTACTACGCTCGGCAACCAGGGACATACATATGGTCTCTCCTCATGGATACCCTACTACGGTACTGCAACGTATGCCATCGAACCATACCACGCCCGCAGCTTCTACGTGCCGGCGTTCGGCGTCGGCATTGACGTCAAACCGGCGGAGGCGAAAAAGGCCTACGATGAATGCCGGAAAGTAGCCCCGTACATGCTCGGCGACTACTACCCGCTGACGCCCTACAACCTGGATCTGGAACAGTGGATCGCCTGGCAGTTCGACCAACCCGAGGCGGGCGCGGGGATGGTGCAAGCTTTCCGACGGGAGAAAAGCGCCGAAGCAGTGCAGACCTTCCGCCTGCGTGGGCTGGATCCCGCAGCGTCCTATGACGTCACGAACTTCGACGCCAACTCTCCGGCGAAGATCACTGGGCAGGAGTTGCTGGAACGAGGCCTGACCATGGAGGTCAAGGACTTGCCCGGTTCGGCCCTGATAATCTACAAGCGCGTATAAGGAAAAGACCTATGAAACCTAACCTGACGCAAACCCTGAGCGGCATCTGGAAATTGGCCGTTGACCCGGAGAATCGGGGGCGGGACGACCGTTGGTTCGACGCAGTGCGTCCCGATGCCCAGGAAGCACCCGTACCAGGCATCATCCAGCAGGTGTTTCCCGCCTACCATGGCGTGGCGTGGTACTGGCATTCGTTCCGGTTTGCATGCGGCCACACCCCGGGAGATCGGACGCTCATCCGGTTTGGCGCGGTGGATTACCTGGCGGATGTGTGGCTTAATGGGAAACATGCCGGCACGTTCGAGGGAGGGGAGACGCCGTTCGAGCTCGACGTGAGCGACCTGATCCAGGCCGAAGGCGACAATCTCCTGGCCGTGCGCGTCTTGAATCCGACCAACGAGCCCATTGATGGATACCTTCTGAACGAAACGCCGCATCGCAACAAGGTCATCCCTCCGCGTCCTGGCAGCGGGTTCGACTCCGGAGGCATCATGTACCCGGTCGTATTGCGGTGTGTCCCACCGGCGTACATCACGGATCTGTTCGTCCGGCCCAACGCCAGCACCGGCGAAATCGCCGTAACGGTCTCTGTCAGGAACACCCGTGCTGCGACGGTCACGGGGAGTATCGCGCTGAGCGTCTCACCCGCCACAGGCGGCGACGTGCTGGAGATCGTGCAGGGTCAGGGTCAGTTTCCGCCCGGTTACTCGGAGCACGAGTGCGCCATCACCGTCACCCAGCCGCACCTCTGGAACCTAGACGATCCCTTCCTCTATCGTGTCACGGCCGTGGTCACAACCGAGGCAGGCGATTCCCATGCGCAAGGCGTCCGGTGTGGCTTCCGCGACCTCCGCATTTGCGATGGTTATTTCTACCTGAACGGCAAACGCATCTTCCTCAAGAGCACCCACACCGGCAATGCCATGCCCATCGGCATCCAGGCGCCTGTCTTGCCAGACCTGATCCGGCGCGATCTGATCTACGCGAAGGCGTCAGGCTTCAACACCATACGGTTCATTGCCGGCGTGTCCTATCCCGAGCAGCTCGATTTCTGCGACGAGATCGGCCTGATGGTGTGGCAGGGCTGTTTCGCGGGCTGGTGCCTGGCCGACTCGCCCAAGATGGCCGAGCGCTACGATCACAGCACGTCGGAAATGATCCGCCGCGACCGCAACCATCCCAGCGTAACCCTCTGGGAACTGCTGAATGAGACCCGGGATGGGGCCGTATTCCGGCAGGCGGTGGCATTCCTTCCGAAGCTGCGCGACCTCGACCCGACGCGCCTGGTGTTGTTGAGCAGCGGACGTTGGGACGGCCGGTGGACCATCGGTTCGGCGAGCAACCCGGACAGCACCGAGTGGGAGCCTGTCTGGGGCGTCGAGGGCCCGGAAGCGCCTACACCCGCTACGGTTGACCCGCTTCACAACCGCGGCTACGTCGAAAACGCGGGAGACGCCCACTTCTACCCCAAGGTCCCCCAGTCGGCGGCGGCGAACGATCTCATCCGAAACCTGGGCCGCGAGAGCAAGCCCGTGCTCCTCTCCGAATACGGGATCGGCAGCTTGTTTGACGTCATCCGTGAGTGGCGGCATTTCGAGCAGGTCGGTGCTCGGCCCGACCTGGAAGACGCCTCGTGGCTGCGGGAACAGAGCGAGGGCCTTTACGCCGACTGGGGTCGCCTGGGCTTCGATGACGTGTATCCGTTCCCGGAGGATCTGCTGCGGGAGAGCCAACGCTTGCACGCTCGGCAGCGGACGCTCGGCTTTGACCTGATCCGTGCCAACCCCAAGCTCTGCGGCTACAACCTCACCGGTATCCTCGACCACGGCATGACCGGCGAGGGTCTCTGGAGCTACTGGCGCGAGTGGAAACCGGCCACGTTCGACGCGGTCGCCGACGGCTGGTCGCCCTTGCGCTGGTGTCTGTTCGCGGACCCCCTGCACGGGTACTCGGGGCGGGAGGTGACGATCGAGGCCGTGCTCGCCACTGAGGACGTCCTCCAGCCCGGCGAGTATCCGGCCCGCTTCCGCGTGTTTGGCCCCGCAGGGATCGTGTGGGAAAGGGTCGCCACCGTGACGATCCCCGATCCCCCGCCGCTTGCCGTCCCCGTGATCCGTGAGACGTTCAGACTTGCCGGGCCGCCCGGCCGGTACACGTTTGCCGCCAACCTGGAGCGCGGGGGCGCCGCCACCGGCGGCTCTTTGGCCTTCCACGTGTCGGACCCGGCGACATGGCCGCGCCTGCCGGTTGGGAGCGGCGTCACGCTGTGGGGCATCGAACCCAGAGCCGAACGATGGCTCACCGCGCAGGGGCTAGAATGCCGGCCACTCGAAGCCGGGCCGGCCCCCACGCAGGAGCTGATCCTGATCGGCAAGCCGGAGGACGCCGGCGATGCCGAACACTGGACATTGCTCAAGCAACGGATGACGGCAGGTGCTACTCTGCTATTCCTGAGCGCGCAGCTCTTCAAGGATAACCAGGTCGCCATGGACTGGCTGCCACTGAAGAGCCGAGGACGTTGTTACACCTTCAACGACTGGCTCTACCACAAGGAGTGCGTCGCCAAACGGCATCCAGTGTTCGCCGGCTTGCAAGGCCCGGGCATCCTGGACATGGACTACTATGGGCAGGTGATCCCGCACGAGGTGTTCGAGGGAATAGACACGCCCGACGAGACCATCGTGGCGGCATTTGCCACCGGCCATCACAGCTACCCAAGAGGCTACGGCTCGAGCATCGTGATCGGCGCGTGGCGATCCGGAGGAGGGCGATTCATTCTCAGCACGCCATACGTCCTGGAAAACCTGGACTTGCATCCCGCGGCAGACCGGCTGTTGGTGAATCTCATCCGCTACGGGCAGCACGGGGCGAAAGCTACGTGAAAAAAGGCAGCACCACAAAATCCACTTTTGAGCATCTGTCATTCTGAGCGGGTCTGCACCTGAACTCTCGTTACGGCGTGACACCAGCGAAGAATCTCCTTGCCGCGACGAGGCCCTTCGCTGGATTCTCGCCGCAACGCACTTCACGGGACCAACCCGCTCAGGGTGACAAAAACGAGTTTTGCGGTACTGCGCAAAAAGGGTCAAGAAGATTCATGGTCACGGAAGAGCAGAAGGCCCAAAAAGCGCAGAGGCTGGGCCATGGTCTGGGTGATGGCAATGGACTTTCCTGGTCCAGCGGCTATGCCAGAGTGGTCGGGGCCCAGGTATTAAGCATTGTTCCAGAGGACAGGCTCTTGATCCGCGAGTTAGCCAAACAGGTCGCGGAGATCGCGGCCAGGCCAGAGCAGGCGGCAAAGCGCGAGCTCTGGCACAGACACAACGCGCTCCTAGAGACGATGCCGCTCATCTTCTGTGACCCAGAAGCCGCCTGGTATGAGATCATCCCCGCGGACCGACTCCGGTGCAAAGGGGAACTGGCGCGTGTCTGGGAGTTCAAGCTCCTGAAGGAGGTCTACTGGGCCAACGAGATCAAGGACGACCGCGTCATCGAGCCTTGCTTCAGGGTTCATTACGTGCATGACGAGACTGGTTGGGGCCTCGAGGTCAGGATCGTCGGCGGCGAAAACGATGGGGCATACCGCTGGGAGTCGCCGCTGCATGACTATGCTGATTTGGGCCGGCTGAGACCCCGGCAGATTCAGGTGGATTATGACAAGACCAGCGCCCTATTCGAGCTTGCCCAGGAAGTGCTGGGTGACATCCTTGAGGTGCGGTTGGAGGGAGCGTGGTGGTGGTCGCTGGGGATGACCTCCGATCTCATCCTGTTGCGCGGCTTCGAACGGGCGCTGTATGATCTCTACGACCATCCCGACGGGTTTCACAGGCTGATGGCTTTCCTGCGAGATGAAAACCTGGCGAAGCTCGATTTCCTCGAAGCGAATGGCTTGCTCTCGCTGAACAACGGCGGTGACTTCATCGGCACCGGCGGCTATGGCTGGTCGCGTGACCTCCCGGCAGCGGACTTCGCAGGAAAGTACACTGTATGTAATGGGAAGACCGTCAGAACCCGCGATATGTGGGGTTTCTGTGAGAGCCAGGAAACCGTCGGCGTTTCCCCGCAACTGTTCGAGGAGTTCGTGTTTGCCTACCAGCTCCCGATCCTGGAGCGTTTTGGGCTGAATATCTATGGCTGCTGTGAGCCTCTGGACAGACGTTGGGACATCATCAAACGGATTCCTCGCTTGCGTAAGGTGACAGTGTCCCCATGGTCGGATGTGCGCAAGATGGCGGAGAAGCTCGGCCCGGATTACATCTACTGCCGCAAGGTCAATCCCGCTCCGGTGTCAACCGCAGAGATGGATGAAGAATCTATTCGGGCCACCTTGCAGGACACCTTCGTAGCTACCTACCAGCATCATTGTCCCGCTGAGGTCCTGTTGCGCGACATGGTGACCGTTTCGTGGAATCCGAGCAACGTGATCCGCTGGACCCAAATGGCGAGAGAGGAAGCGGCAAAGGTCTACCAATAGAGTCGAAATGAAGGGGGAGTATATCCATGAGTATGACATCGCGCGAGCGGGTGCTCGCTGCCATCAACCATCGAGAGCCGGACCGGGTACCTCTCGACCTGGGTGGGACGGGCGCGACCGGCATCCACGTCAGCGCCTATGTCCGCCTGCGGCAGGCCCTGGGGCTGGGAGACGAAGACCCCAAAGTCGGGGACGTCTGGCAGATGCTTGCCTGGGTCGAGGATCCGGTGGTGGAGAAGCTGGGTGTTGACGTGCTGACGGTGCGCACGTTAAGCCAGCCATTCGGGTTGCGCAACGATCGCTGGCGGTCCTGGCGGCTGGACGACGGCACGCCCGTGCAGATGCCGGCGAACTTTGCACCCGTTGCCGAAGCCGACGGCAGCCTTTGCCTGTACTCGGACGGCGAGCTGGTCGCCAAGAAGGCGCGGACCGGCGTCTATTTCGACCGCATGATAGAGTTCAAGGTGTACGATCCTCTGCCGCCGGTTGGGTCATTCAAGATACCGCTGTTCACCGATGAGGATCTGGCGTGGCGCCGCCGGTGGGCGGAGACATTGCGCCGCGAAACCGACAAAGCCCTGATCGGCGAATTCGGCATGATCCTGGGGCGTTGGGGCTCTTATCAGGAGTGGATGTATACGATCGGAGCGAACCCGGATTACGTGCGGGCGTTTTACGACCGCAAGATCGAGATCATGCTCGCCAATCTGCAACTCTATGCGCAGGCAGTCGGGGACAACATTGACATCTTTGCCCTGGGTGAAGACTTCGGCACCCAGAAGGGGTTGATGATCTCCCCGCGCATGTTCCGGGAGATGGTCGCGCCCTACTACAAGCGCCTGTTTGATTGGGTGCACCGGAACACATCCTGGAAGGTTCACTTCCACTGCTGCGGGGGCATCTACCCGATCATCGGCACCCTGATAGACTGCGGCGTAGATATCCTGAACCCGGTGCAGACCTCCGCCGCCGGCATGGAGCCGGAAAAGTTGAAACAGGAGTTCGGGGACAAGTTGGTCTTCTGGGGTGGCGGCATCGAGACCCAATCGGTATTCCCGTACGGCACGCTGGACGAAGTGCGGGCGCAGGTGCGGGAACGCCTCCGCATCTTTGGCCCAGGGGGCGGCTTCGTGTTCTGCCCCATTCACAACATCCGGGCGGACGTCTCGACCGACCAAATGCTCGCCATGTACGAGGCGCTGCGTGAGTATGGGACGTACCCGGTGTGATTGAGTTTTGTGACCTGCAAGAATACACGGAAAGGAACGGTACATGGAAACCCAGATTCCAAACCACACCCTGAGCCACGGGTGGCAACTGGCGATTGATCCGGAGAATCGAGGGCGCGGTGAGCACTGGTTTGACAGCATTCGGCCGGAGGCCCAGGAGGCGCCGGTTCCCGGCGTCATCCAACAAGTCTATCCCGGTTACTACGGCGTCGCCTGGTACTGGCTGCGCTTCGTGCCTGTGGCGATTCCCGACAGCGCGCATCGTGCGCAGATCCACTTCCACGGCATGGTGCGTTACCTGGGCGAGGTCTGGCTAAACGGCCACTTCCTGGGCAGCTATGAAGGTGGCGAGGCCCCCTTTGATCTGGATGCCACCCCTGCCCTGGCGAAGGACGAGGCTAACCTGCTCGCCGTGCGCGTCCTCAGCCCGGGGAACGATCCTATTGATGGGTACGTGCTCAACGAAGTGCCCATGGGCGGCGATTATGGCGGCATTGCGTTGCCCGTCGAATATCGCGTGGTGCCTGCGATACGAACAGTGGATCTCTTCGCCAGGCCCAGTATCCATGACGGGAGCGTGCCGGTGACGGTGATCGTGCGCAACGACACGGCCAGGGCTGTGCCTTGCCGCCTCACAGGGCAGATCGGTAGCGCCATGCCGGGTGGAATCGCGATCGAGAATATGGTTGAGACGGTGCTGACAGCGGCGCCGGGCGAGCAATCGCTGGAACTGCAGCTTAACGTAGCCCAGCCTCACCTGTGGGACCTGGATGATCCGCATCTCTACCGGGTGAGCGTGCGTCTGGAGGCGACGGTCGCTGGTCAGCCGATAGTTGACGAAGCGAGCGTACGATGCGGGTTCCGTGAGTTCCGCGTGGAAAATGGCTTTTTCCGGCTGAACGGGAGGCGCATCTACGTGCGCCAGACGCACACCGGCAATCACGTCCCCTACAGCCAAATCGCTCCCGTTCAGCCGGACCTGGTGCGACGTGACCTGATCAATGCCAAGGCGTGCGGCTTTAACTCTATCCGCTTTCTGAAGGGCCCGGCCTGGCCCGACCAGCTCGACTTCTGCGATGAGTTGGGTCTAATGATTTACGAAGAATGCGGCGGCTCGTGGCTGACGAGGGACTCGCCCCACTTTGCCGAACGCTATGATCGCAACATGGCTGCCCTGGTCCGCCGCGACCGGAACCACCCCTGTGTGACCATCTGGGGCCTGCTCAACGAGACGCGCGATGGCCCAATCTTCCGGCACGCCGTCGAGTATCTGCCGCAACTGCGCCAACTGGACCCGACCCGCCTCGTCCTGCTCTCCAGTGGCCGTTGGGACGGCCAGTTGGGCATCGGCTCGCTCAGCAATCCCGGCAGCGCCGACTGGGAGTATCAGTGGGGGGCTGAGGCGCCCGGTGCGCCCGCTGTCCCCTTCGCCAATGTGGGTACCGTTTTCCAGGCGGACGTGCCCGCCTATGTTGCAGGGCTGGGCGATGTCCACGTCTACCCATTCGTGCCCCACACCCCGTTCACCCTCACCTTCTTCCGGCAATTGGCCCGTGATTCCAAGCCGGTCTTCCTCTCAGAATACGGTGTAGGCTCGATGATGAACGTCGTGCGCGAGTTGCGCAAATTCGAGCAGGACAATGCGCGCCTCGATCTCTCCGACGTGTCCACCATTCGCTCGTGGGCCGAAAAGCTGGAAGCCGACTGGCAACGGATGGGCTTTGACGGCGTGTATCCATTCGTGGAGGATCTGCTGCGCGATAGCCAGCGCCTGCACATCCGCCAACGACTGTTCGGCTTCGACCTGATCCGCTCGAATCCCAACTTGTGCGGCTTCAACTGCACGGGCATTCTCGATCACGGTCTAAGCGGGGAAGGCCTGTGGACGTTTACCCGCGAATTCAAGCCCGGCATCGTCGACGCGCTCTGCGACGGCTGGTCGCCTGTGCGCTGGTGCCTGCTGATAGACCCGATGCACGCCTACGCCGGGCGCAAGATCAAGATCGAAGCCTTGCTGGCAAACGAAGACGTTCTGCCCCCTGGTGTGTACCCGGTGCGCTTCCGCATCTCAGGCCCGCCGGGGGTGGTATGGGAAAAGCGCATCGAGCTACGTCTGCCCGACGCGCCCGTGGGCAGCGATCCACCGCTTGCGGTGCCCGCGCTGTCCGAGGAGATCACGCTGTCCGGCCCCGCCGGTGTCTACGAGTTGGCGGCCTACATGGAACGCGGCGGCGCGCCCGCCGGCGGGAGGCTCAAATTCTACCTCTCAGACGCCGCCGCGCTGCCAAAAATGAACACGCGGGTCACGACCTGGGGCATCGAGCCGCGGGTGCTTCAGTGGCTGGCAGATCACGGGGTGGTCTCACACGCGTTCAACCCGGCTGCGGTCTCTCCCGTGGGGGTCATTCTCGTGGGCACGCCGGCTGAAGCTGAACGCGACCACACCCATTGGGCCGAGCTAATTCGATGCGTTGCACGAGGCAGCATAGCCATCTTTTTAGCTCCTACGGTCTTTGCCAAAGGCGACGATGCAGTCGCCTGGCTTCCGTTAGCCCAAAAAGGTCGCTGCTACGAATTCCGCGACTGGATCTACCACAAGGAATGCGTAGCCAAGCCCCATCCGATCCTGGCGGGCCTGCAACCGAAGGGGATCATGGACTGGGAGTACTACGGCCCGGTCATCTCGCACTGGATGTTCGAGGGACAGGATACCCCCGATGAAGTGGTGATCGGCGCTTTCGCTGCTGGCTACATCCCCGGCGGCTACTTCGCCGGGGTACTGATGGGAGCGTACCACCTTGGGGCCGGGCAGTTTCTGCTCAACTCCCTGTCAATACTTGATAATGTCAACCGCCATCCAGCGGCAGACCGCTTGCTCCTTAACTTGATTGAGACGTCGGCCGGGAGTATTGCACAAGCGCCCGCGCCGGTTCCGGCAGACCTCGATAGCCTATTGGAAGCCATCGGCTACGGCCGATAAGAAGACAGCACATCGTATCTAAGGATGGAATTATGCAAGCAGTTGTCTACCACGCCCCCGGCGACATCCGGGTAGAAGAACGGCCGGAACCGACGCCGGCCGCGGATAACCTGATCGTCCAGGTGCACGCCTGCGCGATCTGCGGCACCGACCTGAAGCTGGCGACCATCGGCAACCCGCGCTGCCATCCCCCACGCATCATCGGCCACGAGATGGTGGGGCACATCGTCCACGTCGGCGCGGATGTGTGCGGCTTCGCACTGGGTCAGCGGATCACCCTGGCGACCACCGTGGCGTGCGGGAACTGCCCGTATTGCGCCCGCGGGCTGGGCAACATGTGCCCCAACGCCATGCCGATCAGCTACGACTTCGACGGCGCGTTCGCCCAGTACGTCGCCATCCCGCCGATGGCGCTGGCCGGCGGTAACGTGATTCCCGTCCCCGACAGTGTGCCGGACGACGCCGCGGCGTTGAGTGAGCCGCTTTCGTGCGCCATCAACGCCCAGGAGCTGGCGGGCTTGGTCGCGGGCGACCGGGTGTTGATCGTCGGCGGCGGGCCGCTGGGCGCGCTGCACGCGGAGTTGGCGAAGGCGTTGGGCGCGGCCGACGTGATGATCGTCCAGCGCAGCGAGCCGCGGCTGTCGCTACTGCGGCAACTCCGCGACGTGCGCGTGATTGACGGCGCGGCCGAGGACGTGGCCGCGGTCGTCCGTGAGCGGACCGAGGGACTGGGCGCCGACGTGGTGATCGTCTGCGCGCCGAGCCGCGAGGCGCAGGAGCAATCGCTGGCCCTGGCGCGCAAGGGCGGCGCGGTCAGCCTCTTCGCCAGCCTGCCCAAGGGTGCGTCCGACGTCACGCTGGACAGCCGGCTGATCCATTATGGTGAACTGCGTGTCGTCGGCGCGTCGGATTCGCGGCCGGAGCACGTCAGCCGGGTCGTGGCGCTGATGGCCGCGGGCAAGATTGACTGGCCGCGACTCATCACCCACCGGCTGCCGCTGGCAGAGATCCACGCCGGCTTGCAGTTGATGAAGGAGAAGCAATCGCTCAAGGTGTTGGTATATCCGGGTGGCAGATAGCGGATTGCAGATTGCAGATTGCAGATTGCAGATTGCGGCGGCCCATCAGCCATCAGCCATCGGCCATCAACTTCAAGGAGTGTTTACACATGTTTGACGGCAAAGTAGTCTTTGTCACGGGCGGCGCCACGGGAATCGGCGCCGCGATCGTGGAACGGTTCGCCACGCTCGGCGCTGACGTGGCCTGCTGCTACAACAAGAGTCGCGCCGATGCCGAGGCGCTGGCAGCCAGACTTAAGGAGCGCGGCCTGGAAATCTTCCTGGTGCAAGCGGACGTCTCCGACAGCCAGCAAGACAAGGCCGCGATCGAGGCGACCGTCGCGCATTTCGGCCGGCCGATCAGCATCCTCGTCAACAACGCCGGCGACAACATCAACCCGACGCCGGTGGAGACGATGGACGAGGCGTTGTGGAACAAGGTCATCGGGATCAACTTGACCGGGCCGTTCATGCTTGCCAAGTACTGTATCCCAGGGATGAAGGCGCTCGGGAGCGGCCGGATCATCAACGTCAGCTCGATCTCGGCGCGCACGGGCGGTGGGCCAGGCTCGGCGCACTACGTGGCGAGCAAGGCCGGGCTGGAAGGCTTCACCCGCTCGTTGGCGAAGGAGTTGGCCCCGTTCAACATCACCGTCAATGGGATCGCGCCGGGGCTGATCTACACGCCGATCCACGAGCGCATCAACACCCCGGAAAGCCTGGAGCGGCTGCGGCAGACTATCCCCCTGCTCCGTATCGGCAAAGCCGACGAATTGGCGCGGGTCGTGACGTTCGTGGCCTCCGAAGATGCCTCGTTTATGACGGGCGAGATCGTGGCCGTGAACGGCGGAATGAGGATGGATTGAGGCTGAGGTTAACGCTAAGGTCAAGGCCAAAAAGGAGAGTGCAATGCCTGAGGATAAATTCGTCGATGCAAGGCGTCTGTTCAACTTGGCCGGTAAGAGCGCCATCGTGACCGGCGCGGCGCGTGGGATTGGTCGCGCCGTCGCCGAAGGGCTGGCGTCGGTCGGCGTCGCGGTGGCGCTGGCCGACGTGCTGGAAGATGGCCTGCGCGACGCAGAGCAGACCATCACCGGCCGCGGCTATTCCTGCATCGCGGTGAGGACCGACCTCTGTCGCCAGGAGGATCGCGCCGCACTGGTCGAGCGAACGATTGCCGCGTTCGGCCGCGTGGACATCCTGGTCAACGTGGCCGGCATCACCCGGAGCGCGCCGTCGGAGGTCTACCCCAACGAGAATTGGGATCTCACGCTGGCGGTGAACCTGACCGCGATCTTCCACCTGTGCAAGCTGGTGGCGCAGGACATGATCCCGCGGCGCGCCGGCGCGATCATCAACGTCTCCAGCATCGGCGGCGCGTTGGGCTTCCCCAACAACCCGGCTTACCAGGCCTCCAAAAGCGGCGTGCTGGGGTTGACGCGGGCACTGGCGACCGATTGGGCCAAATATCATATCCGGGTCAACGCGCTCTGCCCCGGTTACACCCACACCGACATGACCGACGCGAGCTTCCGAGACCCGCACACAAACGCGGCGCGGGCAACCCGGACCATGATGAACCGCTGGGGCCAGCCGGAGGAGATGGTCGGGCCGGTCATCTTCCTGGCGTCCGACGCGGCGAGCTACGTCACCGGCGAGGATCTGTTCGTGGATGGCGGCTGGCTGAACGCGGGGCTGACGGAGTGGCAATTGTGATACTTGAAAATCGAGTCACCGTCGTCACCGGCGGTGGAAGCGGAATCGGGGCGGCGATCTGCCGGGCGTTTGCTGCCGAAAGGGCGCGGGTGGCCGTGACCGACCTGCGCCCGGAGGCCGCCGAGCAGGTGGCAGGCGAAATCCGTGCCGCGGGGGGGCAGGCCGCTGCCTGGGGGTTGGACGTCGCCACTCGCGCCACGGTCGAGCGCGCCGCTGAGGAAATCGCGAGCCGCTGGGGGCCGGTGGACGTCTGGGTGAACAACGCCGGCATCTCGCGGGTGGTGCCCTTCCTGGAGTGCAGCGACGCGCTGTGGGATTTGACGCTGCAAGTGAACCTGAAGGGCACGTTCATCGGCTGCCAGGTGGCGCTGCGCCAGATGCTCCCGCGCCAGCGCGGCGTGATCCTGAACATGTCATCGCAGTCGGGCAAGGCCGGCAACAGCCATTACGCCGCCTACTGCGCCAGCAAATTCGGCATCATCGGGCTGACGCAATCGCTGGCGATGGAGTTCGCGGCCGACGGCATCCGGGTCAACGCGCTCTGTCCGGGGGTCGTCTTCACCGCACTGTGGGATGAGCAGCATATCAGCGATTACGGTCGCAAGCGCGCGATGAAGCCGGAGGAGGTGCGGCCCTACTTGGAGAGCAAAGTCCCGCTGGGCCGCTTGTGTACGCCGGAAGACGTGGCCCAGACGGCCGTCTTCCTCGCCAGCGACGCCGCCTCGTACATCACCGGACAGGCGATCAATATCTCAGGCGGTAGCGTGATGAATTGAACTTGACATTTTAAGCCGCATATGGTAGTCTGCTAGTTAGCTTGTCAGACAAGTGCATTTCGGGAGGACACCATGCAACCGATTCAGCGCATCAAACCGTTCGACGTCCCCACCATGCACGTGGAACTCCAAGAACGCTTCAAGGAATACATCCTGGTCAACAAGCTCCAGCCGGGCGACCCGCTGCCCACGGAGGCTCAACTCGCCGAACAGCTCGGCGTCAGTCGGGCGGCCGTGCGCGAGGGACTGCGCTCGCTGGAATCGCTGGGGGTGATCTACTCGCGCCGCGGCGAGGGCCGCTACGTCCGGGGCTTCAACCTCGACCCCATCCTCCAGAACTTACGCTACAGCATGTTGTTCGACACCGAGGACCTCCGCCAGATGATCGAAGTGCGCGAGCAACTGGAGATGGGCTTCGTGCCCGCGGCTATCGCAGCGATGGACCCGGCGACGCTGGTCGAGTTGCACGATCTGGTGGATCAGATGCGGCAGCGGGCGTTGGCGGAGGGGTATTTCCTGGACAAGGATCTGGAATTTCACGCGGCCATCTACCGCCCCATCAACAATCAGGTCTTGTCGAAGCTGTTGGAGGTGTTCTGCACCATCTACAAGAACCTGCGGGACCGGTCGCTGCTGACCATGAAGAACGCGGTTAGCGAAGTCGGCAACCACGAGGCGATCCTCAACGCGATCGAGGCGCGGGATGTGGCGTTGGCCCGACGTCTCATCCGCGATCATTTTAGCGGCATCAAGGAGCGCATCTCCGCGGCGCGGCTCGTCAACACCGCCGGGAGCAAAACTAAGTAACAGGAACGTACACTCGATTCGCAGAATCGTGTAAAGGAGCAAACCGATCATGTTGACACCGCGCGAACGCGTGTTGTGTGCCATCAACCACGAGGAACCGGATCGCGTGCCGATCTTCTTCGGCACCTCATCTCCCACGACGATGCTCGGGGCCGCATACGAGAAGTTCAAAGCCTACCTGGGCGTCAAGTATCCTCCCCGGCTGCTTTCCAAGACCTCCCAGTATGCTCAACTTGACGAGGAAGTGCTGGTGCGCTGCGGCTCCGACGGTCGGCTGATCCAGCCGCGGGCGCTCCCAGCCGTCATCCGTCGCGAGCTTTCGGAGAGCAAGCTGATTGACGACTGGGGCACTACGTGGGAGCAGCGGCCGGGCGTTCCCTACTACGAAGTCGTGGACGTGCCACTGCGCAACGCGACCATTGACGACCTGGAGACCTATCCCTGGCCCGATCTGGCCCACCCCGCCCGGTTCGAGGGCCTGGCCAAAGAAGCGAAGACGCTGCACGAAAATTCGCCTTACGCCATCGTCGCCCTCGGCTACCTGACGACCTTCGAGCAGGTACAATTCTTGCGCGGCCTGGATACCTGGCTGACCGACTTGGCCGCGAACCCGGAGTTCGCCCATGCGCTCCTGCGCAAGCTGACCGACCGGATGATCGCCGGCCTGGAGAAGTACCTGGACGCGGTCGGGCCATACATTGACCTGATCACTTTCTCCGACGACCTGGGTTCGCAGCGCGCGCCGTTGATCTCCCCCAAGATGTACCGCCGGATGATCAAGCCCTACCAGGCCGAGGTGCTCTCGGTCATCCATAAGCGCAGCAAGGCGAAGGTGTTCTTCCACTCGTGCGGCAACGTCTACCCGCTGATCGGCGACTTCATCGAGATCGGCGTGGACGTGCTGAACCCCGTGCAGGTTTCCGCGGGAGAAATGGGCGACACCGCCCGCCTCAAGCGCGAGTTCGGGGACAAGATCACCTTCTGCGGCGCGGTTGATACGCAATGGGTGCTCCCGTACGGGACAACGAACGATGTGCGCGCTGAGGTGCGCCGGCGCATCCGCGACCTGGCGCCCGGCGGCGGCTACATCCTGGCGGCGGTGCACTGCATCCAGCCCGACGTGCCGCCGGAGAACGTGCTGGCGATGTTCGATGAGACGCGGGTAGCGGGGCAGTATCCGCTGGCTCTGCAATGAGTTTGTCATTCTGAGCGGCCCTGCCCCGAACCTTGCGCGACGGCGTGACAAAGCGAAGAATCTCTGCTAAATCTCGTATCTGTTTGGAAAGGAATAAGAGACGACAATGAAAAACGGTGAACTGGCAGGCGTGGTCGTACCCGTCATTACCCCCGTGGACAGCGAGGAGCGGGTAGACGAGGTTGCTTTCAGGAAAGGAATCCGGCGCCTCATCAATGCCGGCGTCAACGGGATCTTCGTGGGCGGCTCGGCGGGCGAAGGTCCGCTGCTGATGGCGCGCGAATGGGAACGCATGGTGACGATCGCCCGCGACGAGGTCAGCGGCGCCGTGCACCTGCTCGGCGGCGCGATTGATACCTCAACCAAACGAGTCCAGGACAAGATCCGCATCCTGAGCCAACTCGGCTATCCGTATTGCGTCGTTACACCCACCTACTACATCACGCTCCGCACCCCGAACGAGCACTTGCGGCTGTTCGGCGAGTGCGCGGAGGGTGCCGGCAGCACGCAGATCGTCGCGTACAATATCCCCTCCTGCGTCGGCTCCGTCATCCCCGTGGAGGCGCTGATCGAGAGCGCGCGGCGGGGTTATATCCACTACCTCAAGGAAAGCTCGGGGGATTTCGACTATTTCCACCGCCTGGTGGTCGAGGGCCGCGAGGTGGGACTGAAGGTGCTGGAGGGCGAGGAGCCGCACATCGCCAAGGGGCTGTTGGCGGGGGCCGTCGGCATCGTGCCGGTCTGCGCCAATTTCGAGCCGGCGACTTACATCGCGGCCTACCACGCGGCCCTGGAGCGCGACGAGGTAGCCCTGGCGCCGTTGCAAGAACGCATCCTGGAAGTGCGCCGGCGGTTGTTGTTCGTCGGCCCGCTGTGGATTGCCGGCATCAAGTACGCCATGTCGCTCCTGGGCGTGGGATCGGGCCTGCCCGTCTCGCCGTTGCAGCCGTTGACCGCGGAGCAGCAGGCGAAGGTCGCCGAGTTCACGCGGCAGAGCTTCCCAGGACTGTGAAAATACGCAATCGCGCAAAACTCGCTACCAGTTGCCTGTCATTCTGAGCGGGTTCGTCCCTGAACTTTTGCTACGGCGTGACACCAGCGAAGAATCCGTTCGCTGCGCTCAGAGCCTGCCCTGAGCGCAGTCGAAGGGGTGACAAAAGCGAGTTTTGCGGTACTGCGAAGAATACTCCCCGACGCTGCAGCGCCGGGGAGTATTCTTTCAGGGGAAACAGAACTCCTCCATCGCCTCGATGATGGCTTCGACGTTCCGCAAGGGAACGATGGTGTCGTTGATGCTGGCGCTCAGCATCAGGCCACCCTCCGGCAGTGCCACCGCGCCGACGACCTCTTTGACCTGCTCGCGAATTTTGGCAGCGGTCATGAAAGGGAAACCCTGCTGATCCAGGTCCACGCTGGCACAGAGCTTTCTCTTATAGGCCCGAGCGATGCCGGCGACGGTGTTGGGCCGAAGTTGGGGATCGTGCACGGAGACCCCACATTCTATCAGATCATCCACCACATCGAGCATCCGCCCGTCTGATGAGAGATAAACGTGCACTCCGGCTCGGCGGCAGGGCTGACACAAGGCCGCGAAAAGCGGCTTCAAGTACTTCCGAAAACTGGCCGGTCTGATCATGAGACCTTGCTGCGTGGCAAAATCGGTGTGGAAGCTGATGGCGTCCACGCCAATCTGCAGCCATTTCTCGATCAGTCTCAGCTCGTAGTCCTGTAGAATGGCGAACAATTGCGCGAGTTCGGGCGGCTCGGTGGCGAAGTCCATCATCAGGTTCTCGAAACCGCGCAGGAAGTACAAACGGTCAAAGAGCTTCTCGCCGTCGCCTTTGGCCAGTTCACCGCGCTCCCGGCGCCCTCGGAAGCTGATCTCCGTCTCTTCCCAGGTCATCGGCCCCTCGCGCCCCTGCATCATCGCCGACAGCCCCTGAGTGATGGGGTCCAGGGTTCCGGTGGTGGGATCCGGCGCCTTGAAGGTGGCCAGAGCGCTCCAATCGGCCAGAGGGTAGTCAATGACCTGGCCGGCGATGCCCTCCTCGATGGAAAGCCGGCCGCAGCCCCACTTGTCAATGAAGTACTCGCCCGCCCGGTAGCCCAGGGGCATACGGTCGAAGTGGACGGCGCCTTCCTGGTAGCCCGGAAAGATGCGCGGGTGAGCCAGGACGATCTTCTCCAGGTCCTGGCGGTGGGTCTTCCAGGCGAGGGGCGCCAGGTTCACCGTGCACGGAATCCATTCCGGGTAGCGAAACTCGACAGTGCGCAACCAATTTTCTCTGGCCTGCATGAATCCTCCTCTGAAGCTAAGTCGTGCCGATGACTATATACTCATTATAATGAGTCCATGATACCATCCACTCGCCAGAGTGTCAAGATAGAATCTGCCGGGCCAACTCGCAAAAAGGGGCGTGTTGCCTGACGGTAAAAGTTTGCCCAATCGCACATCTTGACAAGCGCGATCTGCTGTGTTATAATTACGGGCGTAATAGGGTCATGTCCCTATTCTTTCGCAGAGGCTTGAGGAGCGCGATGACCATGCGTGTCGGCGTGATCGGTCCGCAGGATGTGGTGAACGCTGTCCTGGAGTTGGCAGCCGAATTCCCTTCGCTGCAATTGATTCCAATCTGCTACCAGCGCGAAGAGGAGACGACGTCCCTTGCCGAACAGTGCCAGGGCCGCGTCGACCTGATCGTCTTCACCGGCCCCGTACCCTACTACATCGCCACCTACAACCTGAAGCTGCGGATACCGCTATTTTACGTCCGGCCAGTGGGCGCAAACCTCCTCAGAGCGCTGTTCGACCTGACGTATCACAAGGATATTGACCTGCGGCGAGTCAGCATTGACACGTTGAGCCGAAAGATGGTGGAGGAGACCTACGCGGAGCTTAACCTGCCGGCAGATCAGGTCTTCTGCAAGGAATATGCCCGCCCAACGGTCGCCGGCGATCTCGTGCCTTTCCATTACTCGCTCTGGAAAGAAGGAAAGACCTCGGCAGCCCTCACTTGCCTGCGATCCGCGTGTGTCGAGCTCCAGGCGCTCGGAGTGCCGGCCTTTTGGATCACGCCCGTTAAGGCGGCGATCCGGGAGACCTTGAACCTGGCCGTGTTGGAGGGCAAACACCTGCGCTCGCAGGCCGTACAGATCGTGGTGGGAATCTGCAGCTCAGACGGCCTGGATGAACTGGCGCAGCGGACGGGCGCGGAATACGAGATGCGACGCATCAATCTTGCGCTCCATGATCTGCTCAATAACTTCGGCGAACAAACGCATACCTGGGTGCAGGAATTGGATGGCAACGACTTCGTCCTCTTCATGACACGCGGCGTGCTAGAGCAGACGACACAATTCTACCAGCACTGGCCCTTGCTGGACCTGGTGCGCGAGAGACTGTCCACGACGATCAGCCTGGGCATCGGCTTGGGGCAAACGGCCTACGAGGCGGGGAAAAACGCGCGCAGCGCCCTGTCTTTGGCCAGGCAGAAGGGTGGAGACTGTGTCTTCGTGGTTGGCCAAGATGACACGGCATTGGGGCCCTTTGGCCGAGGGCACGCGTTGGAGGCAGTGATGCGAACGCAGGATGCGCGTCTGATCGCCGCCGCTAAACGGGCGCACCTCGGTATCGCCACGGTCAGCAAGCTCGACTCGTTGACGAAGACCCTCGGCCGCGAGACTGTCACGACGGCTGAGATCGCGCAACGGTTCAACATGACCCCGCGCAGCGCGCGCCGCCTGCTCAGCCTGCTCGACCAGCACGGCCTCGCCGAAGTGGTCGGCGAAGAACAGTTGCCGAGCGCGGGCCGCCCCCGTATGGTGTATCGTATCAGGCTGAGCCCAGAAAGTGACGAGGCAAGGCTGTGCTGACGACCGGCCTCTTCTCTCATTGACGATCCTAACCCGATTGCGCTCAACCACATCTGCAAAGGAGACGCGATCCGATGTCAACCGCCACGATGAAGGACACCCTGGTCCGGGATCTGGAACACCTTTTCGTAGACATGAGCCAGACGAAGGTGATCCAGCGCAACCCCACGATCATCCGTGAAGGACACGGCCTTACCGTCACGGACATTGACGGCAAGGATTACATTGATGCGCTGTCGGGAATCTGGGTGGTCAACATCGGTCACGGCAACCAGGCCGTGATCGAAGCCATGCAGGAACAGCTCAAGCGCTTGACCTTTAGCTATCCCGTCGGCACGGTCACGGAGCCTGCCATCCAGTTAGCCAAGCTCCTCTCCGAGATCGTCCCTGCGCCTCTGACCACCGTCAAATTGCTCAACAGCGGTTCCGAAGCCACCGAAACAGCTCTCAAGCTCGCCCGCCAGTACTTCCTGCAAAGCGGGCATCCACGCAAGTACAAGGTGATCTCGCGCTATCTCGCCTGGCACGGCGCAACGATGGGTGCGTTGAGCATGTCAGGCGTCGCGAGCCTGAAGGCACCGTTTGAGCCGCTGCTGGAAGGCTTTTTGCACGTGCCGCCGCACTCTTGCTACCGCTGCCCCTACGGGCTTGCCTACTCCGCCTGCAATGTGGCCTGCGCCCGGGTTATCGAAAAAGTTCTCGAATGGGAAGACCCGGAAACGGTGGCTGCCATCATCGTTGATCCGGTCATGGTGGCTCCCGGTGTCCTCGTACCGCCCAAAGAGTATCTGCCGATCGTGCGAGATATTTGTGATCGCCACAACGTGCTATTGATCTTTGACGAGGTCATTACCGGGTTCGGCCGCACAGGCCAGTTGTTCGCCATGAACACCTTCGGGGTCGTGCCAGACATCGTGGCGTTGGCGAAGGGCATGGGCAGCGGGTACGCGCCCTTGGCGGCCACGGTGTGTTCCGATCGGGTTGCCGCGGCTTTCTGGGGCGACGCCGAGGACCACGTGGAGTTCATGCACGGTCACACCTTCGGCGCCAATCCGCTTTCGGCCACCGCCGGCCTGGCGAGCATCACTCAGTTGCTCCAAACCGGCATGCTCGAGAATGCCGCGCGCGTGGGCGCATACCTGCAGCAACGCGGCCAGGACCTCTACAAGCATCCCATTGTCGGCGATGTGCGTGGGATCGGGATGATGCTGGGCGCCGAGCTGGTAGCCGATCGAACAACCCGAGCACCGTTCCCCGCGGGTGTCGCACCCGGACAGATGGTCTTGGCGGCCTGCAAGCGACGTGGCCTGATCATGCGTGGCAACCCGAACTGGATCGCGTTTGGTCCGCCGATGATTACGACGGAGGCAGACATTGACCGCATCTTCGAGATCGTGGATGCGGGTCTTGATGAAGTGGAAGCTGAAGCTCTACCTGCATAACCAGGAGGCGCTCTATGATACTGTTGACCGGAGGTCAGGCCGTCGCGCGGATGTTGCGCGATTACGGCGTCAGGTATATGTTCGGTATCCCCGGCGGGCAGACCTATCCCATCTACCTGGGGATCCACGAACTCGAACCTGACATCCAGCATGTCTTGTTTCGCTGTGAGAAGTGCGCTGCCATGGCTGCCGACGCATACGCCCGCGTGACCGGCCGGCCCGCCGTGTGCGACGCCATCGCCGGCCCGGGCGCCACCAACATCGTCTCTGGCGTGGCCGAGGCATTTGGCGCTTCGTCCCCTCTCATCGCCATCACCAGCGACGTCTACACCTGGATGATCGGCAAGAATGCCAACCAGGAGGCGGATCTGATCACCATGCTGCGGCCTTTCACCAAAGGCAGCTTCTACGTCAATCGCACCGACAAGATCCCCGAGCTGATCCGCATGGCCTTCCGCATCGCGACCACCGGGCGGCCTGGGCCGGTGCACCTGGATTTCCCGGCCGATATCCTCGAAGGGCAAATGGACTTCGGGAGCAATCTGTACGTGGAGCCGGCCTACAGCCGGGTACCGGCGCAGCGAGTCGCGCCCGATCCTGCCGCGGTCGCGGAAGTCGCCTCCGTTATCCTGAAAGCCAAGCGGCCCCTGATCTTTGCCGGCGGCGGCGTGATCCATTCGGCCGCGTACGCCGAACTGCGCGATCTGGCAGAGCTGCTGGCCTGCCCCGTGACGACCAGCAGCATGGGCAAGGGGGCCATTTCGGAGGATCACCCGCTCAGCATCGGCGTGACCGCGTTCGTCTACCACCCCGAGCGCCTCATGCTCTCGCGTGCCGTGCAGCTTGTCAGAGACGCGGACCTGGTGATCTTCGTCGGGCATCGCACCGAACAATTCTCCACGATCGACTGGACCGTTCCGGCCCCCGGGACGCCTGTAGTTCATATTGACATTGATCCGCGCGAGATCGGCCGCAACTACCCCGTCGCGGCCGGCCTGGTAGGCGACGCCAAACTCGCGCTGGCCGCGCTGACTGCGGAATTGCGCGGCCGCCTGCCGCGGCACGACTGGCGCACAGCCCCGCGTACCCTGGAGACGCAGACAGCCGTCGAGGCCTGGCGGGAAGCGATCGGGGCCAAGATGCACTCCGACGAGGTACCGATCACCGCCCACCGCATCCTGGAGGAGATCAATCGGTTTGCCGACCGGGATGCGATTTTCGCCTGCGATGCCGGTCTGGCCTCCTTCTGGACCGCCGTCTTTCTGCAATCCCACGGGACCGGCCGGGCCCTGGTCTCCCCGCGGGGCATGGCCGGCATCGGCACCGGCCTGCCCGCGACCATCGGCGCGCAACTGGCCGCGCCCGGCCGCCAGGTGATCGGCTTTGGCGGTGACGGCGGGTTCGCCATGTCTATCCACGAGCTGGAGACGATGCGGCGCACCGGCGCCAACGCCACCTATGTGCTGCTCAACAACACCTGCTTCGGCTACGGCACCCAGGTCTTGCGCAACTCCAATGTCCCCATCGTCTCGCACAATTTCGCGCCGGTGAACTACGCGGATGCCGCCCGCGCCTTCGGCTGCTTCGGCATCCGGGTCGAGCATGCGGACGAGCTCAGCGGTGCGCTCCGCGCGGCGCGCGAGTCGGGCCTGCCAGCGCTCGTCGAAGTGATAACCGGCGTCGAGCTGCCGACCGTCGAAGCGGGCGTGCTCCTGACCCCGGATAATGCAGTAGTCGGCCTGTGACGGGCCAAACCCATAGAAGGAGACCATATGTCACAAATCATGACCGTTCGGGGACCGCTTCCCGCGGATGCGCTCGGTTTCACACTGACTCACGAGCACACCTTTCTCAACCTGGCTGCCTTTCCCACGAGCGCCACGTTGTCGGGGCTGGATGCTGTCATTGATCCCGTCCGGCACATGCAGATCATGATTGATGAGCTGATGATTTTCAAGCAGTTGGGCGGCGTCAGCCTGGTTGACCTGACGGCGCGCAACATGGGTGGGGACATCGAGGCCACCAGGCGATTGTCCGAAGCCACAGGTATCAACATCATCGCCGGGTGCGGCTGGTACCGGGAAGCGTTCATGGACGAGTTTCTGAACTTCCGGCCGACTGATGAGTTGGCGGAGGAGCTGATCTACGAGATCGAACACGGCTTCGGCAATACGGGCATCCGGCCGGGTATTATCGGGGAGATCGGCACGAATCTTCTGCACCTGTCGGCCAAAGAAGAGCGCTGCCTGCGGGCGATGGCCAAGGCGCAACGCCGGACCGGCCTGGCCCTCACGACGCATCTACCGCAGGGCGGAGTCGGGCTTGAACTGCTCGACGTGGTGCAAGAGCACGGCGTGCCGGGAGATCGGGTGATCATCGGCCACGCGGACATCTACATGGATGTGGCGTATCATGTCGCGCTGGCGAAGCGTGGCGCGTACCTTTCGTTCGACAATATCGGCGCGCACTATGACGTGCCGCGGCAAGAACCGGCGCTGATCGAACACATCTTCCAGCTGATCCAACGTGGCTACGTGGAGCGCATCCTGCTCTCGCACGACAGTTGCTGGCGCAGCCGGCTGGTGCACTGGGGCGGCCCCGGCTACGTCTACATCTCCCGCACTTTCCTCCCGCTGCTGCGGGCCAGGGGCGTCAGCGACGAAGCCATCCATATCATGACAGTCGAGAACCCAAAGCGCGTCCTTGCTTATTGACAGGACTTACGCAGTTACTCAAGCGGAGGCATCCTGAGCGGAGGTCACGTCGTTTGTGACCGCAGTCGAAGGATGCCGGAGCACCATTCACAGCGCCGCATTCCTTCGGCTGCGCTCAGGACAGGCTCTTCGACTACGGGCCAGCCAAACCTCACTGGCCCTCCGCTCAGGATGCTCAGCGTTTCACCGCGTAACCATTGCTATTGATGCGCAGCCGCGCGCAGAGGACAAACACGATGAGAATCGAACGCGTCGAAGTCAGGCATTTGGCCATCCCGTTCAAGCATCACTTCACCACCAGCTTCAGCGCGACCACCGAGCACCACACGGTCATCTTGCGCGCCTACAGCGACGGCCTGGTCGGATATGGCGAAGCAACGCCCTTCTATGGCCCCGTGTACTGCTCCGAGACAACCGATTCCGTCCTCTGTATGCTCAGGGACTTCATCCTGCCGGGCGTGATCGGCAAGGACTTTGCCGATGCGGAAGCTCTCATGGCTGCACTGAGCTGGATCCGGGGCAACCAGTTTGCCAAGTCCGCGGTCGAGATCGCGTTCCAGGATCTCCTGGCCCAGGCTAAGGGCGTGCCTCTGCACGAGCACCTCGGCGGCACCCAAACCGAGATACCGGTGGGCGTCAGCATCGGCATCCAGGATACGCTCCAGGAACTGTTGGACCAGATCGAAGCGTTCCGCGGCGAGGGCTACGAGCGCATCAAGATCAAGATCAAGCCGGGCTGGGATGTGGACATCGTCGCCGCAGTGCGCCGGGCCTATCCAGACCTGATGCTCATGGTGGACGCCAACTCGGCCTACACCCTGGCCGATACCGAGCATCTGCGCCGCCTCGATGACTACGATCTGCTGATGATCGAGCAACCCCTCGGATACGATGACATCGTGGATCACGCTTCCCTCCAGCAGCGTCTCCACACGCCTATCTGCCTGGATGAGAGCATTCATTCGCCGGACGATGCTCGCAAGGCGATTGACCTGGGGAGCTGCCGGATCATCAACATCAAGCCAGGCCGCGTCGGAGGGTATCTCAACTCGATCCGTATCCACGACATCTGTGTGGCCCATCACATCGGCCTGTGGATCGGCTGTATGCTGGAGACCGGCATCGGTCAGGCGCGCAAGATCGAGCTGGCCTCCCTACCTGGGTTTACGCTGCCGGCTGACATGGCCCCCAGCAATCGCTACTATGTGGAGGACGTGGTAGAACCTGAGATCCTCCTCACGCCCAGGAGCACCATCGTCGTATCGAACACGGTCGGTGGAAGCCATAGGCCGGTGGAGGCCAGAATCGCAAAGTACACACGGCGCAGCTTCACGCTGTGAGCGCCGCCGCCAAGCAAGCTCTATAGGAGGGGATATGAACCAGGATCCGTCGCTGCCGACTGGCTACGCAGGGAGAATCCTGCTCGTTGACCTGGAGAACCGCACAGCCTGGAGCGAGCCTCTCGCGGCCGACGATGCCCTGAAGCTCATCGGCGGCTACGGGATCGGGGCCAAGTTCCTCTATTTGCATCAACCGGGCGGCGTTGATCCGCTCGGCCCGGAGAACTGGTTGGGCTTCACCACCGGCCCGCTGACCGGCAGCTCGATCCCGATGGGCTCGCGCTGGGCGGTCGTAACGAAGTCGCCGCTCACGGGCACGTGGGGCGATGCCAACGCGGGCGGCTGGTTCGGCCACCAACTCAAGGCCGCTGGCTATGACGCGATCTACTGCCGGGGCGTTGCCGACCGACCGGTGTACCTGGAGGTGAACGAGGGGCAGGTCACTTTCCACGATGCCGGGCATCTGTGGGGCAAAGACACCTACGAGACCGACAGCGCCCTGAAGTCGCTGCATGGGCGAGATGCTGAGATCGCCTGTATCGGCCAGGCGGGTGAGAATCGGTCGCTCATCGCCGGCATCGTGCACGCCAGAGAGCGGGTCGCAGGCCGCTCGGGGGTCGGCGCAGTGATGGGCGCCAAGCAGCTCAAGGCCGTGGTGGTGCGCGGCAAACTCCCCATCCAGGTTGGACGGGCGACCGCTGCGGCGAAGCGCAAGTATGTCGGGCAGACGAACGATGGCGTCGGTTATTCGAGGTTCTATCAGACGACGGGCACGCCGGGCGCGATTGTCGGCTGCATCGAGGCTGCCGATGCGCCGATCCGTAACTGGGCCGGCAGTCCGTCCGACTTTCCAGAAGCCGAGCGGATCGGCGCGGATGCGCTGTACAGGCCGGGCCGCAAGAAACGCACCTGTTGGGGCTGCCCTATCGCCTGCTGGGGCGACGTGTACCAGGCTGGCGAGCTTGTTCCTCAACCCGAGTATGAGACTGCCGCGGCTTTCGGCCCGATGCAGTTGGTGACCGACCTGCAAGCGATTCTCCGTTCCAACGACCTCTGCAATCGCTATGGCCTGGACACGATCTCGACTGGGTCCACCATCGCCTTCGCCATGGAGTGCTACGAACGCGGTCTTATCGGTGAACACGAAATCGGCTTCCCTCTGCCGTGGGGAGACGGCCACGCCGCGGCCCGGCTCGTCGAGATGATGGCCTTGCGCCAGGGGTTCGGCGCTGTGTTGGCCGATGGCTCGCGGCAAGCTGCCCAACGCATCGGCCGCGGGTCTGAGGCCTACGCCATGCACGTGCTGGGCCAGGACCTGCCCATGCACGATCCCCGCCTGGAGCCCGGCCTCGGGTTAGTCTACGTCGCCGACGCAACTCCGGGCAGACACAATCAGGCCGGTAGCTTCCTGTTTCCGGAAGATCTGCCTGTTTTCTTGCCCGATCTTGGCGAGGGACGCCGCAACCAGGTTGGCCGTGGAAAGGCCATGAAAACGTTGGCAGCGGTTTTCCACGTCGTGCAGGCCGCTGGCGCCTGCCATTTTGGCTACCTGGCTACGACCGTCAGCTATGTAGGCGATGCGCTGGCCGCGGTCACCGGGCATCCGTACACCTTTGACGAGGTGCTGCTCTGCGGCGAGCGCATCGCGAACCTGCGCCAGGCCTTCAACGTGCGCGAAGGGGTCAACCTGACCAGGATTCCGCTGCCGGCACGGCCGTATGGCCGGCCGCCCCTCACCGACGGCCCGACGGCAGGCTCGGCGGTTCAGCTTGAGCTTATGCTCGACGAATATCTGGATGCGATGGGTTGGGACCACCATACCGCGGCGCCGAACGAACGCAGGTTGCGCGAGTTGGGCCTGAATTTTGTCGCCGAGGATCTGCCTGAACCGCAGGTCCCAACAGGGGCTTGACATCCACGCGTCAACTCCTTATAATGAGTATGTTATCTGGCCTCTTGACACATGGATGTAAGCGCGGTCCGGGTCCTGGACACCTTGATGGCCGAACACCCGAACGCGATGATCGAGGGAACCTCCAGCGGGGGCCGCCGTTTGGATATCGGCACGATACGCCGCTCGCACACGTGCTGGTTTTCCGACTCGATCTTCAACGCGCTGATGTGCCACGACATGCCGGCCCGCGCCAACCGGTTTCTCCCGGGGAACCTTCTTAACAGCAGCGTTGGCATCGAGAACGGGAACGGAGACAAGGGCTTGAGTGAAACCTCCGTCCTCAGCCGAATGCTCGGCAAGTTGCAGTTCGACGGAGATATCACCGGCCTGTCGCCCGAACTGGCAGGGCGCATGGGCGGTCTCGTGAAAGCCTTCAAAGAGATCCGGCATCTGCTGGTTCAGGATTTCTACCAACTGCTGCCACAGCCATCGACGATCGACGAGTGGGATGCCGTCCAGTTCGTATCCCGTTCGGGAGACGAAGCCGCGCTATTTGCATTTTCGGGCCAAACGGCGGGACAGACCAACGTCAGGCTGCGGGGACTTAACGCGACGCGCAGCTACCGCGTACGCCGGGTTCCGAACGATCCCATCGGCACGCGAACCGGACGCGATCTGATGGATCAGGGGTTGGCCGTCGAGCTAGAGGCGCTGACGGGCGCGCTGTGGACAATCAAGCAGTCGAGTGGCGCGGATGCAGGTGCCCGGTGATCCGCAGATTTTAAGTCCGGCGCCTACTCTTGCTGGGAAATGGCTGACTTCGAGCAGAAGACTCGGCCTTTTCGGCTCGATTTCGGAACCAGTCTGCTGCTCACTATTATAGGCCCGGTATGCAACATCTGCAACCGGCGAGTGTCGTCTGCCTGGGAGGAGCGACGGCCCTTGGCCCGGCCGAGGAACCAGGCCCAGCGCGACACGATGCCCACGACGTCGCGGAAGGGCAGTCGCTCTACATATGGCATCTGGTGGACATAGTCCCAGGGGTTCAAATCCATCCGTCGGCGCTAGAGAAGACAACACGGCCGCTGGAAGCGCTATCTGTATGCACAAGTGGCCTGCTATGTATACTCATGGGCATGCAATCGCTCCACTTGGGCATGACTCGGGCGACAAATGGAGCAGTGATCAAACCGTTGGCTGCTGTCCGGCACGCGGGCTCAGAAGGGGAGGCGCTGCTCGCGCGTTGCCACCGCCATGGCCGCGGGGCGTGGGCATGGGAATAGTCAGCCTTGCAGCGGCGACTCAAGGAGGAACAGGATGGGAGGGCAAGCTAGGCCGGAATTGCCGTTGGGACTGCGCGGGAACTACTACGAGGATACTATTCCCGACACCCTCGAGCTGGTGGATCACGCCCAGTTGGCGCTGCAGCACTTTGATGCGACCACGGACGAGAAGATCGACTACGAGATGTACTTCGGGGTCGACCCGGTGGATGGGTATGCACTTCACCACGCCGTTCTAGGCTGTTGCCAACCCAAAGCCATGGAGGCGCTAGCCTTCCTCGAGGTTATGACTGGCAGCACGCTGTATCTGGAGCGTCAGGCCAAGATGGTCGACATGATGGTCTCGCTGCTGGGAGAGGATGGCCTGTTCTGGGGACCGGGTGGCCGGCCCGACAAGCCCTGGCTACGCATCTCCGAACCATTCGCCTACATTCATGGCCAGGGGCGCATGCTTCGGGCCATGATCGCGTGGCAGCAGTACACGGGGGACGCCGCTTGGAAAGGGAGGATTGACCGCCTGGTTGATGGGCTAGATCGTCTGATGGTGGTGCACAAGGACGACCATGCCTATTTCCCGATCCATGGCTACCATGAGGGGGACTATTTTCAGAGCTGCTATGTTCGCCGAGGGTATAAGGACACGGCAGAGCCTGCCGATGAGAAGGCGGGTGAGGAGGGGTCTCTGTTCAACCACCAGGGGCACCTGCCTGGTGCGCTGGCGAACTGGTACGGTCTGACGGGCAACGAGCAAGCCCTCCGGCTGGCGGGGGAACTGGTCCGTTTTCTGACCAAGCCGAAGTTTTGGGCTGACTGGCCGGGTGGAGAGTATCCACTCGTAGTGGGGGCGGAGCACGCGCACTGGCGTGGTCATTTTCATGGGCATGTGAATGCTCTGCGGGCGATCCTGGAGTACGCCATCGCCAGCAATGATGCGCGTCTCAAGGCCTTCGTGCGAGACGGCTATGAATGGGCACGGCAGTCTGGGTTCGCTCGCATTGGCTACGTGGGAGATGGCCAGGGGTGTGGCTGCGCGCGACTGATCGGACTGGCCGTGAAGCTCTCCGATGCCGGCGTGGGGGACTATTGGGAGGACGTGGATCAGTACATCCGCAACCATGGCATAGAGTTGCAGGTCGTTCCCGAAGAGGTGGCGGTACTGCGCAGTCTCCCGCCAGAGCCGCGCCCCCTGCGTAGGCGCGCCATCCCCGACGTAGTCAGCGACCCGCTGCTCGAACGCGCTGTCGGCGGCTTTGGGCTCCAACCATCAAAGCGGGTGGTCTTCATCTGTTGTTCCACCCATGGTGCCATGGGTCTGTACTATGCCTGGGATGGGATAGTGCGCCAGCAGGATGGGACCGTGCGGGTGAACCTTCTGCTGAACCGGGCTTCCCGCTGGGTAGATGTCTACAGCTATCTCCCCTATGAGGGGAGGGTTGTCCTCAAGAACAAGAGCCTGAGAGAAGTCTTTGTTCGCATCCCCCTCTGGGTAGACCGCAAGGCCGTGCGCTGCACCGTGGGGCAGCAGGAACTGCCGGCGGTGTGGTTCGGCAACTACCTGCGCTTCGAGAACCTGACGCCAGGCGACGCACTGACGATTGAGTTCCCTGTGGTGGAGACGACGGAGCAGTGGACTGTGCCGGACCTAACCAAGTGGGCCAAGGAGGAGACAACCAGTCGGGTCCACACCTGTCGCTTCAGGGGCAACACGCTTGTCAGCATCTCCCCTCCCCTGGTGCCCGATCCGTCAGTGCAGCCCGGTCTGCCCCTCTACAGCCGACGAGGTACTCTGGACGGTGACCAGGCCCCGACGAGGAAGGTCCAGCGCTATGTCTCACCAGTGGTATTCCGTTGGTAGGCCGGTCCCGACTTGCCTGAGAAAGGACCATTACGGACCACTTGAACCAGGCCAAGACCTTGACGACGCTTGCTGAGATGCCCTGGGTATGGGCGCCGCCGGGCGTGTTCGTCTTGGGTACGGGGCTAGCGATCAGCTTCATCGGGGACGGGCTGCGCGACGCGCTGGATCCGCGCATGAAGGTTTGACTCCAGCAGGCAGTAGACAAGATTGACTTGTACACGCCACACATTTGCGCTCGGCGTTTTTTAGCAAACGATTCGACGAACTCTGGATGAAGGTGTACAACGCGCCCCAAGCCTGAAACGCACCCACTCGCAGGCGCGGCCCTTGACGAAGTGGGAAAGTGTGGTAGGATGAAAATGGCAAAATCAGGGAGAATGCGCGTGGACCGATACAGCGACTATCAGGCGGCAATCGGGAGGGGTGTAGCCTGGCTGCTAGAGGAGCAGCGCTCGGATGGCAGCTTTTCGGCCCCGGACGAGGGTGTGGATTCGTTCTACAAGATCCCTTACGCTTTCGGCGTCACGGGTCAGGCTCCCGCCGCCCAACGGCTGCTGGACTGGGTGGCCTGTCACTGCTTCACGGCAGAGGGCGACCTGCGCAGCCCGGCGCGCAAGAGCCAGGGAGACTTTCATCGCGAGTTCTACACCTACGCCAACAGTTGGCTGGTCATCGGCTGCCAGCGGCTGGGACGTTTTGATCTGGCCTATCGGGGGCTGGGGTTCATCCTGCGCTTCCAGGATCCCCGCACCGGCGGCTTCTTCGCCGAGCCTGACTTTCTGGCCGCCGGGAGAGGCCGCCAGGACATCGTTTGTGCCAGCCAGGGCGGGCTGGCCTGCTTGTACCTGGGCCAGTTGGAGGCAGCCCGGCGAGCGGGGGAGTTTCTCCTGGAGTTGATCGGGCTCCAGCCGGAGCCAGAGCGCCGTCTCTACGCCACCCTGGACCCGGCCGAAGGGCTCGTCACCCGCTACCCTGAAGACAAGGCGCTGCGGCACGTCGTGGACGCTGCCAGTCCCACTCAATGGTACTTCTACCCGGGCATCGCCATGGGCTTCCTCGGTCAACTCTACCGGGCCACCGGCGAGCGGCACTATCTGGAGGCAGCGGCCAGGTACTTCGCCTTCACGACCCGCTGCCAGGGCGACGTCTATCAGACGCCACCCAGCGGCAAGATCGGCTGGGGGGCCTCCGTGCTGTATGCTATCACAGGTGAGCCGCACTATCGCCAGGCTGCCGAGGAGGTGGGCGATTACCTGGTGGGCTCTCAACAACCCGGCGGCTGGTGGCAATCGCCGACCTCAGATCCGGCCCTACGCTACATCTGGCACGACTTTACCGCCGAGTTTGTGGTCTGGCTCTCCGAGATCGTCCAGAACCTGGCTTACCGGGGATAGGGGCGATCTTATAGTGGCTTGGTGCGGGCTAACGCCGCAACCACCGAGGGCATCTGCGTGTCTTCGGTCGTGCAAATCCGTGAGATGAAAGGAGAGTGATTCAGCGATCTGCTACCGTTCGTGATCATCGTGCGGGAGATGATCGCCCCCGTATTCTTCCAAGCGGATTCTTGAGGAACCACACAGACAAGGAGGGTTGCTACGATGGAACAGAGAAGCAAGCGGCTCAGTCGGCGGGAGTTTCTGAAGAGTGCTGCGTTGGTCGCGGGTGCCTCGACCCTCGCGGCGTGCGCGCCGACCCCAGCGCCCACAGCCACCCCAGTCCCCAAGCAGGCGGCCGCCACCGTGGCGCCGCCCGCTCCCACCGCGGCCCCCACCAAGCCAAAGGAAAGGGCCAAGCTCGTAATGTGGGCGTCGCAAACCTACACGACCGAGGCCGACGCCCTCATGGACAAGCAGATCAAGGACTGGTGCGCTCAGAATAATGTTGACATCGAACTCAACCGGATGGCGGGCGACGTGCGTATTCCGAAGTGGAAGACCGCATTCGAGACCAAACAATTCCCAGACATCGGCGCTTTCCTGGAGATGAACGACGCAGCGAAGTTCATGCTATCCGGTGTGCTGTTGGAGACGACGGACGTGGTCAACAGGCTGAACAAGCTCGAAGGAGGCTACGTCGAGGGCGCGCTCAGGGACAGCCGGCGTGCGGATGGGAAGTACTTTATGCTCCCACATTACGCATCGACCGAGGTCTTCTATGTGCGCAAGGACAAGCTGCAGGAGAAGGGACTGGCGCTGCCTGAGACCTGGGAAGACGTTGTCAACGTTGCCAAGAAGATCACGGTGCCGGGCCAGTTCTGGGGCTGGGGCGCGCAGGTCGGCACCCCGTCGTGGGACTCGGAAGTGGAGTTCAGCTCGACCTTGTGGGCCTACGGCGGCAAGACCTGGGATGAACAGGGCAAGGTGGCGATTGACTCTCCCGAGACGCGCACCGTCCTGAACCTCTTCCGCGATGCCTGGAAGGCGGGCGTCATCCCGCCCGACGCCACGATCTGGGACGATTCGGGTAACAACAAGGCCTACCTGACCGGCATCGTTGGGATGATCTGGAACACACCGAGCGTCCTGGCCTCCATGGAGAAGAACGACCCCGATCTCCTCTCCAAGACGGAGATCATGCTGCTTCCGAAGGGGCCGAAGGGGCGTTTCACCTCCGGCTATTACTATCGGGCGGGGATCTTCAGCAGCACGAAGTACCCTGAGGCGGCTCTCGGCCTGATGGAGTACCTTACGGCTCCTACGCAATTGCGGCCGGTGTATGACTTGAGCGCCGGCAACATGATGCCGGTGTTCAAAAACATGACGAACGACGACATGTGGAAGAAGAGCAAGCAGCGCGAGACGGTCGTCAAGATGACCGAGTTCACCGTCCCGCAGGGCTATCCTGGCTCAACCACGCCATGGATTCAGGACGCCTGGATGGATCACACGGTCTGCAAGATGTTCAACCGGGTCATGGGTGACGGCTGGGACAACGAGAAGGCCATTGCCGAGGCCAAGGCCATCTTGCAGAAGTGGTACGACGATTGGCAGGCGAAGCTGAAGGCATAGTCTGCCGCGTCATCGCTGGGTAGCCGGCCTCCGGACTCTGTCTAGGCCCTCGTGCGATCACTGCGGGGGCCGGCTCGTTTCATTTCCACCTGAGGATCGCTCACGCAGGGGCGATGGAGCAGTTCCAAATGTGGACTGGGAAGCGAACGTCATTCTGAGCGGGTCAGCCTCGGGCCTCTCGTTACGGCGTGAAACCAGCGAAGAATCCCTTCGTTGCACTCAGGGCAGGCTCTTCACTGCGTTCAGAGCTTGTCCTGAACACGGTGAGGGAACAAGTTCTTCTTCATGCGGAGCTGAGACCCTTCGCTGGACTAACGCCGCAACGTAATTCACGAGACAAATCCGCTCAGGGTGACATTCGTTCTTATTTCCGATCAAGTCTTTTGTCTTGAGCTAAGGAGACCTGCTGATGGAGACTTCGCACGCCGATGCAGCGCAGCGGCCGAGTTGGCGCGGCCTGCTCCGAAAGAAGCTGGGGCGCGATTTCGCCCTGGGCTATCTGTTGCTCTTGCCGCTGGTAGTTGTGTTATTCGGGCTCCTTGCCTATCCCATTGTTACCGCGCTGGGCATCACACTCCAGGACAAGACGATCGGCATGCCGGGTCGCTTCATTTTCTTGGAGAACTACCGCCGGCTCCTGTTCGAAGATAAGGCCTTCTGGCGAGTCGTGCAGAACACTTTTATTTTCACGATCGGCTCGGTCAGCCTCAAGGCGGTGGTCGGCATGGCATTGGCCCTGGTGCTGAATCGGCGCATTGTGCTGCGGGGGTTCTTCCGCGGGCTGCTGTTGATGCCGTGGGTAGCGCCGACCGTGGTGACCGCGCTGGCCTGGCGCTGGATCCTCGATCTGATGGGCGTGTTCAACTACATCCTGACGAACGTCGGGATCATGAAGCTGCCGATCCCGTGGCTGGCAAGATACGGCCCGGCCATGTTCTCGCTGATCCTGGTCAACGCGTGGCGCGGTTTTCCCTTCTTCGGCATTACCCTGCTCGCCGGCCTGCAGGCGATCCCACTCGAGCTCTATGAAGCCGCAGAAGTAGACGGCGCCTCCGCCTGGCAGCGCTTCTGGAGGATCACACTGCCCAGCCTGCGCACCGTCCTGCTCGTTGTGACGATCCTCTCGACCATCTGGACGTTCAACGACTTCTCCATCGTCTGGCTGCTCACGCGGGGTGGGCCGGTCAATGCGACGGACGTTTTTGCCACCTACACCTACAAAGTGGGTTTTGAGACGTCGCGCCTGGGATACGGTGAAACGGTTTCGGTGATCCTGGCTCCGGTGCTCATCATCATCATCCTGATCTTGTCGCCGCTGATGCTGCGAGGGGAGAGTGAATGATGGAAAGCAGGCGTAAATACAGTCCGCTCAGCCAGGTTCTTACGTACGTTGTCCTGGCCGTCTTCGTCGTGGTGGCGTTGTTTCCCTTCTATTGGATGGCGCTTACTTCTTTTCGCACGCCGAAAGGCGTGTACGTCCGCGAGAACATGCTGGTCCCGCGCAACCTCACCCTGGAGAACTACCAGTACATCTTCAGTCAACGGCCGACTTTGATATGGCTGCGGAACAGCGCGTTTGTCGGCCTGGGCAGCAGCCTTCTATCGGTCACGATTGGCGTCCTCGGCGGCTACGCGGTCGTGCGTCTCAAATTCCGCGGCAACCGCTCGATGGCCAAGGCGATCTTGTTCACCTACCTTGTACCCAGCTCGCTTCTGTTTATCCCAATGTTCATTTTGATGCACAGACTGGGCCTGATCAATAGCCTATGGGGCCTCATGCTGACCTATCAGTCGTTCAATGTCCCATTTTGCACCTGGCTGATCCTGGGCTACTTCCGCAGCATCCCGGAAGAGCTGGAAGACGCGGCATTGATTGACGGGTGCAGCAAGCTGGGCGTGCTATTCCGAATTGTCCTGCCCCTGTCCGCGCCGGGGATTGTGACAGCCTTTATCTTCGGCTTCACGAACTCGTGGAACGAGTTCCTGTACGTGATCACATTGATCCAGAGCCGTGACCGGATGACTCTTCCTACTGGCCTGGGCAGCTACATCATGGGTGACGTCTTCCTGTGGGGGCCGCTCATGGCGACAGCTCTCATCACGACCATCCCACCCATCATCCTGTTCATGTTCGTGCAGCGATATGTGGTGTCTGGTATGACGCTGGGGTCAGTCAAAGGATAAAAAGGAGTAACCGTTCAGCCACAGCGGAGCACTGCGCAACGTGAGCGGAGCTCGCTGCTTTTCGCGGGCGTAGTCGAAGGAGGCGGAGCGTTCTGCGCGCACAGGCCGCATTCCTTCGGCTGCGCTAAGGAGGGTTTGCAATGGTTGGAGGATACATGGGGCGGCTCTTGTTCGCCGATCTGAACACGGAAGCCCTGCACGAAGAAGCACTAGACGAAAGATTGGCCCGTGATTTCCTGGGCGGCTACGGCCTGGGGGCCAGGATCCTTTACAGTAGACAGCGCGGCGGTGTGGACCCCCTGGGGCCGGAGAACACCCTGGGCTTCCTCACCGGACCCCTCACGGGCACGCCAGCGCTGGGAGGCTCCCGCTTTGTGATAGTGGGCAAATCGCCTCTCACCGGCACCTGGGGTGACGCCAACTGCGCCGGCTACTTTGGGCCACATCTCAAATTCGCCGGCTTCGATGGGGTTTTCTTCACCGGCATTGCTCCCAAACCGGTCTACCTGCTCATCGAAGACGGCACGGCCAAGTTGTGCGACGCGGGGACCCTTTGGGGCCTGGACTCGGCGGAGACCGACGACGCCTTGAAGGCCGCTCACGGCAAGGAGGCTCAGGTTGCCTGCATCGGCCCGGCCGGGGAGAAGGGATCGCTCATCGCCTGCGTGATGCACGACAAAGGGCGGGCGGCGGGGCGCTCCGGCCTGGGGGCGGTGATGGGCAGCAAGCGGCTCAAGGCCATCGTCGTGCAGGCCGCAAGCTCCTCGTCCGCGAGGCCGTCTCGGGGCGGCCAGACCACAGTGCCCCTGGCCGATGCTTCTGCCATGAACGCCTTGCGGGCTAAATATCAGGCCACCATGACCGGCCCCTTCGCCGAGCTCTTCCGGAGGTACGGTACGGCCGGGATCACGGCAGACTGCGCCGACCTGAACGATTCGCCGGTGAAGAACTGGACTGGCGTAGGCCCGGTGGATTTCCCCACCGCCTCTCGAATCAGCGATGACGCCGTCATCCGCTACCAGGAGAAGAAATACGCCTGCTACCGTTGCCCCCTCGGCTGCGGCGGGCTCGTGCGGGTGGCCGAGGGGCCCTACGCCGTGCTCAAGGGCCACAAGCCGGAGTACGAGACTCTCTCCTCCTTCGGCATCCTGGCCTTGAACGACAATGTGGAGTCCATCATCACGGCCAACGACCTGTGTAACCGCTATGGCCTGGACACCATCTCTGCCGGGGCGAGCATCGCCTTTGCCATAGAATGTTACGAGAACGGCATTCTGACCACGACCGATACCGGCGGCCTTGAGCTGAGCTGGGGCAACCATGCTGCGATCGTGACCCTGCTCCACCAGATCGGCCGGCGGGAAGCCCTGGGTGATCTCCTGGCCGATGGGGTCAAACGGGCGGCCGAGCGCATCGGCAAAGGGGCAGAGGTCTTCGCTGTGCATGTAGCCGGCCAGGAACCGGGAATGCACGACCCCAAGTGCTGTCCCGGCCTGGGTACCACCTACCAGTTGGATGCTACGCCGGGCCGGCATACCCAGGGCGGGGCAGGGGTCGGCGGCTTCGAGGACTCCTGGAAGGCGAGCCTGGGGGTCCTTCCCCTCACGACGGACCAGGACTACGCTGGTAAGGGGGCCTTCTACAAGCGGGCCGCCTGCATGGTGCACGTGGTCAACGCCGCCGGCCTCTGCCTCTTCCCCTGGTACACGATGGACCCAGCGAACGTGCCGGAGTTCCTGACGGCGGCCACCGGTTGGCCCCTGGACATGGAGGCCTGCCTCAAGATCGGTGAGCGCATCGCCAACATGCGCCAGGCCTTCAACAGCCGGGAGGGCTTTAATCCCCTGGCTCATCCGCTGATGGGACGTATCGTCGGTCCGCCGCCTCTGCCGGCCGGCGCCACGGCCGGAGTGGTACTGGACATGAAGACCTTGACCGGTGATTTCCTGGCAGCCATGGACTGGGACCCGGTCACAGCCAAGCCCAGGGCGAGCAAGCTGGTGGAATTGGGGCTGGAGGATGTGGCCGGGGACCTGTGGCAGGAGTAAATATGTTCGATATTGACCTTGTGACTCTCACTGCCGACCAACTCATCGAAATGTACCGGCTCATGCTTCTGAGCCGGCGCTTTAACGAGCATGTGCCGCATTGGTACAAGGAAGGTCGCGTCCCCCAGGGATTGCACCCCAGTATCGGCCAGGAAGCCGTGGGCGTGGGTGCTTGTTACGGTTTGCGTCCGGGAGATTGGGTCATACCGTCGTTGCGCACCGCCGAAGCGTTTTGGGCGCGCGGCGTCACCGTCTTGCAGCAGCTCAACGCCATGATGGGCAACGCCGAGAGCGTGTCACGCGGCAAAGAGACATCGCACCACGCGGGATACCCTGACCACGGCATCCTGGCCGCTACGGGCATCGTCGGCGGTTCCATCCCGGTGGCTACGGGTTGTGCACTGGCCCTGCGCATGCAGAATACGGATCATGTGGTGGTCTGCTTCTTTGGCGATGGCGCGGCCAACCGCGGGGACTTTCATGAGGCCCTGAATCTGGCTGCCGTCCTGAAGGCGCCCGTGGTCTTCGTCTGCGAGAACAACGGCTATGCCCAGACGGTTCCGGCCTGGGCCGCGATGGCCATTGCGGATATCGCCGATCGCGCGGCGGGTTACGGCATGCCGGGCCACATCGTGGACGGGCAAGATGTGGTGGCCGTCTACGAGGCGACCCAGATGGCCGTGGCGCGGGCGCGCGGCGGCCAAGGGCCTACCCTGCTCGAGTGCAAGACCTACCGTTTCGCCCCGCACTACCCCATCTTTGAAGAAGACCGCCCGCGAGAGGAAATTGAGCGCTGGTTGAAACGTGATCCCATCACGCTGTTGGGGGCGCTCCTGAAAGAGCAGGATTGCCTGGATGATGCGGCTATCGGGGAAATGAACCGGGCAATCTTGCAGGAACTGGACGAAGCCATCCGGCAAGCCGAAGCGACGCCTCCCCCTGATCCTTACGAGGTTTTCGACCATATCTATGCCGAACCGTTCGAGGCGGTGGGTCTATGAGAACGCTACGCGGCAATCAAGCCCTTTGTGAAGCGCTCGCCCAGGAGATGGAAAGGGACGAGCGGGTATTCGTCTTTGGCGAGGACGTAGCCAGGCACGGCGGCGTGTTCCGGGTTACGGAAAGTCTCTTGGGACGCTTTGGTCCCACGCGCGTGATTGACACGCCCATTTCCGAGTCGGGTATGGTGGGACTCGCCGTCGGCGCGGCGCTAATGGGAATGCGGCCGGTCGTCGAGATCCAGTTCACCGATCTCGTGACCATCGCTATGGACCAGATTGTTAACAGCGCCGCCAAGGCGCGCTACGTTCATGACGGCGCGATGCATGCGCCTCTTGTGGTACGAACCGTCAACCTGGGGAAGGGAACCGTCTACTCCAGCCAGGCCTTGGAAGCATGGTTCGTTCACGTGCCTGGTCTCAAGGTGGTCACGCCTTCCAACCCCTATGACGCTAAGGGGCTGTTGATCTCTGCCATTCGTGATCCTGACCCGGTGATCTTTATCGAACACAAATCGCTCTATGGTATGCGTGGCCCGGTTCCCGAAGAACCGTATGCGATTCCGTTCGGCCGAGCCGAGGTGAGGCGGCAGGGGGCCGATGTAACGGTGGTCGCCTGGTCGGCCGCGGTGGCGCTGGTGGAAGAAGCCGCCGAAGAGCTGGTCGGTGAAGGTGTCGAGGTGGAAGTAATCAACCTGCGCACACTGATTCCCTTCGACAAGGACAGCGTTCTAGATTCCGTCAAGAAGACAGGCCGGCTGGTACTCGTTGAGGAGGCTGTCCGACGCGGCGGCGTGGGGGCCGAAATCGCGGCGGCAGTGGTGGAGAGTGAAGCATTCGGGTATTTGCAGGCTCCAATTGTCCGCGTGGCGAATCCGGGCGTTCCCGTTCCCCACAGTGCCGCGTTGCACAGGTTCGCGTTTCCGCACAAGGACGACGTTATCGCAGCGGTGCGCCGCGTGGTTGCCTACGCGTGAGGAGAAGCGATGGCCACAGCACTCAAAATGCCGCGTCTGAGCAAAGGGATGACAGCCGGTGAGGTGATGGAGTGGCACAAGTCACCTGGGGAGCCGGTACAAGCAGGTGAGCCTCTTCTGATCGTGCTCAGCGAGAAGGCCGAGGTGGAGGTGGAAGCACCGGCCACGGGGATCCTCTTGAAAATGCTGGTCTCGCCAGGCGAGGAAGCTCCGGTGGGCGCCGTGCTCGCCTGGATCGGCCAGCCAGGCGAAACACTGAGCACGGCAGAACCAGCGGGGGGACGGACGGTTACAACCAGCGTTCAGGGGGTAGTTGAATCTGAGAGCCAGTCACACCCGTCTGCGGCCGACGAGCCGCGGGCGCGTCTCGCTGCCTCAGGCAAGGTCAGGGCGTCGCCGGCGGCGCGACGTGTGGCTTCTGAAGCTGGTATCGCCCTCGCGGAAATAACGGGAAGTGGGCCTGACGGCCTGATTACTGAATCTGACGTCAAGCAAGCCATTCAGAAGGCGACTGACACGACAAGTCGGCCGGCCGCAGGAATCTCCCCGAGAGAAGAGAGGGAGGTCGAGCGCGTTCCGCTGCGAGGCATTCGGAGGGTCATGGCCAGGCGCATGGCCTTGAGCAAAAGTGCTGCTGCTGTTACTACGGTGGTGGATGTGGACATGGCCGCGATCCGGGATTTTAAGGAACGCGTACCGATCACGTACACAAGCGCTGTTGTCAAAGCCGCCGCTTTGGGCTTGCAACAACACGACATTCTCAATGCCTTCTTGGAGGACGAGGAAATCGTGTTTCACAAGCGGATCCACGTTGGTGTGGCTGTGGATGCCGCACAGGGGCTCGTCGTCGTAGTGATGCCTGATGCCAATGAGAAATCGCTCCGACAGATTGATGATGAGCTGCGGCGACTTTCAGGGGCTGCCAAGGCGGACCATCTTGACCCGGAAGCGCTGGAGTCGCCTACCTTCACGGTCACCAATTCGGGCGTATTAGGCTCTTTGCTGTTTACTCCCATCATCAATCCGCCTCAGAGCGCCACCCTAGGCATGGGCAAGGTTCAGGAAACAGCGGTGGTGAGAGACGGCCAAATCGTGGTGCGACCGGTCATGTATCTGTGTCTCACCTACGACCATCGGCTCATCGAAGGCGCCGAGGGCGTCGGCTTCCTCCAAACGGTGAAACGCTTTCTCGAAGCTCCCGACACCCTGGCTTAACGGCAATCTTCGCAATAGCGCAAAACTCGCTACCCGTCGCCTGTCATTCTGAGCGGGTTTGCCCCTAACTTCTCGCGACGGCGAGCATCCAGCGAAGAATCTCATCTCGCAACGAGACCCTTCGCTGGATTTTCGCCGCAACGCACTTCACGGGACCCACCCGCTCAGAGCTTGCCCTGAGTGCAACGAAGGGGTGACAAGGCCACTGTTGTTGTACCCGAAGAAACGCAGTTTGTGCCCGTGGGC
>JAPLHB010000002.1 GCA_026389845.1 Chloroflexota bacterium
CAAAACTGTGGTACACTGCCAGCCGAAACTGTTCCAACTGCGTGGAGGTGTTTGTGTTCATCCCCCCACTTTGGAGCAGTTTCGCAAATTACGCCAATTCTGGCTATGCGCCTGTCAGAGCATCTATTGTCCAAAGTCCAAAATAGGATACCCAATGCAGTACCAAGCGCCCAGTAAAGGACAGAGACCCGCAGGCTATTGATGTAGATGTAGGTAAAGAGAGCAGAAGTGCTTACGGCAGAAAGAAGCAAGGTGATGAGTCCAGCGAGACGGGTGGGTACCGTAACCTTCACCATCCATAGGAACAAAAAACCAATCACGAGGCCTAATCCCATAGGCACGATCAAGAAACCTGGAAGCCTGGAGAAACCAAGATCCGGCTCGCGCAATAAACTCAACTGGCTGACAACATAAACCACAAAGAGTACCAGCCCAGCCCAGAAGCCCGCCCATGAGGACGTCTTCTGTTCGGAACCTTTCACCGAGCTGGCGATAACCAACGCGTAAACGAATAATGCAAGCATGATACAAGGAACAACCACCCACTGAATGATGCTTGAAATAACGGCGGCCATAGCTTGTTTCCTTTCAGACGCTCCTCAGTTGTATCTTGGAATGCCTCACTTACTTTGAAGCAACTCTGACGACTTCGTCCTTGTACCCTCTCCTGACAACGATCCTTCAACTTCACTCAGAATACCGCCGTCAGGAGAGGAGGCGCAACTCACGATCTACTCAAACTTTACCCTGAGAAAATGCGTCGAGCACGAGATACACGGATCATACGCCCGCACCAGCATCTCCAGCAGCAAACGGATTTCGTCCTGCGGCTTGTCGAGGATCGTCGGCAGGAAGGCTTTCATGTCGGCGTTGACGTTGGCCCAGTTCTGGTTGGTGGGGATGATGCAGTTGGCCGAGGTGCAAAGGCCGTCTTCGATGACATAGTGATGGAAGAGCGTGCCGCGCGGCACGTCGCACGAACCCGCGCCTTCGCCGGTTTTGGTCGTCACGGCCGCGGGCGCTTCGGGGCGGACGCCGCGGGTCAGTAGCTCGTCAATGATGCGGATGGCGTCCTCCAGGCAGTGCACCATCTCCACGGCCTGCGCCGCGGTGTTGAGGAATGGATTGGTGACGATCGGCTTCATGCCCAGCCTGGCCGCGGCCTCCTTCGCCTTCGGGTGGAGCTGGGCGTAGTTGTTGTTGAACCGCGCCAGCGCGCCCACCATGTACGAGTCGCGGTTGTGCTTCGTCCACTTGGCCGTCGAGAAGGGCACGCACCATTCGTTCGTCACTTTCTTGTAGTCGGCGATCGGGTAGGCGAAGCCGTCGGTCGTGACCACCACCCCGCCGATGAACGCATACTCGTCATCCTTGTGCAAGCTGACGTATTCCGTGGGCCGCTCGAACTGGGGCCAGGGCAGCGTGCCGAAGAGCGCGATGGACTCGTCCACGTCGCCGCGGCCTTCGATCAGCCGCTGGCGCATCTCCCGCAGATCGCGCTCGGCCGGCGTGTGGGTGAACCCGCCCACCGTCAGCGCGATCGGATGCGTGTGCCGTCCGCCGACCAGCGCGCACAGGTCGCCGTAGAGTTTCTTCATCCGCAGCGCGCGCTCGACCACGGGCCGGTGGGTCGCCACCAGCGGGATCACGCTGGGGACGCCCAGAAAGTCGGGCGCGATCAGATAGTAGGTGTGCAGGACGTGGCTATCCAGGATTTCGCCGTGGAAAAGCAGCTTGCGCAGCAGGATCGCCTGCTCCGAAAGCTCCACGCCCAGCGCGGCCTCGGTCGCTTCCAGGCTGGCCGTGGAATGCCCCACGGAGCAGATGCCGCAGATGCGCGAGGTGATGTGACTCAGCTCTTCGTAGGAGCGACCGCGCACGAACGCCTCGAAGAAGCGCGGGGCCTCCACCACGTCGAAGCGGCATTCCTTGATCTCGCCGTTCTTCACGTCCACAACGATGTCGCCGTGGCCCTCGACGCGTGTGACGTGATGCACGTCAATTTTCACGTTGCTCATGCTTTCGCCTCCATTTCGCGGTAGGCGTTGAACATCGTGTACCGGCCCATGATGTCGTCCACCGTCAGTCCCGCCTCGGCCAGCACGTCCTGCATCGCGTTCCGGTTCGGGTGCGGGATCAGGCTCCGGCAGCCCTCGCAGCCGTCGCCGAAGGTCGGGCAGATCGCGCCGCAGCCCGCCCGCGTCACCGGCCCCAGGCAGTCGCGACCGACGTGATATACGCAGACGTTGCCCTTCAGCTTGCACTCGACGCAGACCGGATAATCGGGGATGTGTGGCTTCTTGCCGGCCAGCACCGCCTTGACTACCTCGACGAACTCGTTCCGGTCAATCGGACAGCCGGGGATGAACGCATCTACCTTGACCACCGCGCTGATCGGCCGGGCAGGGTAAGTGTCGTACCAACCGGCTGCGTCGCCGTAGACCCAACGACGCACGTCGTCCAGCGGGTGCAGATTCTTCAGGGCGTTGACGCAGCCGGTATGTGCGCACGCGCCGAGCGCCACCAACACGGCCGCGCGCTCGCGAATCTGCCGGAGCCGCGGCTCGTCCTGCTCGCGCGTGATCGAGCCTTCGACAAAGGCGACCAGGTACTCATCGCTCTGGGACGAACTGGCCTCGCGAAACTCGACGATCTCCACCGCGTCCAGGAGGTCGAGGTGCGTT
>JAPLHB010000207.1 GCA_026389845.1 Chloroflexota bacterium
CGTCGGCTTGATCCCGACGACGCCGCAGAACGCCGCGGGCTGACGGATCGAGCCGCCGGTGTCGGTGCCCAGGCTCGCCGTGCACAGCGCCGCGCTGACCGCCGCCGCGCTGCCACCCGAGCTGCCACCCGGCACGCGCGACGGATCCCACGGGTTGCGCGTCTTCTTGAAGGCCGAGCGCTCCGTCGAGCTTCCCATGCCGAACTCGTCGCAGTTGACCTTGCCCAGGATGATCGCGCCGGCCGCGCGCAATTTGGCCGCCACAGTCGAATCCTGCGCCGCGATCGAGCCGGCGAGCGCCAGGGAGCCGGCCGTGGTCATCATTTTGTCCGCGGTGTCAATGTTGTCCTTGAGCAGCACCGGAATGCCGTGCAGCGGCCCACGCGGCTCCTGCGCCTCGCGTTCCGCGTCCAGGCTGGCGGCGATCGCCAGCGCGTCCGGGTTGACCTCGATGACCGCGTGGAGCGCGGGGCCGGCCTGGTCAAGCTCGGCGATGCGCCGCAGGTACGTCTCGGCGAGGCCGACCGCGGTCAATTCGCCGGTGGCCATCCTGGTTTGTAGCTCGGAGATACTTGTTTCTTGCATATTGGCGACTCCCTACCGCCTGTCACCAGAAAAAAACAGCCACAAATCACACAAATCCACGATCGGGGTCTTCGTGTAATTCGTGTAATTCGTGGCTTCGTGGGGGAGGGGGCGCGGTCGAAGATCGGCCCCGTCTCCGGTCAGATCGGCCCCAGCCTGGGGCGACTTGCGTTAGCCGAGAAGCTTCTTGATCTCGCCCAGCAGCTTGTCCGGCTTGATCGGTTTCTCCAGGAACGCCTTGACCGGCAGCCATTCCGGGTCCGGGCTGAGTTCATACGGGATCTCCAGCACGGTCCTGACGCCGGAGAGCATGATGACGGGCACGCCCTTGAGCTGCGGGTCCTCATGCAGCTCGCGCGCGATCTGGAAGCCATCCGGACCGGGCGGGCCGGCGAACATCACGTCCAGCAGGATGACATCCGGCTCCCACTGCCGGGCCAACTCGACGCCCTTGCGGGCCAGGTAGGCGTAGCTGACGTCATACCCGACGCTTTCCAGCAAGGTCTTGACCGAGTCCACAAGCTGGACGTCGTCGTCAATGACCAGGATCTTCCGCTTTGCGCTCATGGCACGATCTCCTCCGGGTGAAATGTGGCGCAGGCGCGCCAACCCGATACCTGCGCATTGTGATTCTTACAAATCCACTATCGGGGGCTGGCCCGATCACTGGAAACCTGTGGCAGGGTGAAAATGAAGCTGGCCGAGCGGCCGACCTCGGACTCGGCCCACATCTTCCCTGCGTGTTTCTCGATAATCTCCTTGCAGATGTACAACCCCAGGCCCGTGCCCTTTTTGCCGGCGTATTCCGGCGTGTCCAGTCGGCCGAATTTGCGGAACAGCATCGGCAGCTTTTCAGCCGGGATGCCCGCCCCTTCGTTGGACACCGATAGTCTCAGCTCGCCCGTCCCGTCCCGGGCCTCCAGCGTGACCCGACCGCCTTCCCGGCCGTATTTAGCCGCATTGGAGAGCAGGTTGTCGTAGACGATCCGCAGCAGATCACGGTCTGCCTCCACTGCCAAGTCGGGGGGAATGTGGTTCTCGATAGTCATGCCCCGCTCTTGAAACCCACGTTGTAAGCCTTCGAGAACCGGCGCCACCACATCCGTGGCCAGGTTGACGCGAACGCGATTTACCTTTAGCTCGCCCTTTTCTAGCCGGGAGAGATCCAGGTAGCTGCGGATCATCTCGCCGAAGTAATCCAGGCTGGATGCCACGGACTCCAGCGAGCGTTTCTGCGGCGGGTTTACCGCACCCAAATAGCCGTCCTTCACCGTGTACAGGCTCAACGTGGCCGAAGCCAAGGGATTCTTCAGCTCGTGGGCGACGAAGCCCAGCATCTCCATGTAGTTCCGGTTGGTGGCCTTGAGTTCCTGGTTGAGGGCCTCCAGCTCGCGATGGTCGCGCTCGATATCCTCGCGCTGGATCTGGAGCTGTTTCGCCATCCGGTTGAAACTGGCCGACAGGTAGCCGACCTCATCCCTGGTCTTGACGACGACCCGGTAAGTCAGATCGCCGGCCGACAGCCGCTCGGTTGCCAGCGCCAGCCGGCTGATCGGCTGAAGGATGCTCCTGGCGATCAGAAAGAAGATGAAGATCGCCAGCGCCATGCCGGCCAGGATGACCGCGAGCTGCCAGACGAGCGCCTGGGTGCGGCTGTCCAGGTACTTTTGCTCCAGCTCGCCGACGTAGAGCATCCCGATGGGCCGGCCGTCGGGATCACGAATCGGGTCATACTGCGACAGATACCAAGTATCCACCACCCAGGCGGGGCCGGTCCACGGCAGCCCCTCGCCCAACACGCGTTCGGCGACCTCTTTGGATGCCGTGGTGCCGACCGCCCGGCGACCCTGGCTATCCACGACGTTCGTTGAAATCCGCACGTCCCCCATGAAGATGGTGGCCGTGCCGACCGGTTTGTCCTTGTACTGCTCGTTCTTGAACACCGCGTCCCGGATGCGGTCCACTTTCTCGGCCGCCCCGTTGAGCAAGCTGCCCACCTCGATGACCCCGATCAGGTTCCCGTCGGCAAACACCGGCACGGCCGCGCCGAGCATCATGCCGCGCGGCTCACCGCCGTATTGCAGACACCAGTCTACCAGGCCATCGCCTTCCAGCATCAGGCGGTTTTGTTCGAGGATCAAGGTGCCGCTGCGGCTCGCCTTGGTCAAGATCGCCTGTTGGATCAGCGCATCATCCAAGAGCAGATCGTCGCGGTGTTCTGGCTGGCGTGCCCGCAAGATCACCCGGCCGCCGGAATCCAGCACGTTGAGGATATCCATAGTCTGCCCGATGCGATTAGCTTCCAGGTTGTTCCTGACGGCTGCCAGTCGCTCGGGGTTCTGGGGATCGGCCAGCAGATCCGCGATCATCCCATTGTAGGCCAGGGTTTCAGCCGACGCCTGCATCCGGCCGAGCTTGCTGTTGTAGATTTCCCAACTCGACCGGATATATAGGTTGACCCGGCCTTCGGCCTCACGGATCGTGTTGAGATTGAGCCAGTGATAGCTGGACACTGCAACGCTGCAGGCGAGAAGGACGAAGACGGCAATGATCCCCAAGATAAACTTGGTCTGTAATTTCATGGTCTGAACCAGTCAGGCGAATTGCGTGACGCTGATGCCTCTTATCACAATCATGGCGTGTTTTTGTCCTCGTGTCTATGATGTAGCTCACCCTGGACGAGTTTGCAAAATCCGCTCTTTTCGGCCCAAACGCAACGCGTCTACCCCTTGACAAGTCACCCCCGCTGTGCCAAAATACACGACAGCAGTGGGGTTTGCGCCCACGCTGCACGACCTCGATTTTCAGCCGGGCCAGGGGACTTTCCCCGGCCTGGCCCATCTTCCAATCCGGCGTAGACATTCGGCTCGCGTTCATCCGACCCGCCGCCGTCGCTCCCTCCATCGCTCCTTCGGCGGGACCGTGGTCGTCGTCCTTCGTCCCTGCTCTCTTTTCACAAGGGGGTGCGCCCATGAGTCCCCGCCCCGTGCGCCTTGATCGGGTCGCCTGCGAATGGCGCAGCCGTTCCCGTGGGCTATCCGATCGTACTCTGGGGCTTGGGCTGCGATCCCGAGGACGCCGCGCTCGATGACCCTGCACTCTCCTGGACCGACAGCATCAGCGGCACGCTGGGGACCGGCAGCGAGATCGAGCTGCCAGAAGGACTCAGCCGCGGCTGGCACACCGTCACGCTGACGGCTACCGACAGTGATGGCATGACCGGCGCCGCCAGCGTGCGAGTCTGCGTTGGCTGTGCGACCGTTTATCTGCCCATGCTGCTGAAGTAACCACGGACGGTATCTTCTCAATAATCCGGGGTAGGGGCACGGCCTTGCGCCTGCCCGCGGGGGCGACCGCAAGGGTGCGCCCCTACAAATTGAGAAGATACCGCGGACGCGACCTGACTGGTCTTGGAGACCCTTCTCCCTGGCAGGTGATCGGCCGGGGCGGCGGCAGCGGGACGGCCGGAGGCGTGATGCTCCATAGCGTCATCGGCCAGTGGACGGCCGCCGGCGAGACCAGCGACGCCACGCAGATCGTTTCCGGCTTTTGGGGTGGCGGCGGGCGCGGAGGTGGGCCGGCCGTACACCCACGCGCTCTTCCTGCCGCTGGTGATCCGGCGGTAGCGCGACGCGGTCATGGTGAGGAAAACAATCTCGCTCAACCTTTCCAGGAGGCTGACGATGAAACACATGCGCATGGCAACGATCCTCTTGCTGCTGGCGCTATTGGCGCCCGCAGCAGCACCGGCCGTCCAGGCCGGGCCGGCGGGGTGGGAGACGCCCGCGGCCGCGTCCAGCGGGCTGCTCTTCATCGAAAACACCGGCCAGTTCGACCCCACCGCGCGCTTCCAGGTCTGGGGCGGCGGGCAGGCGCTGTGGCTGGCGGAGGACGCGGTGTGGCTGGCGGTGGTGGCGCAGGGGAGCGGGGGAGCGGGGGAGCGGAGGAGCAGGGGCGCACAGCGGCAAGGGTCAGCTCTCCCCTGCCCCCTGGCTCCCCTGCACCCTTGCCCAGCAAAATTGTGGACCTCCGTCTCTCCTTCCCCGGCGCCAACCCGCACCCGACCATCGAGCCGTTCGCTCGGCTGGACACGCACGTCTCCTACTTCCTCGGCAGCGACCCGGCGGAGTGGCGGCCGGACGTGCCGGTCTGGGGCGGCGTACGTTACCGCGACTTGTACCCCGGCGTGGACCTGGAGGTGAGCGCCGCGGGCGGCCAGTGGCAGTGGCAACTCGCAGCCTCCACTCCCTCTCCCGTCGCAACGGGAGAGGGCTGGGGTGAGGGCGTCACCCTGCGCGTGGAGGGCGCGGACGCCGTGGCATTGGACGGGGACGCCCTGCGCCTGACCACCGCCGCGGGCGATCTCACCCTGCCGCTGCTGAGGGCGGAACCCTTGCCCGTGGGACGTTCGAACGTGCAACGTGCCAACGTTCAACGCCTCTCCGAGCAGGCCTTCGACGTGACCACGCCCTTTGCCCCTCCACACGTCAGTCCGCAATCCGCAATCCGCACTCCGCAATCCACCGGCCTGATCTACGGCACCTATCTGGGCGGCAGCGGTGAGGACACTGGCTACGCCATCGCCGTAGATGCCGCGGGCAGTGCCTACGTGACGGGCTGGGTCCATTCCAACGACTTCCCGACCACACCGGGCGCCTTCGACACCAACATCGGCGGCTACAGAGACGCCTTCGTGGTCAAGTTGGACCCGGCCGGGAGCGCGCTGGCCTACGCCACCTTCTTGGGTGGCAGTCTTTGGGACGGTGGCAACGCCATCGCCGTAGACGCGGCGGGCAGCGCCTACATCACGGGCTATACCGAATCCAGCAACTTCCCGACCACGCCGGGCGCCTTCGACACCAGCTACAACGCCGGTCATGACGCTAACGGACGCCACTGCAACCTCGACGCCTTCGTGGTCGAGCTGGACCCAGCCGGAGGCGCGCTGGCCTACGCCTCGTTCCTCGGCGGCAACGGCTGTGAAGATGGCAACGCCATCGCCGTAGACGCGGCGGGCAGCGCCTACGTCACTGGCTATACCGACTCCACCGACTTCCCGACCACGCCGGGCGCCTTCGACACCAGCTACAACGCCGGTTACGACGCCTTTGTGGTCAAGCTGGCCCCCGCCGGGAGCGCGCTGGCCTACGCCACCTTCTTGGGTGGCAGTGGCTGGGACTTTGGCTACGCCATCGCCGTGGACGGGGCCGGCAACGCGTACGCGACGGGATACACCTGGTTCAGAGACTTCCCGACCACAACGGGCGCTTTCGACACCAGCTTCAATGGCGGCGACTCCGACGCGTTTGCGATCAAGCTGAACCCTGCTGGGAGCGCGCTGGCCTACGCTACCTTTCTGGGCGGCAGTGACACCGACGAGGGCTACGCCATCGCTGTGGACGGGGCCGGCAACGCGTACGCGACGGGATACACCTGGTCCAGAGACTTCCCGACCACAACGGGCGCTTTCGACACCAGCTTCAATGGCGGCGACTCTGACGCGTTTGCGATCAAGCTGGACGCGACCGGGAGCAGGCTGGCCTACGCTACCTTCCTGGGCGGCAGAGGTGACGACTGGGGCAAGGGCATCGTCGGCGACGGGGCAGGCAGCGCCTACGTGACGGGGTGGACCGATTCCAGCGACTTCCCAACCACGCCGGGCGCTTTGGACACCAGCTTCGACGGCGGCTCCGACGCCTTTGTGGTCAGGCTGGACCCCGCCGGGAGCGCGCTGGCTTACGCCACTCTCCTGGGCGGGAGTGACTCGGACTTTGCCACCGGCACCGCTCTGGACGGCGCCGGCAACGCGTATGTGACGGGCTGGACCTGGTCCAGCGACTTCCCGACCACAACGGGCACGTTCGACGCTAGCTACAACGGCTACGTCGACGCCTTCGTGGCCAAGCTGTTGCTCGGCCCGCCTCCTCCCCCTCCAGCCATTCTGGGTACTGTCTGGCACGACCTGGACGGCGACGGGACGCGGGATCCGAACGAGCCCGGCATCGCGGGCGTGCAGGTCTGCGCGGAGCCGCTGGGCCACCGCGCAGTCCGCTGCGCGACCACCGACGCGGATGGGAGCTGCACGATCGAGCTGGACGCGGCCGGCACGTACTTGGTGGCGCCCTCCGCCGCGCCGGCGGGGATGCGGCTCACCACGCCGGGGTTCCGCCTGCCTGTCGTCGTGGGCGCGGGGCAGCAAGTGCGGAATGTAGACTTCGGGTATCGGTAATCTGTTACACCCGAAGGGTCTCCGAGACCCTTCGGGTGGGCCACCAGGAGGTGTGCCATGTCTGCTTCCTTCTCCGTGCGGCGTCCGTCGCTGTGCGCTGTGGTCGCCGTCTCCGCGATGACGGCCCTGGTCGGGTTGATCGGCCTCCTTGGCGGTCTGGCCGCGGCTCCGGGCGAAGCCGCGGCGTCGGCCGCCACCGTCACCCTCGTCGCTGTCGCCGACGCGCGGGTTTCGCAAGTCGCGCCTACGCAGAACTACGGCAGCGATCCACAGCTCGTGGTCGGTCACAGCAACACGAATGGCCTCGACCTGAGCCTGGTTCGCTTCGACCTCAGCGGCCTGCCGTCCGACGCCGTCATCACGGCCGCGACGTTGCGCGTCTACGTGCTCGACCTCACCGGCGGCGCCGCGGTCGCCATCTCGGCCCGCCGCGTGGTGTCGCCCTGGGTCGAGTCGGCGGTCACCTGGGACAGCAAACCGCTGGTCGTCACCACGCCCCTGGCGTCCGCGACCATCGGCGGCGGAGGCTGGGCCACGTGGGACGTGATTGCCCAGGCCGCGCGCTGGTGGGCCGGGCTGGATGACAACAACGGAGTCGAGTTGGGCGGGCCAGGGTCGGTCGAATATGGCGTCTACCTGTCGGCGCGGGAGGGCGCGTATCCGCCGGAGCTGGTCGTGACCTACGAGCAGCGCGCCACCGCGACGCCGACCCCGACGCCCAGTCGCACCGCGACGCTCCGCTCCACCTGGATGCCTACTGCCAGCGCGACGGCCTCCCCGACGCCGACAGTGACGCCCAGACCCAGCCTGACCCCATCGCCGACTGGCACGGTCACGCCGACGCCCACGGCCACGATGACGCCTACCCGAACGCCGACGCGCACGCCCTGGACCGCGATCCCGTTGCCCACGAAGACGCCGACCAAAACCCCCATCGGGTGGACGCCGATGCCGATCGTGCCGCGCGACTTCGAGGTTACGCACGTCGAGGTCTCGCAGGGTATGCAAAACCTGGATAACGACATGCCGCTGGTGGAAGACCGCCGCACGATCGTGCGCGTCTACGTGGTGGATCACTCCGGGCCGGGCGCCGGCAACGTCAGCGCCCGGCTCTATGGCCGGCGCGGCGCATCGTCCCTCTCTGATTCGCCTCTGGCGGCCGAGAACAACCCCATCACGATGGTGGCCAACGGCGGCGGCCAGTTGCCGGCGCAGACCACCATCCGCTGGCAGGCTTCGGATGAAGATGGCGACCCCCTGCGTTTCAACATCCTCTACAGCGCGGACGCGGGGGCGACCTGGCGCGTCATCGCCCTGGACGTGCCGGGCAGTGAGTATCAACTGCAGCCCACGAACAAGCTGCCCGGCGGCGATCAGGCGCTAATGCGCGTCGTGGCGACCGATGGCTTCAACACGGCCCAGGATGACTCCGATGCCACATTCAGCGTCCCCGGCTCGGCGCCGCGCGCGATCATCCACTCGCCCCAGGACAGCAGCGCGCACCCGGTCACGCGTCCGCTGATCCTGGAAGGGGCTGGCACCGACCTGGAAGACGGTACGCTCCGCGGCAGCGCGCTGGTGTGGCGTTCGGACCGCGACGGCTTTCTGGGAACTGGCCCGGACCTGCGCCTGCCGCCGGCCCGCCTCAGCTTCGGCTGGCACCGCATCATCCTGACGGCGACTGACGGCGATGGCATGACCGCGTCCGCGTCCGTAGAGGTCTTTATCGAGCCGCTGCGGTTGTATTTGCCTGTGCTGTATCGGTGAAGCAGTCCTGACAGGTCTCCGAGACCTGTCAGGACTGGTCATGATCCATAAAACCACACAATGCATTGGAGGTGCATAATGAGAGTCTACCCATTCCGCGTTGCCGCGCTGGCGGCTGCCTTTGTTCTGGCCCTGGCAATCAGTGGACTGGCTGCCGGGCAGCCTGTCTCGCCGGTTGCAGAGCCTCGCGAGGGGGAGGCCGGCGTCGTCTCCCTGGTCCCCGCCGGCCCTGATGACACCAGGACCTTCTACGCGACCGCCGATACCTACATCGAGAACTGCACCGCGGACTCCAACTACAGCACGGCGGACGCGATGTACGTTGAGAACGACTACTCGGAGTTCGTCTGCGACGCGTGGTCGCTGCTCGATTTCGACCTGACCGCCTATCCGGCCGGGGTGATCTTCCGCTCGGCCAGCCTGCACCTCTATCAGCACGGCGAATACTCCGGCGAAGGCACGAAGACCATCGCCATCTACCCGGCTTCCGTCGCCTGGAACGCCTCCACTGTCACCTGGGACACGCGCCCCGGCGTCCTCGCTTACCTGACCTACGGCAACGTGGGCACAGGCGCCGGCTGGCGCGAGGTTGACGTGTCTACCGTGGTGGAGCGATGGGTCGTGTGGGGCACTGCCGAGAATGGCCTCGTCATCAAGCCGAACACGAGCGGCAGTTGGATGCGGAGCTATCGCACCCGGAACTACGGCAGCGGAACTACCTACGCGCCCTACCTGGTGATCACCTACGACGTGCCCACGCCGACGGCTACGGCTTCGCCCACGCGTACCCGTACGCCCACAGCGACTCGGACGCCGACGCCCACGGTGACCAGGACGCCGACGCCCACGGTGACGCCCACATCCACAGCAACCCGGACGCCGACGGCAACGCCAACGGCCACGGTGACAAACACGCCGACGACCACACGAACTGTCACCGCAACCGGGGCGCTGACCAAAACGCCGACAGCCACGGCAACCCCGACACCAACTGCCACGCGAACCCCGACTCGCACGCGGACGCCAACCGCGACCGTCACCTCCCCCGCGGTCTGCCCCGACTCCTATGAGCCGAATGACTCCTACGCCGCGGCCGCGGCCATCGCTGTGGGCACGGAAATCCGCGCCTACCTTTGCTCGGCCGCGGACTCCGATTACTACCGCTTCGCGGTGGCCGGCGCGGTCGAGATCCATGCCCGGCTCTTCAACCTGCCCGCGGCCTACGAGCTGACGCTGTTCGATCCGGCCGGCGGGATCGCCGCGCGGGGCAGCGGCGCGGGCACGGCTCCGCGCGAGCTGGTCTATCTGCCGACCGCCAGCGGCAATTACGTGCTGCGCGTCGGCCCGAGCGCCACGACGTCCTGGGACGCGGACACGCCCTACTCGCTGCAGGCCGACCTGACCGGGCTTGCGCCGGTCAGCCTGCTGGCGATCGCCGACACCTACGTTGACCAGGCGCAACCGACCGCCACACACGGTGCGGATCGCCAGGTGGTGGTCGGGGTGGATGAGTTCGGCCAGGAGCAGCGCGGCCTCTTCCGTTTTGACCTGGCGCGCGTGCCGGCCGTGACCATCGCCAGCGCGTTTTTCCGGGTGTCGCTCTATGAAGCCGCCTCCCGCGAGTACGATGTGGCGGTGCGCCGCGTATCAGCCGCGTGGGACGAGGACGCGGTCAACTGGAACACCAAGCCCTGGAGCGTGGACATCGGCGTCAGCGCGGCCGTGGGCGGCACGACCGGCCACTACTACGAATGGGACGTCACCGACCTGGTGCAGAGCTGGCTGACCGGCGGAGTGGGTAACCTCGGCCTGGAGCTGCGCGGCGCCGCAGGCGCCCCCTTCTTCCGCTCCTTCCGCAGCTCCGAATATGCCTCTGGGACGTTCGCGGCGCCTGGGAGCGGCTCGGCGCGCACCCCGCGGCTGGTGATTAACTTTGCCGAGACCAGCCCGGGCGCGCTCGGCTCCATCTCCGGCCGTGTGTATCACGACGCGGACGCGGACGGCCGCTTCGATGGGGATGAGAGCGGCATCGGCGGCGTGCGCGTGGAACTGTTCCGCGAGCGAATCAGCCGGGGCAGCCAGACCACGGCCGGCGACGGCACGTACACCTTCACCGATCAGCCGGCCGGCGAATATGAGGCCGCGGTGCGCGAGGTGGCCCTTCCCGCAGCCTACGAGATGTTGAGCAGCGAATACCGCGCGGTCACGCTGGCGGCTGGCGAGACGCGCCGCGACGTGGACTTCCGCGTGGCCGCCCGCCCCACGCCCGATCCGACCCCGCCGCCGACCCTGGACCTGACCGGCGACGGGATTGAGTTCGTCCAGGTGATCCAGGGCGGCGCGCTGATCGAGGGCAAGACAACCCTGGCGCGCGTGTATGTAGGCGTGACGGGCACGGGCGCGATGACCGGTGTCACGGGCCGGCTCTATCACGGCGCGGACTGGATTAATGCCCTCGCACCGGCCAATCTCGTCGTTGGCGCCGATCCGATGAACGACCCGGCCGTCGTGGGCGACCTGAGCCGTACCCTCAACTTCTTGCTGCCCGACGGCTGGACAACGGCGGGCGAGCACGATTTCGTCGCCTGGGTCAACTACTACGGTCCCGATCGAGAGTGCGAAGGCTGCTGGAACGCCGAGAACCAGTACTCCACTTGGTCACACAGTAACTCACCGACCTTCCACACTGCCAATCCTCTCAACGTGACCATGGTAGAGTTGACCGTCGGCGGGATTACCGCCACGGCTAACCGCGCCGACGTCTACCGCTGGCTGCTGCAGACCTATCCCATCAACACGATCAACGTCTCCAGCGATACGATGTCGGGGAGTTGGGACCTCACCATCACCTCCACTACCGGCTGCGGCAGTGGTTGGACTTCGCTGCTTACGGATCTGGAGGATACAATCCTATCGCCGTTCGGATCGGCGGGCGACGATCCGAGCGACATGCACGTGTACGGCATGATTGACGACACTGTGGCCCACCACTATAGTGGCTGCGGCTGGACGCCGGGCTGGGCGGCGGCGGGCCTGGTCAATGCAGCGGGCGGTGGCGGCCAGACTATGGCCCACGAAGTCGGCCACAACCGCGGCCGGAGTCACACGTGCTGCAGCGGCGAAATGCGGTGTGAAAACCAATATTCGGGCGCGCACCTCGGCGTCTACGGGATTGATCTGGCGAACCCCGCAGCGCCGGCCTACCTGGACCCCAACCTGTATCACGACATCATGAGCTACTGCGGGCCAAAGTGGATGTCCGACATCACCTACGACGCGCTGCGAGATTCGTTCCGCCCCGCATCGGCCGCCTGGGCCACCGTTCTGAACACCCTGAGGACCGCGGATGCCGTGGCTCAGCAGGAGCAGTTATTCTGCTCCGGCACCATCCAGGCCGGGCAGGTCACGATGGCCCGGCCCTGCTACCGCTTCTCCTCCACGTCGAGCGCCGGGGGCGCGGGCCAGGGCCGCTATACGATGGAACTGCAGGATGCAGCGGGGACGGCTCTCTTCACTCGCCGCTTCGACACGGTCGGAGACAGCCAGGACCCGGTCGAGGGGATGGGCTATTTCCGCCAGACCGTGCCCTGGCAGCCCGGCACGGCGCGCATCGTGCTGAAGGAAGGCCAGCAGACGTTGCACACCATCGCCGTGAGCGACACCGCGCCCAAGGTGCAACTGCTCTCTCCGAACGGCGGGGAATCGTGGCCGCCCTACGGCGAGCACACGATCACCTGGACCGGCAGCGACGCGGACGGCGACCCGCTGCGCTACGAGCTGCTCTATAGCCCCGATGGCGGGACCATCTGGCGCGGCATCGCGGCGAACCTGGACGCCACGAGCTACTCAGTGGACGCCGCCAGGCTGCCCGGCAGCGAGACTGCGCTGCTGCGGGTGGTCGCCACCGACGGGGTCAACACGGGGCAGGATACGTCCGACGCCGCGTTCGCCGTCGAGGGCAAGCCGCCGGCCGCGCTGATCGTCTATCCGGTCGCCGGCCAGGTCTTCCTGCCGGGCCGCCCGATCGTGCTGGATGGGAGCGGCACCGACCTGGAGGATGGGCCTATCACCGATGACACGCGCTTCCGGTGGCGGTCGAGCCTGGAAGGCGATCTCGGCGTGGGCCGCCGGCTCTTCTTCGAGGATCTGCTGCCCGGCCGGCACGTGCTCACGCTGGTGGTGATGGACAGCGACCGTTTCGTGGGGCAGGACAGCGTCACGGTCACGGTGGGATACCCGCTCTATCTGCCATTGACATTGTCGGAATACCGTAGCCAGTAGAGGATCTACAACGACATCCTAGCCTACTTCGCCACGCGGCTGGACAAGCTGTTCGTCATCATCACCGCGCCGCCGCTGACGCCGGAGCGTATCGGGCGTATTTCATGTTGGGGGTAGGGAGTAGCGGAGCATCCCGAGCGGAGGGCCGCAGCCCGTAGTCGAAGGATGCGCAGCGGTCATGGCAACCGCATCCTTCGACTGCGCACGGCGCCGCACAGCGCGCCGCAGTGCTCCGCTCAGGATGATTTGCCTGCCCCGAAAATGAAACGCACCCGAGAGCATCGGCGCGGCGGCCGCGGCCAATCTGCGCGCGCTCAACAACTGAAGGAGATGGACAAGAACGCATCTGTTTTTGTCTCTGCCTCTCCCCAATTGGACAGACGCGCCATCTTCCCCTAAAATGACCTGGCAGGATTTGGAATCGGCTCAACTATGGCGATTGCCGTCTGCCGTCTGCCGTCTGCCGTCTGCTATCAGCCGTCTGCTATCTGCCGTCTGCTATTTGCTATTTGCCATCTGCTATTTGCCATTTGCCATTTGCCATCTGCCATTTGCCATTTGCCATCTGCTATTTGCCATCTGCCATTTGCCATCTGCTATCTGCTATCTGTACCGTGGAGGTTCTTGTTGCTATGAAAATCATCGGACAAGTTGCGGTCTACCCGACGCCGGGACCGCAGATCGCGCGCCTGACCGAGTTGGCCTTCAACCTGTGGTGGAGCTGGAATCCGGCCGGCCAGGACCTTTATGAAGTCGTTGACCCCGACCTGTGGAAGCAGGTGAGCCATAACCCCGTTATGTTTCTGCGCCGGGTGAGTCAGCGCAAGCTCGACCGGGTCGCCGCGGACCCGGACTACCTGGCGAGATACCACGCCGTTATGGCCGCGTTCGACGTGTACATGCACCCCGCAGCCGGTGCCACCTGGTATGCCAGGACGTATGGCGACCCAAGCGATCGGCTCATCGCCTATTTCTCCGCCGAATTCGGCCTCCACGAGTCGCTGCCGATCTACTCCGGTGGCCTGGGCATCCTCTCCGGCGATCACTGCAAGACCGCCAGTGACCTGGGGCTGCCGTTCGTCGGCGTCGGCTTCCTCTACCCCCAGGGTTACTTCGAGCAGCAGATCGACGCGGATGGCCGTCAGCAGGCTATTTACGAGAAGCTCGACTTCGCGGACGCGCCCGCGCGGCCCGCGCTCGATCCCACCGGCAAGCAAGTGATGGTCAGCGTGGAGCTGCCCGGCCGCACAGTCTACGCCAAAGTCTGGCGCATCCAGGTGGGCCGCGTGCCGGTTTACCTGATGGATACCGACGTGGAGCAGAACGCGCCGGGCGACCGCGAGCTTTCGGCCCGGCTCTACGGCGGCGATCAGCAGATGCGCGTCTCGCAGGAGGTGATCCTGGGGATCGGCGGGGTGCGGCTGTTGGCCGCGTTGGGTCTGAAACCGACCGTCTGGCACATGAACGAGGGGCACGCGGCGTTTCTGCAGCTCGAACGCCTCCGCGAATACGTGCAGGAGCAGGGACAGCCGTTCCCTGCCGCGCTCTGGGCCGTCCGCGCCAATGCTCTGTTCACTACACACACGCCCGTACCCGCAGGCAACGACTCCTTCCCGTTCGAGTTGATGGATCGCTTCTTCGGCGCCTACTGGGGGCGACTGGGCCTCGACCGCGAGCAGTTCCTGGCGCTCGGCCGGTTCCAGCAGCCGTGGGGGCCGCAGTTCAGCATGACGGTGCTGGCGTTGCGCACGTCGGGACTGGCGAACGGTGTCAGCGAGCTGCACGGCGAGGTCTCCCGTAAGATGTGGCGCAGCCTGTGGCCCGATGTGCCGCTGCCCGAAGTGCCCATCAGCTACGTCACCAACGGCGTCCACACCGATACCTGGCTGCATCCCGGCCTGGCCGCGCTCTACGACCGCTACCTCGGCCCGAGCTGGCGCGACGCGATTGACGCGGCCACGACCTGGGCGGCCGTGGCCGACATCCCCGACGCCGAGCTGTGGGCGCAGCACGCCGCGGCCAAGACGCAAATGCTCGGCTTGGTGCGCGAACGCACCGTCAGACGGCTGATGCGCCTGGCCGCGCCACCGGCCGAGGTCAACGCGGCAGCCGTCCTGTTCGATCCGAACGCCTTGACCATCGGCTTCGCCCGGCGTTTTGCCACCTACAAGCGTGCGACACTGATCTTCCGCGACCAGGAGCGGCTCAAACGGCTGCTGAACGACCCCGCCCGTCCGATGCAGATCATCTTCGCCGGCAAGGCTCACCCCGCCGACGAGCCGGGCAAGGCGTTCATTCAGCAGGTTTATCAGTTCAGTCGGCAGCCCGGCTTCGCCGGCAAGGTGATCTTCGTGGAGGACTACGACGCCAACATCGGTCGCAACCTGGTGGCGGGCGTGGATGTCTGGCTCAATAATCCGCGGCGACCGTTGGAGGCCAGCGGGACGAGCGGCGAGAAGGCGGGGCTCAACGGCGTGCCAAATTTCAGCGTGCTCGACGGCTGGTGGCGCGAAAGTTGGGATGGAAAGAACGGCTGGGCCATCGGCGCGGAGCGGGAGTATCCCAACGAGGCGGCCCAGGACGAGGCGGACGCGCTCTCGCTCTACGCCACGCTGGAGAACGAGATCGTGCCGCTCTTCTATGAGCGTGGCGCCGATGGGCTGCCCCATGGTTGGCTGGCCCGGATGAAGGCGGCGATCGCCACCGTGGCGCCGATGTTCAGCTTCGATCGGATGCTGAAGGAGTACGTGGCGAAGTTCTACGCGCCGGCGGACGCACTCGGCGGCCGGCTGGACGGCGGCAGCTTTGCCGGCGCGCGGTCGCTGGCCGATTGGGAGGCGCGGGTGCGCGGCGGCTGGCCCGAAGTTTCCCTGGCGGCCACCGGCCCGGCCCAGGGCGCGATGGCGGTGGGCCAGCCGTTGCCGGTCGAGGCGACCCTGCGCCCCGACCCCCTTAGCCCCGACGACCTGGCGATGGAGCTGGTCTACGGCCGGCCGAGCGATGGCGACCTGCGCGACGCGACCGTCCTGCCGATGGCGTTGGTGAGCCGCGGGGACGGCGAATATCGTTACGCCGTCGCCTTTGACGCATCCGAAAGCGGCGACTTCGTCTACGGCGTCCGCGTCCGCCCAGCCCACGCCGATTTGCCGAACCCGTTTGCGATGGGTTTGGTGAAGTGGGCGTGAGCTGATTGCAGATTGCAGATTGCAGATTTGCCGATTTGAATTGCCATGACCGACGACCTTCCTCCCCTCAGTGACCGCGAGATCGAAGTGCTCAAGCTGGTCGCCACCGGCGCGACGAACCAGCAGATCGCGCGCGCCCTGGTGATCAGTCCCAACACGGTCAAGGTGCACCTGCGGAACATCTTCGAGAAGCTGGGAGTGCAATCGCGCACCGAGGCGACGATGGCGGCCGTGCGGCGCGGATGGGTGAGCGTACCGGGGGGACAACCAGGCGTGGAGCGGGGGGCGGGGAGCGGGGAGCGAGGGGGAGCGGGGGAGCAGGGCGCAGGGGAGCCGGGGGCGGCTGCCGAAACAACAGTCGAGCCGGTATCCGTTACCGCGCTTGTGCGGCCGGCAGTCGAGCCGATTGCGCACTGGCAGCGGTGGTACATGCTCGGCGCGGCGCTGCTGGTGATCGCGCTGACGCTGGCGCCCGGCTGGCTCAAGGGCCGGGGGCAGGCGGCCGCGGTCAGCCCGTTCACCGACGTCGGCCAGCCCCAGGTGGCCCCCGCGTCGCGGCCCGCGCAGGTGGCCCGCTGGACGCCCCGCTCATCCCTGCCGGAGCCACGCAGCCGTCTGGCCCTGGTCGCCGATGCGGCGAAACTCTACGCCATCGGTGGGGAAACGGCGGACGGTGTCAGCGACCAGGTGACGATCTACGATCCGCAGGCCAACGACTGGTCGGCCGGTCCCGCCAAGCCGATCGCGGTCGCCAACGTCGCCGCAGCCTACCTGGACGGCCGTATCTACGTGCCGGGCGGCGCGACGGCCACAGAAACGGTGACGGCAACGCTGGAAGTCTTCGACCCGCAGGTCGCCGCCTGGGCCACGCGTTCGCCCCTCCCCGCACCCCGCGCCGCCTACGCCCTCGCGGCGGCCGGCGGCAAGCTCTACCTCTTCGGCGGGTGGGACGGGGTGACCTACCGCGCCGAAACCTTCATCTACGACCCTCGCGCTGACGCCTGGTCAACCGGCGCGCCGATGCCGCGTCCGCGTGCGTTCCTGGCCGCGGCGACGCTCGACGGGCTGATCTACGTGGTCGGTGGGTACGACGGCAGTCGCGAGTTGGACACGGTGGCGGTTTACGATCCGGCCGGCGAAGGGACCGCCGGCGGGCCGTGGTCGGCGCGGGCGGTGTTGGGGCAGGGTCGCGGCGGGTTGGGCCTGGTGGCCCTGGGCACGCGGCTCTACGCGGTGGGCGGAGGCTGGTCGTCGTCGCTGACGTTCAACGAGCAGTACGACGTGCAGACCGCGGCCTGGTCGCGCATCGGCACGCCGGTCGCCAGCCAATGGCGCAACCTGGGCCTGGCCGCGCTGGGGGGCAAGCTCTACGCCATCGGCGGCTGGAGTGGCAGCTACCTGGCCGCGGCTGAGGAGTACCAGGCGCTCATCCGGCAGTTGTTGCCGCTTGGAAGCAGGGGGGGGTAGCAAAACGCAAACTGCAAACTGCAAAACGTAAACCGCAAACTGCAAACTGCAAACTGCAAACTGCAAACTGCAAACTGCAAACTGCAAACTGCAAACCGCAAAACGCAAAACGCAAAACGCAAACTACAAAACACAAACTGCAAAACACAAGAAGCGCTCTGCCATTTGCTATTTGCTATTTGCTATTCGCTACAGCGCCGGTCGCGCCAGCTTCTGTATCTTCGGCAGCGTCTCGCGCCAACTGATGTACGATAGGCCGAGCTTCTGGCGCAGTTGCTCGGGGGCCATGCCGTTGCGATAATCGCGCACGGCACAGGTCCAGCGCAACTGCTCGAACGACACGCCGCCCTCGATCCCCGCCAGTTGCGCGGCATCCTCCAACACGTACTCCAGGTTGCGCGGGGTGCACTCGAAGATGTACTCCTTCGGTTTATACTCCCGCTCGTATTGCCGGTAGGCCGCGGTGAAATTGGGGCCGAGCGCCAGCTTCCGCTCCTTCAGCGTCCGGCGAGGATCCTCGTAGCGCACGTAGAGCACCGGGGCCTGCGGGTTCGAGAGGTCAATGTGCTCCTTCTTGATTTCCACGCATTCGCCTTTTTTAATCCCCGTTTGCAGCACCAGCGTCACCAGTAGATAGGGACGGGCGTCCGGCTTGCTGGCCCAGAGGAGATCGCGCGTGGCCTTGAGCAGCGCGGCCACCTGGCCGTCATAGAGGATGTCGGGCAGTGGCGTTGTCGTCGGCTCGTGGACGAGCGGCGCGGCCGGGTCGTTGGGGAGCACGCCGATCTCGGCCAGCCAGCCGAAGAACACCTTGAGCGTGGTCAGCCGCCGCGCGTAGGACTTGGGGCTACACGGCACCCCGCGGTCGGCCTTCATCCAAACGAGAAACTGCGCCAGGTCGCTCTGGCCGATCTGCCCGACCGTTTTGTTGGCGGCCATGTACTTGGTCAGCAGCCGGAGATCGGCCTGGAACGCCTTGACCGTGTTGTCGGAGAAGCCCTGGCGGATCATGTAGCCGTGGAAGCTGGTCATGGCCGCGGCCAGGGATGAGTCAGCCGTCAGGTCGGGCGGGAGCGAGGCGACGGGCCGCGTCTTTTCGCCGGCCGTGCCGCGGCCGGGCTGGCCCTTGGGCAAGAGGTCGAGTTGTTCGTCGGACATGGAAACCTCCACCTTCGCATAGCCGGTTTATGGCGAAAAATACCAGAAATTTAGGAGTTTGTCAAGGTGACGCGGGACGCGATTGGTGGACTTCCACACCGCCGATCGGAGGAATATAGCGGTCTGGTGGACTACCGGATCACCTTCGCCGACGCCATCGAGCTGTCGTGAAGATCAGCGGATTCAGGAGTCCTGGGCGGCAAGTCAAAATGCCGCCCAGGATTTGCTCACCACACGCATAGAGCGACGAAACGCAAGATCATCCCAACTGTCGTGGCTTTTTGGCGGACGGTTGGCAGGTCGTCATAGACACGGTCCCAGAAGAGAGATGGTAGCCGCGGAAATAGATCACCCCTGACGCGGAAGCACGTGAATAGGCAATAGGGGCTCCTCACCAGAACTCGACTAACCACGACCTTTCGAAGACGCAGCAGGCGCCAGACTATCGAGCCAAGCGGCGAGTTGTGCCGTGTGATCGCTACCCGCGGGAAGTTGTACCAGCCGGATGCGCTTACGTTCCAACTCCCGTTGCTGCATCTCGGACACATCGAACATAACAGCATAACCTGGATGCATGAAATCTCTGAAGCGATTTAGCAATTCACCGAAAACCAGGTTGATGTGCGGGTCATTGTGGCTCCAGCCCAGATAAAGCATGTCCGAGCGCCCCAGTTCGACCTCCAATAACTTCACTAATTGCGGACGCTCTAGAAAGAACGATTCGTATTGCTGCCGTGCCAGCACAATCGTCTCAGGCTGAGTGAGATCGCCGTATAGCTTGACGATGTTAACCGTCTCAAGATCACGACGCATAAAGGGTATGGAGGTGTCTTTCACCACAAGTTGGACTCGCTTCCCGGCATCCTGATAGGCGCGCTCCAGCAGGTCATCGTAATTGGCGGTGAATACCAGAGGAATTGGCAGACGCGCCAGGGCCTCATGGGCTACGGACGGATGCTTTCCAGTGGTGTCAAGCCGGTCTTTTAGGAATACGACCAGGTCAAACAGGCTTCGCTCGTTGATATATGCCTGCGCAGCATTAATGAGTACCTCGCTGGTGGCCCACCTTTGGGGGGGGAGATCGTATCCAATTCGCCGAGACAACTCGCTGATTAGTGGGTACCAACCGGGTAGGCCAGCACCGATTGAGAGTCCAGCACCGACGAAGGCGGTGACGTTGCCGTCAGAAAGGCTTTTTTGGAGATCGTGACATGGATCAGATCGATGCATGGATAGCTCCGAATGGCATCGCTATTGAGTGCCTGTGCATTTGCTACGGTATGCAAAGAACTTGTGGTGGTTCAGGAGTTAGGCAGCACCATGGGTTTTTGGAGGTGTCCAATTGGCTTGCTGCCTGGATATTCTCCATGGACACACCGTATCTTTGCTCAATCAAGGGCCAGTTATCAACAGGGCGTACGATATGCATGAACCGGCACTTGCTGCCGGGAACAGGAGAAGGATCGATCAGGGGAGTGGGTATTTCTAAACGCACTCTAGTTGTCTGGGCTCCAGGTGGATCTGTAGGCCAAGGTGGTGTGATCGGGGGGGTACTTTGTTCCGCACCAACCGGGCGATCATTTACTAGACTTCTAATTGTAATGTTACTAAAACGGACTTCTGCCGGTCGGCATTCGCCTGAGGACGCATAATAGTTGAAAGCCATAAGACAGACCTGCCCACCATCGTAAGTTCGGTCGGTGATTGTCAGCAGACTCTGATCATTGGCATAGAGTCCGATGTGGGTGCCGTTGACGCTCACCTTGATGGTATTGCCTTGATTCTTCTGGCGGATAGCATCTGATGTACCCAAGGCCAAGTTCTCCCACCAGGTCCAGATGGGGGGAAATGGTCTGGCAGCCTCCGTTATTGAGGTCGCAACAGGGTGTCGATCAATGCTTTTCTGCAGCGAGTAAGAGCCGTCCGGCCTGATAAAGAAGGTGTAGCCGTACCCATCCCACCACCGGAAGCTCAGACCAAAGTTCGGGTTATCGCCCGTCACGAGTTGCGCCTCCACCTCAATCTCGACGTCCATGAAACTTCGTTGTTGGCAAGAGATCCAGTAATATGAGCAATCCAGTATGCGGATTACAATTGCACCGTCGTCGTATTCAGCACTCCCAGATGCGTTTGTCGAGATTGACCAGCCACTCTTGGGGTCATGGAAATCATCCGCTAGTAGTACAGCCGGAGATGCGGCCGGTGAAGCTAGAGGCAAAGAAGCCTCCGTGGTCGTCATCAGGCGGTCTGCGCGAACCCATCCTGACGACCCTTTTACAGGTTCAACAAGTATCCACAACCCGTCCGAACTCTGGCTCAAGAGCTTGACAGCATCGCCACTGCGCAATTCCGCAACAAAGTCGCCGGAACCGCCGAAAGCGTTGAATAGCCTTAGCCTGTCCACAGTCACAAAGCCCTTGGGACTCTCCTCGCTAGGTCGGGGAACGACCGCGGGTGGTCGCGTCGGTGACTCAGGCGAAGGAGTGGTGATTATTGCGGATGGTGAAGGTATGCCATATCCAGCCCAGATGAGCAGGCCCAGCAGCATGGCACAAAGGCTCAATGTCGCTGCACTATGCAGCCAATAAGGTGATTTTCTGCGCTGAGACGCGTCCTGTTCAATATTAGGCGAATTGAACATACGCTCCTCAGAACTTCTCGACGTCGAGTCCATATGACCCCCTATCTCCTCAGTCGCAACAGTCGGAATATATCTTCAAGTGGTGGGGGTAGTTTTTCGGCCGTGTCCCAAGTCCATCGCCCCTCTGGGACATCGCGTCGGGCATCCGGGCTACGCAGCTTTTCTTCGATGATCGGTATATTCTCCCTGGCATTCGTGGCCATGTCCCCGGCTGGATACCTCTGCAGCAACTCTCGATAGGTACTCAGGGCGTTCCGATAGTTCTCGATGTATTCCTTGCTGGTAATGGAATGTAGATTGGCTCGATAACTGTTTTTGTCAAGCGAAAAGGGAACCAGTTGACGGTCGAAAAGGGAACCACTTTGGCCCTCCGGCCTGCACTTTGACAACTGAAAAGGGAACCAGTTGACGGTCGAAAAGGGAACCACTCGGTCGTAGCCGTAGGAGCAG
>JAPLHB010000176.1 GCA_026389845.1 Chloroflexota bacterium
TGCGGCCATGCTGCCGGGTTTAAGCCCGGAGGCAAAGAGCTGGTAGGCGAATAGCCCCCAGGTGACCAACTCAGTGATCAGAAAGCCGATGGCCACCGCCTTCGCAATGGGCACAACCGCTTTACCGGTTTTATACAAAGCAACCCCGGCGCTCGCGAGGGTGTACAAAGAAAAGAAGGCCACGCTGACGTTCAACGCGTGGGTGAGAGGTTCGATATCGAGGGCTTCGGCCAGAATGTAGCCGGCCATGACGGCTGCCGTAAGCATTGCAACAGCCCCGTCTTTCAAGTGTCCTTTGTTCACCTCCGAACGATAGTGCTTGAAGAGCGTGCTGTACGTGCCGTTGGGATCAATTTTATGCACCCCGGCCAGGAATGCTCGTAAATCAACCTCTTCGAAAACCCCGCCCACCATCCCGGCGAAAACATTGGCCAGCGCTTTCGTGACTCTGACGGTCACACCGCCGGCCTCATCCACGGCCGCGAGCAGTTCTTCCAGGTCAACATCCGTGTAAACCGAACCCTGGTAGCCGACCAGGTCATCACCCACCTGCACCAATGCTGAGCTGCCGTGGTACATCGCCAGGTAGAACATTTTCGCGATGAACACCTGCCCCCGGCGGATGTCTTCGTACGCTGGGTCGTCCTGATATTCGTCGAAAACCTCCTCGTAGCGGACCTCGATCTTGTCCCAGTATTCGTCAATGGGGTACGATTTCCACTCGCCAGCTTCGTAACGATAGGGAGCCCAGCTCATGGAGACCTGGGTCTCTTCCTGGCTCTTTGCGGGGTCGAGATCGAGGGTGACCTTGACCGTATCGGAGACCGCCTCGGTCGTCGTGGCGTCATCGCCCAGGTCGGAGGAGCGGTAGCGGCTCTCCTGGGTGAAGAGCAGGGTCGGCGCGTCGCTGCCAGCGTTCACATAGTCCAAAAAGGCATCATTCAGGATCTTTTTCGTCTCGGTCATGGCGAGGTGGATGTATTGATCCTGGAGGTCGTAGGCGAAGGTGACCACCCGCGTCGCGGTGATCGGTACACCCCAGAGCTTGTCGTCGCCGTTGGCGTAGCCGTTGTTTTGGTTGGTGGGATAATCCCAACGGGCGTGGATCTCGGCGGTGGTGATATCGCGCTGGCCGTCGCCGTTTTGGTCGCGCCCGGTGAGGAACGATTTATCCAGCCCCCAGGCCAGGTTCCACAATTGGTCGTCATACTGGCGGTTTTTCGCGGCTTCCTGGGCGGGGTCTTCGTAGACCACGGCGATATCTACGCCGTGATCCTCGCGCGCCGCCATGCCGGTGAGATACCAGGTCTCCGGGTAGGCGCGCACGATCTGGAGCGTGTCGAGTACCCACTCATCTTCGGTGCAGCGGCCAGCAAATTCTTCGGCTTGATTGCAGCGGTGGTCGGTAAGCATCTGGATCACCCAGACGACGTTGACCTTTTGGGTATCGCCCCATTGGTCGGTCGTGGGCCGGTAGGCCATGCGCCCGGCGAAGGCGGTGCGGTCGGAGCCGGTCTCGTCCGCGACCAGGTTCAAAGGGCTGTAGGCCAGCAGCGTACCGTCGTCGTCACCCTCGCGCACGGTGATGCCGTAGGGGTCGAGGGGTTTGCGGTCCACCATCTGGTCAGCGAAGGGGCCGTTGACCACATTGCCGATGTCGAGACAAAACTTGTCGCCCGCGCCGGTCAGGACCAGGCCGTGTTTCCCATCCGCCAGACCGGTCAGCTTTTGGTTCAAAATCGTGCGCGAGGCGCCGTCGGACAGGCCCGGGAAGGTAACCAGATCATCCCCCAGGTTCTGGCAGGCGCGCTCGTTGATGGTCACGTCGTACACGCCGCCGGAATCCAGGGAGAAATCCAGGGCGATGTTATTGCCAGCCTGCCCGAAGTGGACGGTCGCGGTGATCGCTACTTTGAACCCGACGGCGATTTCCGGAGTCGTGAATTTCAGGGGGAAGGTATCGCCGGTCATTTTGATTTCCAGCATGGGGATCAGGCGCATATCGCCGTTGCCGGCGTTGGCAGCGACCGGATCGCCCTTCACGGCGACATCCTCGAAGGTGGAGTCGTTGCCCGCTTTGCGCTGGATCTGCCCGTCTTCGTCGCCGCTGGGCCAATCCAGCACGTTGAGGGCGTACCAGAGGTGGTCTGCGTTTTCGGGGCGCAACTGAAAATCCACGAAGGCCGGTTTGCCAGCCTGCAGGCCGTCCACTTGCAGCAGGAGCGGGTGGTCTGCGTCGAACAGGCGGCCGCCGTTATTGTTGAAATCGTAAGGTGAAAGATCAACCGCATCCGGCACGCCGTCGCCGTCGTCGTCACGGTCGAAAAGATCGGGCGTGCCGTCGCCATCGCTGTCCTTGCAGGCGACCGTTTCATTCGGGGAGATTTCGCCGGCATCGGGATCCACGACTTTAGCCCAGCATTCGAGCGTATCGAGCTGGCCGTCATTGTTGGTGTCGGGGCTTTTGGGGTCGCTGTACCACCACCGGTTGTTGTAAAAGAATCCTGCAACCTCGGCCTTGTCGGTGATCCTGTCGCCGTCAGTATCCGCCTCGTTCGGGTCGGCGCCCAGGCGGATTTCCTGGGCGTAGGTCAGACCGTCGCCGTCATCATCGCTGGTAGGCTCGGGGGTGGCTTGGGGAACGGACGATTGCTGATTGCGGATTGCGGATTGCGGATTGCGTACTGCGTACTGCGTATTGTTGATTTGCTGATTTGCCCATTTGCCCATTTGCTGGTTTGCCATTTGCCCATTTGCCAGCGGGTCACGCTGAGGATCCCAGCTCGCGCCGGACATCTCCTGCTGATACTGCCGTTCCGCTTCCTGCGCACCTTGGCGTTGCTCGGATTCCACCTGGCGGGCGGACTGCTTCTGGCCCCAGGCATACACCTGCTGGCTCTGCAACAGCGGAGCGATGACCATGGCGAGGATGATGACCCAGACGACGACCGCGTAGACCTTTCTCGATCTGCGGTGGATAACCATGCCGAGCATCAGGCCGAGCAAAGTTAGCCCGACGCCGGCCTGGGACGCGGCCGATGCCCCGTCACGCAACAGACTTCCGAAGTTTTGTTGAAAACTTCGGGAGTCTGCTTGGGCCAGCATCTGGCGCGGGAAGTTGGAGAAGTCCGTCTGGATGTCGGCCTCGACCCGCTCGCCGTTGCGCTGCTGGGGATACTCGATGTGCATGGTCAGGCGCAGGGGCAGGCTGTCGCCATCAATCCAGACTTCGCCCTTCCCCACCGCGCGGCGGAGTGAGTCAGGGGTATCCAGTTGGAGGCCGGCCGGAAGCTCGCCGGTGCTGCGGAGGCGCTCTTCGAGTTGGGCGCGCACGTGGTTGGCAAAGGCAGGGCCGTCGAGGTCGAAGACATATTGGCGAATTGCGGATTGCGGATTGCGGATTGCGGATTGGGAATCAGGCGCGGCATCCGAAATCTGAAATCCGAAATCCGAAATCTCACGCACGTTCTTCACGCCCGCCAGGTAGGCCAACAGATCGTTGTTGGGGGCGAAGCTGCCGGCGACGTTGTCCATCTCCTGCCATTCGCCGCTGGCGGCGCGGCCATAGGCGCGGTCGCCTTCGATGCGCACTTCGACGCCGCTGCTGGCGTCCGTGATCCGCCCGCCATCCTGCCACAAGTGCAGGAGCAGGGTTTCGGCAGGCAGGTCGGCGTCGCCTTCTAGGTAGACGGTTTCCACACGGCTGCCCGTGCCCACGTTGGCGATCGCCGGCGCGGGATGGGTGGTTTGGACGACGCGGGTGGTGAAGCGATACGCGCCGGCCTGCTGCGCGCGCTGCCAGGCGGTCTGCACCGCTTGCTCAGGCGAAGAGGGCGTTGGGGCGTCCGCCACTTGAGGTGCGGAGGCCAGCGCAAAGGGGATCAGGAACAGGCCGAACAGCGTCAGCGCGATCGCGCTGGCCAGAAGTCCACGCCGAACAAATGGGTAGCGTCTCATGATCATCCTCCTGAGTTCGCTCCTGGCCGCGCCGGCAATATCCGGGGTGGATCAAGGAGCAGATACGGACAGGGTACGGGGTGAGTATTTGCGCAAATGGACTCTGTCATTTTATCACAGATCAGCGCAGAACGCGCGGCCGATCTCGGCCAGTATTGCCGTGGCGCCGCACACGGCGTGGGCATCTGCTCTGAAAATCGCCGCGACTGTCACTCTGAGCGGGTTAACGGCGTGCGGTGCGTCGCGGCGTGACACCAGCGAAGAGTCTCGGTCGCCGAAAAGGAGATGCTTCGCTGGGATCGCGCCGCCGCGCACGTTGATTCGTTAACCCGCTCAGCATGACATTTTCATCCGCCGTGGCGTTGCGCGCGGCGTGGGCATCTGCTCTGCAGGAAAGGGGCAAGGGGGATCAGGTGTCACACGACGAACTGCGTCACTCCTATGTACACGGTCCGCCACTGGACGTGCTCAGCGGGCCGAGGAAGCCGCTTTCCCACGGCCGCTTCGGCCCCGCACCTTGAGCACGCACCACCAGCGCACGCTCCAGCACGATGGCCGGCTCCTCCCACGCCTGCTGGCCGGCGACCGGCGCAGGGGTCTGCTGTGTCTGAGGTATTGGTTGGGTATTCATGGCATTTCTCCTGGAATGAAGTGCCCCCAGTGACCGGCAGCTCCCAGGCGCCGGTCACTGGAGAGTTGTAGATCACCGCACCACGGTCGGCAGCCAGAGCGCGGCGCCGAAGCACACCGTCGTTTCGTCCAGTCGTTGGGCCTGCCCGCTCAGCCCCACCGCTTCCAGCCGATAGCGATAGGTCGTCCCGCGCTGTGCGCCGCGATCCAGCCAGGTGTACACGTAGCCTCCCGCCGCGCCCGGCGCCTGGCTGGGGATCAACGCCGCATCGAGCCGCAGCCACACATCCCCACCCTCGGCCACACGGTAGAGGTGGAAGCCCAGGTTGTCCAGCTCGCTGACCGTCTCCCACGTCAGGCGCACGCCGCCGCCCCCCGGCGCGGCCGTGAAGGCCGCCAGCCGCACCGCCAGCGGGCTGCCGCTCTTGAGCACGAAGGGCGAGAACTCGGTCACGGGATACACCCGCACGGAGTAAGGCGCTGAGTCTTCCCCTGGGCAAACCCGGCCGTCGACGCCCCATGAGGTATCGAGGGGCAACAGTTGCCAGGCGCTCCCCGTCCTGTGATAGGCGTTCAGGGCATTGCAGTCGTTGCCCGAAAGCTCGCTGCCGGCAAAGTAGAATTGCACCCTGGCCGATCCACCCGTGGTCGTCGGCGCGATGTCGAAGCAGCGAAGCACGGTTTCGCCGTGGGTCGTAGTGCAATCCTGGTTGCCTTTGATGGTGACGGTGGTGTTGCCCAGGTTCGCGCCGCTGATGGACACGCCGCCATAGCCGCCGAACCAGAGGAAGGCCGCCCCGCTAGTAACGACATTCTTGGTTTGCTGGAGTGTCCCGTTGTTGGTCAGCGTGCCGTTGGCGTTGAAGTTGCGCTGCGTCACCAGGGTGGCCCCGCTGTTGACCGCCAGGTTGTAGAAGGTGATGGCGTCGGTATCCAGGGTTTGCGTGACAGTGCCGTCGAAGGTGACCGTGCCGCTGTGGGCGGTGAAGACGCCGCCGTTGCGGGTGAAGTCCCCGGCCAGGTTGATGCCATAGTTGCTGGCCGAGACATCCAGCGTGCCGCTGTCGAGGGTCAGGTCGCCGTTCACGTCCAGGGCCGCGCCCAAGGTGGTGGTTGCCTGGGAAGTGTTGGGGTGTTTCCCGGCTGCCAGGTCGCTGACCTCTGCCGCCGAGAGCGCCCGGTTGTAGATGCGCGCGTCGTCCAGCAGACCGTCCAGGGCTGCGTCGTTGGCGGAGTGGCTCAGGCGCACCCAGCTCCCGGTCGCCACGCTGCCCGATACGGCGTAATTATCCCGCTCCGTGCCATCCAGGTACAGGCGCAGGGTGCTGCCGTCATACGTGCCGGCGACGTGGTACCACTGCCCGGTGGTGCTGAGAACGCCGCTCACGGAAGTGGAGCGGATTGAGCCGCCGATTTTTACGTAGAACTCTAGGCCGCCGCCGCTGGTGTAGCGGAGCACCGCTTTTTCGTTTTCGATAGTGATGAAGCGCATGGTGTTGGCCGGGAGGCTGTCCAGCCGGACCCAGGCCGACAGGGTGAGGGTCTGGGCGCCGTCCAACTCATGCATGTTGCTGGCCAGCACGTACTCGCTGCTATCGGTTCGGTTGGAGCGAAAGGCGTAGGGGTCGTGGAAGTCCATCGTGGCCGGGGTTGCGCTGCTCCACAGGGTGCCGGTGACCACGCCACCGTGGCCGTAGCCCGAAGAGTCGGCCGCCGTGGAACCGCTGCCTTCGTCCAGCTTCCAGTAGCCCAGCAGGCCGTCGTTGAGGGTCAGGTCGTTGAAGGTGGTAGCCAACGTCTGGTTGGTGGTGCTGGCGAGGACGACGCGCCCGCCGTTGGGGTTGAAAGTCCCGCCGGTGTGGTTGAAGACACCGGCGATGGTCATCAGCCCGGAAGGCGCGGTGAACGCGCCCCCGGAGAGGTTGAACGCGCCCTCCAGGTCGAGCGCACCGCTGCCGCCGGTGAACGTGCCGCCGGCCTGCGTCCAATCGCCGTCCACTGTCAGGCTGCTGCTCCCCTGGGAGATCGTTCCCCCGTAGCCGGAGTCCACCAGCCAACCGCCCACGTGCAAGCCGGCGTCCACGGTGGCGTTCTTGCTGCTGCCGCTCCAGAAGGTCGCGATGTCAGTCGCGTCGGGCAGGGCGTCCCCGCTCCAGTTAGCGGCGGTAGAGGTATTGTTGTCGCCGCCGCCCCCATCCCAGAAGCTATTCGGAGACTCGTAAGCGCCGACATCGCAGGCGCCGCCCCCGGGCCGCGCCGCGCCGCGCTGATCGGTGGTATAGGTTGTGCCGCAGCCGTTCGTTCCGTTGGGGATGACTTCCAACGCCGGGCTGCCGAACAGGAGAGCGTGGGTCTTGGTCGGGCCGCCGTTGTCCTGTAGAGGGCCTAGTTTGGCGTCGGGGGTGGTCTGATCGCCTGTTCCGTCGTGGGCACAGCCGGTACTGCTGCCCACCAGGTTGTAGCCCAGGGAGGTCTGCGTGCCGCGACAATCAGCGCTGCTGGGGTCGGCCGTGTCGTGGTTTCCGGCGACGATGGTGTTCTTGAACGCGAGCGTGCCATACTGGCTATCTATGCCACCCCCAGCCCCGTCGTCAGCGGGGGCGTCATCGGTGTTGGCTGTGATGGTGCAGTGGGCCAGAGTCAGGGTGGCGTTGGTGATCAAGATGCCCCCACCAAATCCTTTGGTGACGTTGCCGCTTATCGTGGTATTGGTCAGGGTGTGTGTGCCGTAGCCGACGTCCAGGCCACCCCCTACGCCATTGCCAGAACCACCGGCGCCGCTGCGGTTGCCGCTGAGGGTGCTGTCCTGAATGGTCATTGAACCACTCGAGCTGTTGGAGGTATCCACTCCTCCTCCGCTGCCGCCGTGGTCGCCATCGCCGGCGACGTTGTCACGGATCACGCTGCCACGGATGGTCAGGGTGCCATTCACATTTCGCACCCCGCCGCCGCTACCGCCGCCACTGCCATCAGAAGTGCCACCATTGCCGGTGGTGTTGCCGCTGATGGTGCTGTTGGTAATCTCCAGCGTGCCACCATCATTGCACACCCCACCGCCGTGACCGCCGTACTCACTAACACTACCGTTGCCGGTGGCGTTGCCGCTGATGGTGCTGTTTTGGATAGTTGTTGTACCGCTGTGGATATACACCCCGCCGCCCCTGCCGCCTTCATGACCGCCCCCGCCACCATCGCCGGTCTTGTTGCGGCTGATGGTGCTGTTGGTGATCTCCAGTGTGCCAGCAGTGTACACCCCGCCGCCGTTGCAGCCTGCGGAGGACCATTGAGAGCCCGTGACGTTGTCGCTCACTGCGCTGTCCGTGATGGTCAGCGTGCCACGGTTGTACACCCCACCGCCCCAGCAATATTGACCTCCGCTGGCGGGAGACTTGCCGTTGCGCAGCGTCACGCCGTTCAGGGTCACAGTTGTCCCCGCGAAAACCTGCACGACGCGGTCGAGCTGGTTGGCATCAATGATCGTGCTGCTGGCTCCTACGCCGTTGAGCGTGATGCCCGTGGTGAAGTCCAGGTCGCCGGTCGCGTTGGCGTCTTCGCTTGCGCCCGCGAGGGTCAGGGTGTACGTCCCCGCGGGCAAGGTGATCGTGTCGTCACCGGCGAGGGCGTTGGCTTCGCTGATGGCGGCGCGCAGGGAGCATTTCCCGCTGCTGTCCGCACAGATGCCGTTGCCGGGGTTGACGTCGGTCGTGTCGGCGGCGGTGTTGACGATGAAGGTGGCGGCGTGGGCCACGCGGAGCGGAGCCAGGCTGAACATCAGCCCGGCCAGCAGCGCGGCGACGAGCAGGAGGTGCAGCAGATTCGTGGGTTTCGATGGCCGGTGAGACATGGGAAACTCCTTTCTTTGAGTGAGACCTGACAGGTCTCGGAGACCTGTCAGGTCTGATGACGAGCGGTTCTCGCTGAAATGCGCCAGCTCACTGGCTGGGCGCGCCGGGATCTGCTGGCTGGATTGGGTCATATTCTGTTCTCGTGGTTCTATTTCTCCTTTGCTTCCAGATCACCGCCTGCGCCTGGGAGCGCGGGTGAGACCCTGAGGGTTTGCCAGAAGGCCAGCAAACTCCCCAGGTCGGGAAAGCACCGGCGTTCGCCGGTGGCCGCGCTCTGCACGGTCACGCGATAATCGGCCACGCCCCCGCGCTGCGTCGGCCATAGCCGGACGAGGTAGGCCTGATAGGCTTCACGTTTCTGCATGCCTGGTACTCCTGTCTCCTTGCACAAAACACTCGGGAGTGTTATAAAGCAGTAGAGCAAAACTCGCTATCGCGACGGGTGTCATTCTGAGCGGGTTAACAAGTCAAGGTTCGCGACGGCGAGATTCCAGCGAAGAATCCGTTCGCTGTGCTCAGACAGGTGTACGTGCGGCCACGGATTCTTCCTAAAGGATGCTGCGCGATCGCTGGTGTCATGCCGTAACGAGAATGAAGGGACAGACCCGCTGCTCAGAAACTTGCAACACCGGATGCTTCGCTGGATATTCGCCGCAACGAGCGTTAGTTGGTAGACCCGCTCAGCATGACAAGCGCGGGAGTTTCTTGCTTCAAGAATGCCGCCGCGCGGCATGGCAGTTCTCAGAATGACAAACGGTCGAAGCGCTCGGTAGCGACTTTTGCGGTATTGCGTTATAAAGCAGGTGCTCGCATCTGGTTGCTGGGTTGACTCCAGCATACGCTCCTGGCGTGACTGGAACGTGACACTTGATGGCTGACGACTCTGCTTTTGAGACGAATTCCGTTCCCGCTGGGCAGTTCATCCCGTCTGCGGCGCGGCTGGTGCTGTCTCTGCTCGGCGCGCCCCAGGTGTTGGTAAACGGTGAGCCGGCCGTCGAACTGCGGGGTCAGAAGGTCCTGGCGCTGTTGGCCTATCTGGCCCTCGAAGCCGACCGCCCCCACCGGCGGGAGACGTTGGCCGCGCTCTTCTGGCCCGAGCAACCGGAAAACCAGAGTCTCCAGAACCTGCGCCAGACCCTCTCGCGCCTGCGCCGCGCCCTGGGCGAGGGGGCTGCCGATCCGCCCCATCTGCTCGTCGAATCCCAGACGATCCGCTTCAACCGCCAGAGCGACTATTGGCTGGACGTGGTGGCCTTCCAGGCGCTGCTGGCCGCGGCCGAACGCCATCCCCACCGCCGGCTGGCGGTCTGTCCTGCCTGCCTGTCGCAGCTCGCTCGGGCCGTCGAGCTCTACCGGGGCGAACTGCTGGCGCAGCTCCACCCCACCGGCAGCCTGGCCTTCGATGAATGGCTCCTGCTCAGCCGGGAGCAACTGGGCCA
>JAPLHB010000076.1 GCA_026389845.1 Chloroflexota bacterium
CCCCGGCACGGTGCTGGCGGGCTATCTGCTCTACAAGCTGGGCGTGGACATCGAGTTCAAGATTTCGGTGTTCATGGGCAACGACAACCCCTACGCCACGCTCTGGACGCTGATCGGCGCCAAGCTCTTCTCCCGCGACGACGGCACGTGCCCGCTGATTGGCTTCAACCTGAGCAACTCGGTGAACAACCAAACCATCGAAATCACCGCGGAGGTGCGCAGGGCGCTCGGATTCGAGGACGTGGTGCGAATCGAGCATCACATCACCGAGACGTACCGGAGCATCGTCCTCCAGCCCTACAACCGGCGGGATGAGCTGCTGCAGCTCGCGGATCACGTCGCCAACATCTCGGCCAAGCACGAGGGCGGCGATCCCGACGTGGACGCAGCCCGACCCCGCCCGTCCGACATCCTGGACTACTTCCGGGCGAAGGAAGATATCGAGGCCGCGGGCGACATGCCCCATCTGCTGCGCAACTATTTGGACAAGCACGACGCGGTCAACCGGACCGCGCGGGCGCTGACGGAGCAGGGGTTGAGCTTTGTCGCGGCGCGGGAGCTGCATCATCGGAAGTGACGGGTGACACGGTGACACGGGGAGGTGGTGAAAGGGTGACAGGGTGGGTGAGGTTATCGCTCACCCTGTTGTCTTTGCGACACCTGCTTTGAGCAACCCTTTACAAATCCTGCAACGACTGGTAGAATCCCAGGCGAAGAAAGAACGTGCGGGGGAGGACAGCGCAATGCAAACAATTACACTGGAAGTGCCCGAGGCGCAAATCATCCGGTGGGTGGGTCAACTTTCGCCCGTGGCTAAACGCGACGTGTTGAAGCTACTTGTCCCCAGGCTGGATGAAGCCGAATCATTGGTAGATTACGGCGAGCAACGCATGCGCGAGCTATCTGCCCGGCGTGGGCTGAACTGGGATCGTCTGCCAGAAGATGAACGCGAACAGTTGGTTGACGCCCTGCTTCACGAGGCTTAACCGTGCCGGAACGCGTCGTCTTCGACACCAACATCTGGATCTCCGGCCTCCTCTGGCGGGGAAAACCGTACCGGTGCCTGCTACTCGCGCGCGGCAAAGTGGTCGAGGCAGTATACTGCCAGCCGATGGCAGGTGAGCTTTCACAGAAGCTTCGAACCACCTTCGAGTTCTCGGAAAACCGCATCGAAGCCGTCATGTATGACTTGCGCCGGACGTGTACCCAGGTCAAGATCAGCGGCGAATTGCACGTGGTGGCCGATGATCCAGACGATGACAAATTCGTTGAGTGCGCAGTGGTCGCCGGCGCCAAGCTGATTGTCTCCGGCGACGGCCATCTGCTCAAACTCGGTCAGTACAGGGAGATCCAGATCGTCAGCGCATCCCAATTTCTGGAACGCATGAGATGAATGTGATGTACGGATACCATTGCGAGTATTGTGATGGTATCGTGCGAGAACGCGTCGTAGAACGCGAGGCCTTCAAGCATCGCACGGGCTTCGTCATTCTGGAAAACGTACCGGTCGGCGTGTGCGATACGTGCGGCTACCGGTACTACCACGCCAGCCTGCTGCGACAGGTAGAAGAAATCGCGGCCCGAAGAAGGCTGCCGGAGCGGATGGAATTGGTCCCAGTTGCCGTGTTTGCATAAACCACCGACCTGCAGCTATCCGGTTTTGTGACATGTCGCCCAGTTACCTTGTCACCTTGTCACCTTGTCACCTTGTCACCGTGACCCATGCCCGACCCCATCAAAGCCTACCTCAAACAAATCGAGACTGCCCGCGCGGCCGGCAATGCGACCGAGCACACGCATCGGCCGGCGCTGAAGGCGCTGATTGAGGCGTTGGTCCCCGGCGTCACCGCGATCAACGAGCCGCAGCGCATCGCGTGCGGCGCGCCCGATTTCGTCATCCAGCGCACAGACCTGACAGGTTTCGGAAACCTGTCAGGTCTCTTCACCATCGGCTACGTCGAGGCAAAGGACGTCGGCAAGTCGCTGGACGAGGCGGAGCGCTCCGAGCAGTTGACCAGTTATCGCCGCGCCCTGCCGAATCTGATCCTCACCGATTATCTGGAATTCCGCTGGTACGTGGACGGCGAGCGCCGCGCGGTCGCCCGGCTGGCTTCCCCACGCAAAGACCTTCGAGGTCTCGGAGACCTGTCAGGTCTGTTGAGCGATTTTCTCGCCCACCAGCCCGCGCCGATCGCCAGCCCGCAACTCCTGGCCGTGCGTATGGCCCGGCTGGCGCACCTGATCCGCGACATCATCGCGGCCGCATTCGAGGGGGGCCGCGCATCCAACCTGTTGACCGGTTGGCGACAAGCGTTCGCCCAGACGCTCATCGCCGACCTGGATCAGCCGGAGAAGACCGGCGAGTTTGCTGATATGCTGGCCCAAACGCTGGCCTATGGGCTGTTCGCCGCCCGCGTGATGGACACTTCTGCGGGTTTCACCCGCCAGGAAGCGCAACACCTGATCCCCAAGACCAACCCGTTCCTGCGCGACTTCTTCTACCAGGTGACCGGGCCGCAAATGGACGATGAGCCGTTCGCCGGTTTCGTGGACGACCTGGCCGCGCTGCTGGCCGCCGCGGACATGAATACGATCCTGGCCGACTTCGGCAAGCGCACCGGGCAGGAAGACCCGGTGATGCACTTCTACGAGACCTTCCTGGCCGCCTACGATCCGAAGCTGCGCGAGACGCGGGGCGTCTACTACACGCCGACGCCGGTCGCCTCGTACATCGTTCGCTCGGTGGACGCCCTGCTGCGGACGCGCTTCAAGTGTCCGCAGGGGTTGGCCGACAGCACGCAGGTCGAGATAGACAACCCCGCGCCCGCGCCGCCGGGCAAGGGCGGGGTCAAGCCGCCGAAGAAGATCAAAGTCCACAAGGTGCTGCTGCTCGATCCGGCAACCGGCACCGCCACCTTCCCCTACGCGGTGGTTGACCACATCCGCGCCGGCTTCATGCAAAGCGGGAACGCGGGCCTTTGGTCGAGCTACGTGCGCGAGCATCTGCTGCCGCGGCTCTTCGGCTTCGAGCTGCTGATGGCCCCCTACGCGGTGGCGCATTTCAAGCTGGGGCTGCAACTGGCCGCCCTGGATCTGCCGGACGGCCAGCGGAAGGCCTGGGCCTACGACTTCGTCGGCGACGAGCGGATCGGTGTCTATCTGACGAACACGCTGGAAGGGCCGCACGAGCACACCGGCCTGCCGCTCTTCACGCAATTCCTGGCGCGCGAGACCGACGCGGCCAACCGCATCAAACAAGACCTGCCCGTCCTGGTGATCCTGGGCAACCCGCCCTATTCCGGCCAGTCGGCCAACAAGGGCCCGTGGATTGACGGGCTGCTCAAGGGCCAACTGCCCGACGGCACGAAGACACCGAGCTATTATGAGCTGGACGGCCAGCCGTTGGGCGAACGACAACCGAAGTGGCTTCAGGACGATTACGTCAAGTTCATCCGCTGGGCGCAGTGGCGCATCGAGCGCACCGGGTCGGGCGTGTTGGCGTTCATCACCAACCACTCCTACCTGGACAACCCGACCTTCCGCGGGATGCGCCGGGCGTTGATGAACGCATTTACCGACATCTACATCCTCGATCTGCACGGCAACGCCAAAAAACGAGAAGTTGCGCCCGACGGCGGCAAAGACGAGAACGTCTTCGACATTCAGCAGGGCGTGGCGATCGGCATTTTCGTCAAAGAGCCAGGCAAAGCGGGACCGGCGCAAGTCCACCATGCCGAGTTGTGGGGCACGCGAGAGGCGAAGTACACGCAACTGTTGACCGACGACGTAGAGACGACGCCGTGGCAGGAGCTTGCGCCGCAGGCGCCGTTCTATCTGTTCGTGCCGCAGAACACCGATTTGCTGGCGGAGTATCAACGGGGCTGGAAGGTGACGGACATCTTTCCGGTGAACTCCGTGGGCATCGTAACTGCCCGCGACGGCCTGACTATTCGGTGGAGCGCGGAAGATGTGTGGGATACGGTGCGCGACTTTACCAAGGTGTCCGCTGAGGAGGCGCGGCAAAGATACGCTTTGGGCGAGGACGCCCAAAGCTGGAAAGTCCACCTCGCTCAAGATGACATCCGCTTGAACGGCCCTGACCAGAACAAGGTCGTTTCGATTCTGTACCGGCCTTTTGACACTCGTTTCACCTACTACACGGGACGTTCAAAGGGATTCATGGCGAGGCCACTTGCAGAAACGATGCGCCACATGCTGGACGGGGAGAACCTGGGCTTGGTCATGCCCCGACGAGTTGAGGTGGTTGGCCCTTGGACACACGCGCTAGTAGCCAATCACATGATCGATCATGTTGCTCTCTCACTCAAGACGATTGACTCATTGTTCGCCCTATACCTCCACTCTATTGAAGGCAGTGAAACCGGCGACCAGGCATCCTGGCTGAACACTGCGTCCTGGCCGCCCGACGCCCGCGGCCGTGTGCCCAACCTGGCGCCAGCGTTCGTCGCGGAGGTGGAGGCGCGGCTGGGGATGAAGTTTCAACCTTCTCAGACCTTCGAGGTCTCGGAGACCTCGAAGGTCTTGCCGGCGGCCTTCACCCCCGAAGACCTCTTCGGCTACATCTACGCCGTCTTCCACGCGCCCACCTACCGCAGCCGCTACGCCGAATTCCTCAAGATGGACTTCCCGCGCGTCCCGCTGACCGCGGATCGGGCGCTCTTCTGGCAATTGGCCGCGCTGGGCCGCGAGCTGGTCGCCCTGCACCTGCTCGATGCCGATGCCGCGCCGACCCTGCTCAGGCCGATCACGCGCTTCCCGGTGGCGGGCGATGGCACAGTGGAGAAGGGCCATCCGCGCTACGCCGAAGCGACCCGTCGCATCTACATCAGCCAGGATAACGTCAAAACCGGCAAACAAGGCCAATACGTCGCGGACGTGCCGCCGGAGGTGTGGGACTTCCAGGTCGGCGGCTACCAGGTGTGCCAAAAATGGCTCAAGGATCGTGCCGGCCGCCAGCTCACCTACGACGACCTGACGCACTACAGCCGCATCGTGGTCAGCCTCAAGGAGACGCTTCGACTGATGGGAGAGATTGACGCGGCGATACCGGCGTGGCCGCTCGGCTAACTTGTGTCACGTGCCAGGCACTTTCCGAAGTGCCTGGCACGTGCGATCACTTATCAGGAGTTCTTCTTGATCCGCAACCACAAAACCATCACCGCCTCGTCCTTCGGCGCCATGTTTTTCCTGGGCGTGGGCGCGTCGCTCATCGGCGCGGCCGCGCGCAACCTCGGGCTGACCGCGTCGCAGATCGGCCTGCTGATCGCCGCGCAAAACGTGGGGTTCATGCTCTCCGTTTTCGTAGCCGGCGCGCTCGCGGATACGCACTCGAAGCCGCGGATTCTGTGCATCGGCAGCCTGATTCTTGCAGGCTCATTCTTCACCTTCTACCTCAGCCCGGCGTTCGGGGTCAACCTGGCCGTCATGTTCCTCTCGGGCGCCGGCATCGGGACTTACGAAGGGGTGGCGGATGCGCTGCTGCTCGACCTGCACGAGGCACGCGCCGGGCTCTTCATCAACGTCAATCACTTCTTCGTCACGATCGGCGGGCTACTGATCTCCCTCTACCTGATCTTCCTGGCGCTGAACTGGCGCACGTCGGTCGTTCAGTCGGGGATCGTCGTCCTGCTGCTGGCGGTCATCTTCGGGCTGACGCGGCTGCCGAAGGCGGCGCGGTCACAAGCCAGTTATCAGGAGAAGCTGCGCATCCTGGCAAGCGAAAAGATCGTCGCGCTGCTCTTCATCGTCGCGGTGCTGATCGTCGGGGTCGAGATGGGTTCGATCGGCATCCTCTCCACCTTCCTGGCCGAGGTGCGCGGATTCGGGGCCACCGCAGCCAAGCTCGGGCTGGTCGTCTTCCTCGGCGGGATGGCCGCGGGCCGGCTGGTCATCGGGTTCCTCGTTACCCTCAAGCAGGTCTTGCGCTACATCACGGCGTTGCTGGGGCTGGCCGTGCCGTGTTTCGCCGTGTTTTTCTTCGTTGACCTCGGCGTCTTCAGCTACATCGCCGCGTTCCTGGCCGGCATGACCCTCTCGGCGCTGCTCCCGCTCGTGCTGACCTTCGCCGGCTCACTCTACAAGGAGATGTCGGGCACGGTCTTGGGCACGATCAAGGTCGCTATTCCGCTGGGCGGCATCGTGACGCCGCTCGCCCTGTCGCTGCTCGCCGGAGGCCTCTCGTTGCAGGCGTCGCTGGCCGTGTTCCCGCTGTCGTTCCTGGCGGGCTTTCTGATCTTGCTGTGGGTGATGCGGCTGGCGGACGCCAGGGAACGAGCCTGAAGGGGTAACGCAAGCTGGCAGCTTGCGCCACATTAGCATCCTGAGGCCTGAAGGGGTAACGCAAGCTGCCAGCTTGCGCCACATTAGCAGCCTGAGGGAAACATGGAACCACCCACCCTGGCCCCTGAAGCAGAACAACTGATTGAGAGGCAGACGCAGCTTCTGCATCAGGCCAATCTCAAGCTCGACCGCCGCGCGCTCCAGCTTCAAGCCGCCGCCGAGGTCTCACGCGCCACTGGCAGCATCCTCGAACCCGACGAACTGATCCACCAGGTCGTCGAGTTGACGCGCGAGCGGTTCGGTTTGTACTACGTGGGCCTCTACCTGGTGGACCGGACCGATGACACGCGCGAATGGGCCGTGCTGCGGGCGGGCACGGGGGAGGCCGGGCGGCAGATGGAGGCGCAGGCGCGCAGAATTCGGGTGGGCGGCGACTCGATGGTCGGCTGGTGCATCGCCAATAGACAATACCGCCTGGCGGAGAACGTGAGCGCGGAGGCCGCCCTGCTGAAGAACTCCCTGCTGCCGGGGACCCGCTCCAAGCTGGCGCTGCCGCTCATCAGTCGCGGGCAAGCCATCGGAGCGATGACCTTCCAGTCGGCTCAACCGGCCGCGTTTGCCGAAGAGGACATCACGATACTCCAGACGATGGCCGACCAACTCGCCAACGCGATCGAAAACGCCCGTCTCTTTGCGGAACACAAGCAGGCCGAAGAGAAACTGGCGAGACATGCCAGGCAACTGGAGGAGACGACGACGTTCTTGAACTTGGTGGTCGAGAACATCCCCATCATGTTCTTTGTCAAGGAGGCCAAAGACCTACATTGGGTGCGCTGGAACAAGGCCGGCGCAGAAACCATCGGCCTGTCCCGCGAAGAGCTGATCGGCAAGACCGACTATGACGTCTTCCCAAAGGAAGAAGCCGATTTCTTCACCGCCAAAGACCGCGAGGCGCTGACCAGCGGCAAGCTGGTAGATACGCCGGAAGAGCCGGTTCATACGCGGCACAAAGGCGTCAGGCTGCTTCACACGCTCAAGGTGCCGATCCTGGACGCCGAGGGCCGGCCGCAGTATTTGGTGGGCATCTCCGAAGACATCACCGAGCGCAAACGCGCCGAGGAGGAGGCCAGCCGCACGCGGGCCTTTCTGGATTCGGTCGTCGAAAACATCCCGATCATGATTTTTGTGAAGAAGGCCCAGGACCTGAAGTGGGTGCTCTGGAACAGGGCCGGCGAAGAAACCGTGGGCTATGCCCGCGAGGAAATGATCGGCAAGACCGATTATGACTTCTTCACGAAGAATGAAGCCGACTTCTTCCACGCCCGAGACCGCGAGGCATTGACAAGTGGGCGCCTGGTGGATATTTCAGAAGAGCCAATTCACACCCGCCACAAAGGCGTCAGAATACTGCACACGCTCAAGGTGCCGATCCTGGATGCGGAGGGCAAGCCGCAGTATCTGATGGGCATCTCCGAAGACATCACGGAACGTAAACGCGCCGAAGAAGAAGCCAAACGCACCCAGGCCTTCCTGGATTCCGTGGTTGAAAACATCCCCATCATGATCTTCGTCAAAGATGCCAAAGACCTCAGATTCGTGCGCTGGAACAAAGTCGGCGCGGAGTTGGTTGGTTTTTCCAATGAAGAGATGATCGGCAACAGCGACTATGACCTTTTCCCGACGGAACAGGCTGATTACTTTGTCGCCCAGGATCGCCAGGTCCTGGCTGAAAGGAAACTGATAGACTTTCCAGAGGAGCCAATTCAGACCCGGCACAGAGGTGTCCGCATCCTCCACACACTCAAGGTGCCGATTCTGGATACGGACGGCCGACCACAATACCTGTTGGGCATCTCGGAAGACATCACCGAACGCAAGCGCGCCGAAGAAGCCCTTCGTCGAGCACACGACGAGCTGGAGATGCGCGTCCAGGAGCGAACTGCCGAGCTGCTCAGCGCCAACCAGGCTTTGCAGGCCGAGATCGCTGAACGCAGGCGAGCAGAAGAAGAGAGCCAACGCCGCAGTCAAGACCTGGCTGCTCTCAACATGATCGCAACGACCATCGGGCAATCCATCGGCCTGGATCAAATCCTGACGGCGACGCTGGATCGCGCGATGAAGGTCATGGACCTGGATGGGGGCTGGGTACAACTGCTGGATGACGATGGTCACACGCTGACCCTGGTTGCTCAACGCGGCATCCCGGAGCCGGCCGTCGAGAAGATCCAACACATCAAACTCACCCAGGGGGCGGGCAAGAAAGCAGAGACGGCGCAAGTTTTGGGAATAGATAGCATCCTGGAGACCGTCGGTCACAGAATGAAGACCTCCCAACCGGAGATGACGTTTACGCTCACGGGAGTCCCCATCCAAGCAAAGGATAAGGTGTTGGGGGTACTGGGCAGTATCAGACACAGTCCGCAAGCCCTGAGTCCGCACCGGGTGCAGTTACTCACGACCATCGGGCATCAGATCGGCATTGCCGTGGAAAATGCGCGGCTGGCGCAACAGGCGGCCGAAGTGAAGATCCTGCGCGAGGTTGACCGGTTGCGGTCAGAATTGATCGCCAATGTCTCGCACGAGCTGCGGACGCCCCTGGGGCTGATCAAGATCTCTTCATCTTCCTTGTTGATGGATGATGCCGATTTTGACCATGCAACCCAGCAGAAATTCCTGCACAGCATCAGCGAGGAGACTACCAAGCTCGAAAGAATCGTGGAACACCTGTTGGACCTGGGGCGCATCGAAAGTGGACGGTTGCGCCTGGACAAGCAGCCTACCGATCTGGGGCAGCTTGTCAGGAGCACCATCAAGACCATGGAGGCCCTTTCGGACCGGCATTGTCTGACGAGTGATTTGCGGGCCGAGCCACTGGTGGCGACAGTGGACGCCAAACGCATCGAACAGGTGCTGCGCAATCTCCTGGACAATGCGATCAAGTACTCGCCCGATGGCGGGACCATCACGGTGCAGGTCTATGGGGACAGCCAGCAGATCCTGCTCGCGGTCAGCGATGAAGGCATCGGGATTCCGGCGGAGGAATGGGCCAGGATCTTCGAGCGCTTCCATCGCGTCGAAAACGAGATCACCAGGCGCCTGAGAGGGGCGGGGTTGGGGTTGGCTGTCTGCCGGGGAATCGTAGAGGCGCATGGCGGCCGCATTTGGGTCGAGAGCCAGCCCGGCGCGGGCAGCACGTTTTGCTTCACCTTGCCGGTGTGTGTCGGCGAGGAGGCACGATGAAAAAAGTCCGCATTCTGGTCGCAGAAGATGAGCCTCGCTACATTTGGGCCATCCAGACCAATCTGGAGGCCAGGCACTACGAGGTGCTCACGGCCACGGATGGACAGCAAGCCGTGCAATTGGCCGCCGACGAACAACCCGATCTGATCCTCTTGGACATCAAGATGCCTGTCGTGAACGGCTACGAAGCGTGCCGGCGGATTCGCGAGTTCTCCACCGTGCCGATCATCATGATCACCGCGATGGCGGAGGAAGCCAACAAGGTGCTGGGGCTGGATTTGGGCGCCGACGATTACGTCACCAAGCCGTTCAGCGTACCCGAGCTTCTGGCGCGCGTCCGGGCCGCCCTGCGCAGAACCGAATTCGCGGAGGGAGCGCCCCCCGACTCCACTTTTGAGGCCGGCGGTCTGCGCGTTGATTTTGCCCAACATCGGGTCTTCGTCCGCGGGCAGGAAGTCGAGCTGACGCCGACCGAATACCGCCTGCTGTGCGAGCTGGTCAAGCAGCCTGGCCGCGTCCTGGTGTCGGATTACCTGACGGAAAGAGTCTGGGGATCTGGGTACGAAGAAGGCGACAAGCTGATCCGGCAAGCCATTCATCGCTTGCGCCGGAAGATCGAGGCCGACCCACGGCGTCCCGAATACATTCGCACCCGCCCCGGCTTGGGATACGTATTTCTCCCCTCCGAGTCGTGACGCCATCTTCCCCCTTTGTTGGAACGTTTTTGGAACATCTTCGCGCTGCTTTGTGACGCGTTTGGAATACCGAAGTGGTATGATATGGGTGTCCTACCTGTAATTATCCTCCCTACCTAACGCGCGAAGCGCAGCACATCTTGACGATGACGACAGACGTGATGAGTAAGCAAATCCCCGTCCTCTGTGACTATGACGCCCTCTACGCGGCCATTGAGTTAAAGCTCAGTACCCTGCCGCACGTGCGTGTGATCCGGTTCGAGTCGAACCCGGTTCACCGGCCGGAAAGCCGACGCCTCCCAGGGGAGCCAGACTTGATCATTGTCGCCCCTGTGCCACCGATCCACGATCCCATGTCCATTCTTGCCAAGGCCGCGCTGCTCAATCACGTGGGGCAGGTGCCAATGCTGATCATTTCCGAGCAACCCTCCCGACCGGAATCCGACGACAAGATCACCTACTTGAACTTTCCGTTCGACATGGATGATTTGACCGACACAGTGGCAGACATCCTGGAAAGACGCCGCTGTTCAGCCCCGGAGCGTGCTGGCTGAAAGCACGGGAGCCTGTTTCATCTGGAAGGAGGTGAGATAGTCAGGCCGTATTCAGTGTGTCGAATCCACAGATCGCTTCTATTTGTTGCATATCCACACCACTCAGAGAGGAGAAAGCTTCACCATGTCCAAGCATCTTTTCCTATACGTGGCGATCATCCTGGCGATGGTCCTCACATCCTGCGCTGCTCCCGCGGCGCCCACCGCGGCCCCGGCCGCACCGAAGGCCGCCGAGCCGACCAAGGCCCCGGCCGCGCCTGAACCGACCAAGGCTCCGGCCGCCCCGGCCGCGGGCGCCGTCAAGGAACTCAAGATCCTGTGGGCCCAATGGGACCCCGCCGACTACCTGCAGCAGGTCGGCAAGATGTACGAAAAAGAGACCGGCATCAAGGTGACCATCGTGCAGGAGCCGTGGGGCTCCTTCGGTGATCGGTTCTCCGTCGAAATGGCGGCCAAGGGCACGGCCTGGGACATGGTCGTCGGCGACAGCCAATGGCTGGGCCAGGGCGCGATCCAGGGTCACTACCTCGAACTGACCGACTTCATGAAGAGCAACGGCATTGACAAATCGGTGACCAAAGCCACGCTGACCTACTACGGCGAGTACCCGGCCAACTCCGGCAAGTATTGGGGCTATCCGACTGAAGGCGACGCCGATGGCTGGGCCTACCGCAAGGACCTCTTCACCGACCCGAAGGAGAAGGACGCTTTCAAGGCCAAGTACGGCTACGATCTGGCCGTGCCCAAAACCTACAAGGAACTGATGGACATCGCCAAGTTCTTCACCCGTAAGGATCAGGGCCTCTACGGCGTGGCGATCTACACCCAGAAAGATTACGATGCCATCACGATGGGTGTGGAAAACACCTTCTTCTCCTGGGGCGCCACCTGGCAAGATGCGAACAACAATGTCAAGGGCGTCGTGAACTCCAAGAAGGCCGCCGAGGCGCTACAGTACTACAAGGACCTCTACGACTGCTGCCAGGTGCCCGGCCTGAGCAACGCCTTCTACACCGAGACCAACGACGCGTTCATCGGCGGCAAGGCCGCGATGATCATGAACTACTTCGCGTTCTTCCCGGCGCTGGTGAACTCCGGCACCGACAAGAACTACTTCGACAAGGTAGGGTTCTTCGCTAACCCGGCCGGCACCTACGGCGATCGCGCCTCGGCCCTCGGTGGTCAAGGCCTAAGCGTCGTCAAATACATCAACGCGGACCGCCAGAAGGCATCGCTGGACTTCATCAAGTGGTTCGCACAGGATACTATCCAGCAGGCCTGGGCCGACTTGGGTGGCTACACTTGCAATGCCAACGTGCTGAAGGGCGACAAGTTCCTGAAGACCACCCCGTTCAACCCCGCGTTCGCCGAGACGATGACCTTCGTCAAGGACTTCTGGAACATTCCGGAATACGCCCAGTTGCTGACTGTGACGCAGAGCGAACTGCACAAGTTCGTGATCGGGGGCGAGGGCACTGCGCAAGGGGCGCTGGACAACATCGCCAACGAGCATGACAAGATCTTGAAGGCGGCCGGCTACATCAAGTAGTCGCGTGGCAGCAAAACGTAGCGAAGCAAGCCCCCTGAGCGGAGACCCGCCTATCCCGCGGGCCTCCGCTCAGGATGCCTGGCTAGATATTGAACCATACAGAAGAGAGACAACTTATGACCACAGCCAAGGCGCCCTCTGCTGGTCTACAACCGTCAACCGAAGGGAAGGCCCGCCGGCGGCAGATGAGCGACAACGCCATCATGAACCTGTTCGTATGGCCGACGCTGGCGCTCCTGATCGCGATCAACGTCTTCCCGTTGCTCTACAGCCTGTACCTCAGCTTCACCAACTATTCGGCCATTGCGGGCAAGGCGCCGGTCTGGGTGGGCTTTGCGAACTTTGCGGACATTCTAAACAGCCCGCAGCTCTGGAAATACTTCGCGACCACCGGCCGCTACGCGCTGATGTCGGTGAGCTTGCAGACGGTGCTCGGGTTCTCCCTGGCGATGCTGGTCCGGCAAAAATTCCGGGGCAGCGGCCTTGTCACCACGCTGATCCTGGTCCCCATGATGATCTCGCCCGTAGTCGTCGGGCTGTTTTGGAAGCTGATGTACAACCCAACCTTCGGATTCTTCAACTACTTCTTGGGCTTCACCGATCCGGCAAATAGCCTCGACGTGATTGCCAGCCGCTTTGCGGGTCAACCCATGCCGGGGCTGGCCCTGTGGGGCGTGGTTTTGGTGGACGTGTGGATGTGGAGCCCCTTCGTGATGTTGCTTGTGCTGTCGGGCTTGAACGCCATCCCCGATTATCTATATGAAGCGGCCGCGATTGACCGGGCCAGCTCCTGGTTCCAGTTCTGGCGCATTACGCTGCCACAAGTGGCGCCGCTGTTGCTGATCGCCGTCCTGTTCCGCACCATCGAAGCTTTCAAGTCGTTCGATCTGATCATGGGCATGACGGGAGGTGGGCCGGGCGACCAAACCGAGGTGATCGCGGTGAGCCTCTACCGGATGGCCTTCCTCGGCCAGTTCCGCAGCGGGTATTCCAGCGCGCTGGCCTACATCATCCTCATCATTATCATTGCCGTCAGTAACCTGTACATCCGGTATCTGAACAAGGCCAAAGGAGAGCAGTAAGCCATGGCTAATTTTGAGGAAGTCGGCCCGCGCACTCCGGTAGTCGAGTCCATCCGAGTAGACCGGCTCAATCCACGCGCGCGCCTGTTCGGCGGCGTGCGCGCGTTTGTCGTGGTGGCGCTGGCCTTGCTGCTCCTGATTCCGGTCTACGTCATGGGCATCACCGCATTCAAGAACCGCACCGACATCGTCGCCAGCCCGCCGAAGGTCTTCTTCAAGCCCACCCTGGAAGGCTTCGTCTATCTGTTCACCGATCGCGCGGTTGTGGCCGCCTCGCGCATGCCCGAGTTCCAGCAACGGGCGCAAACCGGGCAAATGAGCATTTTCGAGCGCGCCGCATTCGACACCGGTCAGGAGATCACCGGGCCTAGCCCCTACGTGTTCCGCTTGCGCAACTCGTTGATCATCGCCGGGCTCTCTACGATCATCTCAGTCATCCTGGGGCTATTTGCCGCTTATGGCTTCAGCCGCTTCAAAGTCGTGGGCAAAAATGACTTGCTGTTCTTTATCCTCAGCACCCGCATGTTGCCCGCGGTGGTGGTGACCATCCCGATCTTCTTGATGTATCGCCAATTGTCGCTCAACGACACCCACTTCGGGATGATCCTGCTCTATACGGCCTTCAACCTGTCGTTCTCGGTCTGGCTGATGAAGGGCTTTATTGACGAGATTCCGCGCGAATACGAAGATGCGGCGCTCGTGGACGGGTACACCCGGCTGCAAGCGTTCTTCAAGATCGTCTTACCGCAGGCTGTCACCGGCATCGCCGCCACCGCCGTCTTCTGCCTGATCTTTGCCTGGAACGAATATGCCTTCGCGTTGATGCTCACCAGCGAGAACGCCCGCACCGCGCCCCCCGGCATCGCCACCATGCAAGGCCGCGGCGGCATCGAGTGGGCCGCCATCGCCGCCGGCGCGCTCGGCTTCCTGATTCCGGTGGTCATCGTGACCTTCGCCCTGCGCAAGTATCTGCTGCGCGGCATCACCTTCGGAGCCATCCGCCAGTAGGCGCAGATCCGACGTTATTGGAGTGAGCATGGCTACTATCGAACTTCGCCAGGTAGAAAAGAAATTCGGCGACCAGTATGCAGTCAAGCCGATGGATCTGACGATCCACGACGGGGAGTTTGTGGTCCTGCTGGGCCCGTCGGGCTGCGGTAAGACGACAACTTTGCGCATGATCTCGGGTCTGGAGGCGGTCACGACCGGCCACATTTTGCTGAACGGCCGCGACGTGACCTGGCGTCACCCAAGTGATCGAGATATTGCGTTCGTGTTCCAGTTTTACGCGCTCTACCCGCACATCACGGTGCGCGAAAACATCGCGTTTCCGCTGCAAGCGCAGCACGAATCGAACGAAACCATCCAGAAACGGTTGGACGAGGTTGTGGATCTGCTCAAGATCCGCCACCTGCTGACGACGCGACCCGGCAAGCTGAGCGGCGGCGACCAGCAGCGCGTGGCCCTGGCGCGAGCGCTCGTGCGGCGGCCCGCGGCCTTCCTGATGGACGAGCCGTTGGGCGCGCTCGATGCGGACCTGCGCGAAACCATGCGCGCCGAGATCAAGCGCCTGCACATCGCCCAGCACGCCACCACGGTCTACGTGACGCACGACCAGATCGAGGCCATGGCCATGGGCGACCGCATCGTGGTGATGTCCGCGGCCGAGGTGCAGCAGGTGGGCGCGCCGGCCGAAGTGTACTACAACCCCGCGAACCTGTTCGTCGCCAACTTCATCGGCAGCCCCGGCATGAACCTCCTCAAAGGCAGGTACGCCGACGGCGCGGTACACATGAAGGGCGCGGCCAGCACCTATCCCGTATCGGCCGCCTGGCGCAAGCCGCTGGCCGAAGCGTTGACCGGGCAGGAAGAGGTCGTGATGGGCTTCCGCCCCGAATCCGGCCTGCTGAATCCCCAGGGCGCACTGGCGGGCGAGGTCTACGCGGTGGACATGCACGGCGGCTACACGCTGCTCCACATCAACACGAACGAGAGCGACATCATCCACATCCGCAGCGACCGGCAGACCACATACCCCATCGGCGCGCAAATCCGCTTCGATGTGGATCCGCAGATGGTGCGCTTCTTCAATTCTAAGACCGCCAAGGCCGTGCGCCGCGAGGTGAGTGCATGAGCAACGTCGAGTTACGCCACATCACGAAGCAGTTCCCGACGGTCACCGCGCTCGATGACGTGTCGTTTTCCATCCAGGATGGCGAGTTCTTCGTCTTGCTTGGCCCCACGGGCGCGGGCAAGACCACAACCCTGCGCATGATCGCGGGGCTGGAGCGCCAGACCGCGGGCAGCATCCTCTTCGACGGCAAGTTCGTGGACGAGTTGACGCCCGCCGATCGCGACATCGCGTTCGTGTTCCAGCAATACTCGCTCTACCCGACGCTCACGGTCTACGACAATCTGGCCTTCCCGCTGCGTTCGCCGCTCCGCCGCGTCCCAGAGCAGGAGATCAAGCGCCAGGTGGAGGTCGCAGCCGAAAAACTGCGCATCACGCATCTGCTGCCGCGCAAGACCGCGCGCCTCTCCGGCGGCGAGATGCAACGCGTGGCAATCGGCCGGGCCATCGTGCGGAACCCGCGCGTGTTCCTGATGGACGAGCCACTCTCGAACCTGGATGCCAAGCTGCGCGAGGCGCTGCGGGTCGAGCTGAAGCACCTGCAAAAAACCCAGGTCAGCACGACGCTCTTCGTGACGCACGACCAGACCGAGGCGCTGACGATGGCTGATCGCATCGGCGTGCTCGACCGGGGGCGGCTGATCCAGATCGGTACCCCCGACGACATCTACGACCGGCCTGCGACCACCTTTGTCGCGCAACTGGTCGGCTCGCCGCGCATCAATCTCCTGGAAGCCAGCTTGACAAACGGGACAGTGCGCGTCAAGAACAGCGAGCTACAATTGCCTGCGCCCAATCTACCCCTGCCGGCCGATTTCCTGTTGGGCATCCGCCCCGAGGACATCAAACCGGCGCCGGATGGACAGTTCGCGGGCGAGGTCCTTCTGACGGAGCCGCTGGGCGTGGAAACCATCGTCCACATCCGGTCGGGCCAGCAAGCCGTGCTCAGCCTGGTGCCGGGCATGACAGCCCTGCGCATCGGCGAGCCGGTCCGGTTCAACATCTCCCGCGAGAAGCTGCACTGCTTCGGCACGGACCACCAGCGCATCGCGGCGCGCTAATGCGCCATCGTACTGAGGAGCAACCATGTTGTCACGCATCCCTGTCAAATTACTGATCGTGGCCGCGGCGCTGTTGGTGCTCGGCCTCGTTGCCGTGCAGGTCATTCCGATGCTCGTCGCGGGGACGGCTGCTGCGCAAAACGTGCTGCTGAATGCGGTTCCCTTTATCCTGATCTTCGTGGCGATCCTGTTGACCTTCATCGGACTGATCGTATTCGTGACCCGGTCATTGAACAACAACGTATCCGAGCGCATCTTCCGCCCGGTCGAGGCGATCCTCATCGCAGGCATCGTGCTGGGCGTCGTCGGCATGTTCCAGCCGTGGCTATTTATCCTATTCCAGATCGGCTTCTACGTGCTGTTCTTCTCGCTCCTCGGTTACATGATCTGGAGCCACGTCCTCCCGAAACGCGTGCAGCGGTAGGAAACTCATCGCACTCTGTCATAATCTCATCTTTCCAACGGAGGCATCACCATGGCAAAGGTTGCCATCATCGGCGCAGGCAGCATCGTGTTCTGCCAGACTTTGATCCTGGACATCCTGGGCACGCCCGGCCTGGAGGACACTGAGTTTGCCCTCATGGCGCCCAGCACCACCCGCACCTCGCAGATCGAGGCGTTCGTCAACCGGGTGATCGCGGAGAACAAGCTCCGGGCGAAGGTCTGGATCACCACCGACCGCCGCGAAGCCCTGAAGGGCGCCAAATACGTCATCTCCACCTTCCAGGTGGGCGGCGTCAGGGCGTTCGAGGCCGACTACAAGCTCCCGCTCAAACACGGCGTGGATCAGTGCATCGGCGACACGATGGGGCCGGGCGGCATCTTCCGCGCCCTGCGCAGCATCCCGGTCACCGTGGACCTGGTGAACGACATCAAGGAGCTGTGCCCGGACGCGCTGGTGCTCAATTACGTCAACCCGATGGCGATGATCTGCTGGGCGCTCGGCACCACCGGCGTCCAGTTCGTCGGGCTGTGCCACGGCGTGCAGACCACGCTCGATCTGATCGCCGGCTACGTGGGCGTACCCAAAACCGAGATTGATTACCTGTGCGCAGGGATCAACCACATGGGCTGGTTCCTCAAGATCGAGCACCGAGGCGAAGACCTTTACCCGCTTCTGCGCGCCCGCTTCGAGCTGCCCGAGTATTACGTCAACGAGAAGGTGCGCGGCGAGGCGTTCCGCCACTTCGGCTACTTCATGACCGAATCCACCGGCCATCTCTCCGAGTATCTCCCCTACTTCCGCAAGAATCAGAAGGCGCTCGGCCTCTACTGCGACGAGCCAGGGTTCGGCGGCGAGACCGGCGCGTACTACAATTGGTGCAAGTACGTCGCTGAGAAGTACGACGGCCAGCAGATCCTCGCCGGCCAGCAGACCACCTTGCCGCTCCGCAGCGTCGAGTACGGCTCATACATCATCGAGGCGATGGAGACCGGCCGGACGTTCAAGCTGAACGGCAACGTCATCAACAACGGCATGATCAGCAACCTGCCGGCCGACTGCTGCGCCGAGTATCTGATTTACGTGGATCGCACCGGCCTCCACAAGACCTTCGTGGGCGCCTTGCCGTCGCAGTGCGCCGCGCTGAACATGACCAACGTCAACGTCCAGCGGCTGACCGTCGAGGCGGCGTTGACCGGTGACACGGAGAAGATCGTCCAGGCGTGCGCGCTCGACCCGCTCACCTCGGCCGTGCTCACGCTGAAGGAAATCCGCGACATGGCGGCCGACATGCTGGAAGCCGAGCGGGAGTGGCTGCCGCAGTTCGCCGGCAAGGTCATCCGGCCGACGCCGACCATCGTGATCCCGAAGGACGTGAAACCGGCCCGGGCGCCGATTGACCCGGCACTGGCGATCTACGCCCGGTTTGGGGCGTTGGGGCAGTAGGGGCTCGCGGATGGCAGATGGCAGATGGCAGGTGGCGGATAGCGGATAGCGGATAGCGGATAGCGGGTTGCGGATGGCGGATGGCACAGGGCGTGTTCCATGACACACAGTCCACCACGCAGTACGCAGTACGCAATACGCAATACGGGATACCTGGAGGCGCAACGAAATGGCTGCTAGTACGAAACACAACATCGTCGAAAACGCCCTGGACAGGGGCAACGGCATCCTCCGCCTGGAACCGGCCTGGGTGGCGCGGGACTTCCTGCCGCCGGGGCGACGGCTCGGGTTGCCCGAGGCCGCATACGAAGTCGGCGAGCGGGGCTGGATCTCCGAACGCTGGATCGGCTCCACCACCAAGGCCGACAACCGCGTCGGCCCGCCTGACGAGGGGCTGAGCCACCTGGGTATCGAGGGCGAACGGATGACCCTCAAGGAGGCTATCGAAGTCGCGGGCGCGGCGGTCATGGGCCAGGCGTACGCCAAGACGCACAAGGGGCTTGGCCGGCTGGCGAAGATCTACGATTTCGGTGCGCGCATCCCCTTCCACATCCACCAGATGGAGAAGGACGCCAGACTGGTCGGCGCAAATTCTAAAGAAGAAGCCTACTACTTCCCGGAGGACGTGGATCTAGGTCCGCACCCGGAGACCTTCTTCGGGGTACACCCCTACATCGTCGAACAGGGCAAACAAGACATCCTCCTGAAGTATCTGGTGGAATGGAAAGATGACCTGATCCTACAGCACTCGCGGGCGTATCTGAACGTGCGCGGGGAGGGGTTCCACCTGCCATCGGGCGTGTTGCATGCGCCCGGCACCGCGCTGACCATCGAGCTGCAAGAAGATTCGGACGTCTTCGCCATGCTCCAGGCGCTGAACGCGGGCAAGATCATCTCCAAGGATCTGCTGTTCAAAGACGTGCGGCCTGAAGACCGGGCGGCGCGGGGGGAAAAAGTCATCCTGGATCAGATTGACTGGAAGATCAGCGGCGATCCCTACTTCTACGAGAACCGTCACAGCCCGCCCGTCCCGATCACGGAGACCCGGCAGCCCGGCGGCGAGGAATCCTGGATCTACTACAACACCACCAAGTTCAGCGGCAAGCGGCTGGTGGTGAAGCCCGGCGGCCAGTTCCGCTGCGTCGAGAAGGGCGTCTACAACATCCTGGTCTGGCGCGGGGTGGGGATCTTCGGCGGCTACGACGTTGAGGGCCTCAACTTCGGACATGACGAGCTTTTGATTTCGCACGCCGCGGCCACCAGGCCGATCCTGGTGGAGAACACGGGCGGCGCCGACCTGATCATCTTCAAGTTCTTCGGCCCGGACATCAATCTGGACGTGCCGATGATTCCGCCGTATGGACGGTAACGCCAAGAGACCAGGTTTCTGTGAACAACTTGGTTTCTCCTCAGCCACTATCTAATATCCTATATCTAACCAATGGAGGTTTTTCATGGCTAAGAAGAAGATTTCCGTAGGCACCTGGGCGTACATCTGGGGCGGCTATGCGGACAAGCCGATCGACTTGCCCGTAGTAGCCAAGAAGCTGCAAGATTATAAGTTTGACGGCGTCGAACTGGGCATTTTCGCCCCGCACCTCTCGCTCGACGACGCCAGGGATCTGAACAAGGTCCGCGCGGTCAAGAAAATCCTGGACGACCACGGCCTTGGCGTGTCGGGCATCGCTGCCGACTTCGGCAAGGTGCCGCCACCTTACGCTAGCCTGCCGGACTACATCGACGTTGTCTTGAGGCATGTGGAGATATGCCAGGTTCTCGGTACGAACAAGATTCGCACCGACTTGATCATCGACGTCGACAAGATCCCACTCGGCGAATATGAGATCGCTTTCTGGCGCAGCGCGCACTTGTTCCGCATCGCCTCGGACGTAGCCGGCAAGCACGGCGTCAAGTTCATCTGGGAATTTGAGCCGGAGTTCTTCGTCAACAAGCCCAGCCAGATCGTTCGCATGTGTCACGCAGTCGGCCACCCGAACTTCGGCGTGCTCTTCGACTCCTGCCATGCGCACATGGTGGGCGTAGTCGGCGCGCGACAGCGGGGTGAGAAGGAGACGCTGCCCGGCGGTGTCGTGCAGTTCGCACATATGCTGACGGGTTGGATCAAGCACGTACACTTCATCGACAGCGATCAGACGCTGCACGATGACCGAACTTCGACCCACGCCCCATTCGGCCAGGGCGTCCTCGACTTTCCGTCGATCATCCAGGCGTTGAACGATGCCGGGTACAAGGATGAGTGGTGGCCGATGGACCTGTGCTACTGGCCGGGAGCTCTGGAAGCCACCGGCCCGGCCAAGAAGTTCATGGATGAGTTGGTCGCGAAGTACGGGTGATGCGTGGTGCGCGGTACGTGGTACGTGGTGCGTGGTGCGTGGTGCGTGGTACGTGGTACGTGGTGCGTGGTACGTGGTGCGTGGTGCGTGGTGCGTGGTACGTGGTGCGTGGTGCGTGGTCCGTGGTACGTGGTACGTGGTACGTGGTACGTGATGCGTGGTGCGTGGTACGTGGTACGTGGTACGTGGTACGTGAGTGCCGCATTGGCAGGTGAGCTTGTCACCGAGAGAAAACGGAACACGCAACACGCAACACGCAACACGCAACACGCAACACGCAACACGCAACACGCAACACGCAACACGCAACACGCAACACGCAACACGAACCACGTGATCTCCAAGGAGTAAGAACACAATGTCAAACACGATGAAAGCCCAAGTCTTCTCCGCTGCCGAGAAGATGGAGATGGCGGAGCTACCGATTCCGCAGGTGGGTGACGCCGACGTGCTGGTGCGCGTCAAGAACTGCGGCATCTGCGGCTCGGATATTTCCTACTACTTCGGCCTCAGCCCGACGGGCAAGATGCCCATCGTGCTGGGCCATGAGTTCACCGGCGAGGTGGTCGAGGTCGGCGCGATCCCCAAGTCCATGGGGCTGTTCAAGCCGGGCGACCGGGTAGTCGTCAACCCGGTGCAGCACTGCAACGCCTGCTACGCCTGCGCCAGTGGTCACACCAACCTGTGCGCCAACCTCTACGTGCCGGGTGTGAACGCCGACGGCGCCATGGCCGAATACGCGCTCTCCCGCTACACCGGTCTCTTCAAGCTGGACGACACGGTCAGCTACGCGGCGGGCGCGTTTATCGAGCCGCTGGCCTGCGCGGTCTATGGCATGAAAAAACTGGCGATCGAGCCGGGCCAGTTCGTGGCCATCTTCGGCCCCGGCCCCATCGGCATCATGATGGTGCAGATCGCCAAGGCCGTCGGCGCGGGCAAGGTGGCGATGGTCGGTACCCGCGACTACCGCCTGGAAGAAGCCAAAAAGTGGGGCGCGGACTACATCTTCAACACCAAGGATGCAAAGTCTCCCTATTTCGTCAAGGACTTGAAGGCCGCGATCGCGGATGTATCGCATGGCCTCCTGGCCGAGCGCGCCATCGTCCCGACCAGCTCCAACGACGCGTTCGAGCAGGCGATTGATATCACCGGGGGCGCGGCGATCATCGTGCACTTCGGCCTGCCGGACGCTGGCGACGTGATTCACGTGCCCGCGTTGGTCACGCACACCGCCGACAAGGAGATCCGCTTCTCCTGGCTGGCGCCGGGCGTCTGGCCGACCACCATCGCCATGATCGCCAACGGGTTGCTCAACCTGGAACCGCTGGTCAGCCGGGCCGTGCCGCTCTCCGAGGCCGCAACCGCTATCGTCAACCTGCGGGCACGCAAGGATGACCCGATCAAGGTGCAGATCACGCCATGATTGCTGGGGACTAGGAGCTAGGGACTAGGAATTGGAAATACCTCAGACCTAGTCCCCAGTTCCTAGTCCCCCAATCCTCTACGCTCAATCCACAAGGAGCTGACACGTGATTCAATACGGCATCAACACCTTCCTCTGGTCCTCGCCCTTCCAGACCAAGGATTTGCACTTCCTGGACAAGGCCAAGGCGATGGGATTCGACCTGCTGGAAATCCCCATCGAAAGCGAGGGCGATGTTGACTACGGCGCGGCGGCGGAAGCGTATGCGCGCACCGGACTGGCGTGCAGCACGTGCGCGGTGATGGGCGCGGGCCGCGATCCATCCCACCCGGACGAGAAGATCCAGCAAGCGGGCATCGCATACCTCAAGCACTGCATTGATGGGACCGCCCGCATGGGCGGCAAGCTGGTCGTCGGCCCGCTCTACGCGGCCGTGGGACGCCAGTGGCAGCAGACGCCGGCGCAGCGGGTGGCCGATCTGGCGCTGGCCGCGAAAAACCTGCGCGTCGCGGCCGAATACGCCGAGCAGAAGGGCATCCGCCTGGCGCTGGAGCCGCTCAACCGGTTCGAGACCAGCTTCATCAACCTGACGGAGCAAGCCCTGGAGCTGATGCACCTGATCAACAGCCCCGCGGCCGGCCTGATGATGGACACCTTCCACGCCAACATCGAGGAGAAGCACTTGGGCCAGGCCCTCGAAATGGCCGGCGCGAAGCTGTGGCACGTTCACGCCAATGAGAATGACCGCGGCACCCCCGGCACCGGCCACGTGGCGTGGACCGAGATCGCAGCCGCGCTGAAGAAGATCGGCTTCAGCGGCGCGCTGGTCATCGAGTCCTTCAGCACCGAGGTGAAGGAGATCGCGCGCGCCGCGGCCGTCTGGCGCCCCCTGGCCCCCACCGCCGACGGCCTGGCCGTGGACGGCATGGCGTTCCTCAAGAAGCTGATGGCGTAGAGATGATCGCACACAACGTCTACTTCACCCTGATTGACAACTCCGAGGCCGCCGTGCAGATGCTGCTCGCTGCCTGCCAGAAGTACCTCGTGGATCATCCAGGCATCGCGTCGTTTGCCTGCGGCCCCCTGGCCATTGACCACGCCCGCGATGTAAACGACCGCGACTGGGACGTTGGGCTGCACATTGTCTTCACCGATAAGGCCGCGCACGATCGGTACCAGGACGCGCCCCTGCATCAGCAGTTCATAGCTGAATCCAAGCTAAACTGGAAACGGGTGCGAGTGTTCGACACGGTACTGGCCTGAAGATTCTAAACGTGCCAGGCACCTCGCAGGTGCCTGGCACGTGGGCAAGGAGCTACCTCCATGACACGCAAAATCAACGTCGCGATCGTCGGCATGGGGTTCGGCGCGGAGTTCATCCCGATCTACCAGCGCCACCCGCACACGGTCATGTACGCCATCTGCCAGCGGAACAAGGCGCACCTGGACGAGGTGGGCGACAAATTCGGCGTTGCGAAACGCTACACCGATTTCGCTGAGCTGCTCGCCGATCCGAACGTGGATGCGGTACATATCAACTCGCCCATTGATGACCACGCCTGGATGAGCATTGATGCCCTCAAGGCGGGTAAGCACGTGGCATCCACCGTCCCCATGGCGCGCACGATCGAGGAGTGCCGGCAGGTGGTGGAGGCGCAGCGGGCTTCCGGCAAGAAGTACACCATGATGGAGACCACGGTCTTCACCCGCGAGTACCTCTTTGTCAAAGAGTTGTACGAAAAGGGTGCGCTGGGCCGCATCCAGTTCGTGCGCGCGGCGCACCACCAGGAGATGGCAGCCGGCACCTGGCCGAAGTACTGGCCCGGCATGCCGCCGATGCACTACGCCACCCACTGCGTCGGCCCGTGCCTGGGCCTGACCGGGAAGCGGGCCGAGTGGGTCTCATGCCTCGGCTCCGGCCGCGTGGACGACAAATACGCCCGGCGTTATGGCTCGCCCTTCGCCATCGAGTCCACGCACATCAAGCTAAAGGACTCGGACGTCCACGCCGAGATCACACGCTCGCTCTATAACACGGCGCGCGAATACATCGAGAGCTTCGATGTCTACGGCAGCCTGCGGAGCTTCGAATGGCAACAACTCGCCGCCGACGAACCGGTGATCTTCACCGGCGAGGACGGCAAGCGCGTGCCGGTGCCCGACTACGCCAGGCTGTTGCCCGAGCCGATCCAGCGCTTCACCACCAAGGGCGTGTACGACCTGGAGAGTGAGACCCACATGTCGTTCATCCAGGGCGCCGGTCACGGTGGCTCGCATCCGCACCTGGTCAACGAGTTCATCACGAGCATCGTAGAGGATCGCGACCCGTTCCCGAACGCGGCGCAATCGGCCAATTGGACCTGCGTCGGCATCTGCGCGCACGATTCGGCCCTGCGCGGCGGCGAGATCGTCCGGCTGCCGGAGTTTACGTTATAGACGGATAGACCAGGAAACAGGGAAACAAGGAGACAAGGGTCGCAACACGCACCACGCAATACGCAGTACGCAATATCAGGAGGCACACATGTCTCGACCAGTCACTCTCTTCACCGGCCAATGGGCCGATCTGACCTTCGATACGGTCTGCGCCAAGGCCAAGTCATTCGGCTACGATGGCGTCGAGATCGCCTGCTGGGGCGATCATTTCGAGGTGGACAAGGCGCTGGAAAGCGACAAGTACATCCAGGGCCGCTGGGACATCCTGAACAAGCACGGCCTCAAGTGCTTCGCGATCAGCGCGCACCTGGTGGGTCAGGCCGTGTGCGACCGCATTGACGAGCGCCACGCAAGCATCTTGCCCCCGCGCATCTTCGGCGACGGCAAAGAGGACGGCGTGCGCGCCCGCGCGGCCGAGGAAATGAAGAACACCGCCCGTGCCGCGGCCAAAATGGGCCTCAAGGTCGTGCCCGGCTTCACCGGCTCGCCCATCTGGCACATGGTCTATTCCTTCCCGCCCAATCCGGCCGACTACCTGGCGAAAGGCCTCAAGCTCTTCGCCGATATGTGGCTGCCGATCCTGAATGTCTTCGAGCAGGTCGGCGTCAAGTTCGCGCTGGAGGTCCACCCCACGGAGATCGCCTTCGACATCGCCAGTGCGGAGAACGCGCTGAACGCGGTGGGAGGCCACAAGGCGTTCGGCTTCAACTATGATCCCAGCCACTTCGGCTATCAGGGCGTGGACTATGTGGCGTTCATCCGCAAGTTCGCCAGCCGCATCTTCCACGTCCACATGAAGGACGTGTGGTGGTCATCGAAGCCGATGGAGGCCGGTGTCTTCGGCGGGCATCTCAACTTCGGCGATGCACGGCGCTTCTGGGACTTCCGTTCGCTGGGCCGCGGCTCGATCAACTTCGAGGATATCATCCGCGCGCTGAACGACATCGGCTACGCCGGCCCGCTGTCGGTCGAATGGGAAGACGGCAAGATGGATCGCGAGCATGGGGCAACCGAGTCGGCCGCGTTTGTCAAGCGGCTGGACTTCGCGCCATCGGCCGTCGCGTTCGACGCAGCGTTCGAGAGGAAGTGATGACCATGGGCGAACAATCCTTCACCGCGATGGCCGACCCGAAGGCCGCGGGAACGGCGCCGGAAGTCGGCATCGGCATGTTGGGCTACGCCTTCATGGGCAAGGCGCACACCAACGCCTACAAGAAGATTCCTTACATGATGTACCCGCCGCCCGCAATCCCGCGGCTGGTCGCCATCTGCGGCCGCAACGTCGAGGCGGCCCAAGAGGCGGCGCGGCGCTATGGCTACGAAAAGGTCTACGGCGACTGGCGCGAGATGCTTGCGGACCCGGCCGTGCAGCTCTTCGACAACGGCGGCCCCAACAACGCGCACGCGGAGCCGTGCATCGCGGCCGCGCGGGCCGGCAAGCACGTCTTCTGCGAGAAGCCATTGGCCCGCAACGCCGAAGAGGCGAAGACGATGCTCGACGCAGTCACCAAAGCCGGCGTCAAGCATCAGGTCGCGTTCAACTACCGTTTCGTGCCCGCGATCCGCCAGGCCTACGAGCTGATCCAGAGCGGCAAGCTCGGCCGCATCTACCACTTCCGCGCGATCTACCTGCAAGAGTGGATCATGCCGCACTACAACACGCCGATGATCTGGCGGCTGGACAAGAAGGCGGCGGGCAGCGGCGCGCTGGGCGATCTCGGCGCACACATCATTGACCTGGGCCGTTTCCTGGTCGGCGAGATGAAGAGCGTCTCGGCCATGACCAAGACCTTCATCACCGAGCGGCCGCAGGGCGACGGCACGATGGGCAAGGTGGAAGTGGACGACGCGTTCGTCTCGTGCGTGGAGTTCGCCAACGGCGCCATCGGCACGCTGGAAGCCACCCGTTTCGCTGCCGGTCGCAAGAACTACGAGGTGCTGGAGATCAACGGCGAAAAGGGCAGCATCCGCTTCGATCTGCATCGGATGAACGAGCTGGAGGTCTTCTGGATTGACGACGAACCCAAGGAGACCCAGGGCTTCCACCAGGTGCTCATCAGCGAAGGGTATCACCCGTTCTGGTCGAACTGGTGGCCGCACGGGCACATCATCGGCTGGGAGCACAGCTTCGTCCACGAACTGACCCACTTTCTCGACTGCATCGTCAACGACAAGCCGGTCGCGCCCTTGGCCGCCTCCTTCGAGGATGGCTATCGCACGGCGTGCGTGTGTGACGCGATCCTGGCGTCGGCGGCGGGGAAACGACAGGTGGATATTAGATATTAGGCAATACCGCAAAACTCGCTATTGTCACCCTGAGCGGGTCGGCCCCGTGAAGTGCGTTGCGGCGAGAATCCAGCGAAGAGCCTGCCCTGAGCGCAGTCGAAGGGGTCTCGTTGCGGCAAGGAGAACTTGTTCCTTCACTGTGTTCAGGACAGGCTCTGAGCGCAGCGAACTGATGCGCAAAACGAAAAATGAAAAGGAGCATCCCCTTGCGATCTTCCGTTTTTCGTTTTGCGTTTTCAGCTTTGCGGAAGGAATCCCCATGAACAAATACGGTTACCGCTTCTCATTCGGCCCCTGGAACATCCACGAAGGGGCCGATCCTTTTGGTCCGGCGGTGCGGCCGGCGCTGAGCTTCGAGACCAAGCTGCCGATCTACAAAGAGTTGGGCTTCGACGCGGTGCAGTTCCACGACGACGACGCGGTGCCGGACCTGGACGGTCTCGCCGCGGCGCAGATCGCGGCCCGTGCGCGAGCAGTCCGGCAGATGCTCGATGATCACGGCCTGATCGCGGAGTTCGTCGCGCCACGGCTGTGGGAACACCCCAAGACGATTGACGGCGGCTACACCTCGAACAACGCGTCCGAGCGCGCGTATGCGATCGAGCGCTCCAAAAAGGCGGCGGACATCGCCCGCGAGCTGGGGTGCGATCTGATGGTGCTCTGGCTGGCGCGCGAGGGGTCGTACATGCGCGAGGCGAAGGACGCCGGGCGGGCCGCGCGGCAACTGCTCGATGCGATCAACACGCTACTGAATTATGACAAGTCCATCCGCATCGCGATCGAGCCGAAGCCGAACGAGCCGATGGATCTGGCGTACATCCCGACCATGGGTCACGCCCTGGCCCTGGGATTCCAGGCGGCCGATCCGAAACGTGTAGGAGTGCTGATGGAGTCGGCGCACTCGATCCTGGCCGGCCTCGATCCTTCCGACGAGATCGGCTTCGCGATGGCGTTCGGCAAGCTGTGGAGCGTCCACCTGAACGATCAGAACGGTCTCAAGTTCGACCAAGACCGTTCCTTCGGCGCGGTGGACTTACGGCGAGCGTTCAACCAGGTGCGTGTGCTGGACGCCAACCGCTTCTGGGAGATCGGCATCGTCGGCCTGGACGTGAAGGCCATCCGCACCCAGCCGGCCGAGTTGGCGACAAAACACCTTCGTAACTCCCTGCAGATGTTCACCCGGCTGGTGGAGCTAGTGCGCTCGCTGGACGAGGGGCGAATCGCCGGACTGATCGCGACCAGGGACTATGAGGAGTTGGACTGGCTGATCTTGAGCCATCTGATGGGGCGGTAGCTCAGATCATTGTGACGGGCGTGCCAGGGGCGGTGTCCAACCCCGCGTAGTCCACTCGTGGGGGATGCCCCTGGCATCGAGGGCCGCCTCGTAGTCCTTCAGCGTGGCGGACGTGATGATATCCACGCCAGTAGTGACGATGCCGTTCATAGCCCCCATCTCGTTCAAGGCCGGCTCTACTCCCTTCTCGGCCATCAGCTTGATGATCTGCACCGACTTGTAGCCCATGTCATACTCGCGCTGGGCTACCGTGGCGTCAATTACCCCCTCCTTGATGCCATTGATGGTGTCGGTGGTGGTGTCGAAGCAGACGACCTTAATTTTGCCGACGGCTTTCGCCTCCTTGATGGCCGTGGCCCAGGCCGGCCCATTGTAAGCGTAAACCCCAAAAGCGCCGGCCAGATCGGGATTGGCTGAAATCACCGAGTTGGAGAGCTGCAGCGCCGCAGCCGCATCTTCTTGATCGTTCATAGGCGTCAGGGGCTTGATGCCCGTGCCCGTGACCGCGGCCAGGAAACCCTCGGTGCGCTGCAAGGCATTGAGCGCCGTGTCGGAGCCGCGCACGATGCCCACCTTGCCGCCGTTGGGCAGGAGTGTGGTCAGCGTTTGCCCCGCGATCTGACCGGCGCCGTAGTTATCGGTGCCGATGTAGACCTTGGCGGCGCTGCCTTCCACCGGGGGCGTATCCAGCGTGGTCACGAAAATCCCTGCGCCGGCTGCCTTTTTCATCACCCGTTCCAGGGCCTGCGGGTTCGAAGGCGCGATGGCGATGCCGGTGACTCCCTGGGCGATGTAGGTCTCCATGGTCTGGATTTGGGCCGCCACGTCCTCCTTGGGGGGCACGAAGAATACCGTTTTGATGCCCAGATCCTTGCCGGCGGCCTCGACGCCTTTCTCGACATTGGACCAATACGGATTCACCGATTTGCCGATGACGACGATGATCGTCTCTGGCGGCGCGCCGGCTTCGCGCACCGGAACGCAGGCCGTCATTACCAGCGAGAGAAAAAACAGGAATCCCAAGTGCGCCAACCGAAGTTTCATCGTCTTGCCTCCCAGGCCGCCGTGGGTTGAAATCCACGGCTCAGCCAGCCGCTGATTTCAATCGGCGGCGTGACGGGCTGAACGGCGATGAATATACTACGGTTGGCGATTCTCCACAAGAACGAGTGGCACGCCTGCCGCCTGCCGTCTGACTTCAAGCCATGTAGGGGGAATCCCCTATCGTGCCCGTGGGTATTGCCCCATCTTCCCGCGATGATTTCCATTGGCAACGGGCGGCAATGATGCTATAATGCCCGTATGGGCAAAGTACGCGTTCTACTGGCAGACGACCATGCCGTGGTGCGATCAGGCATCCGCCACGCCTTGCAAGACCTACCGGACCTGGAGATCGTGAGCGAAGTGGGCGACGGGCCGTCGCTCGTGACGGCCCTGGAAGAGTCGCGGCCCGATCTGCTGGTGATTGACGTGACGATGCCGGACTTCGAGCCGGTGACTACCATCCGCCAGATTCGGGCGCGTTATCCGGCGATGAAGGTCCTGGTCGTCAGCGCGTATGACGATGACGCTTACGTCCAGGGCTTGCTCGGCGTCGGCGTGAATGGCTATCACCTGAAGGATCAACCCCTCAGCGACCTGAAGCTGGCTGTGCAGCGGGTGCTGGCCGGCGAACGGTGGATCTCCAGCACCCTAATCAGCAAACTGCTCAGCTACGCCGAATTCTGTGCGCCGTCATCGGGCCTGACCGACCGCCAGCGCGAGATCTTGCGCCTCTTGCTCCTGGGTTATGACAACCAAAGCCTGGCCCGCGAGACCGGCCTGAGCGTCAAGACCATCGAAAACCACCTGACTCGCATCTACCGCCAGCTCAACGTGCAAAGCCGGCTGGAGGCAGTCCACTACGTGACCGAGCATCCCGAAGTGCTCAACTCGCCCGGCCCCGCGACTGCCGCCATCCTGCCCGAGCTACTCCCCCAGAACCGATTCACCACGCTGCTGGTGGACGACAATGCCCGGTATCGCAGCCAATTGCGGCGGATGGTCAGTCGGGTGTACCCGCAGGCCACCATCTACGAAGCCGAGAACACGAACGAAGCCGTGCGCCTGGTCGAGCAGATGTTGCCTCAATTAGTGCTCGTGGACGTGATCCTGGGCGACGAGGACGGCATCCGGTGCGTCCGGCGCATCAAAACCTTGCAGCCGCAATCCCGCGTCATTCTGATCAGCGCGTATCCCGACCGCGAGTTCCGCCGGCTCGGCATGGAAGCAGGGGCGGCGGCCTTCGTGGACAAGAAAGACCTGGATGCGGCGACCATGCGCCAGATGATTGATGACGTCTTAGCCTGAAGAGGGTACCCCCGTGGCGGATGATAAGACGGGCGGGGCGCTACACGCCCCCAAGACCTATACCCTCCCTGCATCGCCCAGGCGGATCTGGAACAACCTGATCAACGGCCAGGTTTTTGTCGTCCTGATCATGTTTCTCGCCCTCCTCGCTTTTCTAAGCCTGAAGACGCATACCTTTCTCAGCTACAACAATCTAGCCAGCCTCTCCAGGAACTTCTCGTGGCTTGCCATCGTATCATTTGGCCAGAGCATGGTCATCATCATCGGCGGCATTGACCTGTCGGTGGGCGCGACGATGGCCCTGGCCGGACTGGTGGCCGCGCGCTGCATGCAGGTCGGCGTTCCTGTGCCCCTCGCCATCGCCGTCGGCCTGCTGGTCGGGGTGATCGTGGGATGGCTCAACGGCACGATGGTGGCGCGCGTCCGGCTGCCGCCGTTCATCGTTACGTTGGGGACCATGAGCATCGCCCGCGGTTTTGCCTACAGTCTGACCAAAGGCTGGTCGGTGACGAATCTGCCCGAAGCATTCCTGCAGTTGGGCCAATCCGACGTCGCCATCGGCCCCTGGTCGGTGCCGCTGCCCTTCCTGATCGCCCTGGGCGTGGCCCTGTTGGTCAGGCTGTTGTTGAACCACACGGTGATCGGGAGCGACATCTACGCCATGAGCAGCGGCGAACGGGCGTTGCTCGTCTCGGGCGTCAATGTCATCGGCCTGAAGGTGGTGGTTTATACCCTTTGCGGGCTGTTGGCGGCCATCGGCGGCATGATGATTGCCGCGCGCCTGGGGGTGGCGGCGCCGGCCGCGGCCATCGGCTATGAGGTGGACGTGGTCGCAGCCGCCGTGATCGGGGGAACCAGCTTGTTCGGCGGCATCGGCAGCACGCTGGGGGTCTTGCTGGGCGCGGCCGTCACGCAGATGCTCTACAATGGGCTGGTGCTGCTCGGCTATCCCTCCTATTGGCAAACGGCAGCCATCGGCACGATGATCCTGCTGGTCATTCTGCTGGATTACTGGCGACGACAGCGGCGGGGGGAGTAGCGCATGGAGCCGTTGCTGCGAGCCATCAACCTCTCCCAGAGCCTGGGCACCCTCTCGCTGATCCGCCAGGTGAGCCTGGAGATCCAGAGCGGTGAAGTGGTGGGTCTGGCCGGGCAAAGCGGCGCGGGCAAGTCGGCCCTGGCGATGGTGCTGGCGGGCGTCTATGTGCCCAATTCAGGGGACCTCTATTTTGCCGGCCAACGGCTGAGCTGGCCGTTTCGAGCCAGGACGCTGGGCATCGAGGTGATTCATCAACAGCCCGAGATGGCCGAAGAACTGGACATCAGTCGCAACGTCTTTTTGGGCAGCGAGATCGGCTGGCCGCGGGGCAACCGCTGGCTGAGAATCCCCAACCGCCGGCGGATGGATGAGGAAGCGGGGCGCATCCTCGCTCGGCTGGGGATGCATTACACGTCGCTGCGCGAGAGCGTGACCAATCTCTCGGGCGAACAGCGCCAGTTGATCGCCATTGCCCGGGCGATGACCCACCCGGCCCGGCTCATCATCATAGACGATCCGAGCCTGCTCTTGAGCTATCCCTACCAGCAGAAACTCCTGGCGTTCATCCAGGAGTGGCAGGGTGGAGGCGCCGCGGTGCTCTTCGGCAGCGACAACGTGGATCACCTGATGGCCGTGACCGATCGCATCGTCGTATTGCGTCATGGTCGCGTCATCGCCGAACACCGCACCGACACCACCGACCGCGAAACGATCCTGGCTGCGATGGTGGGCGCCGCCGACCAGCAACAGCTCACGCCGTTCATCTGGGCGTTGGACAGCTACTACCGCGCCCGAGAACAAGCGGAGCAGCTGCACCACCGGCAATCGCTCCTGGAGCGCAAGCTGGAGACCCACGACGGGCTGAACTATCAGATCATTGACCAACTGGCCGATCAGATCAACGCCCTCGACCAGGCCAATGTCGCCTTGCAGGATGCGCAACGGCGGCTCTTGACCGAGCTGGAACAGGAACGCAAACGGCTGGCCCGCGAAATCCACGACCAGGTGATCCAAGACCTGCTGGGCGTGGGCTATCGGCTGGAGGAAATCGAAGCTGGCGCCGAAGTGACCCCAGCGCTGGAAGCGGAGCTGCAGGATGTCCGGGGCAGCGTGCGTGACCTGGTAGGCGACCTCCGCCACATCTGCGGCACCCTCCGGCCGCCGACCATTGACAGCCTGGGACTGGGTTCCGCGCTGCAATCCTATACGCACGAGTGGAGCAAGCGCACGGGCATCCGCGTGAGTCTCACCCTGGACCCCAACCTGGGGCGGCTGCCGGAGGCCACCGAACTGTCCATTTTCCGCATCGTGCAGGAAGGATTGAACAACGTGCGCAAGCACGCGGCGGCCGGCGCGGTCGAGATCCGCCTGGAGCACACCTCGCCGCGGCGGCTGATGCTCGCCATCGCCGACGACGGCCGCGGATTGGCCGCGGACTTCGATCTGGCGAGCCTGTCAGCCGAGGGACACTATGGCGTGTTGGGCATCACTGAACGCGTGGCGCTGTTGGGCGGACAGTGGCGGTTCCAGAACCGCCCCGAAGGCGGCGCGCTCATCCAGGTCGAGATTCCGCATCCCCGTGTCGAACAGGCCGACGGGGATGGAAAGGCGCACCTTTAGGGGATTCCCCCTATTGGCAACGAGGGAAATCCGATGACCAAACGGGGAAATCAAGGGTACACAGAAGGCGTAGATTGTGGTATACTGCTCAAGATTGAGTTGCCGGTTTGGCTTTCAACGCAACACGACCCAGCCGCAACCCGCCCTTCTCGGCGCCAACATCCAGGCACACACAAGGAGGTGACCATCTGACCCCAAACAAGAGCCGTTTCCTACAGAGTCACAGTCAAGAAACCCTTTCACTCACATTCACTCAAGAGGAGGATCACAGATGAGATCCAAGCTAATGCGTTTCGTCATGCTTGCCGTTGCCTTGATGATGATTTCGACTGCCTTGTTTGGCTGCGCGACGCCCGCCCAGCCCACGGCCGCACCCGCCAAGCCGACAGCCGCCCCGGCTGCTGCCCAGCCCACGGCCGCACCCGCCGCCGCGCAACCCACGGCTGCACCCGCCGCCACCGGCAAGGTGAAGGTCGGTCTCTCCTTCTCGGACTTTGCGACCGAGCGCTGGAAGCCAGAACAAGTGCTGATGACAAAGCTCTTGAATGACAAGGGCTACGATGTGATTTGGCAGGAAGCGAACCATGATGTCAAGCTGCAGAACGACCAGATTGACAACATGGTGACGCAGGGCGTCAAGGCCCTCATCGTCATCGCGGAAGACGGCGATGCGGCGGTGACGGCGGTGGACAAGGCGGCCAAAGCAGGTGTGAAGGTCATCGCGTATGACCGCCTGATCAAGTCCCCCAACATTGGGGCGTACATCTCCTTCAACAACACCGAAGTCGGTCGCCAGGAGGCGGCGGGCGTGGTCAAGGCGTTGAACATGGACGGCGGCAAGTGGACGACGGCCAACCCCGTCAAGCTCATGAAGATGGGCGGCAGTCCCACCGACAACAACGCCATCCTGGTCCGCCAGGGACAGGACGAGGTTCTCAAGCCGTA
>JAPLHB010000033.1 GCA_026389845.1 Chloroflexota bacterium
GGTGTGGGCCACAGCGACGGTTCTGCGATGCCTGCCAGGCGGAACGCGCTCGCATACGTTAGCAGCGCCAGTGCGCGCGACGCAAGCTCGAACGGGAGAAACAGGACTGGGAGGGCGAACGATCATAGATGGATTATACCATGAGTCCGGTCAGCGCTGTAAGGGGCGATCTGGAATGACTTGGCCAGGGGGGATCGCGAGTATGCGGCCGGGCTGGTAGCGTTTAACAGCGTCTTCCAGGTGCTCTTTTACAGTGTCTACGCCTGGTTTTTTATCACCGTGCTGCCGCCGCTCTTCGGCTTGCAGGGCAGCGTAGTGCAGGTCAGCATCGGTGAGATCGCCAAGAGCGTGGCGATCTACCTGGGCATCCCCATGGTCGCCGGCTTCCTCACCCGCCTGATCCTGGTGCAGGCTAAAGGTCGGGCCTGGTACGAGCGGGAGTTCGTACCGCGCATCGGCCCGCTGACCCTGATCGCCCTGCTTTTCACCATTGTGGTGATGTTCAGCCTGAAGGGCAATCTGATCGTGCAGATTCCGCTGGACGTGGTGCGCATCGCCATCCCGCTGCTGATCTACTTCGCGGTGATGTTCCTGGTCAGCTTTTGGATGGGCATGCGCAGCGGCGCGGATTACAGCAAGACGACGACCATCGCCTTCACTGCGGCCAGCAATAACTTCGAGTTGGCGCTTGCGGTGGCCGTGGCGGTCTTCGGCATCGGCTCGGGCCAGGCCTTCGCCGCGGTGATCGGCCCGCTGGTGGAAGTGCCGGTGATGATCGGGCTGGTGAACGTGGCGTTTGACTTGCAGCGGCGCTATTTCACCTCGAATGCTTCGACGTCTGCATCCCGGTCGAGGTGACAGGCAACGCTGGCGTCGAGGCAACGCCGCGCTCTTCCTGAACGCCAAAGGCCTCAAACCTTACGAGGTTCAGGCCAACCAGAGCGTGATCCCCACCAACCTGCCGCCGAAGACGGGGCAATAGGGGACACGGCGCCGAACCGGTTCCTCTTCCAAATGCTGCGGGGGCCGCCCATCGGACTGGGCGGCCCCCGCTTTTTGCCAGCCGCAGTTTAGCGTCCGGCCGCATCTCGCCGAGACGTTTGATCTTTCAACGGGCCGGCGCATCCTCGAGTTCTCCGTGCGATCCACTGCTGATCGGCGCGTTGACGGACACAAGTTGGCCGGCGCGGAACAATTTGACCGCCGCGCGCGCCGTTTTCGCCGCACCGCACAGATACATCGGGATGCCGGCCCCTTCCAGGACGCCGTAGCAGTTGGGGCCATAGTCGCCGCTGATGGTCGCCTTGACGCCGTGCTTGGCGGCCAACAGCGCCGCGCGCGTCACCGCGGCATGGACGCTCGGCGCACGCTGGACTGCTTGCCTAAAAGCTGAGCACTAGGTCAACGTCGAGGCCTGCCGTGATCAAAAAGGTGCTGCCGACCAAGTTATCCACATCCTCGATCAGATCATCCGGCGTCATACCGTTCAACTCCAGCGACGCCGCGCAGACGTAGAACTTCACGCCCGCCCGCAGCGTGTCCTGGATGAACTGGCTGATCGGCCGGCCGCCCTCGACGGCGTACACCTGCTCGGCAGCCCCCTGCTTCAGCAAGAGCGTGCCCTGCATGGTGAAAAACATGCTCACATCGGCCTCTTGCACGGCGGCGCTCTGGGCGAAGAAGAAGGGCGCGGCGCAGCGTTCCGGTGTCTTCGGCCCGCTGGTCATGACGATGAGGATTTTGGCGTCTTCGGGGTCCATCGGTAGCCTTCCTAATCATCCCGAGACCTTCGAGGTCTGCGAGACCTCGAAGGTCTGGTCGCATAAGTCTAGCGCGCCGTGACTGCGGCCAACACCGCGTCGGCCAAGTGTTCGGGCGTGACGCCTGGGGCCTGGATCGCGTGATCGCGGTACGCCGCGGCGAATCGCGCCGCCAGCGCGTCGCGGGTCAGCTCGGCGCCGCGGGCCGAGACTTGCAGGGCGCCCACCGCGGCGGCGGGAAACACGGTGAAGTCGCCGGCCAACTCCAGATCATCCACGCGCCCCTCGCGCACCCGCACAGTCACCCGGATCAACCCGCCCGGCGCCTTGAACGCGCCTTCGGCGACATGCACGTCCTCGTGGATCTTCACCCCCGCCCGGCGCAGGTTGCCCTTCTGATACAGCCACTCCTCGCTGACGAAACGTGCATCCAGTTCGGCGGCCAGGGCCAGCTCGGCGGCGGTCGGCGCGCCCGGCACGATCTCCCGGCCCAGCGCCGCGGCGGCCCGCGCCAGGTAGAGGTCGCGCACCGCGGCGCGGTCGGGCAGGGATGGGAGCTGCTCGGCCATCGTGGTCATGTACTGCTCCAGGCTCTCGAAGATCTTGTCGCGCATCTTCTCGGACGCGACCTTGAGCACGCGGGCCATGGTGGCCTTGTCGAAGGTGAACATCAGGCTGCCGACCAGCACCTCGGCCTCGCCCAGTTGCGCCGCGCCGGTGCCACCGATCTTCTTGCCGGCTACGTGGACGTCGTTCACCGGCCGGTGGTAGGCCGCGATACCGAGCGCGGCGTAGGTTTCCACCAGCGGCCGGATGTACAACTCGAACTTGGCCTCCAGGCTGTGGGGCAGCGCGTCACGGTGGAAGACCCACTGCATGAAGAGTTGCCCCGCGTCCAGGTAGACCGCGCCGCCGCCCACCTCGCGGCGGGAGACGGGTAGGTCGTGCTCGCGGCAGTAGTCCAAGTCCACCTCGCGTTCCAGGTCCTGGTGGTAGCCGATGCAGACGTAGGGCCGTTCGGGCGATACCAGGATGATGGTGTCGGGGCTGTCCGCAGTCAGCGCGTGGCCGACGGCGTGGTAGATGGTTTGCGAGCGGATCGGGGGCACGAGGCCCAGGTCGAGGAGACGGATGGGGTTCATGAATGATACACCTGTTGCAATGAAGAATGATGAATAGAACGCGGACGACGCGGACTGTGCGGAGAATGCAGACACTTTTTTGTCCGCGTTGTCCGTGTCTCCGCTTCGTCCGCGTCCTGGTCTCAGGCCGGTGATTTCCACGCGCTTAGTACCGCCGCTGCGCGGGCGACTACTTCCGGCAGCGCAGCGGCGACGACGGGGCTGAGTTCCAGCCCGATCGCCAAGTCGGCCGGCTGGACGCCGATCAGGTGCAGGTGCGGCGGCAGCTTGCCGCGCACGGCCGCCAGCCCCAGCACCTCCTGGAAGGTGACTTGATGCTGCGAGAGCTTGATGCCGCTGAAGAGCGGGATGTCCTCACCCGCCAACTCGATCACCGTGCCGGGCGGCTGGCAGGCATCCACGGCATCCAGAATCAGCAGGTGACTGGATTCCTCGACGATCGGCAGCAGGTTGAGGCCGAGCGTGCCGCCGTCGAGATATTCGACCGACGACGGCTGACCGGCGACGGCCAACGGCGGCATGGACGCCTGTAGCGCCTGCACAGCATGGACGCCGACACCCTCATCGCGATTCAGGGTGTTGCCGATGCCGAGGACGACGATGCGCGCTTCCATGGCTAACTCCGATCCCTGGAAAAAAGTTGGTTTTCGGTCATCCGTCGTCCGTCGTCCTCACCCCAAGCACACATTCAATCCGACTCCCACTTCACCCAAGTCTGCGCCGGTCGCGTCCACCATGTGGATCGCGCAGGCCATGCAGGGGTCGAACGAGTGGATGGTGCGCAGGATCTCCAGCGGCCATTCGGGCTTGGCCAGCGGCGTGCCCACCAGCGCCGCCTCGTACGCGCTCGGCTGCCCCTTGTGATCGCGCGGGGAGCCGTTCCAGGTCGTCGGGACGACCATCTGGTAGTTGGCGATTTTGCCGTTCTCGATGACGATCCAGTGCCCCAGCGCGCCGCGCGGGGCCTCCATGAAGCCGAAGCCCTGCGCCCTCGCGGGCCACGTGCTCGGCTCCCACTTGCTGTCGTCGAAGGTGCGCGTGTCACCGGCCTTGATCGCCGCGATCAGCCCGCTATAGTACGTCCGCAGGCTGTCGGCAAAGACCTTGGTCTCGATGGCGCGGGCGGCCGTGCGGCCCAGGGTCGAGAAGACCGCGGTGAGCGGGGCATTGAGCTTCTTGAGCACGGCGTTGGTCAGCTCTTGCACCTGGGCGTTGCCGGTGGCATACATCGCCAGCACGCGCGCCAGCGGGCCGACTTCCACCGCCACATCGTTCCAGCGCGGGGCTTTGAGCCAGGAGTACTTCTGCTCGACCTCAAGCTGCTCGTAAGGCGGCTTGGGACCGGTGTAGTTGAAGGTCGTCTCGCCCTGCCAGGGGTGCAAGCCGGCGTTGTCACCGGCGCCATACTTATACCACGAACGCGCGACGTACTCCCGCATCTTATTGAAGTCGTTGGGATCGGGCACGGTGACATTCTTGAGGTCGCGGTTAAGGATCAGGGCGCGCGGCACCAGGAACTTAGTTGGATCGTTGGCCCCGTCCGCGGGAAGCTCACCCCAGGTCAGGAAGTTGCCCAGCCCTTCGCCCAGCCCCGCGTACTCCAGGTAATACGGCGCGATCGCCAGCAGATCGGGTAGGTAGACCTGGTCCACGAAAGCGATGATCTTCTCGATGCTGGCGCCGATGATCGCCAGGTGGCCGGCGTTGAGCGCAGTGTCGCTGTTGAGGTCAATCGGCATCGGCACGCCGCCGACGACGAAGTTCGGGTGCGGGTTCTTGCCGCCGAAGATCGTGTGGATCTTGACGACGTCCTTCTGCCAGTCCAGCGCCTCCAGATAGTGCGCCACCGCCAGCAGGTTGATCTCGGGCGGCAGCTTGTAGGCCGGATGGCCCCAGTAAGCGTTGGCGAAGAGCGAAAGCTGGCCGCTGTCCACGATCCCCTGCACCTGGCTCTGCACGCTGGCGAAGTAGGCCGGCGAGGAGTTGGGCCAGGGCGAGATGGACTGCTGGATCTCCGACGTTTTCTTGGGATCTGCCTTGAGCGCGGCCACCACATCCACCCAGTCCAGCGCGTGCAGGTGGTAGAAGTGCATCACGTGGTCGTGGACGTACTGCTGCGCGATCATCAGGTTGCGGATCAGGTTGGCCGCGTTGGGGATTTTGATCTTCAGCGCGTCTTCCACGGAGCGGATCGAGGCGAACGCGTGGACGGTGGTGCAGACGCCGCAGGCGCGCTGGGCAAAGGCCCAGGCCTCGCGCGGATCGCGGCCCTTCAGGATGATCTCGATGCCGCGCACCATGGTGCCCGACGAATACGCCGCGGCGATCTTGTTGTCCGCGCCCAGTTCGGCCTCGATGCGCAGATGGCCCTCGATGCGGGTGATAGGGTCAATGACGAGTCGTTTTGCCATGATGGCCTCCTATTGGTTCCGCAGCCAGGCCAGCGCTTCCGCCTCGGTCTCGAAGCAGCGCACCTCGCGGAGGTAGTAGCTGTCCGGGACTTGAAGACAGGCAGGGTCAATCGCCGCGCCGAAGATGGCCGCGGTAGGCATCATCGGCCGGAAGTTGCGGATGTGCCGGGCGCATTCCTCGCCGGTCGTTCCCGACAGGTCAATCAGCAGCTTCCCGCGATAGTCATCGAGGAAGCTGGCGAGCGCCCGAATCTCCTCATGGGCAAACGCGCCGGTGTGCTGACAGCGCATGATGCCCTTTTCGACGGGTGTAAGCGTGAACGATGCCATGGGAACCTCCTACTCTTCCAGCGCGTCCGCCACCATCTGCGCCAGCCCCGTCACCTTCAGATCGAGGCCGAAATGGGCCACGCCATCGGTGAACTGCAGGCGGCAGTTGGAGCAGGTCATCGTCACCGTCTGCGCGCCCACCTTGCGGACCTGATCCACCTTCATCTGGAACACGGCGTAGCGCTGCGGATCGGCCGACTTGATGGCGATCACGCCGCCCCCGCCGCCGCAGCAGATCGCCTGCTCGCGGTTGGGCGACATTTCCTTGAAGGCGTTCGGGGCCAGGATCTTCAGAATCTCGCGCGGCTCGTTGATGTGCCCGCCGCGACGCTGGATCTTGCACGCGTCGTGGAAGGTGATGACGCCATCGTGATCGAACGCGCCCGCCTTCAGCTTGATGCGGCCGGAGCGCACGAAGTCGCCCAGCACGCCGGCGATGTGTGTCACCGAGATGCCGGGGGGCACGTCCATCAGGTTCGCCGCGGTCCAGCGCAGCGCGTCGTAGGCGTGCCCGCACTCGGTCACGACGATGCGCTTGACGCCCAGCGCTTTCGCGCCGTCGAAGACGCGCTTCAGGATCTCCACGGTGCGGTGCTCGTTGCCCTCGTAAAACCCGAAGTTCACGATCTCGCGCGCCTGGGAGCTGACCGTCCACTTCTCGCCCGCCTTGTTCATGATCTTGGCGATGGCCGCGACGTTGCCGGGGAACTTCATCACCTCGATGGACGAGAAGACCACCAGCGTGTCCGCGCCCTGCACGTCACGCGGGATCTCCACTTCCCACTCGTCGGCCACCCACTCCAGCCGCGAGTCCCAGACGTCGCCGGTCATACCCAGCGGGCTGCCTTCGGCCATCTGCTTGACCACCGCGGCCAGCAGCTCCGGCGGCACCACACCCGCTTCCGACAGCGCCGAGCGCACCTCGTGGATCAGCGGGCCGATCTGGATGCCCATGGGGCAGGCGATGGCGCACTTGTTGCACATGGTGCAGGCTTCGTAGACGAGCGTGCTCCAGTGTGCCAGGTCGGCGTCGCTGATTGGTTTGTCCAGCCCGACCGCCAGGCGCAGCTTGCCGCCGATGGTAAAGCGCTGCTCGTAGGCGCGGCGCAACAACTCGATCTTCCACACGGGCGCGTATTCGGGGTTGCCGGTGGCCTGGTAGAAGTGACATGCCTCCGCGCAGATGCCGCAGCGGGTGCAGGCTTCCAGTTGGGCGGCGACCCAGCCGCCGGTCTCTTTGACGAAGGTTTGCAGGGCGGGCACGGTCGGAGACCGGCCCGAGCTAGTAGTTGTCATGGCGGCCTCCTTACGGCGCCACCGCGCGCTTGCCGAATTGCGCGCCGTGGATGGCCTTCGCGAAGAAGTAGAACATGAAGTGCGAGATGCGGCTCAGCGGAATCCAGATCAGCAGCCAATTCACCGCCAGCATGTGCAGGCTGTAGGCCATCTCATACTGGAAGAAAAGGTGATGCGTCAGGATGTAGCCGCTGATCATGGGCAGGAAGACGAAGAGCAGGTTCAGCCATTCGGCCGGGCCGCTGATCAGTTTGAGCACCGGGTGTACCAGCCGGTTGACGAAGAGCACGATCATGGCCGCGATGGCTACCACCGCCAGCCCGTCAACGATGGGCAGCGGCAAGGTCGGCCAGCCGAAGCCGAGCAGGCTCTTCCAGACCAGCATGTGCGCCGCGCCCAGGATGAGCACCACAAAGAGGCCCAGGTGGAACAGCCCGCCCGCGACGTAGATCAGCGGGTTGCGGTTGAAGGTATTCTTGACCCACGGGATAAAGGGCCAGATAAGCAGCCCCTTGAGGAACGCCATCGCCGCGCCGCCCAGCTTGCTGCCCTTCGACTTGACGCGATCCGGCGCCCAGCCCAGCCCGATCACGCGCACCAGGCGGTAAACCATGCCCGCGATGAAGATCAGGAGCGCGGCGTAGAAAAGCGGGCCGCGCGTGAATTCGAGAAACGAAGTCCAGTTCATGCCTCACCTCCCGCCTTCTTCTGCGCCCGATTGGCGACTGCCATGCCCGCGCCGGCCACCAGGCCGATGCCGGCGGCCGCCGCGGCCACGCCGATGCCGGGCCGGCCCAGCGGTGCCGATTGCCCCTGGTAGAACCCGCCGCCGTCCCAGAAGTCCGGTTGCGAGCAGCCCAGGCAGGGATGGCCCGATTGGATCGGGAACGACAGGCCGGCGTCCCACTTGATGCCTGCGCAGGCGTTGTAGGTGGTCGGCCCCTTGCAGCCCAGCTTGTAGAGGCACCAGCCCTGGCGCGCGCCTTCGTCGTCAAAAGTATTGGCGAACTTGCCCGCCTCGTAGAACGGCCGGCGCAGGCAGCGGTCATGCACGGTGTGGCCGTAGAAGGTCTTGGGCCGGTGCAACTCGTCCAGCTCCGGCAGGGCGCCGAAGATCAAGAAATGGGCCAGCGTGCCGGTGAACGCCTCGGGGATCGCCGGACAGCCGGAGATGTTGACCACCGGCTTATCCTTGATGATCTCCCACACGCCCCTGGCGCCGGTCGGGTTGGGGCTGGCCTTGGGCAGGCCGCCGAACGCCGAGCAGTTGCCCGTGGCGACGATCGCGGCCGCGCCCGCCGCGGCTTCTTTCAAGATCTCCAGCGCCGACCGGCCGCCGATGTTGCAGTAGATGCCGTCGTCGGGGATCGAGCCTTCGACGACCAACACGTACTTGCCCGCGTATTTCTTCATGGCCGCCTGCTTGGCCTCTTCGGCCTGGAAGCCGGCCGCCGCGGAGAGGGTTTCGTGGTATTCGACGGTGATCGAGTTGAGCACGAGGTCGGTGAGGGTGGGGCTGTGCGAGCGGGTGAGCGCCTCGCTGCAGCCGGCGCAGTCCTGGAGTTCGAGCCAGATGACCGGCACGCGTGCTTTCGTAGCCAGGGCACGGGCGATCAGTGGCGCCGGGTCGCCCCCGCGGGCCAGATGGGCGGGCAGCCCGCTGGCAGCCACCGGCGGCGCGCCTTGCAGCCCCATCACCGCCGCCAGCCCGCCGCACGCCTTCAGGAAGTCGCGCCGCGAGACCCCCGCGGCTTTCAGACGTTGATAGACGGTTTCTTCTGCCATGAAGTCCTCCTGATTGCGGATTTGCGATTTACGATTGCCGATTGCCGATTTGACTCAGGACTCCCCGTCAATCCGCAAATCGTAAATCGCAAATCGTCAATTGCAAGACACGCCCTCCGCTTCCAGCTTGGCCTGGTAAGCGGCGACGCCGGCCGCGCCGGTGACGAGCGCGCCGACTTCGGCGTCCCAGGCGCTAGGCTTGATCTCGGCGATCCAGCCCTCGCCGTAGGGGTCGGAGATACCCAGGTTGGGGTTGGCGGCCAGCTTGTCGTTGGCGCGCACCAGCACGCCGGTGGCGGGCGCCGGCACCGGGCCGACAAATTTGCTGCTCTCGACGGTGGCCAAGCTCTTGCCCTGCGCCACTTCCTTGCCGATGCTCTTGGCCTTGACGGTGATCGCCGCCAGCTTGCCGCCGGCCAGCTTGCCCGCCACGCTGGTCATGCCCACGCGCAGCAGGCCGCCCTCGATGGGTTTTGCCCAGACGTGTTTTTCGAGCAGGTAGTAGAGGTCTTCAGGGAGGTTGCAACCGCGCACGACGGTCATAGGTTTGGCTCCTTTTTCTGTTGCTAACGCATATCGCCCAAAAACGGAACGCGGACGACGCGGACTGCGCGGACGACGCGGAGGAGATCGGAAATATCCGCGTTGTCCGCGTCCTCCGCGTCCCCGTCAGAACGTCAATACCGTCTTGGCATCTTCCGCCAACTGCCACATCGTCGCGCCGCCGACCATCTTCACGCCCTCGATCAGGTCCTCGGGCGTCAGATCGTGCAGCTCGGTGGAGGCGGTGCAGGCCAGGAAGTTGACGCCCGCGTCCAGTGCATCCTGGATAAAGGCGCTGACCGGCTTGCCGCCGGCCTTGGGGAAGACGGTCTCGGCCAGCCCTTTTTTGAGGAGCAGCGTGCCGTCAATGGTGAAGAACATGTTCACTTCGTACTCCATGGCCGCAGCCAGGGAGGCGAAGAAGAACGGGGTGGCGCAGCGCCGGGGGGTGTCCGGGCCACTGGTCATGATGATGAGGACGGTATCGTCGGCCATAGATGGTCTCCTTGATGTTACTCTGTCATTCTGAGTGGGTCTATCCCTGATCACTCGTGACGGCGAAACGAGACCCTTCGCTAGATTCTCGTCGCAACTGACTGCGCGAGGATAACCCGCTCAGGGTGACAATGTCTAAAACGACAGCGCGATGGCGTTCTCGCTGGCGAACTCCAGGAAGGTCGCCGCGCCGCCGATTTCGACGCCATCAATCAGATCTTCCTTTTTGATGCCCATGACGTCCATGCTCATTTGACAGGCGATAAGCCGGACGCCGGACTCGACCGCCATCTCCAGCAGCTCGCTGAGCTTGGCGACGTTGGCCTTCTTCATCCAACTGTTCATCATGCCGGTCGCCACCGCCGTCATGCCGGGCAACATGCCGATGATGTTGGGGACCGAGATGCCGGGGACGGGCTGGGGCATAGCCGGGTTGGCAATCGGGGACACTTGCAGCTTGTCGGCGTTGCCCTTTTTGATGATCTCCAGGCCGAAGAAGGTGAAGAAGATCGCGGCTTCCATGTCCATGGCGGCCGCGGCGGTGGCTAGGATCAGCGGCGGGTAGCCCGTATCGAGGGTGCCGTGCAAGGTGATGATCGCCAGACGTTTGGTGGTTTCGGACATGTTCTGCTCCTTCTGCGGTTGAAACCGCAGGCTGATATGCCAAACCTGCTGAAGTAGGTTCCCGCCCCCACGGGCGGAGTGCGCTTCAGCGCACTCGGTCGTGCCAGACGCCGAATTCATTCGGCGGCGTCATTGCGGCGCAGCCAGCGGGATCATTTGGCTTTTTTGATGTAGAAGATGAACTTGCCGCCGTCCTGCTCCGAGCCGACCAGTTCGTGGCCGGTCCTCTTGGTCCACGCCGCCATGTCGCTGGTCGAGCCGGGGTCAGTAGCGATCATTTTCAACACTTGCCCGACTTGCAGCCCATCCACGGCCTTCTTGGTCTTGAGGATAGGCATCGGGCAGGCCATACCGCTGCAATCGAGGGTTTGATCAGATTGGATTGCCATGAGTGAAACCTCCTGGGGTGTGAATGGGCTACGCTTGCGCCGCCGCCGTGATCTGCGCGATCTGCGCTAAGGTCTGGCGCGAAAGGTAGCTTTGATAGCCGATGCCGGAGATGGCATTGGCGATGGTGGCGAGCAGGTCGGTGATCTGCACCGCCCGCTCTGCAGTGACGATTTCGATGGCGCCCTGGGCCTGGGCCAACTCCTCACCATCCACGCCGAGCCGGTCGCCGGTCGCCAACGCCTGCGCCCTGAACGTCTCGGGGACCCCCGTCTCGGTGAGAAACTGGCCGGCCGTCACCATGCCCACACGCTGGCCGTTGATCGTCACCGGCGCGCTGGCGTACTGGATGCCCGCATGGCAGGTATGAATGGCGGCGCCGCCGGTCTCGTCCAGCCGGGCAATGGTCCGCCACGATGCCTGACATGCGACCATCCCCTCGGGCTGGGTGTGGATGATCCGGCAGAAGCGGCTGCACCGACTGCACGGCGCCAGCGGCTGGCCTTCAAGATCGGTGATGAACGAGGCTACGCCCAACAACTGGGCGAATTGATCCTGGATGCGCTGCAGGGTGGCGATGGGGATCAGATCGGTGAGGCGCAGACTCGTGAGATCAGTTGCTGCCTCTCGGCGGGCCGGCTCAGGCGGTGTGTCGCCGCGTTGCGCCTTGAGCCAGGCGTCGATCGCCTCGGTCGAAAAGCGCCACTGCCCGCCCACGCGCAGCGCCGGCACCTCGCCGTCCTTCACCATCTTGTAGATGGTGACGCGGTCAAGTTGCAACAGGTCTACCAGTTCGCGGGTGGTGAGAAGTTTGTCGGGCATGGCCGGCCTTCTGCGGGTAGATTCGATCCTATGATACACCACCTGAACGAGCTTGTCAAGTAGTTTTTTATTAGATTTTATAATTATCGGTATGTTTATGTTGACGTAGGACGACCATCGCCCAGCCGACCAGTGCCAGCCCGCACATGGCGACTCCACCGATCAGGAGCACCTGACGCCAATCCCACAGCGCTGGCGTGGCTGTTGTGAGACGAGAGGCCAGGCCTGCGCCTGACCGATTGCTCCCCGCGCCGCCGCCCTGGCCCGCTGTCGAAGGTGTAGTGGCGGCGACGGTTGAGGCGTTTTGGCCGTGTGGTGTCGTTGTGGCCTGCGGCTGTGCGCCAGAAGACTGCGCCGTCGGCGTGGCCGTCGGCCGCGGGGTTGGCATAGCCGCCGGTGTGCGGCCCTGCGGCGTGGGTTGGTTGCGCAACCAGGGCGGGCCGCCGCCGCCCGAAGCGCTCGGGGCCGCCACAGGGGGCGCAGTCGGCTCCCAGGAGCGAATGAAGCCGACGATGGCCTGGATTTGGGCGTCAGTCAGGCGGTCGCCCCAGGCGGCCATGGCCGTGCCGGGCACGCCGTGGGTGATGATCTGTGCCAGCGCGGGATCGCTCGTCGTTTGCAGGAAGCTCTGCACGTTGAGGGCCGGGAAGCGCCGCGCGCCCTGACCGTCGCTGCCGTGGCACCAGGTGCAGTTCTGGGCGTAGAGTTCGGCGCCCAACGCCAGGCTCTCGGCCGTGGTCGCGAAGTTGATCTGGGGTGCGGGGATGGCGCCGGCCGGCACCTGCGCCCAGCGCGTGATCAGCGCGACGGCCGCGGACAATTCATCGGCTTTGAGCGCGTTCTGCCAGGGAGCCATCAACGTGCCCGCGACGCCCAACCGGATGATCCGTTCGATCTCGGCTGCGCCCTTCTCGCGCACGGTCGTATCGTTTATGGCTGGCGCCAGGGTCGTGCCCATGCCATCTGCTCCGTGGCAGGCGACACACTTGGCCGCATAGACGGTAATCCCCTGGGCCAACTGCGCGCCATCGGGCAAGGCTTGCACTTGAGTCAGGATCGCCGGATCGGGTTGGGCGGCGAAGGGGATGAGCGGCTGCAAACCGAGGTTGACGACTCGATCCTGGGCGGCCTGCCAATCGCCCCGCTGCACCAACGCAACCAGTTGGCCCACCTGGTAGTCGCTCAGGGGGCCGCCATCTTCTTCGCCCCAGGCCGGCATCGCCGTATTATAGCGGCCGCGGGTGATGATCTTGGCGAGATCCGCATAATCCATATCTGCCGGGCCGGGTGCGTTAAGCGGCGGGTTGGCGCCGATCCCTTCGCCGGCCATGCCGTGGCACACCGCGCAGTTCTGCGCGTAGAGCGTCATCGCCTCGTCCAGGTTGCCTTGCAGGATTTGCAGCTCGGCGGCCTTGATTCGGGTTGGCTCCAGGGCGATGTAGACCGGCAGCAGCAGGGCGATCACGAGCAGCGCAAGCAGGCTGAGCCAAAGCTCGCGGCGCGCGGTTACGTTTTGCAGGTTCATGGATACACCACTTGTGCCGGGTCGAACCGGTCACGTTGGACCGGCCGGCTCGTGTCTACGGTGATCACGCCATCCGTCACGGTCACATGAAAGAGATCGAGCGACCGCGGCGCAGGCGGCGCGGTCACCTGACCACTCGCGTCGTACTCGGCGCTGTGGCATGGACAGATGAACTTGTGTTGCGCCGCGTCCCACGGCACCGAACAGCCCAGGTGCGTGCAGCGCTGGTAGAGCGCTAGCAGCCCGCCATCGGCCAGCCGGCTCAGATAGAAGCGGCCATTCTTGATCAGGGTGACCGACTCGGGCGGGAAATCGTCTACCTTGCCCACGGTGATCGCCCCGCCGAAATCGCCTGCGCCCAGCCGCGGCTGGAAGTAAGCCAGCCCCACCAGGCCAAACTCCGCGGCGACGGCTACGCCGCCCATGCCGACAGCCAGTTTTAGGAAATCGCGGCGGCCAATTGCTTGCGCCGATCGGTGGGTATCGGTGGTATTAGAAGATATTGCCATGTCTCAAAACTCCTGATTGATCCGTCGCCTCATCCGTGACCGGCGGGCATCGCCCAGGGCCAGAACAGCCCCATGCCGGGTCCGCGGAAGAAGATGCCGATGGCCGTCAGCACAATGAAGGCAGCCGTCAGAAAGATCACCAACGCCAGGATGCGTTCTTCGGTGTTCGCCCCCAGATGGTTGTAGAACTCATCCAAGATGAGCAGCCCCAAGATCAGCGCAGCCAGCGGCAGCAAGCCGGTGGTGATGAGCGTCGGCCAGGCAGGAAACCACTCGGACCACTTCACGACGAACTCGTCCAGCAGCACCCAAATGGGGGTGATGAGCAGCGCCAGCCCCGTCGCCAGCACGGCCAGGTCGCGGCCGCGCCGCGACCGGAAATAGATACCCGTGCTTTCCACGCGGTAGTCGGCGAAAGGGAGCGCGGCCAGCCCCAGCAGCGCCGCGCCTGGGATCAGCAGGGCCGCCACCAACGGATGGAAGTGCAACAGCAGTTCTTGCAGCCCCAGGAAGTACCACGCGGCCTTGGCCGGATTGGGGCTGACTTGCGGATTGGCGATCCCCTCCAGCGGCGCGGAGACCCACATGGACCAGGTCACCAGCAGCGCCAGCCAGATCAGCGCAAACGCCAGCTCGCGGCGCACCAGGAAGGGAATGGTTGTCACCTTTTCCAGTTTGACGGTCAGCGGCTCGTCGGGCTGCCGCGGCACGCTCAGGTCGCCGTCCTTGCGCACCCGCCAGAAATGAAACGACATCAACAAGATCATGCTGGCCGGGATGACGCCGATGTGCAGGCTGTAGAAATTGCGCAGCGTCGCTGCGCCCACTTCTGGGCCGCCCAGCAGCGTGCGGCTGAGCGCCGCCCCGATCAGCGGGATGTAGGTGAGCAGGCTGGTGGCGACGGTGATGGCCCAATAGGCCAGTTGATCCCACGGCAACAGATAGCCGGTGAAATTGGCCGCCACGACCAGCAGCAGCAGCGCCAGCCCCATCAGCCAATTGAGCGCCCGCGGCGGCCGGAACGCGCCGGTGAAGAAGACCCGTAGCAGGTGCAGCGCGGCAACCAAGACCAGCAGGTTGGCTGCCCAGTGGTGCAGGTTGCGCAGAAGATCGCCGAACCAGACGTTAGCCCGCAGATTGAGGATGGATTGGTACGCCTCGGCCGGGCTGGGCGTGTAATTGTTGGTCAGCAAAATGCCTGTGAACGCCAGGATCATCACCAGCATCGCCGACAGCCCGCCCAGGCCCCAGGTGTAAGTCAGGCTCAGGCTGCGGGTGTTGACCTTGGTGGGGTGCAGGTGGAGCACCAGGCTATCCACTACCAAGCGCATCCGGCCGCGATCATCGGACGGCAGGCCAGTGGGCGCCAGGCTGGCGCGCACGCGCCCCAGGAAGGTGCTTGGGCCGGGATCGGCTGCGGGGTTGGTTGGCTTCATAGTTCTCTCTCAATGGCACAGATCGTTTGACGCACATCGGGGACGGCCTCTGCCTCAGCTTCAGCGCGTCCCCGATAGATTGGATGACTGGTGATGGCCTCAGCAGCCTCTTAGCCGCGTCGTCCCCCGCCTGCCCACAGCGGCCGGCCCGCTTGATCGCGGATGCTCACGTTCTGGCCCGTCGTCGCGTTGCTGATCTGGGTCGCCTCAAAGGCGCCGTTCTGATAGAAGCCGGTCAGTGTTACCTGATCGCCGGCCTCCGCCTTGAACTTCTGCGCGAGCGCAAATGTCCACGGCCGGTTGACGATTTCGAGCGTTGCGCCATCGGCGGTTTGCACCACCAGGCCAACCTCATCGGCGCGGGCCACGACGCCCGAGACCTCGGTCCACTCGCTGACACCCGTCTGGCCCACGCTGGGGGCTACGCTCTGCCCTGCATCCGGCGCTGCGCTGGACTGCTGGCCGCGACCGTAACCACCGCGTTGTCCTGCGGCCTGTCCATCGGGAGTCACGCTGCTCTGTCCAGCACTCGATGCTGTGCTGGACTGTTGGCCGCGGCCATACCCGCCGCGCTGTCCTTCGGTCTGCCCACCGGGGGTGACGCCGCTCTGACTCGCAGCCGAGGCTGCTGCGCCTCCGCGCCCGCCTCCGCCGCCCGCCCCGGTATACGCCTGCGTCTGGGCCGTGCCCAGACCGAGAATGCTGCCCGTCTTGGCGCCCGTGCGATTCATCACGCCGACCACCAGAAGCGCGATCAGTCCTGTCGCCAGGACCCCGAGGATGATCTTTTTGAACATAGTGACAGCCTCCTGCTGTTGTGTGCTGATTGTTGTTCTTTCGCTCAGTTGCACGCTTCGAACGCCGGTAGATGGCTGTTCAGCGAGGCCGCTTGCAGATTGGCGAAGACTTGCAAGATGTCGGCGTTGTCCACCGCCGGCTTCAGGGTGTCGTACAGCGCCGCGTCCGCAATCTCGGCCGCCACGCCGGTCTGGCAGGCGGCGGCCACGGTGCTCCAGCTTGGTGTGCTCGCCAGGCCGGGGTTCGCCGGCACGGCCAAGCCATACTTCGTGAAGAGTCGGGCCAGCGCGTTGATGTGCTGTTGCTCCGCACGGGCGATCTGGCTGAACGGGATAATGCTTCCGAACTGTGCGATCGCCGCCCCGTAGGTGTTCAACGCCCCGTACTCCTCGTTGATGGCTTCATTCAGAGCCGCCACTTCGGCAGCATCCAGCGAAGTGACCGGCGTGCGCCAGGCCGTACTCGCCGCCGGCGCCGTTGTCTGGCTGGTCGGTCCGCCGTAGCGATCCAACTCGGTAGCCGAAGCCGCGCCCGTCAACGTTCCGACCAACAATCCACCGATCACGAGCGCCGCCGCGCCCATACGTGCCCACTTGCTCTGCTTGATATTCATGGTATCGCTCCTTATTTTCTGAGTGTGTGTCTTCACGTGCCTGGCACTTGCGAAGTGCCAGGCACGTGGGTGTAAGATCATCAACTTACGCCCTGAGTATAACAAGGACGTTTGAAGGGATCGTGAAGGGGGGGTGCGAAACCGGCGAACTTTTCCTCGCCAACACGAAGACTGCACCACCGGCACTGCCGGTGGTGCAGTCTGGTTGACGCTGCACCGGAAATCTATAGTCCGTGGATACGCACTTTCCACAACGGGGATTCCACGCGTCTCTTCAGCCGTCAAATTCGCCAGGGCGCACGAGGATAGCGCAAAACCGGCGGTGAGCTACGCGCCTTGAGCTTTTTGCGCCGCTGCGGCGTGCGACTTAAACACCGGAGCGGACGGGTCGCAGTCCCGTCCGCTCCGTATTACAGAGGAATTCCCAGGTCTGCGCTGGCGGCAACCGCGCGTGAGCGCGGTTGCCGCCAGCGCAGACCTGACCCTGCCCAAGGGCCTAACCGATATGGGTTACCGAAGGATACTCGGTGAAGTGCCGGGGGGCCGGATCTTGCAGCCCACCGGGCGCCTGCAACACCAGGAGCAACCGTGCGGTCTCCGTGCCTGGATTGCGCCAGTAGTGCGGCAAATCCGCCTCGAACAGCAGGAGGTCGCCGGGGTGCAACAGATAGACCACCCCGTCAACGGTGTATTCCACGCCCCCTGCCAGGCAACAGACCAGTTCATGCCCCGCATGGACGACCTGCTCCCGGCCAGTATCAGCTTGCGGGGCGAGGGTGACGCAGAACGGTTCCATCTGCTGACCGTCCAGCCTGGCGCCCAAGCCCTCGATTACCAACCCCCTGCTGGTGATCGCCGGCCGTTCTCCTGCGCGGGTATGGATCACGCGCGCCTCGGCCGTGCCCTCGAAGAAATAGCCCATCTTGACCTTGAGCGCTCCGGCCAGCCGCTGCAACGTCGCGACGCTGGGCGAGATTTCGTTCCGTTCGATCAGTGAGATCGCGTTGGGCGAGAGGCCGGCCAGCTCAGCCAACTCGCGCTGCGACAGCTCGCGCTCTTTGCGCAGGCCGTGGAGCCGAGCGCCCAGGGAGAATTTGAGATCAGCCATGCTCTATCGTCAGGTGTCAGAAGAAAGCTATCCGATGCCAGTTCGGAATCACACAAACATCGGAGCAAGTATAGCCTGTCTGTGGCAGTTGTCAACTAATAAACTTGACGACTCGGAGATCGAATTGCGTCTGAACGAGGATAGGCTATTGGGAGCACTCGCCTGGCAGACAGCCCCGCTTGAGCCATTCGTACAACCGCGCAAAGATGTCGTCGGCGATGTTGTCGGCGCTGTGTTCGTTGATCGTGGCGGCGGTGCTGCGCATCTGCGTCAACTCCTGAGCGAGCGGATCGTTTAGGCCGGCCAGCGCAGGCCCGGAGGCGTTGCCCTGAGCGAATACCCCATGACAGGTCGAGCACTTCTTGCAGGTCCAGATGGTCATGGCCATCATCTCTTGCACTTGAGGCAGTTGGCTGGTGGGAGTAACGACCGAAGATGACACCACCTGGGCCTGCGAAACCAGGGTGCGCACCCAGGCATAAATGTCGTATGTGCTTTGATCGGGCAAGGCGGCTTCATCATAGGCTGGCTTGTGCGGGGAAGCCGTCCGTGTCGTGTGCAGGAACTCAGCGTACGACAGCTTTGTTGCAGCTAATTGTGGTCCGACCCCGCCCAGTGCCAAGGGGCCGTGGCAGGCCATGCACTGCGCGGCTTGCCACGCAGCCTGGCCATGATCGGGGTTGGGAATGCTGATGACGGTCGCCGGCGCGGTGTTGGCAGGGGTCGAGGTCGGCGTAATGCTGGTAGCGGGAGCGGAAGCCGGCACTGGCAGCGTTTGGCAGGCGCTGAACCCTAAGCCTGCCAGCAGTAGCAACACGGCAAACTTCAAGTATGCTTTCATCGGGGTCTCCTTACCACCAAATCCATGCTAATATGTTGTACAATATCACGATTACGCGGTCTTGTCAACTAATATACTTGACAAGACGTGCAAACTGGAGTAACCTCAGGTCGAGAAGAGCGATTATTCATGTTGCCTCAGAAGAGGGAGCAGATGGAGAGACTCCTCACGATACGACAGCTCCAGGAGCAACTGCAGGTTGACCGCATGACGATCTATCGCATGCTCAGCAGCGGGCGGCTGAACGGCGTCAAAGTCGGCGGCCAGTGGCGCTTTCGCGAAGATGATATCAGACAGATCGTCGCCCCTCAAGCAGGCGTAAGCGGCGCCTCTCCTGTCAGGCAGCCCACGCTGCCGCTGCCCTGCTGGCAGGCCATGCAGCAGTTTTTCAGCGCAGCAGCCGAGGTCGCTGCTATCATCGTCGACCCCCATGGCCAGCCGCTCACGGATTTCACCGACGGCTGCGCCTTCTGCAGCTTGATTCTGGCCTCCGCAGCCGGCCGTCAACGCTGCGTCAAGTCGTGGGCTGCTCTCGCTGACGGCATGAACAGCGCGCCCCGTCTCCACCATTGCCATGCTGGCCTGCGCTTGGCACGCGCGACCATCCACGTTGATGATGCACCGCTGGCTGCCGTCGTCGCCGGCCAGGCGCTGAGCGACGCTGACCCGACCAACGGGCAGCCGGAGCGCTTGGCGGAGTTGGCCGAGGCGTGCGACCTTTCCTTGCCGCGCCTGCAAGCAGCATACCCGACGATCCGCCGACTCGGCCCTGCTCACCTGGATAAGATGCTCCGCCTGCTGGGGATCCTGGGTGTGGCTGCGAGCCGTATCGGCAGCGAACGCCAGCAACTGATCTCGAAACTCGACAGGATCGCTCAGATCGCGATGGAGAGCTGACCTGCAGCCGGAGAAGGTTGCGTGGCGGCGCTTCCTCGGAGTCTCAGCGAGGGCCGTCGGCTGGTCCGCCACAAAATGGCCGGCACGGATAACCGCCATCAGCCCAGGTATGTCACCGAAGGATAGTCGGCGAAATGCCGCCGCGCCGGTTCTTGCGCCCCGGTCGCTGCTTGGAGTACCAGCAGCAAGCGGGCCTCCACATCGTCGGGATTGCCCCAGCGGTGCGGCAAGTCCACTTCGAACAGCAAGATATCTCCAGCCGCCAACAGGTAGACGGCGCCGTCAATTTCGTATTGCACGCGACCTGCCAGGCAGCAGACGAACTCGTGGCCAGAGGGTGCGCCACTTGTCCCGCGTCCATGTCCCCATGGGGCGCCAAGGCGATGAGAAAGGGCTCCATCGGTTGGTCATCCAGGTGCGCGTCCAGCCCTCAATGGTAAATCAAGTATATTATTAGTAATATCCCAAAATGAGATCATTTTTAACAATATACTTATTGACATTCCGCACATATGGTGATATTATTGACTCTGACAGACTGAAAGATATCGGAGGTAAATACCGTGCCGAGAGGACGTTGGGGACGAGGGGGGGGCTTCGGTGGCGGCGCGTGCCCGCGACGGATCGCGCGTTTCCTGGAGCCGTGCCTGCTGCTATTGCTGCGCGGCGACGCGACCCACGGTTACAACCTGCTGGACGCGCTGCGCCAATTTGGCTTCACCCCGGGCACGGTGGATGCCAGCGTGGTCTACCGCATCCTGCGCGAGATGGAGGAGGCCGGCTGGGTCAGCTCGCAGTGGGACACGGCCGGCTCCGGGCCGCCGCGGCGCGTTTACACCGTGACGCCGGACGGCGAAGAGTACCTGGCCGCATGGATCAACGATCTGCGCAGCACGCGCGACGAGATCGATCAGTTCATCGAGACCTACACGCGGCACGAGGCAGGGCGGGGTTCGGCTGGGCCGGAAAAGGGGGCCGGGGAGGGCGATCATGTACCGGGTTGATGCAGCAACCTGCACCGGCTGCGGTGATTGCGTGGAGGCGTGCCCGGCCGGAGCGATCGCATTGGTGGCCGGGCGGGCGCATATCGCCGAGGCGCGCTGTACCGGCTGTGGAAGTTGCGCCGATGCGTGCCCGCAAGGCGCCATCGTGATGGCTGATGCCGTCAACCCTGCCTACGCGGTCATCAAACCTGGGGCGAGCATGTTGGCGGTTGTCCCTGCAGCGCCTTCCGTAGAGGCCGCAAGCTTCACACACTGGCCCGCGGCCGAGGTTCTGCCAGCCGTGACTTGGCGCCGCCGGCTCTGGCCGATGATCGGCGGCGCGCTCGTCTGGGCAACGCGCGAGCTGCTGCCCGAGGTCATCGCTGCCTGGCGGGCTTCCCACGCTGGCGTCTCGCAACCGATAAGCTTCAAGCCGGACGCATCCGTTCGGCGCACGTCAACGGCCCGGCGCAATGGCCACCGATATCGGTGGGGCCGCGCCTGACCAATCTACCAGTCACCGATATACCAATCTACCAACACACGGAGGTTTTCATGCGCATCGCAGTTTCCACAGAGACCAACGCCGGCCTAGACGCGCCGGTCGCGGGCCACTTCGGGCGTTGCCCGTTCTTTACCCTGATTGACCTGGAAGCGGAGCAGATCCAGGCCGTTCAAGTGGTTACCAATCCATACTTCCTGGCGCATGAGCCGGGGCAGGTGCCGCAGTTTGTCCACAGCCAAAACGTCAACGTCATGCTGACGGGCGGCATGGGTGGCCGAGCGGCGGCGTTCTTCGAGGAGTATGGCATCCGGCCGGTCACCGGCGCGTCGGGCACCGTGCGCCAGGCGCTGGAATGCTTCCAGCGCGGTGAGCTGGGCGGCTATGCGCCATGCAGCGAAAGTGTGGCGCACGGCCACGGCGGATCACATTGAGCTTGCAACAGGGCGGAGCCTCGGCAGCCTCGCCGCAGGAAGGATCAAACCATGGTATCTGAGCATGAAGTGCGTGCCGCGCTGGCTGCGGTGATGGACCCCGAGTTGGGGCGAAACATCGTTGACTTGGGCATGGTGCGCGACGTGGCGCTGGCCGACGGTCGGGTCACCTTTACCCTGGCCCTGACCACCCTGGCCTGCCCGTTGAAGGAGCAGATCGAGAGGAACGCCAGGCTGGCCGTGCTCGCTCTGCCGGATGTCCAGTCCGTGGACATCCAACTGGGCGAGATGACCGCGCAGGAGAAGGCCAGGCTGCACGGCGGCGAGCAACCTGAGGGGCTGGCAGAGAAGCTCAATCACGTCAAGCACGTGATTGCGGTGATGAGCGGCAAGGGCGGGGTGGGCAAGTCGTTGGTCGCCGGGCTGCTGGCGACGAGCCTGCGCCGCAGTGGGTATCAGGTAGGTGTGCTGGACGCGGACATCACCGGCCCCAGCATCCCCAAGATGTTCTTCCCCAACGGCGCGCGACCCGGATCAAGCCCGCTTGCCATCCTGCCCGCGGAGACGCGTACCGGCATCCGGGTGATGTCCATCAACCTGCTGCTGGAGGCCGAAGACCAGGCCGTGATCTGGCGCGGGCCGCTGATCAGCGGCGTCATCCGCCAGTTCTGGACCGACGTGCTGTGGGGTGAGCTGGATTACCTGGTGGTGGATCTGCCGCCCGGCACCTCCGATGCCTCCCTGACGGTGCTCCAGTCGCTGCCGATGAGCGGCGTGCTGCTGGTCACGTCGCCGCAAGACCTGGCCGGCATGGTGGTGCGCAAAGCCGCCCAGATGGTGCAGCAAATGGGTGTGCCCATCTTGGGCCTGGTCGAAAACATGAGCTACTTCGTGTGTCCCGATACGGGCAAGCAGCACGAGATCTTCGGCGCCAGCCGGGCCGACAGGATGGCCGCGCGGCTGGGCGTGCCGTTCCTCGGCCGGCTGCCGATTGATCCGCGCATCGCCACGTTGTGCGACGCAGGGCAGATCGAGTTCTACGCGGCTGAGGCTTTCCAGGCCATCGCCGAGCAGGTCGTGAAATTGGCGCCGGGGGCGCGTCAGCCCGCGGCGCCGCCAGCCTGAAAGGAGTGGTGTGACATGCCAGGAGGAGATCGTACTGGCCCCTGGGGGGCCGGCCCACAGACCGGCCGGAGCCGCGGTTACTGCGCCGGTTACGATGCGCCGGGGTACGCGGCCGCCACCCCCGGCCGGGGGCGGCGGCTCGGCTGCGACTGGCGTAACAGGTACTACGCGACCGGGTTGCCGCGTTGGGCGCGGCCGGAATTCGCCCCGCCGGCGCCGGCTCCCGAAACGGAGTTGGCGGGCCTGAAGGCGCAGGCTGTTGAGCTCCGCGCTCAGCTCGACGCCGTCGCTGGCCGCATCGAGGCGATCGCAGGGCGCAACGCCGCGGAAGTGGCGCAATAGTTGCACGGATTAGACCTTCGAGGTCTCGCAGACCTCGAAGGTCTGCCTGCCAAACGGAGGTGACACATGTTTAGCCGCTTATTCCGCGGCGGCCGCGGGCAGGGCGAGGGCGGCCGCGGGCGCGGACAGGGCAACAAGCCGGGCTCTGGCCCCGGCGGCAACTGCGTCTGCCCGAAGTGCGGGTTCAAGACGCCGCACGTGGCCGGCCAGCGATGTACGGATATCGCTTGCCCGAAGTGCGGTACGCACATGGTAAAGGAATAGAGGCAAACCCAACATGAAGCTCATCGTCACAGCCACTGCACCCGAACTCGAGGCGTCAGTAGATCCACGCTTCGGACGCGGCGCCTACTTCGTCGTCGTAGATACCGAAACCATGCGCTGGCAGGCGCACGAGAACCAGGGGATGAACGCAGCCGGTGGCGCCGGTTCCCTGGCCGCTCAGTTTGCGGCCCAACAGGGCGCCGAGGCCGTCATCAGCGGCGATTTCGGGCCCAACGCCTACGTTGCCCTCGCGGCCGGCGAGATCAAGATGGTTCTGCTCGGCCCCAGCAAGACGGTGCGAGAGGCGGTGGCCAACTTCACGGCCGGCACGCTGGAGCAAGTGAGCGCGCCAACGGGAGCCGGGCACCACGGCGGGCACGGTGGGAGGTGATCCGATGAGGATCGCCGTCGCCAGCGGCAAAGGCGGCACGGGCAAGACGACCGTGGCGACCAGCCTGGCGCTCAGCCTGGCGGAGGGAACGCCCGGGGATGCGGCGTGGTCTCCGCCGACCTTCCTGGACTGCGACGTCGAAGGTCCCAACGCGCACCTGTTCCTGGCGCCAATCTTCGAGCGGCGCCAGGACGTCGCAATCCAGATCCCGCGCGTGGACGCGGCGAAGTGCACGGCCTGCGGCAAGTGCGCCGAGGTTTGCCAGTATCACGCCATCGCGGTGCTGGGCAAAAAGACCCTGGTCTTCTCCCAGCTCTGCCACGGCTGCGGCAGTTGCACCCTGGTCTGTCCGGAAGGCGCGATCAGCGAGGAGCCGCATGCCATCGGCGTCCTGGAAGCGGGCACGGCGGCCCGCGGCATCCCATTTGCGCGCGGGGTGTTGGACGTGGGCGAGCCGATGGCGACGCCCGCGATCCGCCAGCTCAAGCGGTGGGCGATCCCGGCGGACGGGCCGGAAGGCAGCGTAGTCATCCTGGACGCGCCGCCCGGCACCTCGTGTCCCGTGGTCGAAGCCGTGCGCGGGGCTGACTACCTGCTGCTGGTCACTGAGCCGACCCCCTTCGGGCTGCACGACCTGCGTCTGGCCGCCGAGGTCGCGGCCGAGCTGGGCATCCCGGCTGGCGTGGTGATCAACCGCGACGGGATCGGGGACGCGGGCGTGGATGAGTTCTGCGCGGCCGCGGAATTGCCGATCCTGCTGCGCATCCCGTTCGAGCGCGCCATCGCGGAGGGGGTCGCACAGGGCCGGACGCTGGTGGACATCCATCCGGAGTACGTGACGCGTTTTCGTGCCGTATTTGAAGAAATCAGACTCAAATCCATGTCAGGAGGATTGACCCATGACCGAGATTGATCTAGCCACGATCCAGGCAGCGAAGACTGTAGATGCCCGCGCCATGTCCTGCCCCGGCCCACTGCTGGAGGCCAAGAAAGGCATCGGCGCCGTCAAGGTCGGTGGAGTGCTGGAAATCTGGTCCGGCGACCCGACCACGCGCAAGAACCTTTCCGACTGGTGCAAGAAACTGGGGCATGAGTTTCTTGGGTCCATCACAGAAGGCAGCTACGACCGGATCTTCATCAAACGCAACAAATAAAACGCAAAATGCGAAGCGTCAGGCGTAAAACGTAAACAAACAGGGAAGCCCAGGTCTCTGCATGACGTTTTGCGCCTGAGCCAGCCAAGGAGTTCCTCATGCCGGCAGCCACAAAAGACGAAACGCCCAAAATCCTGATCCTGGCCTCGCTTTCGGGGGGCTACCGCGGGGCGGATGCGACGGGACAATCGCACCTGGGCTATGCGCCCAACACGTACATCCTGCCCATCATGAGCGCAGCCATGTTCCCGGAGAGCTTCTACCTGAAAGCCTTCGAGCGCGGTTTTGACGGGATCCTTGTCATGTACAGCGGCACCGACAGCCCCTATAAAGGCGAGATAGAACGTACCGCTGAGATCATCGGCCGCACCTATGATCTGATGAAGGAACGTAACCTGGATCCTCGTCGCTTGAAGCTGACGTCCATCTGCACGGTCTGCGTGCAGCCATTCCTCAAAGAAGTGAACAGCATGAACCATCTGCTCGCCGGAATCGGGCCGTTGCCCAGGGAGCAGCAGCCCGAAGCGACAAGGGAAGGTGCGCGATGACGACCGCCAAGCTGCACGTGGATACCCTGGTCGTGGGCGGCGGGATTGCCGGGATGCAGGCCTCGCTCGACCTGGCCGATCAGGGCTACCAGGTTGCTCTGGTGGAGAAAGCCCCCAGCATTGGTGGTAAGATGATCGACCTGAGCAAGGTCTTCCCCACCCTGGACTGCTGCTCCTGCATCACCACCCCCAAGATGGCGGCTACCGCCCATCACGAGAACATCCACCTGCTGACCTACACCGAGGTACAGAAGGTAGCGCGCAACGGAGCGGGCTTTGTGGTTCAGGCGCTCAAGCAACCGCGCTACGTGCGCGAGGATGATTGCACCGGCTGCCGTTCCTGCGAACTGGTCTGCCCGCTGGACCTGCCGGAGCTGGAAAACGAGTTCGGGCGCACGGCCCGCCGCGTGATTCATGTGCCATTTGCGACCGCCGTGCCGCAAAAAGCCCTGCTTGATATTGCCTCCTGCCTGTTCTGCGGCAAGTGTCTCCAGGTCTGCCCGTCCGACGCCATTGATTTCACCCAGCAGCCGGAAATGCTGGCAATCGAAGCCCGCTCTATCATCCTGGCCACCGGTTACGAGGTGACGCCCTATGACGCCAAAAAAGAATACGGGGCCGGAAAACTCCGCAACGTGATTGACGGCCTGATGATGGAACGCCTGCTGGCGCCCACCGGCCCCTACGGACACGTGCTACGCCCTTCGGACGGCAAACAGCCCGAATCCATCGCTTACGTCCAGTGCGCCGGCTCGCGCGACCTGACCCTGGGTGTGCCGTATTGCTCGCGGGTGTGCTGCATGTATGCCATCAAGCAGGCCATGCTGCTTTCCGGCGCACTGCCGCTGGCCGAGATCACCCTCTATTACATGGACATCCGCGCCTTTGGCAAAGGCTACGAGCAGTTTTACCAGAACGCCAAAGCCATGGGCATCGAGTTTGTCAAGGGCAAGGTGGCGCGCATCACGGAAGATGAACGGCAGAACCCCGTCGTGCGGGTGGAATTGGTGGATGAAGCCTCGCGCGTCGTGGAGCGCCAGCACGATCTGGTGGTGCTCTCCGTCGGGATGCTGCCCGGTTACAACCCGCAGGCCCTGTATGGCGTGTCGGTGGCCGAGGATGGGTTCGTCCGCATCCCCAACACCAATCTGATGCCCACTGTAACCACCCAGGAAGGCATCTTGGTCACCGGCACGGCCGGCGGTCCGATGGACATTGTGGATTCCATTATGACGGCCGGCGCGGCCGCGGCGGAAACGGCAGCTTATCTCCACCGTCACCACGGGCACGCGGAAACAGCGTTCGTCGCGACCGCACAAGGGGGCGGATCCCATGCCTGAGGAAACTACGAAACCAGTGCAAGATCAAGAAGAACCCCGCGTTGGCGTTTACATCTGCACCTGCGGCGGCAACATCGGCGACGTGGTGCAGTGCCAACAGGTCGCCACAGCGTTGGGCAAACTCCCCAACGTGGTAACCTCGCACAGCGCCATGTTCATGTGCTCCGATCCCGGCCAGAAACTGATCATTGACGACATCAAAGAGAACGGCGTCAACCGCGTCGTGGTGGGCGCCTGTTCCATCTTCCTGCACGAGCAGACTTTTCGCCGGGCGGTGAGCAGCGCCGGGCTGAATCCCTATCTTTACTATCACGTTGGCCTGCGCGAACAGGTCAGTTGGGTGCACCATGATTGTCCGTCGGAAGCCACCAACAAAGCCATGCGGCTGATGGCCGCAGGCATCGCCAAGGCACGTCACATGCAGCCGCTGGAGCCGGTAAGTCTGACGGCGGCCAAACACGCCCTGGTCATCGGCGGCGGCGTGGCCGGTTTGCGCGCCGCGCTGGATCTCGCCCGCACGGGGCTACAAGTCACTCTGGTGGAAAAGAGTCATTTCCTGGGCGGACACATGTCCCAGTGGGAACATCTTTTCCCGACCAAAGAAGACGCCCGCACGCTGTTGAACAGCCTGATCCAGCGTGTGCTGGCCGAACCCAATATCACCCTCCATACCGGCGCGGAAGTAGTGGCCTCCAAAGGCTACGTGGGTAATTTCCAGATCACCATCCGCCAGCAGCCGCGCGGGGTGCGGCCCGAGTTCGCGGCTGTCAAAGCAGCCATCGCCGCCTGCCCGGTGGAGGTGACGGACGAATTCAACTTCGGCCTCTCGCAGCGCAAGGCCATCTACCGGCCCTATGCAGGCTGTGTGCCGGAGAGCCCGGTCGTTGACTGGGGGAACTGCACCCGCTGCGGCGCATGCCTGAAGTTCGCCTCAGACGGCGGCATCCAGTTGGACGAGACGCCGCACGAGTTCGCGGTCAACGTCGGCGCGGTCGTCATTGCTACTGGGTTCCGCCCCTACGAACCCTTCCCCGGCGAGATGGGCTGGGGCAAGTTCCCCGAAGTGATCACGCTGCCCCAGTTGGAACGCTTGCTGGCTCCCGATGGCCCGACCGGCGGCGCATTGAAGTGGAACGGTCACCCAATCCAGAACGTTGCTATGATCCACTGCGTGGGCAGCCGACAAATCGAGGGCATCCATCAGGCCCAGCCCGATGACAAGGTCAACGACTACTGCTCGCGGGTGTGCTGCACGGCCACCTTGAGCGCCGCCTGCCGCCTGCGGGAGAAATACCCCGGCAGCCATGTCTTTGACGTGTACGAAGACATCCGTACTTACGGCCGCGGTCACGAGGAGTATTACCGTGAGGCCGGCAAGAATCGGGTGACCTTCCTGCGTTACTTTGCCGAGGAAATCCCCCAGGTGGCACAGGCCCCGGCTGGCAGCGCTCATCCCCTGCTGGTCAAGGTGAAAGACCACTTGACCTGGGGCGAGGAGATCGAACTGCCGGTGGACCTGGTTGTGCTGGCGGTGGGGATGATGCCCAACCCGGTCGAAGACCTGATCGAAATCTTCAAGGTTGCTCCGGGCAGCGACCGCTTCCTGTTGGAAGTGCATCCCAAACTGCGCCCGGTCGAGACCGCCATGACCGGCATCGTGCTGGCCGGCACGGCCCAGGGCCCGATGAACATCCAGGAGAGTATTGCGGCAGCAGGGGCGGCGGCCGCCAAAGTCGCGATCCTGCTCGGTCAGGGCCGGGTCGAACTGGAACCCTACGTGGCGCGGGTTGACCCGACGCGCTGCCAGGGCACGGGCGAATGCGTCAAATGCTGCCCGCAGGAAGCTATCCACCTGGAGTCATACACCGAAAACGGTAGGACCTGCCAGCGCGCCGTGGTCACTCCGGCCAACTGCAACGGCTGCGGCGTGTGCGTGTCCGTCTGTCCAAACCGGGCGCTTGACGTGCAAGGCTGGCGGCTGGACGAGTACGCGGCCATGGTGGAAGCGATCACCGCCGAACTTCCTGCCCTAGAGGGTCAATATGCCTGACGCAAGCAAGGAAAAAGCTAAGAAAAGAACAGAAATGCTGGCCGACCTGCGGAATCAGCGCCGGGAACGGGTCAAGCAGGCCCAGGCGCTGCTCAAAGAACAGCAGACGACGCGCAAGACCCTCAGCCGGGCCATGCAGGGGGAGCCAAAATCCATTCCCCAACTGGCCGAGGCGACCGGCCTGCCGGCCCATGCGGTCTTGTGGCACGTGGCTGCCATGAAGAAGTATGGCAATGTGGTTGAGACCGGCATGGATGAGGACTCCGTCTACTATCTCTACACGCTGGCGGAGGAGGCGCGATCATGAGCTACCGGGCCGACCCTGATTTCCTCAGCGAACTCAAACGCTACGGGAGCGTGAACGTCGAGTCCTGTTTCAACTGCGGCAACTGCACGGCGGTCTGCCCCCTCTCCAGCGAGACGGAGAACTTTCCGCGCCGTGTGATCCGCTTTGCGCAACTGGGTTTGCGCGAACGCCTGTTGAGCAGCCGTGAACTATGGATGTGTTATTACTGCGGGGAATGCACTCAGACCTGCCCGCGCGAGGCTGACCCCGGAGAATTCATGGCCACGGTCCGGCGCTATGCGATTGCCAAATATGACCGTCTAGGGATTGCCCGTCTGTTGTACACCTCGCCGGTATTCAACGGGCTGTTCCTGGTTGTGCTGGCAGCCGTGCTTGGCCTGTTCATTTATGGTTTCCACGGGCCGCAGCCTGGCGACACACTGCGCCTGTTCGAGTTCATTCCCGCGCATGTCATCCACACGCTGGGGCTGAGCGCGGGGCTGGTGGTCGTGGTAACGGCGCTCCTGGGCATGGCGACGATGGCGGTTCAGGTTGGCAAGGCTGCCGACCTGCCCAAGGGCGCTCGCCTCAATTGGCTGGGCGCACTCTGGGAGACGCTCGGAGTTGAAGCGCTGGCGCAGAGACGCTACCGCCAGGATTGTGAAGCCTACGGCGGTGAAAAGCCGTGGTATCTCCAAAAATGGTTCATCCATGCGTCTATGCTGTGGGGCTTCCTGGGACTATTCGCTGCCACCGCCCTGGATTATCTCCTGGCACTGCTGGGGATCAAAGCAACCGGTACCTGGGTGCCGCTCTGGTATCCAGTCCGCCTGCTGGGAACGGTGGCCGGCCTGTTCCTGGTCTACGGTACGACGATGGCGCTCTTCAAGCGCTTCCGCAAGGGTGACGAATCCTCGGCACATTCGACCCCTTCGGATTGGTCTTTCCTGATCCTGATGTGGCTCTCGGGGATGACCGGCTTCGCCTTGGAGCTTGCGATCTACCTGCCGTACCCCTCCTCCTGGAGTTACTGGATGCTGCTGGCCCATCTGGTGGTCGTCTACGAATTGCTGCTGCTGGCGCCGTTCACGAAATTTGCCCATGCGATGTACCGCACGCTGGCCCTATATATCCATACGTTGAAGCCGCTGCCAGAACGTGAGGCGGCTACCGGCAGCGCAGATTGAAAGTGCGGTACTGCTGAGGCGCTTGCCTCGGCAGATTGAAGATAGTTCACCCTACCAGAAAGGAGTTCATCATGTCTGAGAAAATGGTCGTTGTTTGCAATGGCGAGGAGGGCAAGAGCATCATGCCCGCGCTGATCTTCGCCACGTCGGGCATCGCCCTCGACTACGAGGTACATTTCTTCTTTTGCCCGGCCGGGGCCAAATGGTCGCTCAAGGGCGAGCTGGAGAAACTCGGCACGCCCAAGGGCTTGCCCAACCCGGTGGGCCTGTTCGACACCCTCATCAGCATGGGGAAGAAGGTCACGCTCTGCAAACTGGCGCTCGAGAACAAGGGGATTGACCCGAAAGACATGCGTGACGAGCGCATCGTCATCGAGAAACTGCCGCCCTTCCTGATGGACGCGGATGGCGCGACGATGACCTACGTCTTCTAAGAACCATGCCAATGGACGCCCGGCCAGCGGCCCTTGAACGGCGACTTCGGTCGTTATTATGAGTGGGCGTTGTCGGCGTCCTGCCAGGTGGTGATCGTGGATGCGCCTTCCGGCATCTTGTGCCCGGTGGCGAAGTCGGCGCGGGGGGGCCTTTTTTCTCATGGTCACCCCCGCTGACCCGCTTCGGCCCGCACGACCTGCGGCTGGCGGCACAGAACGCGCGTGAACTGGGCATTCCCGCCGATGTCGTAATCAAACGCGCTGGGGTGGATGCGTTCTGTGCCGCCGCCGACCTGCCGATCTTGCCGCGCATCTCCTTCGAGCAAGCCACTGCGAAGGGGAGCGCACGCGAGCGGACGCTGGTGGAGATTCGTCCGCAGCACGTCTCACGTTTCCAACAGATGGAGAGAATCTCACACGATAGGCAAGGTCACCAAATGATTCACATTAACATTCCCGGAGAGAGGATGCTTGAACTGACGCACCTGGTGCTCGACTTGAACGGCACCATCGCCCTCGATGGCGGAGTGCTATCGGGAGTGGTCGAGCGCCTGACCACGCTGGCGGGCGAACTGGAGATCTACCTGGTCACAGCCGATACGCGGGGCGGCGCGGCGGCGATCGCCGCCGCGCTGCCTGTACGGCTGTTAACGCTCGCACCTGGGGGTGAGGCGGAACAGAAGCGGGCGCTGGTGATGCAACTGGGAACACAGCACACCGTGGTGATTGGCAACGGCGCCAATGACGCCTGGATGCTGGCCGTGGCCGCGCTCGGAATTGCCGTGCTGGGGCCGGAGGGGCTGGCGACGATAGCGCTCCAGGCCGCCGAGGTGGTCGTGGCCCGGATCGAGGACGCCCTTGACCTGCTGCTGCACCCGCGACGGCTTGCCGCCACGCTGCGACGGTAAACCTGAGAATGGGATAGACCTGGGGGGCTAGAGGCGCCTAAGGTCTTCAGGACAACCGATGAAACAACTCGTGATCTTGAGCGGCAAAGGCGGCACGGGCAAGACCAGCGTCGCGGCCGCGTTCGCGCACCTGGCTGCCGAGGGCGGGCCGCCGCTGCGCGCTGTGCTGGCCGACGCCGACGTGGACGCGGCCAACCTGGAGCTGGTGCTCAGCCCGCAACCGCTGGAGACGCACGAGTTTATCGGCGGACCGGTGGCGGTGATTGACCCGGAACTGTGCCAGGGGTGCGGCCGCTGCTACGACGTCTGCAGATTTGACGCCGTGTTACCGCCAACGGACGGACGCGCGGCCTATGCCGTTGATCCCATTCCTTGCGAAGGCTGCGCGGCGTGCGTCTACCAGTGCCCGGAGGAGGCCATCCACATGGCCCCGCAACTGGCCGGCCACTGGTACCGGTCGGACAGCCGTTACGGGCCGCTATTTCACGCCGCGCTGCGGCCCGCGCAGGAGAACTCCGGCAAGCTGGTGACGCTGGTCAAGCAGCAGGCGCGGCTGCTGGCGTTGGACGGCGGCTACGACGCAGTGCTCGTAGACGGGCCACCGGGCATCGGCTGCCCTGTCATCTCGGCCGCGTCGGGCGCTGACCTGGCCCTCATTGTCGCCGAGCCGACCGCGGCCGGCATCCACGACATGGAACGCGTGCTGGCGACGACGGCGCACTTTCGCGTGCCGGCGCTGGTCTGCATCAACAAGGCTGACATCTATCCCGCAGGCACGGTGCAGATCGAAGCCTACTGCCTTGCCAACGACATCCAGGTGGTCGGCCAGGTCCCCTTTGATCTGTCGGTGACCGAAGCGCTGGTGCATGGCGAGCCGGTCACCGCCTACCGGCCCGATTCGCAGGCCGGCCGCGCGCTGAACGCGATCTGGCAGCGCGTCGCGGCACGCTTGGCTGGCGGGTTGGGCTGATGCGGAGGACACGATGAGCGATCCCGAACAACTGCGCGCCGCAATTTTACAGCGGCTGACGCGGGTCATTGACCCAGAGACGGGCGTGGATATCGTCCGCATGCGCCTGATCGAAGACCTGACCGTGGACGAGCAGGGCCGCATCAGCTATACCTTCCGCCCTTCCTCGCCTTTGTGCCCGATCGCCGTGCCCCTGGCCATCGAGATCCGCCGCGCGGTGCGCACGGTGCCTGGCGTCACGAGCCAGGCGCTGCGGGTGGAGGGCTATATGCGCAGTGCTGAGCTCAACGCGCTGTTGCGGGAGCTCGAAGACGAACAAGACCGGGCCGCCGCGCACGACACAAGCACCGCATGGCAGCCCTAATACGAGGAGGACGGAACATGCATCGTATCATCTGCACCGCCGCGCAGGGTCTCGCAGCCATCCTGCTGGTCACGCTTGTGGCCGCCTGCGGCGCGCCGCCGCGTGTCGCAGGGCCGGCCCCGACGCCGATCCCGACGTTGATCCCCGTGGCGAAGGCGACCGCCACCTCCGTGCCGCAGCCCGCGGCTGGCCGACAGGGGCAGGGCCGCGGCCCGACCCGCCGGCCAGCCGCCGACACGACCCTGGCCACCTTTACCACGGCTGACTTCTCCGGCGCGGGTCTCTGCGCGGCGTGCCACGTGGGGTTGAAGGATCAGGCCAGCGCGGATGTCTCCATGCCGACCGCCTGGCGTTCGACCATGATGGCGAATGCCGCCAGGGATCCAATCTGGCAGGCCAAGGTCAGCGCCGAGGTAGCGCGCTTTCCCGCGCTGCAAGGGGTCATCGAGAAGAAGTGTACCACCTGCCACATGCCGATGGCCGTGACGCAGGCCGTGACCGAAGGCCAGCCGGTGACCGCGCAAGGGGAGGGCTTCTTCAACGCGGCCAACCCGCTGCATCCGGCGGCGATTGACGGCGTGTCGTGTACCCTGTGCCACCAGATCCGCGGCGAAAACTTCGGGAAGGTGACGAGCTTCAGCGGCGGCTACACCGTGGACACCCGCACGAACCCGCCCGATCGGCCCATCTTCGGCCCCTACGAGCAGCCGGTGGCCCAGGTGATGCAGGCCAGCACCGGCTTCAACCCCGTCTACGGCACACACCTGGCTTCGGCCGAGGAATGCGCTACCTGCCACAACCTCTACACGCCCTATGTGGACAGCCAGGGTAAGATCCTGGGCGAGTTCCCCGAGCAGACACCCTACACCGAATGGCAGAACAGCAGCTTCGGCGCCGCGGCCACCTCGTGCCAGAGCTGTCACATGCCGCAAGCCCAGGGCGGCGTGGTCATCTCGGTGGTGCCGGGCAACCTGGCCGCGCGCCAGCCGTTCTACCAGCACTTCTTCGTCGGCGGCAACGCGTTCATGCTGCAGATCCTGGCCGATTGGGGCGGCGAGCTGGAGGTCACCGCGGACAAGACGCATTTCGACACCACCCAGGCGCGCGTGGCCGACCAGATCGGCAAGCGCTCGGCGAGCCTAACGCTAAAGAGCCTGGAGTTGAAAGACGGTACCCTCAGCGCAGGGCTTCAGGTGGCTCCGCTGACCGGCCACAAGTTCCCGGCCAGCTTTCCCTCGCGGCGCGCCTGGCTGCACGTCACGGTGGCCGACGCCGCGGGCAGGGTGCTCTTCGAGTCGGGCCAGCCGAACGCGGACGGCACGATCGCCGGCAACGCGGCCGACAGCGACGCGACCGCGTTCGAGCCGCACTACGACCGCATCACCCAGCCCGACCAGGTGCAGATCTACGAACCGATCATGGGTGACAACGAAGGGAAAGTCACCTACACGCTGCTGCGGGGCGCCAAGTACCTGAAGGACAACCGCCTGCTGCCAGCCGGCGCGGACAAAGCCAAACTCCCGGCTGACATCGCGGTCTACGGCGAGGCGCTGGGCGACGCCAACTTCGTGGGCGGTGGCGACCTGGTGACTTACCAGGTGGACGTGAAGGGCGCGGCCGGCCCGTTCACGTTCAGCGCGGAGTTGCTTTACGAACCGCTGTCGTATCAGTTCGTCCAGGATTTGCTCCGGGACAAGACGCCCTTGACCGAGCGGTTCGGCGGCTACTACGGTGAAACTGATAAGTCGCCCTTGCGGGTGGCAGCCATTGAGCCTGTTAAGACGAAGTGACGGTGCCCGACGGGGCGAGGAGTATCAGCCAACGTGACGAAGATCGGTATCATCATCTGTAACCGCTACCACACCTGCGCGGGTGGCAAGTGCCTGCGGGCTTTGCGGAATCGGGAGGGCGCTTTTGCCCGCTACAAGGGCGAAGAGGTTGAGTTGGTGGGCTTTACCACTTGCGGCGGCTGCCCCGGCGGCAACGTCGAGTACGCGCCCGCCGAGATGAAACGGAACGGCGCCGAGGTCATCCACCTGGCGACGGGGCTGGTGGTCGGCTACCCGCCCTGTCCGCGCCTGGAAGCCTTTGGCGCATTCATCCCGGCCAAGTACCAGTTGGAAGTGGTGATCGGCACGCACCCCATCCCACAGAACTACTATCTGACGCATCAATGCCTGGGCACCTGGCAGACGGCTAACTGGCAGGAACGCATCCAGCACGTTTTGACGGACGAACAAACGCGCCTGGCCTACGATTGAGAAGGGTGTATCGGTTCATGGACAAGCAGCAGGGTAGTCTCCATGCGGAGACCATCAACCACGAGACAGCCGGTGAGGAGACCTGGGTGGGCGGCGATGCTTCCCTTAACATCATCGAGCTGCAGCCGATAAGCTTCTCGGCCAAGGCCATCCAGCACGGCCGCCATCCCACGAACGCGGGACGCATGGAGCACCCCGACGCCTACGCTAGCCGGGTCGGCTGGTGCGGCGAGGTGATGGAGATGTACCTGCGCCTGGACGGCAATCGGATCGTCGCGGCCTCTTTCTGGGCGGACGGCTGTCTTTCCACCATGGCGTGCGGCGACATGCTCACGACGATGGCGCGGGGTATGGTGCTGGAAGATGCCATGGCGATCACGCCGCAGACGCTGATCGCGGCGCTGGACGGTCTCCCGTACAAAAGCCATCACTGCGCAGAACTGTCGGTGGAGACGCTGCGGGAGGCCATTGCCACAGGCTGGGCGAATAGGAGGTAAGGACAATGCCCGGGTGCGATGGAGCAGGCCCCCGCGGCGAGAGGATGTTCACGGGCCGCGATCTTCTCGGCTGCGGCATGTGCGGCCCTGTAGGACAAAAGTCAAACGTTGGGTATAATATCACAAGTGAGACCGCCGAGGCCGCTGGCCGTTCCGTTGCATCTGCCCAGCAAACGGCTTTCGCGACGTCAGGCCGCCGTCTGTCGAAGCGCAGCGCTGGCAACAAATACCGAAGTTACAGGAGGTTACCATGCCGGAACTGAAAGAGGGTTGCGTCAAACCCACCCGCGGGCCGATTCTGCCCGTACCGCCGCCCCTTCTCGCGGGGGCACCACCACAGGAGGCTATCAAAATGCTCGCACGTGTCGGCAAAGAGGCCATTGACTTCGAGGCTACAGCGTTCGTCGAGGGCGTGGGCTTCCAGCCCGTCAAGCTCTCGGACTACAAGGGCAAATGGATCGTCCTTTGCTTCTATCCGGGCGACTTCACCTTCGTCTGACCGACGGAACTGGCGGCGGTCGCCGCCATGTACGACGAATTCAAGGCGCTGGACGTGGTCGTGCTCTCCATGAGCACCGACAGCCGGTTCATTCATAAGATGTGGCAGGAACACGAGCTGGCCAAGATGGTGCAGGGCGGGGTGCCCTTCCCGATGCTGTCTGACGGCGGGGGCAAGATCGGCACAGTCTATGGCGTGTACGACGAGGCCGCCGGCGTGGACATCCGCGGCCGCTTCATCATTGACCCCGATTTCGTGATCCGGGCCATGGAAGTGTTGACGCCGGAGGTCGGCCGGAACCCCAAGGAGCTGCTGCGGCAGGTGAAGGCGTTCCAGCACGTGCGCGCCACCGGCGAGGTGACGCCGTCGGGTTGGGAGCCGGGGCAAGTGACCCTCAAGCCCGGCCCGGCGCTGGTGGGCCGGGTCTGGGAAGTCTGGAAACCCTAAACGAATTGGACGGCGGCGGTCATCTGCGACGGGCGCCGATGTCGTCTTTGACATCGGCGCCCGTTACATTGGAGAGTGTTGAGCATGAAACTGACTTGCCTGGTTGACAACGCAGTCCAGCCTACCTCGCGCCTTTGGGGCGAGCACGGCCTGGCCTATCTGGTCGAGACACCGGCCGGACGTCTGCTGTTTGACACCGGCCAGAGCGGGACCGTGTTGCTGCACAATCTGGAACTGCTCGGTATTGACCCGGCCACGATTGACGCCCTGGCTATCAGCCACGCGCACTACGACCATACAGGCGGCCTGCCGGCTTTGTTGGGCCGGCTCCGCCCCGGCATCCCGCTCTTCGCCAACACCGACCTGTTCCGCGAGCGGTTCAGTCAGCGGGAGGGGCCGCCGAAGTCCATCGGCCTCCCGTTGAGCAGGGAGATGTTGGCCGCCCAGTTGACGTTGAAGTTGAGCGCCGCGCCCCAAAAGATCCTGCCCGGCGTCTGGACGACCGGCGAGATCACCGAACAGCGGGAGTTCCAGGGCGGCAGCCAGGGACTTCTGGCCCGAGGGGGGGAGGGCGATGGGTTGATCGCGGACACCTATCGCGATGACATGGCGCTGGTCCTGCTGGCCGGCGACCGCCTGGCGCTGCTCTGCGGCTGCTGCCATGCCGGTCTGCTCAACACCCTGGCGCACGTGGCGCGCATCTTCCCGCAGCCGGTCGCGCTGATCGCCGGCGGGCTCCACCTGGCGGGTGTGGCAGAGGGTGACCTGCGGTGTGCCAGCGCCAGGTTGGCGGGCATGCCGGCGTTGCAACGCGTCTATCCCAGCCACTGCACCGGCGCAGCGGCCTTCCTGGCCCTGGCGCAGACATTGGGGGCTGCTGTTGTGCGTTCCGGTCCGGCCGGAACGGTGATCGAGCTGTAGAGAGCACGTTGAGACCGAGGCATTCCATATGAGCATCAGCAAACGGTTGGACGAAGCGCGTCGGGCCGCTGCAAAAGGCGACCATGCCGCAACCGCACATGGCTTCACATGGTAACCTCCGCCCCATGTGCGATCATAACAGCCATCCCCGGCGAATATAGATGATTCTTCGACGGGTTGTTATCAGAACTGAGGGGCGCAAGAGAAGATAATGGCACGAAAATCGTACGCAACCAGGCGCGACAAGCGGCAAACCAGCGGCAGTCGCTCCATGTTCTTGGCGATCGGGCTTTTGGCGGCATTGGTGATCTTGATCGGCGTTCTACTATTGGTGAGGGACCAATGTCATTAAGTTAGCGTTGGGCTGAGAGCGGCTGGCTGTGGTATGCTACCTGCAACCCAATCAGGAGGCGCAACATGCCCGAAAACACCGCAGTTCTTTATACCGGCTTACTCACGGCCTTACGCCAGCGTTTGACTGACCGCGATTTTCTGGAACGTCATCGGCGGTCGGACAAGGATTTCATCCGCCAGCGCTGTTTGCCTTTCGTGGTCGTGATCTTCTTTTTGCTCAACTTGGTCAAACGTGCCCTGCAGGACGAACTGGACGCGTTCTTCAACCTGGAACGCGGGGCCGCCGTGGCCGCCCAGGTGGTGACGAAAAGCGCCTTCTGCCAGGCGCGGCTGAAACTGAAAGCGGAAGCGTTTGTCGAGTTACAGCAAGTGCAGGTCGCCTACTT
>JAPLHB010000157.1 GCA_026389845.1 Chloroflexota bacterium
GGTTTGCCCGCCAGGGTGAAGGCTTGCATCTGAGACGCGAACCGATCGCTGAAGGTGCGCAACAAGGCGTCAAATTCCTCCAACGTGTAGCCCGAAAGGGCTTGAAACTGTTTCGGTTTGGCAGAAAGTCGGTCATAATCGATCCGTGAAGCGGTCTCCTTGTTTGGTCGATCTCTTGATTACACAAGGATACCGCCTGTGGCCAATCAGCGCCAGATCAAATCGTGATAATGTCTATTGTAGTAATGGAACCAGTACGGCAAATCGGCGGTAACATTATCCTGGCCGAAGTGCAGCAAGGCGGCGGTGCGAATCTCGTTGCCGGTGTGGAAGTGCTCCAACGCCACATCGAGTGGATACGGGAAATCCGCCAGTTGTACTGCGGGCCAGGCGAGCATCTCGGCATTTTGCCCGACGCGTTGCCATTGGCTCTGGGGTGTGACCCGAGATTGCAGCCAGGGCAAGAGCCACGTGCCAAATGGCTTGCCGTAGACTTCGTAACCTAATTCGATACTCAGGGCGACGTTTTCCGCCGTGTCAAACCCGGCATCAAGCCGTAAACTGGCCACCAGGGGTGCGGCGTTGGTCGCATTGTCCGTTTCGAATCGCTGCAGCCGCTGCGTCAAACGGGCGATTTCGGCGTCATGGGCGCTCAGTTGGGCTTGGCACCGGGTCAACCATGACTCAGCCCGCGCCACGGCGCCTTCACGGCGGCCCTGGCGGTCTTGATAGACCGTCAACTGCGCTTTGGCTTGGGCCAGTTGGCTGTGCGGGCGTTCGGGCCGATCCTGTTGCGTATAGGCCGTTTGCAAGGTCTGCACCTGTTGCTGGCCATCCGCCACCTGCTGTTGCACCGCAGTCAGCGCAGCTTGGGCCTGGGCGAGACGATCTTGCGCCGCCGTGACTTTCTGGGCCAATTCCGCACGCGCAGGTTGCATATTGCCGATGCGTTGGGCCAACAGGTCGGTGCGGCGCCATGGTCGGCGCCTGATGCGACGTTCAGCGGCCAGCACCAACGCTTCGGCTTGCGTGCAAGAGACTGTGTTGCCGGGATGCTGGACGACCGATAGGCCCAGGCGACCATACGTGAGGCTTGTCATGGTTACGACCGCCGCCTGATAGCCCAAGCCGATGTGGTCGCTCATGTGCCCAAATGCGGCCCCCGGGTAGGTACGGCTGGTATCCGAGACGGGGCGCGGCGAGAGATCGGCATCCAATTCCAGTCGGCCAGTCGTCCACGCCGAGACGACTTCTTTGTCAATCAACGGTTGACTGACGCTTTCCAGCGCGCGCACGATCTGCTCAACTTCGGTGGCTGACAGACGCGTCAAAGTGCGACTGACACCGCTGTGATCGGCCCAGCCTGGTTGGCCCCAGGCTCGCGCTGTGACTGGATCGCGATCCAGCGGATGGGCGGAGAGGCTGATGTCTTTGAGATACTCGAAGCCGGCCAGGATAGCTACCAAGAACTCCAGCACTTTCGTCTGCGGCCGATGAGTAATGGCCTTCTGGTGCAGGGGGATGGCTTCAATGGCTCGGATCAACCCCATGCAGTGCGCATACTGGCCCCAAGCCACCAGCATGGCATGATGCGTCAGTGTCGTCTCGCTCAGTTCGCTCATGGCAGTATCCTATGGGTAAGATCGCCTGAGCATAGCCGAGTTGTGTTCAGTTGTAAAAGTTCGTTTTTTTAGCCGATTTCAGCGAATCGGCCTCCATTTGCACAAAACTTACGCTAGGATTAGCATGTTCTTGCGTCTGGGATGAGTCGCCAAGCGTCTCATTGTGGGGCTTTCAGCCCCAACCCCAGTCGCATTTTTTAACCACTCCCCCTTGACGCTTCCGACCGTGGGCGGTATACTGCCACTACTATGACCCTCGACGCCCTTCACATTCAACTCTCCGCCTGCCGCCGTTGTGCGGACGCCGGCTATTTCATCGGCTCGACGCCCATTTTCAGCGGGCACGCGGGCGCGGTCTTCATGACCGTGGGCCAGGCGCCCGGCCGGCACGAGGCGGAGGTGACGCACCGGCCCTTCTCCGGCCCCGCGGGCCGGCGGCTCTTCCGCTGGCTGGCGCAGGCCGGCTTCGACGAGGCCGAGTTCCGCGCCACGCAGGCCATGACCGCGATCACCCGCTGCTACCCCGGCCCCCACCCGGCCGGCCGCGGCGACCGCGTGCCCACCCGCGCCGAGCAGGCATTCTGCGCGCCCTGGCTGGAGGCGGAGTTGGCGCTGATCAATCCCCGCGTGCTCATCCCCATCGGCGGGCTGGCGATCGGCCGGTTTCTTGGGGATGAGAAATCCTCCGCTGCGCTCAGGATGACAGAGTGCATCGGCGAGCAGTTCGAGCGGGACGGCCGGATCATCATCCCGCTGCCACATCCATCGGACGCCAGCCAGTGGTTCAACGCGGCGGAGAACAAGGCGCGGTTGGAGCGGGCATTGGAGATTTTGGCTGAGTTGCGGGAGGCGCTATTAGTTGGATAGCAGGCACTTCATACTCCGTACTACGTACTGCGTATATTATGACGCCGTTCTCGCATGGTGCGCGGTCTGACATCACTCGGTACGCAGTACGCAGTACGCAATACGCAGTACGCAATACGCAATACGCAGTACGCAATACGCAATACGCAATACGCAATACGCAGTACGCAAGATGTACCACTCACAGGAGATACTCATGGATATCGTCGTCAAACAAGGCAACATCACCGAAGCCGCGACCGATCTGGTCGTCGTGAACCTCTTTCAGGGCGTGACCACGCCGGGCGGGGCCACGGCCGCAGTGGACCGGGCGTTGGGAGGCGCGATCAGCGCCGTGATCGCGACCGGGGACTTCACCGGCAAGAGCGGGGAAACCCTGGTGCTCTACACCCGCGGCGCACTGCCGGCGCCGCGCGTGCTGGTTGTCGGGCTGGGCGAGAGAGCCAAGTTCGATCTGCGTGCGGCGCGCACTGCGGCGGCAACCGCAGCCCGCAAGGCACGTGACCTGGGCATGAAGACCTGGGCGACCATCGTACATGGCGCGGGCATCGGCGAGCTGACGCCGGGCGCGGCGGCCGGCGCGCTGGCCGAGGGCACGCGGCTGGGTCTCTACCGGTATGAGGGCTACCGCTCGAAGCCGCCGGTGGACTGGAAGCCCGATCCCCAGGCGCTGACCGTGGTCGAGTTGGACGCGGACCACCTGCCGGCGCTCCAGTCTGGCATCTCGCGCGCCGAAACGGTGGCCCAGGGGGTCAACCTGGCCCGCGACCTGGCAAACACGCCCGCCAACTACATGCCCCCGGCCGTCATGGCCGAGCGGGCCGCCGCACTGGCGCAGGAGACCGGGCTGCGGTGCGAGGTGCTGGGCCGCGCCGAGTGCAAGGCGCTGGGCATGGGCATCTTCATGGCCGTGGCCGAGGAATCAGAGCAAGAGCCGAAGTTCATCATCCTGGAGCACAATGCCGGGCGACCGGATCTACCGACGGTCGTACTCGTGGGCAAGGGCGTCACCTTCGACTCCGTCGGCATCTCGATCAAGCCGAGCGACGAGATGTGGAAGATGAAGGGCGACATGGCGGGCGCAGCCGCGACGATCGCGGCGCTGGGCGTGGCGGCCCGGCTGAACCTGCCGCTGCATGTCGTCGGCCTGGCGCCGTGCGCCGAGAACCTGCCCGGCGGCCGGGCGCAGAAGCCGGGCGACGTTTTCCGCGGGATGAAGGGCAAGACGATGGAGGTCATCAGCACCGACGCGGAGGGCCGCATGTTGTTGGCCGACGCGCTGGCCTA
>JAPLHB010000126.1 GCA_026389845.1 Chloroflexota bacterium
CACGAATCACGAATCACGAATCACGAATCACGAATCACGAATCACGAATCACGAATCACGAATCAGCGAATCAGCGAATCACGAATCACGAATCACGAATCACGAATCACGAATCACCAGCAGGGGAAAACTACTGGCGAATCACGCAACACGCAACACGCAGTACGCAACACGCAACACGCAACACGCAACACGCAACACGCAAATGATCTACGACATCTCGCTCCCTATCTCCAACGACCTGCCTGTGTGGCCCGGCGACGTGCCGGTGGCCGTCAGGGGCACTGAGCCTGGCGCGCTGCCCCGCGTCTCGCGCGTCACGTTGAGCTGTCACGCCGGCACGCACGTGGACGCGCCCGCGCATTTTTTGGCCGACGGCTCCAACGTGGATCAGATGCCGCTGGAGGTATTGATCGGCCCGGCGTGGGTGGCGCACCTGCGCGGTCCCGGCCCGATCACAGCCGCCCGGCTGGCCGCCGCGGATATTCCCGATGGCCCCATTCGCGTGCTCCTGCGTACCGATAACTCGGAACGCCAGGCAGCCCAGCGCGGCTTCGATCGGGCGTATATCGCGATGACGGCCGACGCAGCCGACTGGTTGCTGAGACGCGGCATCCGGCTGATCGGCGTGGATGGGCCGTCGGTCGAACCGTTCGACGCGCCAGGCTTCCCGATGCATTACGCGCTGCTCGGCGCCGGTCTCGTCGTCGTGGAAAACCTGGCTCTCATCGGTGTCCCTGCTGGCGCCTACCGCCTCATCTGTCTGCCGCTGCGCATCGCGGGCGTGGAAGGCGCGCCGGCGCGGGCGATTTTGATTCGGGAAACGTGATAACGTGATGCGTGATAACGTGATGCGTGACCAGGATGCGTGCCTGGCAGAACCTTCACGCAGTACGCAGCACGCAGCACGCAGCACGTAGCACGTAGCACGAAATCAGAAACATGGAGTCGAGCCTTGAGCCTTCAACTACACGGCGTCTTCGCCCCCATCGTCACCCCGTTCCGGCTCTCGGACGGGGAGGTAGACACCCCCTGGATCGTCCGCCACCTGGCCTATCTGCGGGCGCACGGCCTCACCGGCCCCATTCCGTGCGGCACCAATGGCGAAGCGGCCTCGATGAGCATCGCCGAGCGGGTGCAGGTGCTGGAGACGGTCATGGCCGCGGCCGGCGACATGCCTGTAATCGCCGGGACAGGCGCCTCGGCCTTGCCCGACGCCATCAGCCTGACCCGGCACGCGTTCTCGGTCGGCGCGGCGGCCGTGCTGGTGATGCCGCCGTTCTACTATAAGAAGCCCCCGGAAGTAGGTGTGGCGGCCTGGTATCAGCGCCTCTTCGATGCGGCCGTACCGGCCGGCGGCCGGGTGCTGCTCTACCACATCCCGCAGACCACCGGCGTGCCGATCAGCGATGGACTGCTGCGTCTCTTGCTGGCGAGCCACGGCGAAGTAGTCTACGGCATCAAAGATTCCACCGGCGATCCGGCCGAAGGACGGCGGCTGCGAGGCGACTTCCCGCGGCTGGCCTATTTCTCCGGCAACGATCACCTGGTGGGCGAGGCGTGCCGCGCGGGAGGGGCAGGCTCCATCACCGCCGGGGCCAACGTCTTTCCAGACCTGGTTGCCGCGGTCCAGGCCGCGGCGTGGCATGGGGGCGACCGCGAGGGTGCGCCCCTACAGGTAGGGGCAGGTCTTGCACCTGCCCTGGCGACCGCCCAGGCGATCCTCAGCGCAGCCCGCGGCCTGATCGAGAGCTTCCCACTGCAACCGTCCACCAAGGCCGCGCTGGCCGACGTGGCCGGCCTGCCTCCCACCGCCGTGCGGCCGCCCCAGGCCGAGCTGACTGCGGTCCAACGGGCGGCGTTGCGCGCGGCGTTGCTGGCAAATCTGCCGAGTTGGCGACCGACGACGAACAACCGATGACCGACGACGAACGATAAAACGTAAGAAGCAACACGCAGCACGCAACACGAAGGAATCACTCATGCCCGAAACAACGCGGCATCCTATTACCCATGTCGTCAAGCGCACCGGCGCGGTCGTGCCGTTCACCAAAGACCGCATCACGAACGCCATCTACCGGGCGGCGGTGGCGGTGGGCGGCCGCGATCGCACGGTTGCCGAAGGGCTGGCCGACCAGGTGGTGGCGCTCCTGGAGGCGACGAATCCCCCCGACCACGTTCCTACGGTCGAGGAGATCCAGGACATCGTCGAAAAGGTGCTGATCGAGAGCGGGCACGCTCGCACGGCCAAAGCGTACATCCTTTACCGCGATGAGCGCGCCCGCGCCCGGCAGGAACGCGCCCGCCTCTCCGCCCGCCCCTCGGACAATATCCCCTGGCACAAGATCTGGGACGTGCTGAACTGGGCCGTGGATCACGACCTGCACACGGTCGGGCGGCTCAACGGCCGTATCGCCCATGGCGAGTTCGCCGAGATCGTGCGGGAGACCGACCGCGCCTACAACGAAGACATCACCACCGCATCGGAGATGATTCGTGAGCGGCGGAGCACGTTGAAGATCGTCATCATCGCCGGGCCATCGTCTTCGGGCAAGACGACGACTACCATCAAGCTGGCCCACCTGTTGACCAAGATGGGACTGCGGCTGGTGCCGCTGACGGTGGACAACTACTTCTTCGACCTGGAGCTGCACCCCAAGGACGAGCACGGCGACCGCGACTTCGAGACGCCGCAGGCGCTTGATCTGCCGCTCATCAACGAGCACCTGCGCCGGCTGATCGCGGGCGAGGAAGTGCGCGTCCCATTCTACGACTTCAAGACGGGCCAGCGTCACAACGACCGGACCCCCATGCGAATCGGGCCGGATGATCTGATCCTGATTGACAGTCTGCACGGCCTGTTTGCCGGTATGACGCATGCGATCGCGGACGAGCGGAAGTTCAAGCTCTACGTCGAGCCGCTGTTGCAGATAAGGGACGCCGAGGGAAAGTACGTGCGTTGGACCGACCTGCGGCTGATGCGGCGCATGGTACGCGATGCTGCCCATCGCTCCTACGATCCGCAGCGGACGTTGGAGCACTGGCACTACGTGCGGTCAAGCGAGATGCGAAACATCATCCCTTATGCGAACACCACCGACTACATCGTCAACAGCGGCCTGCCATACGAACTGCCGGTGATGAAAGCCCGGCTGGCGGGTCATTTTGCGCGGTGGGCCGAGCAGTATCGCGATGACCCGCTGCGCACCGACGCGTTCGAGCGCGCCGGGCGTGTGCACGCCCTGTTGCAACAGGTGACGGTTGAAGCGGACGAGTCGGCCATCCCGCCCGATTCGTTGTTGCGGGAGTTCATCGGGGGGAGCTGCTACCAGTATTGAGAAGGAATGTCACCCTGAGCGGGTCGGTCCCATGAATTGCGCTGCGGCGTCACACCAGCGAGGGGTCGCGTCGTATGGCCGGGAATTCTTCGCTTTCTCACGCCGTCGCGGAAGTCTCGGGGCAGAGCCGCTCAGAATGACAAGGCAAGTTGCCTACTCCCGCCCCACCCCCAACACCGTCAGCAGCCCGAATCCGACCAGCCGCAGCGCCGTAGCCGCGATCAGCGCGGGGATGATGCCCACGGTGTCGGTCAGGGTCGTGCCCGCCAGCGGCGCCAGGAAGTTGGCGGCGTAGACTGTAGTCTGGTAGATGCCCAGGTAGGTTGCCTGTTGGTCGGCCGGGCAGGTGCTGAGGACCACGTCGAAGAACACCAGGTCAATCCCCGCGGTGAATAGCCCCCCCAGCGCCGCCCAGGCTACCAGTGGCTCCACGCGCTGCGTCAAGGCCGTCAGCAGCGGGTAGAAGCTCACCCCCAGGGCGGCCACCAGCAGCACCCACCGTTCCCCTTTGCGTTGCGAAACCCGCGCCCAGACGAAATAAGCGATCATCATCACGAAGGTCTGCGTGCTGTTGATGGCGCTGATGGCCTGGTCCGACGCGTGGATGTTGCGCACCCAGTAAATCGGGAAAAGCGGCACGGCCAGCGCCATGCCGGAGCGAAAGACGAACTGGCTGACAATGAACCTTACGAACGGTTTATTGGCCCGCAACGTGCTGCCGCGTTTGCGCAGCGTCTGCACGAGAGACTCGTGCACCGCGGACGAAGGGACGGTCAGCGGGAGCCGGATGCTGCTGGAAAAGATCACGCTGATCAGCGCGCCGATTGCCGAGCCGATGAAGACCACCTGGTAGTTGAGCGGGAAGTTGAACAGATTGAGGATCTGGCCGACGATAACCACCGTCAGAGAATTTGCCAGGCCCAGGATAGACCAGCGCCGGCTCATCAAGGTGAAGCGCCCCCGCGGACCGGCTACACCGCCCATTACCACCGTAAACGCCACCGAGACGAGGTTCTGCGGCAGGGTGGCGAGCGCCCAGATGGCGATGATGGCCTCCGGCTGGCGGCTGTGGACGAAGAACGGGACCAGGCCGGTCAGCATGTAACAGGAGAGCACCGCGAAGCGGGAGCGCGCGAACCAGGGGACGATGTTGGGCCGGCGGGAGAGGAATTCGCCCACGGGCATCGCCAGCGCCATGCCGGTCAGCGCGGGCATGGCGGTTAGCAGGCCGACCAGGAAGCTCGACGCGCCCAGGCGCACCAGGAAGACCGATAGGAAGCTGCCCACCCCCGCGGTGATCCCCACGCCGACCGCGTCCACGATCACGTTGCGCTGGTTGACCTGCTCCAGCGAGGCCGGACGAAAGAGAACGTCCCACAGGCGGGTCTGGTTAGCGCCGCTAGCAGGCGCGACTGCGTCAGACAAAGGGAAGATACTCGCTTTCGGATGGGATTAGGGAAACCCGGAGGGAGTTCGCCGCCCTCCGGGTTTGTGATGCAGTCAGTATAGCACAGACGGCCTGATCCGCGAAATCATTCTCCCGGCAAAAACTCCGCAAACACCCGGTTCCCCACCAGCCGCGCGGCCGGCGTCAGCCGCACGCGATCGGGCAGCCGCGCCAGCAACCCCCTGGCGACCAGCCGGCGGATTTCGCGGCCGAACGCCTCCTCCAGCCCCACGCCGAATCGCTCGCGGAACCGGTCGTCGGGCACTCCCTCGGCCACCAGCCGTAAACCGAGCATCATCGTCTCGCCCATCGCCAGCCGGCGCTCGATTGTCTCGCTTCCGGCCTCCGGCGAGCTGCCCTTGCCGATTCGCTGGATGTACGCGGGCACAGGCCGCACGTTCCACCACCGTCGCGCCCCCGCAAAACTGTGCGCCCCCGCGCCGAAGCCGAGGTAGGGTTCGCGGCGCCAGTAGACCAGGTTGTGACGGCATTGGAAGTCAGAGGCAAACTGCAAACTGCAAACTGCAAATTGATCCTTCGCCCCTTGCTCCTTGCCATCTGCGATTTGCGAATTGTCATTTGCAGTTTGCGAATTGCCATTTGCAGTTTGCGAATTGCCATTTGCAGTTTGCCATTTGCCATTTGCAGTTTGCGAATTGCCATTTGCAGTTTGCCATTTGCCATTTGCAGTTTGCCATTTGCCATTTGCAGTTTGCCCACTCACGCGCGCCCAATTCGATATCTCATATTGCTCATACCCGCCCTTCGCCAACGTGTCGCACGCCAGGTCGTAGAGGTCGGCGGCCAGATCATCGTCCGGGGCGGTGACGAGGCCGCGACGCACCTGGTCGGCCAGGGGGGTGCCGTGCTCGACGGTGAGGCTGTAGAGGGAGAGGTGCTCGGGGGCCAGGCTGACCGCGCGGGCCAGAGTGGCGGCCCAGGTGGTCGGCTCCTGGCCCGGCAGGCCGAAGATGAAATCCAGGTTGATGTTGTCGAAACCGGCCGCGCGAGCCGCGACGAACGCGGCCTCGGCCTCGGCCGCGGTGTGGATGCGCCCCAGCCAGCGCAGCTCGGCGTCATCGAAGCTCTGCACGCCCATGCTCAGCCGGTTGACCCCCAGGCCGGCCAGCGCAGCAAAGCGTGCCTGATCCACCGTGCCGGGGTTCGCCTCGCTGGTGATCTCGGCGCCGGGCGCAACGTCGAACGCCGCGCGACAGGCGTCCAGGATGCGCGCCAACAGATCGGGCGGCAGCACGGTAGGTGTGCCGCCGCCGATGAAGATCGTGTGGCCGCCAGGCCGGCCGGCCGCCTCTCCTGCGCGCCGGATTTCGGCAATCAGCGCGGCCGTGTACGGCTCGTACAACGTCTCCAACCCCGCATAGGTGTTGAAGTCGCAATACGCGCAGCGCACCGCGCAGAAGGGGATGTGGATGTAGAGCGCGTAGGAGGGTGTCATCGGATATGGGATGTTGTGGGTAGGCGATCAGACGCCGGGCATGGGAGGACGTGCTGCGTGCTGCGTGCTACGTGAGAGCAGCGAGAATTTCGCCACAGATCACGCAGCACGTAGTACGAGTGAAGCGTGTTGCGTGCTACGTGAGAGCAGCGAGAATTTCGCCACAGATCACGCAGCACGTAGCACGAGTCACGTCCGATTCTCAAACCGAAACCCATGCCCACGCATCGTCACGATATACTGGTGCTCAGGATCAAGCTCGGCCAGGCGTTCGCGGAGGCGGCGGACGAGGGCATCTATGGACTGCTCGGAGACGCCCACTTCATCGGCGTCGGGCCAGACCGCGCGCACGATGTCGTCACGGACCACGATGCCGCTGGCCTGGTGGATCAGCTCCAGCAGCCGGTACTGTTGCGCGGAAAGGGACGGCTCCAGCAGCTTGTTGTTGACCCAGACCTGGTGCGTCGCCGTGTCCAGGCGCAGGCCGGCCCGGGCGCCGCCGTCGAACGCCAACGGCGCGGTCGCGCCAGCGTCCACGAAGGCCAGCTTGAAGCGCAGGGCAATCTGGATCTCGTCGCCATCGCGCAACCGCTGCGAGCCGAGCACGTCGCGGCCGTTGAGGTGCGTCCCGTTCTTGCTGTCCAGATCCTCGATCTCGTAGTGGTCATCGCACCAAAGGATGCGCGCGTGAAACCGCGAGACCTGGCGATCATCCAGCACGACGTCGCAATCGGGACTGCGGCCGATGGTGAGCGTCTGGCGCTCCAACGTCCAGGTCAGTCCAGCCTCGGTCCCGCGCGGCAGAATGAGCATCGCCGATTCGCGTGTCTGATTTGCTGGTGACATGCGTCGCTGCACTCCTTACCTACTGCGTACTGCGTACTGCGTGTTGCGTGCTGCGTGTTGATCTTGACAGCCAGCGCAAGCTGCATCATAATCGCCTTGCGATTTGCGATTTGCGATTTGCGATTTGCCGATTTGCCATCCGAGGTTACGTGTCCCAAACTATACCCGTCGGCGCGGTCCTGCGTGACCGATATCAAATTGTTGACCTGATCGGTCAGGGCGGCATGGGCGCGGTTTACAAGGCCGACGACCTCCGCCTGGGTGGCCGCGTCTGCGCGGTCAAGGAGGTCTTGCCCGAGCTGATCAGCGTGCCAGGGATGGAGACACAGGCCCGCGATCAGTTCTATCGGGAGGCCAGCACCCTGGCCCGGTTGGATCACCCTAACCTGCCGAAAGTCTCCGACTACTTCGGCCATGACGGTCGCGAATACCTGGTGATGGACTTCGTGCCGGGCAGCGACCTGCGCCAGATCCTCGAAGAAGCCCGCCGGCGCGAGGTCTTCCTCGAAGAGGCGCCGGTGCTCGCCTGGGCCGGTCAATTGTGCGACGCCCTGGCCTACCTCCACACCCAGGAACCGCCGGTGCTCCACCGCGACATCAAGCCCTCGAACATCAAGCTGACCCCGCGCGGCGTGATCAAGCTCGTGGACTTCGGCCTGGTCAAGTTGCTCCAGCCCGACGAGAACCGCACCGTGACAGTGGTGCAGGGTCGCGGCACCATTGCGTACACGCCGCTGGAGCAATACGGCGGCGACACGGGTCACACCGACATCCGCTCCGACATCTTCTCCCTGGGCGCCACCCTCTACCATCTGTTGACCGGCCAACCACCGGCCGACGCCAAACAGCGATTTCTGAAGCCGGGCAGCCTGACCCCGCCGCGCGACATCAACCCGCGCCTCTCGCCCCACACCGAGCGGGCAATCCTGGCCGCCATGGCGCAGCATCCCGACGATCGGCCTGCCTCGGTGGAGGCGTTCCGGCAGATGCTCTTTCCGGTCGAGCTGCCGGCCTTCGCCGCGCAATCCGGCGGATTGCGGTACATGCCCCAGCCGGCCACCTGGGCCGGGGCGATGGCCGAGCACCGCTGGCTCGTCGCAGTGGCGATTTTCCTCACCGTGCTGGCGTTCGTCGTGACCCTTCTGGCGCCTACCTTGCCGCCAGGAGTCATTAACTAGGCGACTCCCGATCTACCATCAACCATTTGAGCGCCCCGCTGCTCCACAACAGCGACAGCAACCCCGCGGCCAATGTGACCGCGCCTGCGACCCACGGCCGACCGCCAGCCTGTAACTGCGTCGCGCCCGGCAGCCAGCCCAGTGAGTAAAGCAGATAGGCCGCCCATGCGGTCGCCACGGCCCACAGACCGGCCGCCACTGAGACGCTGAGCAGGTGGGGGGTGGCCTGGCGCGCGGCGTTCGCGATGCGCCTGCGCACGCCGAACGCCGCGCCGCCCGCGAGCACGGCCCCCAGCAACCCGAAGAAGAACGCCGGCAACGCCACCCGGGGCTTCGGCGGCGGAGCCGGTGTGGGGGTGGGTGTGGGCGCTACCGTCACCGTCGGACTCGGCTCCGGCGTGAGCGTGGCGGTTGGCGGCGGGGTGGCGGTGGACGTCGGCGACGGCGTGGGCGAGGGCAGCACCGTGGCGATGCTGCCCGGCGCGTCGCCGCCGACCGTCAGCACGATGCGCGCCGAGTCTGTGGCTTCGCCCGCCTGCGCGGTGATCCACAACGTCCCCGGCCGATCCAGGATGACCGTGGTGCGCGCCTTGCCGCCGCTCGTGGTCTCCACCTTCGGCGCCAGATCAAGACTCTCGACCGGGTAGCGCAGCCGGAACTCCACCAGCGTGCCATCGGGGACGGGGTGGCCGTTGCGATCCAGGATCACGCTCGTTTCCAGGAGGATACGACTGCCGATCTGGATGCTGGTCTTGACGCCGCTGGCATCGAGGGGCGGGCCAACCTGCCCCAGTGAGATGATCTGGCCCGGCCCCGGCTCCAGCCGATTGATCAGCACGGAGGCGACGCCGGCAACCGAGACCGGCGGCGCGCCGATAGGGGTGAACTCGCGGAACAGCGCACGGACGGCCGTCTCCAGGAAGGGCGCAGTCTTGCCATACACGCCGAAGTAGGCCGTCAGCTTGCTGATCTCCGTGGTGTCCAGATAATACGGCGCGTTGAACGCCAACACCACCAGGCGCTTGTCGCGCAGGCTATCGGAACGCTTGGCCAGGAACGTCTGGAGCGCGGCCGATTCGGGATACTCCTGTGGGTTGTAGTCCAGTTGGGCGAAGATGATCCACCGGGCTGCGGTGATGGCCTTTTCGATCTCCGCCTCCTGGTCGGGCGGCGCGGCCAGCAGCCGGTTCAGATCGGTGAAGGTGAAACTGCGGACACGCCCCGGCGCAAGCTGCCCTGTGCCGCTCGGCCCGTAGAGGCGCAGCATGATCTGCTGGAGCGCGGTCGGCGCGATGGCCGGGAGCGACTCGCACGCCGCGCACTCGCGCACCAGGCGCGTCTCGGTGAAGATCACGAGATTCTCGTCGGCCAACGGCGCGGAGGGCAGCCGGTCGGCCAGCTCATCGCGGCCGGGGTAGATCAAGGTCAGCCCGGCGCGAGCGACGGCAAGGGTGATGGCGCCGCCCTGCCCCACCTTTCCTTCGACTGCGCTCAGGACAGGCCCTTCGACTGCGCTCAGGACAGGCGCGTTCACGTCGGCCGGGTTGCGCAGCTCCCCTTCCCCGCCCGCGATGCGCAGCTTCATGCGCACGATGCGCTCGACGGAGGCATCCACCCGGGCCCGAAATGCGCTGTCGTCCCGGTACTTGCCCTGGAAGAAGAGGATCGTCTCCTTGATCGCCGTGAACTGGTCGGGCCAGGCGTCGGTGAGCGCGAAGCGGCCCAGGTAAAGCAGATCGTTCCCGGCCAGGAACGCGTCCTGGGCCACCTGCCGGTGGGGAAACTTCTGCAGAGTGGGGTCGTAATAGCGCCGCAGGGCCGGCACGCCCAACGCGTCGCTCACCAAGACACCGCCCGCGGTCCGCCAATCGGCGAACTCCTTCAACGCCATCAGGTCTTGCAGTTGCGGCGCCAGGCTGATGGGCGGGGTGAGCTGGCGGATGTTGCCCTGGAGGCCGCGGTAGCGGATGTGCGAAGTCATCAGTGCGGCCGTGGTGCCCGGCACGTTCAGGTCGCCGCCCGCGGTGACGGCGACGAACGGGGCCAGCTCGATCTGGCGCAACTGCTGGAGCGACTTCTGGACTGTGGCGACTTCGTCCTCGGGCCGGCGATCGGCGCCGCCCTGGCCGGGGAAGTGCTTGGCGGCCGATATGACCGCGCCGTCGCTGCCGGCTTGTAGTCCGCGGATGAACGCCTGGCCCATCTGCCCGACCCAGAATGGGTCGCCGCCGAAGGTGCGCGTGTCCAGATCACCGCGGCTGCCGGGGCGTGGCGCATCCAATACGTCCAGGGTCGGCCCCAACAGGAGATTGACCCCGGCCGCGGCCAACTCCTGGCCGACTACCTGCCCCACCTGCTCGGCCTGTGCGGGCAACCAGGCGGCGCCCAGGGCCATGGCGCTCGGTAGGGGCGAAAACCCGCCGGCGCCCGCGAAGAACGAGCTATCGTCGCCGACCCAGTCCAGGCCGATGAGGAGCGGCACGGTTGCAGTCGGAGGCGACTCCGGCTTCGGCGCGGTCGCGGTCACGGTGGGAGAGAGGGTCAGGGTGGCGGTTGCGGTGGGGGTCAGCGCCGCGGTCGCGGTCAGCGCTACGGTCGTAGTCAGTGCGGTGGTCGCGGTTCGCGGGGCCGTGACCGTCAGCGCGGCCGTGACGGTGATCGGCCGCGGCGAGCTGAGGGCCAGGCTTTGCAATGCGTTGGTCAGCCGGATGATCTGCTGGGGCGTGCTCAGCGTTTGGGTGGGCGCGGCCGACTGGGTAGTGGTGACGGGCGCGGCCACCGGCACGTTGCGGAAGTTGTCGTTGGCGGGCAGCAGCACCACGCCGCCCACGCGATAGTCGCGTATCAGGGCAGCGATGTCGGACCCGGCGGACGCGTCGCTGCCCTGGAAGCTGACCAGGAAAAGCTGCCCCACCTTGTCGGCCACGGTCATCCTGGCGAGGATCGGCCGGACGTCGGTCACGCGGACAGGCGGCGTGGCCGACGGCGTGGCCGACGGCGTGGCGGCCTGGCGCGCAGGAGCCGCCGCGGCCGGCGCGATCAAAGGCAGCCAGGCCGCGAGCAGTGCGGCGATCAAGAGAATGACGTTACGCAGTTGATTCATGGTCGGAAGCCCAATGATGGGACACGTCTATTTTACTGTGAATCCGGTTTATAGACAAACCACCCAAGATAGGGTAAAATGACGGCACAAGAACTGTTGTTCTGCGAGGTTTCTATGCCCGATTTCAAGCTCGTCTCGGACTTTAAGCCCACCGGCGATCAGCCGGAAGCGATCCGCAAGCTGACCGAGGGTTTGCGCGCCGGTTATCAGCACCAGACGTTGTTGGGAGCCACGGCCACCGGTAAGACGTTCGTCATGGCGGCCGTCGTCGAGGCGGTCAACCGACCCACCCTCGTCATGTGCCACAACAAGACCCTCGCAGCGCAGCTCTACAGCGAGTTCAAGGAGTTCTTCCCGCACAACGCCGTCGAGTACTTCGTCTCCTACTACGACTACTACCAGCCGGAAGCGTACATTCCGCGCACCGACACTTACATCGAGAAGGACCCCGACATCAACGACGAGATCGAGCGGCTGCGGCTGGCCGCGACCTCGGCGCTGCTCAGCCGCCACGACGTGCTGATCGTCGCGTCGGTCTCGTGCATCTACGGCCTGGGCGATCCGGCCGAGTACGGCAAGGTGACGGTCAAGCTCAAGCGCGGGGGTTTGGTGCGGCGGGAGCAGATGCTCCGCGAGCTGGTGGACTCCTTCTACGAGCGCAACGACTTCGAGCTGCGCCGCGGCAAGTTTCGCGTGCGCGGCGACACGCTGGAAGTGATGCCCGCGTACGCGGACATGGCTTACCGGATCGAGTTCTTCGGCGACGAGGTGGAACGCATCACCGAGATTGACCCGCTGACCGGCGAGATGGTGGCCCGGCCGGACGAGATCGAGATCTTCCCCGCCAGGCACTTCGTCACCCCGCAGGACAAACTGACCGAGGCCTTGCAGATCATCGAAACGGAGCTGGAAGCGCAGGTGAAGCTGTTCAAGGAGCAGGATAAGCTGCTGGAGGCGCAGCGGATCGAACAGCGCACCCGCTACGACCTGGAGATGCTGCGCGAAGTGGGCTACTGTTCCGGCATCGAGAACTACAGCCGGCCGTTGTCGCTCCGGCCGGCCGGCTCGCGGCCGTGGACGCTGCTCGACTACTTCCCGCCCGACTGGCTGCTGATCGTGGATGAATCGCACATGACCTTGCCCCAGGTACATGGCATGTACAACGGCGACCGTTCGCGCAAGCAGATGCTCGTAGATTATGGCTTCCGGCTGCCGTGCGCGCTGGATAACCGGCCGCTGACGTTCGAGGAATGGGAGGGGACGCTTAACCAGGTGATCTACACCAGCGCGACCCCTGCCGCCTACGAGATGAGCAAATCGGCCCAGGTGGTCGAGCAGATCATCCGCCCCACCGGCCTGGTGGATCCGCAGATCGAAATTCGGCCGACCAAGGGCCAGGTGGATGATCTGGTGGGCGAAATCCGCAAGCGGGTGGCGAACCGCGAGCGGGTGCTCGTCACCACCTTGACCAAGCGCATGGCCGAAGACCTGGCCGACTATTTGCAGGAGGTTGGGGTCAAGGTGCACTATCTCCACTCCGAGGTGCAGACCCTCGAGCGCGTGGAGATCCTGCGTGACCTGCGCCTGGGAGTCTACGACGTCGTGGTGGGCATCAACCTGCTGCGAGAGGGCCTCGACCTGCCGGAGGTGAGCCTGGTGGCGATCCTGGATGCGGACAAGGAGGGCTTCCTCCGCTCCGAGCAGGCGTTGATCCAGACCGTGGGCCGCGCCGCCCGACATCTGCACGGCACCGCGATCATGTACGCGGATGTGATCACCGACTCGATGCGCCGGGCGATTGACGAGACCACCCGCCGCCGGGCGAAACAGGAAGCTCACAACGTGACCCACGGCATCGTGCCGGCCTCTATCGTCAAGTCGGTGCGTGACCTGACCCAGCGCGTCATCTCCGATAAGACGGCCGCCCAACGCCTGGCCATCGCCGAATCCGGCCCCGAGTATCACGTCCGGCCGACGGCGCTGCCCCGCGACGAGACGATGCGGCTGATCAAGGACCTGGAGAAGCAGATGAAGGCCGCGGCCCAAGGCCTGGAGTTCGAGAAGGCCGCGGCGCTGCGCGACGAGATCATCGAACTGCGCCGCGCGTTGCAGGAGCAGGATCCGCGACCGATCTGGGAGCAGTTGCGAGATAAAGACTAACACCTTCGCCAAAACCAAGAAATGATCCGCGAATCACGCGAATCACGCGAACAAAAACAGAATTGGCGAAGATTCGCGTGATTCGCGGATGAAAAAATGAAGGAGTCGCATGAACACACAGTCTACCGAACTCATCCAACTCGGCAGCACCGATGTCCGCATCACCCCGCTGGGGGTCGGCACGTGGCAGTGGGGCGATAGCACGTTGTGGGGCTACGGCAAAGGCTATGCTGAGGCTGACATCAAGGCCGCGTTCGACGCCAGCATGGCAGCCGGCATCACCTTTTTCGACACTGCGGAGGTGTACGGCTTGGGCAAGTCGGAGCGCTTCCTGGGCCAGTTCATCCGCGAAGGCGGGCAACCGGTGGTCGTCGCGACCAAGTTTGTCCCGGTGCCCTGGCGCTTGGGCAAGGGCAGCCTGCTCCGGGCGCTGCGCGGCAGCCTGAACCGGCTGGGAATGCAGCAGGTGGACCTCTACCAGATCCACTTTCCCTTCCCGCCCGTGCCTATCGAAACGTGGATGGACGCACTGGCCGATGCGGTGCAGGCGGGGCTGACCCGGGCCGTCGGCGTGTCCAACCACAACGTCGAGCAGACCCGCCGCGCCCACGCAGCGCTGGCGAAACGGGGCGTTCCGCTGGCCTCGAACCAGGTGGAATACAGCCTGCTCCACCGCGAGCCGGAGCGTACCGGCTTGCTCAAACTGTGCCAGGAGTTGGGCGTCACGCTGATCGCATACAGCCCACTGGCGAAGGGCCTGCTGACCGGCAAATACACGCCGGAGAACCCGCCGGCCGGCGCCCGCGGCCGAATGTTCAGGCCGGACTATTTGGCGCGCATCCAGCCGCTCATCGGCCTGCTGCGCGAGATCGGCGGCAAGTACGGCAAGACGCCCAACCAGGTGGCGCTCAACTGGCTCATCTGCAAGGCCGCGGCGCCGATCCCCGGCGCCAAGAATGCGCGCCAGGCCGCGGAAAACGCCGCCGCGCTCGGCTGGCGGCTGGCGGCCGACGAGGTGGCCGCGCTGGATGCGGCGAGCGACGCGGTGGGGTAGAGGCCCCCACCCCGACCCTCCCCCGCTGCGGCAGGGGAGGGAGGACTCCCTTCCCCCGTCGCAACGGGGGAAGGGTTGGGGATGGGGGTCCTCCGCCTCACGACGAGGAAAGATCTGGGGATGGGGCCCTCAGCGCCTCCCAAATCGCCTCCACCACCGCATCGGTGTTCTTGAACACTTCCTCGTTGGTAAACCGGATCACCCGGTAATGCTTCTGCTCGTTCAGCCACGCCGTTCGAGCGGCGTCGTACTCGGCTTGCGTCGCATGCACATCGCCATCTACCTCGACCACCAGCTTCGACTTGGCGCAAAAGAAGTCCAGGATAAAGTTGCCCACGGCGTGTTGTCTGCGGAATTGCGCGCCGTCGAGCTGGCTGTCACGGATGCGCGCCCAGAGCCGCCGCTCCGCGGGCGTCATCTCTCGCCGCAGTTCCCGTGCGCGAGCCTGCATTTCTACCGAAGCGCGCCAGCGCATGTTTGCCACCTCCTTTGACCCCCACCCCGACCCTCCCCCGCTGCGGCAGGGGAGGGAGGACTCCCTTCCCCCGTCGCAACGGGGGAAGGGCCGGGGATGGGGGCCGCTTCCCTTCCCCAAAAATCGCGCGTGTGGGGGGAGCGCCGCTCCCCCCATACCCCCCTCCGCGGGGAAGCTCACCGAGAACAGCGGACAGGGGACAGCGGACAGAGAACAGGGTGCTTACGGAGAACTCCTGGCGACACGAAAACCGCCGTGGTCGCTCCTGCCGTCAGGGAGGCTCCTGTCACGGGAAGCGCACCGCACGACGTTGCGATCGTTGCCCCACGAGCCGCCCCGGAGCACCCGATGGTCGCCGGTACGCGGGCCGGCCGGGTTGCGCGTGATGCGGCCGGCCCGCTGCCGATAGGCGTCCTCGGCGTACCAGTCGCTGCACCATTCCCAGACGTTGCCGGCCAGATCCAGCACGCCTTCGGGGCTGGCGCCTTCGGGGCTGGCGCCTTCGGGGAAAATGCCAACCGGAGTCGTTGTCCTCAACCCCAGTTCAGCGTTGTTGCATTTCGTAGGCTCAAAGAGATCGCCCCACGGGTAAGCGCGGCGGTCTTTGTCGCCGCGGGCGGCCCTTTCCCATTGCGCCTCGGTGGGCAGCGTCACAGGTTGTCCCGTCGCCTGGCCCAGCCAGTGGCAGTAAGCTACTGCGTCGTCCCAGGTAACTCTCACGACCGGGTGGCTTTCCAGTTCCCTTGGCGGGCGATTCTCCTCCCAATATGACGGCGCAGGGTGGCTCGTTGCCTGCACGAACAGGTGATACTGGGCGTTCGTGATCGGCACGCGGCCAATCGCGTAGCTGTCCAGGTAGACCTGATGCGTTTCTGCGCCCTCGCCCATCCAGAACTCACCGGCGAGGATCAACACCCATTCCGGTTCACCGAAAGGCGGCGTCCAGTAGCCCGCGCCGGCTTGCACGAGGGCTTCCATCGCTTTGCTGCGGCGCTCGATCCAGGCCTTGGCGCCGGCCTTCTTCAGCCAACGGGTCCACACCGAGGGCGGGGTCTCCACCCCCTTGCGTAGACGCCCCTGGACTTCCGCCGCCAGGTTGCCCTGCACGCGCCCACTCCCCACGTCGCGCAGGCAGTGGGCAGCCAACACCAGGTTGTGGTACGGCTCTATTTCTGTTTTCAGGTCGGCGATGGCCCGGATCAGACGGGTCGTGCGCTCCTGGCTCTGGATGCTCAGGTGGCCCGCCTCCAAGAGGATGACCTCCCGCCACCATGGATCGGGCACACGACCCAGGATGTAGGCGATGTAGTCGTCGCGGGCGGCCACGGCCAGCGCCGCCAGGTATTCCTGGAAAGTCAGGTGCGAGAAGCTATACACCCCTTCGCCGCGGGCGACCAGCAGGCCGGTGCGTTCCTCAATCACCTGCAGAAAACGCAGGACGGCATGTTCTGCCTGGCGACGCTCCGGCAGGATTTCAGCGAACTTCGTTTGCAGCCAACCCTGCAAGTCCCCAACCGCGATTTCCTTCCGCGCCTGCTCGTGCATGTGCAACGCCAGACTCTGGAGCAGCAGCCGCCTGTCACCGGTATCGAAGGGCTTATCCGGCAGGATGGGGGTCTCCTGCACCCCCTTGGCTTCTTCCCATTTGCCCAACAGGACATTCACGGCCTCATCGTACAACTCGGCGCGCCGGTCGGGCAGCTTGACCCGATCGCGGTGCACCATCGCGATCACAGTCAGCATCAATGGATTGATCGCCAGTTCGCGGATGCGCTCGCTGGTCTGAATTGCCTCCAACAACTGGCGGGTCTGCTCGGCGGCATAGGCCTCGGGACTTTCGCCTGGCCCCATCTGGCCGATGGCGACCAACCGGTGCCAGTGGGTTAGAAACTGGGACACATCGGCCATTGTGAAGTCGCGTACGGTGGTGGTCGCATAATTCTCGCCCAACCGCGCCGGGCCGGCATATCCCACGATCCGGCTGGTGACCACGTAGCGGCAGCGCGGATAAGCCTGGGTGAAGCTCTCTACCAGCCGGGCGACGCGCCGCCGCAAATCGGGGTCGGCGACTTCATCCAATCCATCCAGCAAGATGACGGCGTGACCATCCCTCAGCCACGTGTCGAAGAAGTCGGCCGGTAACTCGATCCGCTCGTTCTTCAAGGAACGGAACAAGAAATCCAACAGGAGGAGATGCCCTTCGGTGCCGTCCCCGGTTGCCGCATGCGCGCGCAGGAATGCGCCGATCTGTCGCAGTGGCAGCAGGACAGGGAGTCGCCCGCTTTCGCTCAGCCCCAGCTTGTCCCGCACTACCGTGCTGCCTTCGGCCAGATCGCGGGCATAGAGCAGCGCCAGATAGCGCAGCAGGGTCGTCTTGCCGCTGCCCGGGTCGCCCAACACGACCAGCAGCGGATGGTGCGCCAGGGCTTCCTCCACGGTGACGGTCACGGTCTCGGTCGTGACCGGCTGCTCGTGACGCAACCGGCCCATTTCCCCAGGCGCCAAGGCCGCCTCGGTCGCCAACCATTGCTCCTCCGCTGCCACCAGACGTTGTCGGGTGGCCCGCAGCCGGATGTAAATGCGATCCAACTCGATGTGCACCAGTCTTCCGCCGGAACGGATCCCCTGTAACTGCAAGTAGCGGTTGCGACTGATGACGTGTTGCAGGTAACGTCCCAGGGCCGTGCGACGGTCCACGGCGGTCATCGTCACCGGCGCTTCACCGATAACAACGGTCGCGCCGGCTTCGGCAATAATGACGCTGCCGCCGGCCGCGATGTTCTCGTCGCCGGTGATCACCTGTCCCGCGCTGCCCCCGATTGCGGCGCTTCTCCTGGCCGTCGCCGCGACGCGGTCGCCGATGCTGATCTGGATTGTGCCCTGCGCCAGGCGTTCCAGGAATTCGCCGATGCTGCCCAGTTCGGTGCGCGGCACTCCATGGCGCCGGTAGCCGGTGATCAGTTCGTCGCCCACCGCCTCGGCGACTTGTGCGGCCAGTTGATCTGGGTTTGCGAAACTGGCGTACTTCACGCCCAACGACGGGGCGTAGGCCGCCACTTCCGCCGGCGCGCTGGCGGCCAGGAAAGCCAGGAGCGGCTTCCCGGCGGCCTGAGCGGTCGCGACTTCCGCCTTGACCGGGGCTGTGATCTTGTCACCGAGCAACAGCACGAAAATGTCGCACCCGCGCACCTTGCCCAGATACGATTCGTCCAGCGGCAGGGACGACGCGGGGCTGAACTCGAACAGCCAGGGGCGGGTCAGCGGGATGGTCTGGATGGCGGCGCGCGCCGCGGCCCGCTCGGCCTCCATGCCACTGATGACGGAACTGATGAAGACAGTGAGGGGTTGTTCCATAGCGTCCTCCAAACGCCTGAATTCTATCACGGCTCCGATGCCATCGCAAGGAGCGCCCCCACCCCAACCCTCCCCCGCGGCGGCAGGGGAGGGAGTACTCCCCTCCCCCCGTCCCGACGGGGTGAGAGGCTGGGGGTGAGGGGTCACTCTCGCGTACGGTGTATACATACATTTGACAAAGTACATACATTCCCTTATAATACCTCCCATCAAACGCAAATCGGAGGAAGCATTCATGGCTACCCAAACCCAACCCGCCCGCCGCACTGACGTGCTGGCCCTGTGGGGCGGCATTCTTTTCAGTTTTCTCTTCACCGGCGTCATCTGGCTGGCGGGACAGCGGCTCCAAACCGTGCCGCACTGGCCCGACACCGGCGCGTCGTGGTATTACTGGCGGCTGGTGGACACGACTACGATCGCACGGGCCACGGCCTGGGGCTTCTACCTGCTGAACCAGATCGCCGCGTGGGCGCTGATCTACTACGCCCAGACGCGGGTCAAGAAGTTCGCCCCCGGCCTGCAGAAGATCAACGTGATCGCGCTGGCCGGCACGGCGTTCTTTATCCTGCTCCACTTCGCCCAGACGCACCTCTTCTACGGCGGCCTGGCCGAGGACGTCTCCATCTGGAGCTCGCAGGTCTCGGTCATCATCATGCTGGTGCTGATCCTGCTGATGGAGAACCCGCGCCGCGGCCTCTTTTGGGGGGTGAAGGCGCCGCTGGGGCGTGACATCGTCGGTTTCGTGCGGCGTAACCACGGCTACATCTTTGCCTGGGCAACCATCTATACTTTCTGGTATCATCCGATGGAGAACACCAGCGGGCACCTGATCGGCTTTCTTTACATGTTCTTCCTGATGCTGCAGGGCGCGTTGCTTTACACTCGCGTGCACACGAACCGGGTCTGGACGGTCACGTTGGAGGTGATGGTGGCGGTGCACGGCACGCTGGTGGCGGTGATGCAGGGCAACGGCATGTGGCCGATGTTCTTCTTCGGCTTTGCCGGCATCTTCGTGATCACGCAGATGCACGGCCTGGGGCTGCCGAAGTGGGCCAAGTGGCTGATCCTGGGCGTCTTCATCGCCCTGACGGTGGTCGTCTACAACGGCCAGTGGGTGCGCCTCAACGAGATCATCCGCATCCCGCTGATCGAATACCTGGCAGTCTTCCTCTTCGCGGGGCTGATCGGCGGCGGGCTGTGGATTGCGCGGCGCGTCGGGGGGCAGGGGAGCAAGGGAGCGGGGGAGCGGGGGACACTGTCTCCTGCCCCCTGAATCGAGGTCAATATGGGCATTCTACAAGACAAAACCCTCGTCATCACCGGCGGAACGCGCGGGTTGGGGCTGGCGATCGCAAAGGCGGCTGCGGCCGAGGGCGCGCGGGTGGTGATCGGGTCTCGGTCGGCTGCATCGGTCGAGCGGGCCGTGGCTGAGTTGACCGCGGCGGGCGCGCAGGCGACGGGCATCACGTGCGATGTGAGCGACCTGACCCAGGTGGAGGCGCTGGCCGAGCACGCGGTCGCCACCTTCGGCCGGTTCGACGTGTGGATCAATAACGCGGGCTATGCGCCGCCCTTCGGCCCGACGATGCACATCGCACCGGCCGCGTTCATGGTCGCGGTGCAGACCAACATCATCGGCACGTATCACGGCTCGCTGGTGGCGCTCCGGGCGTTTCTGCCCGCGGGCCGCGGCAAGCTGATCAACATCCTGGGCCGCGGCTCCGACGGCAAACCGGCCGAAATGCAGAACGGCTACGCCTCCAGCAAGGCCTGGGAGCGCAGCTTCACGCTGGGGCTGGCGCAGGAATACAAAGAGAGCGGCGTCGGCATCTATGCCATCAACCCGGGCATGATGACCACCGACTTCCTCACCAACCTGACCGCCGTCTCAGGCTACGAAAAGCGACTCAACGCCATGCCGACCATCATCCGCACGTGGGCGACGCCGCCCGAGGCGCCCGCGCAGCGGGTCGTCTGGCTGGCGTCGAGCGCAACGGACGGCAAGACCGGGCTATCGCTGAACGAGATAGGGCCGGGCAAGATGCTGGGCGGCGCGCTGCGCGAAGGCTGGCGCCGGCTGCTCCGCCGCCCCGCGCCGCCGATTGACATGAAGATCGCCGTCATCCCGGCCGCGCTGCCGTTGGCAAGGAAAAGGTAGATTGGTAGATTGGGAAACTGGTGCCGTTGTGTTTCACGCATCACGCACCACGCATCACGCATCACGCATCACGCATCACGTCTCGAGGGTATCCATGCAAAAGAATCGCCTGGCGATCATCTTCGCCATTGTTTTCGTTGACCTGCTCGGCTTCAGCCTGATCCTGCCGCTCCTGCCGTTCTATGCCGAAAAGTTCGGCGCGACCCCGACCATCGTCGGGCTGCTCGTCGCCTCCTATGCGTTGGCGCAATTCTTCGGCGCCCCCCTGCTGGGCCGCCTCTCCGACCGCTACGGTCGCCGCCCCATCCTGCTGATCAGCATCGCGGGGACCGTGTTTGGCTTCCTGCTGTTGGGCTTTGCCGATCCGATCGGCAAGCTGATCGGCGGCACGAGCGTGGCGGTGGTCGCCGTGCTCTTCTTCAGTCGCATCCTGGATGGGCTGACCGGCGGCAACCTGACCGTGGCGCAGGCCTACATCACCGATGTGACCGATCTCAAGAACCGCGCCAAGTCGTTGGGCATGATCGGCGCGGCGTTCGGGCTGGGCTTCATCATCGGTCCGGTGGTCGGCGGGCTGCTGAGCCGGTGGGGCTATGCGGTGCCCGCGTTCGTCGCGGCCGGCCTGGCGATGCTCAACTGGCTGGCGGTGCTCGTCTTCCTGCCCGAGTCGTTGACCGCGGAACGCCGGCTGGAGATGGCGAAGCGGCCGCGCGCGGCCTTCAACGTCCGGGCGCTGCGGCAGGCCCTCAACCGGCCCCGCGTCGGCCCGCTGCTCCACATCCGCCTCTTCTTCGCCCTGGCGAGCGGCATGTTCCAGAGCATCTTCGCCCTCTACGCGCAGCAACAGCTTGGCTTGAACTCGCAGGCCACCGGCTACATCCTGGGCTACGTCGGCCTGTTGGTTGTGATCGTGCAGGCCGGGCTGATCGGCCGGCTGACCGCCCGCTACAGCGAGAAGCAACTGATCTTCGCCTCCACGATCCTGCTGACCTTCTCCTTCGTGGCCTGGGCGCTGACGCCGAGCCTGCCCGTGCTGCTGGTCGTGCTGATCCCGATGTCGCTGGGCACGGGTGTCATGAACACGGTCATCAACAGCGCGCTGACCAAGGCGGTCTACCCCGAAGAGGTGGGCGGCACGTTGGGGCTGGCGGCATCGCTGGAAAGCCTGTCGCGCGTGATCGCGCCCACCGCGGGAGGCGCGCTGCTGGGTCAGGTGGGCGCGTGGGCGCCCGGTATCGTCGGCGCGGTCATCATGGGCTGGCTCATCTCCTTCGCCTACCGCCGGTTGATCGTCAACCCCGACCCGCCGCTGCCGGTCCGCAGCGAGCCGCGCTGGGCCGAGGCGATGGCGTAGGCATGCGGGCCGGTGATTGAAATCACCGTCTGGTACGAAAAGTGCGTTGAAACGCACTGCGCCCCGTGGCGTCAACCCGTTTCAACGGGTTTTGGCTGTGCCAGACTACGGTTTCAACCGTAGGCGACGGGCGCCTGCAATGGCAAATATCGAACCAAACGACCCACCAGAGGGCCTCCCACACGCAGGATGGGTTGCGCAGGGAGGCTCTTTGTGTTAGGATGGGGCTGATGAAGAGTAAAAGATAAAACGCCAAACCAACCACACAGCCAAACCCGAAGGAACGGCATTCTAAATGTCGGAAAAAGAAGCCACAGCCCGTATCAAGATCAACAAGCTGCTCGAAGCGGCTGGCTGGCGTTTCTTCGCGGAGGGCGACGCGCCCGCGAACATCCGCCTTGAGCCTGGCGTGACGATCAAGTCAGCCGATCTGGACGCGCTGGGCGAAAACTTCGAGAAGACAAGCAAGGGCTTCATTGACTTTCTGCTGCTCGACGCGCGGGGCTTCCCGCTGATCGTCCTGGAGGCCAAAGCGGAGGACAAGAATCCGCTCGTCGGCAAGGAGCAAGCCCGCAAATACGCCAGGTCCCAAAACTGCCGCTTTGTCATCCTCTCCAACGGCAACCTGCACTACTTCTGGGATCTCGAACGCGGCAATCCCTACCTGATCACCGCTTTTCCGACGCCCACGTCCGTCACAGGCTATCAGAAAACCGTTCCCGATCCCAAACGCCTTATCGAGGAAGCCGTCGAAGCCGACTATATCGTCCTCTCCCAACGACCCGGCTATGCCGCCGAGGCCGCATGGAAGGTCGAGGCCGAGCGCCCCGGCTTTATTGAGACAAACGGGCTGCGCTTCCTGCGGCCCTATCAAGTGAAAGCCGTCGCCGCCCTCCAGCGCGCCGTCAAGGAGGGTAAGGATCGCTTCCTTTTCGAGATGGCGACGGGCACCGGCAAGACCCTCATCGCTGCGGCGGTCATCAAGCTCTTCCTGCGCACCGGCAACGCCCGGCGGGTCCTCTTTCTTGTGGATCGCCTGGAACTCGAGGATCAGGCCAAGAAAGCCCTCAGCAAGGTGCTCGCAAACGACTACCAGGTCGTCATTTACAAAGAGAACCGCGACGACTGGCGCCGCGCCGATGTGGTCGTCACTACCGTCCAGTCGCTGCTTTTCAACAACAAATACCAGCAGCTCTTTTCGCCCACCGACTTCGACTTGGTGATCTCCGACGAAGCCCACCGCTCCATCGGCGGCAACGCCCGCGCCGTCTTCGATTTCTTCATCGGCTACAAGCTCGGCCTCACCGCCACGCCCCGCGACTACCTCAAGCGGTTCGACAAGGCCAGCCCGACCACCCGCGACCCGCGCGAAGCCGAGCGCCGGCTGCTGCTGGACACCTACCGCACCTTCGGCTGCGAGGACGGTCAGCCCACCTACCGTTATTCCCTGCTCGAAGGCGTGAAGGATGGCTACCTGATCAACCCAACGGTGGTAGATGCCCGCACCGAGATCACCACAGAGCTGCTCTCGGCAGATGGGTTCATCGTGTCCTTCACCGACGATGCCGGCGAAGATCAGCAGGAGGCGTTCCGGCAGCGCGAGTTCGAGAAGCGTTTCTTCGCCGACGCCACCAACCAGCTCCTTTGCAAGACCTTCCTGGAAAACGCCCTGCGCGATCCGGTCAGCGGGGAGATCGGCAAGTCCATCGTTTTCGCGGTCAGCCAGAATCACGCCGCCAAGCTGGCGCAGATCCTCAACCAGATGACCGACCGCATGTTCCCTGGCAAGTACCAGTCCGACTTCGCCGTGCAGGTCACCTCGCTGATCACTGACGCCCAGCAGTTCACCATCAACTTCACCAACAACAACCTGCTCGGTTCGGGCAATTTCTTGCCCACCTACAAGACCAGCAAGGCCCGCGTCTGCGTGACGGTCGGCATGATGACCACCGGCTACGACTGCCCGGACATCCTCAACCTCGGCCTTTTCCGCCCGATCTTCTCGCCGACCGACTTCATCCAGATCAAAGGGCGCGGCACCCGCAAACACAACTTCCTCGAACAGCTTTTCGACGATAGCCTCAAGGAGGACGTCGCGCAGCCGCAGAAGTCCGCCTACAAGCTTTTCGACTTTTTCGCCAACTGCGAATACTTCGAGAAAGATTTCAACTACGATGAAGTGTTGAAGCTCCCCCGTCCCCAGAGCAAAGGTATCGAGGGCGGCGGAGACACAGGCCCGGTGGTGGTGGTCAGCGCCTACGAGCACCTGGGCGCTGATATCCTCGCCACGATCAAGGAAGAGACCATCGGCTTCGAGGGGATGCGGATTGACCGGATGTTCTTCGAAAAATTCGAGGAGACCGTGCGCGAGAACGCGACCATCGCGAAAGCCGTCGAGGCCGGGCGGTGGGATCGCGTCGTTGACTACGTCAACCGCGAGGTCTTCGACAAACCCGAGGAGTACTACACCCTCGACAAGCTGCGCAAAGCCGCTGCCGTGGACCGCCGCCTGACCCTGCGCGAAATCCTCGAAAAGGTCTTCGGCCTCATCCCAGCCTTCAAGTCCAGGGACGAACTGCTGGAAGAGGAGTTCGCCAAGTTCGTCGCCGACATCAAGCCCGCAGAGGCCGAGGCCGTCCCGGCCATCAAGACCTATTTCAAAGCCTACGTCACCAGCGATCAAATCCGCTATATCATCGAAGCGAAGCAATTCACCGACCTGGCCACCAACCCGGTCTTTTCCACCCGCGACTTCCGCGCCGTGCCGGCGAAGTATCGCACGCTGATTCCTGAGTATGTCAAGGATTATGTGCCGCTCAACCAGTTTGCGGCATAAAGTCGGGAGGTGAAGCATGGCAAGGATCAGGCCCAGCGGAGGTTACCGCGATCTGCGCAGCTTCCAGATAGCCACCATCATCTACGATACCACCTACTGGTTTTGCGAGCGTTTCCTGGATTCGCGGTCGCGCATGAGCGATCAAATGGTGCAGGCAGCGCGCAGCGGCAGGCAAAATATCGCCGAGGGCAGTCGCGCCGCCGCTACCTCCTCTCAGACCGAGCTTCGCCTGGTCAACGTCGCTCGCTCCAGCCTGGAGGAACTGTTGCTCGACTACGAGGACTTTCTGCGACAGCGCCACCTCAGAAAATGGGGGCCGGATGACCGTGAAGCGTTGGCTGTTCGCCGGGTAGGACAACAGCATCCAGAAAATCCATCTGATCAGGTAGAGCTATCGGATGAGCAGCGCTACGCACTCTACGCCAAATGGCTCGATCACGAGGATTCTGCCATCCGGGCGAATGCCATGCTGTGCCTCATCAACCAGGCCAATTATCTGCTCGACAAACAAATCAACGCGCTGGAGGCACAGTTCATCGAAGATGGCGGCTACAGCGAACAACTTGCCGCCGCTCGCTTGGCTGAACGCAACCGCAAGAAAGAGGATCATCCGCCGGACCCCATTCCCCCTTGCCCAAAGTGCGGCAAGGCCATGGTGCTGCGTACCGCCCAAAAGGGCAAAAGTGCCGGTAAACAGTTTTGGGGTTGCTCCGGCTACCCCGATTGCAAAGGTCTGGTGGACATCTGAGACATCCGACAGATCGGTCAGATTTGACGGATCATCCATCCGATCCGACAGATCTGACAGATCATCCAAAGGAATCCCATGCTCGACACCGATACCAAACGCCGCATTGACACCGCCCGCGACATCCTCGTGGGCAAGGTGCCCGACCCCAAAAGCCAGGTCGAGCAGATCACCATCGCCCTGATCTACAAGTTCATGGATGACATGGACGCCGAGAGCGAGGAGTTCGGCGGGGTGCGCAAGTTATTCGCCGGTGAATTCGCCCGCTACGGCTGGGCCAAGCTGATGCACGCCGGGCTGGGCGGTTTCGAGACCCTGAACCTCTACGCCGAGGCCATCGCCAAGATGCCGGAAAACCCCGGCATCCCGCTCCTTTTTCGCAACATCTTCAAGAATGCCTATCTGCCCTACCGCGACCCCGAAACGCTCAAGATGTTCCTCAAGGTCATTGACGAGTTCAGCTACGACCACAGCGAACGGCTCGGCGACGCCTTCGAGTATCTGCTTTCCGTGCTCGGCTCCCAGGGCGATGCCGGGCAGTTCCGCACCCCGCGCCACATCATTGATTTCATGGTCGCCGTCGTTGACCCGAAGAAGACCGAGACCGTGCTCGATCCGGCCTGCGGCACCGCGGGGTTCCTGATCTCGTCCTACAAGCACATCCTCCGCGCCAACACCGACGCCACGGGCAACCGCACCCTGACCCCCGACGAGAAGGGCCGCCTGGCGCAGAACTTCAGGGGCTACGACATTTCGCCCGACATGGTGCGCCTGTCGCTGGTGAACCTCTACCTGCACGGCTTCGCCGACCCGCACATTTACGAATACGACACACTCACCAGCCAGGACCGCTGGAACGACTACGCCGATGTGATCCTCGCCAACCCGCCGTTCATGTCGCCGAAGGGGGGCATCAAGCCGCACAATCGCTTCTCGGTGCAGTCCAAGCGCAGCGAAGTGCTCTTCGTGGACTACATGGCCGAGCACCTGACGCCCGGCGGCCGCGCCGGCATCATCGTGCCCGAGGGGATCATCTTCCAGAGCCAGACCGCCTACAAGGACCTGCGGAAGATGCTCGTGGACACCGCCCTGGTCGCCGTCGTCTCGCTGCCGGCGGGGGTGTTCAATCCCTATTCCGGTGTCAAGACCTCGATCCTGATCCTCGACAAGTCGCTGGCGAAGAAGACCAAAACCATCGCCTTCTTCAAGGTCGAGAACGACGGCTTCGGCCTCGGCGCCCAGCGCCGCGAGATTGACAAGAACGACCTGCCGCAGGCCCAGGCCGAGATCGCCGAGTACCTGCGCCGTCTGCGCGCGGGGGAATCGGTAGCCGACTACCAGCCCACGCTCGGCCTCATCGTGCCGAAAGAAAAAATCGCCGCGAACGGTGACTACAACATCAGCGGCGAGCGGTATCGGGAGGGTGTTGTCGTTGGCTCACAAGACTGGCCACGAGTTCATCTCTCCGACATTACCGTTTACTCCAAGGCTGGCGAAGTGATTGATCGCGGATACTGGGAAAAGGGTGAGGAGTTGTTATACACCTGCGCCGACAAGCCGATATGCTCTGATTATCCGAATTTCCCGCCAAACAAACGCACAGTCGAAGGAGACATACTTCTCGCTCGAAATGGCTACGGTTATGCGCACCTACCGATACCAGGATCAATCTACACGAACGTCGTGCAACTCGTGAAGGTAGATCGTGAACGAGCAAATCCGACATACGTTTGCCAGATTCTGAGGTCGCAGATCAGCAGCCTACAAGCGGTCGGGCAGGGCATTCCAAGCTTGAACATGACCGTTTGGAATCAACTCCAAATCCCTCTCCCACCGCTGGACGTACAGAAGGAGATCGTGGCGGAGATCGAGGGCTACCAGAAAGTCATCAACGGCGCCCGCGGCGTCCTCGACAACTACCGCCCCCACATCCCCATCCACTCCGACTGGCCGATGGTACCGCTTGAGGATGCCTGTGAAATCCAACGCGGAAAGTTTTCGTACCGACCACGTAACGAGCCCCGGTTCTACGGCGGCAAGTATCCCTTCATTCAAACCGGCGATGTCGTTCGCGCCAACGGTGGAAAGATCACTTTCACCCAGACTCTGAACGAAGAAGGGCTTTCGGTGAGCAAGCTATTCCAACCGCCAGTGGTTGTGATCACGATTGCCGCAAATATCGGTGACACCGCCGTTCTCGATTTCCCGTCCTGCTTTCCCGACAGCGTTGTTGGCTTGATTCCAAAACTGGGAACCGACGCCCGCTACTTGGAAGTAGTCATGCGAACCAAGAAGCAGCACCTCAACGACATTGCTCCGCAAGCTGCCCAGAAGAACATCAACATCGAGATTCTGAAGACCGTCGAAATCCCCCTTCCGCCCCTCGCCACGCAGCAAGCCATCGTTGCTGAGATCGAAGCCGAGCAGGCGCTGGTCGCGGCCAATCGCGAACTGATCGCCCGCTTCGAAAAGAAGATCCAGGCCACCCTCGCGCGCGTCTGGGGCGAAGACGTGAAACCCGCCGTGGAGGCCTAAGTGATGGACTATTCCGCGGCTTGGTGATAGTCGCTATGCAATCGAGGTATGTTCCATGCGCATCCTGAAACGTGTTCTTCTGATCCTGCTTGTCGTCCTGTTGCTGGCCGTTGCCGGCTTCACTGCGTGGGCCTACACCCCGCTCGGCCCCATGCCCGAGGCAACCGCCGCGCTGCAATCGGATGCGACGGTCCACGTGGCGACGTCGCCGTGGCTCACCTTCACGCCGGCCGCGGCCCCGCCCCCCACCGGCTTGATCTTCTACCCCGGCGGCCGCGTGGATGCGCGCTCCTACGCGCCCTCCGCCCGCGCCATCGCCGAGCAGGGCTACCTGGTGGTGATCGTCCCGATGCCGTTCAACCTGGCCGTGACGAACGCGGGCGCGGCGGCCGGCGTCATCCAGGCGCACCCCGAAATCCGGCATTGGGCGATCGGGGGGCACTCGCTGGGCGGCGCGATGGCGGCCAACTTCGTCTACGCCCACCCGGTCGCGGTCCAGGGGCTGGTGTTCTGGGCTGCCTATCCCGCCGACAACAACAGCCTGGCCGATCGTACCCTGGCAGTTGTCTCGATCTTGGGCACGCGCGACGGGCAGGCAAACAGCGGCAAGTTCGAGGCAACGAGGAAGCTATTGCCGTCGAACACCAGCTACGTTTCTATCGAAGGTGGCAATCACGCCCAGATGGGCTGGTACGGTCCGCAGGGCGGCGATAACGACGCGACCATCAGCCGCGCGGCGCAGCAGGCGCAGGTGGTGGCCGCGACGGTGGAGTTGTTGGCGGGCCTGGCGCGGTGAGGTAGGGACATGGCCTTGCGCCTGCCCAGGGGCGACCGCAAGGGATCGCCCCTACACAGAAAGGTGGTGACACATGAAGGAACCCCGTAAAGTCGTCCGCATCATCGAGCCGCAGCCGGTCGTCGAAGGGGCCGGCGTGCGGCTCAAGCGCAGCATCGCCGGCGCGGCGTTGGATTATCTCGATCCCTTCCTGCTGTTCGACCATTTCGGCTCTGACAACCCGCGGGATTACCTGGCGGGCTTTCCCATGCACCCGCACCGCGGCATCGAGACCGTCACCTACATGCTTGCGGGCGTGGTGACGCACCGCGACAGCCTGGGCAACGCGGGTACCATCGGAGCCGGCGATGTGCAGTGGATGACCGCGGGACGCGGCATTATGCACGAGGAGATGCCCCGGCCGGCCGATGGCCGGATGGCGGGCTTCCAGCTTTGGGTCAACCTGCCGGCCAGGCTCAAGATGACGAAGCCGCGCTACCAGGAAGTCATCGCGTCCCAGATCCCCGAAGCCCAACTGGCCGATGGCGTGCGGGTTCGCGTGATCGCGGGCCGCGTGGGCGACGTGGCCGGCCCGGTCACTGAGATCGCGGCCGATCCCACCTACCTCGACGTGACGATCCCTGCGGACGCGGCGTTCACGCACCTGATCCCCCGCGGCCACACCGCTTTCGCCTACCTCTTCGAGGGTTCGGGCGTGTTCGGGGATGGGGCGGCGGTGGGCCATCCGAAGCTGGTTGTCTTCGGTGACGGCGACCTCCTCCAGGTGCGCGCCGGGCGCGACGGGGTGCGCTTCCTGCTCGTCTCGGGCCAACCCCTGGGCGAGCCGATTGCCCGCTATGGCCCGTTCGTGATGAACACGCGCGAGGAGATCCTCCAGGCGCTCGAAGATCTGCGCAATGGGACGTTCGTTTAGACCCAAGACGATTCAGGAATAGCGAGGCATCCATGGCGCCCCAACTCACGAACACCCCCGCGCCCGACTTCACCCTGCTCGCAGACAAGGACTGAATTGCACTGATGAGGGGCGTTTTGGGCCAATCCAAGAAATCAGCGATATAATGCGCAGACTGAACACACGAAAGGGCACGCATGATGACTGCGACGGCATTTTCACAACGCGACCCGAGGTGGCGGGGGGACATACTCGGCACGGGTCAAGCCACGATCGGGCGGGCCGGCTGTTTGCTGACCGCGTCCGCCGCGATGCTGGCGACGTGGGGCGTGGATACCGATCCGCACCGCCTGAACCAATGGCTGATCGCCCGCCAGGGCTACGTCAACGGCAACCTGATGACATTTTCAGCGCTAGAGCCTTTCGGGGTGAATTTCGTCGCCTACATCAACTGCGCCGACGTCGCTGCGCCGGTGACGCGGCTGATCGAGGACGTGCAGGGAGGGGCCGGCGTACTGGTCTGCATGGACTGGGCGCCGGGAGATGCCCTGCAACCGCACTGGGTGTATGTGACAGGCCTGGGCGAAGCAAACGGGCAGATCGTGGACCCGTGGCAGTTGCCCGGTCACGAAGTCGTTGACCTGGCGACCTACCTGGCGCCGGGGTGGGATGCGGCCCGCGGCATCTTCTACGTGGCGATCTATCGCCGGAGCCAGGCTCGCACGCTGGCTCAGGTCCGCACACTGAATAAGCCGCGCTCCGGGAGGAAATCCCGCGCCATTACGCAACCGAGGCTGTACGATCAGCCGGGTGTGTAAATCAAGTGCCAGGCGCCTCCGAGGTGCCTGGCACTTTGCATCAACCTACCGCACAACCAACGGCAAATACCGTATCACCGGCGGCGTATAGAACCCGAAGCTGACCGGCACGGTTTGGTGCAGCGCGGTGGATGTGTCTATTTCCACCGGCGTTGTGGGCCAGCGACCGGCGAGGTCCTCGGCCTGGAGTCTATGCGCGCCGGGCGGAACGTCCGCGAATCGGAAGTAACCGTTCGCATCCGTGAGGGCCGTCCGACCGGCAGCGGTCCTCATTCTCCAAGAGACAGGCGGATCAAGCGTGATCCGCAGCCCCGCAATCCCCGCCTCGTCCTCATCTCTGCTCCCATCCCGGTCGCGATCATCCCAGACATAGCCTTCGATAGTTGACAGCGCCGGCGTTGCCGTAGGGGTGGGCGTCACGGTTGGCGTGGCCGTACAGAGCAACGGCGGCGTGGGTATCGGCAAGATGAACATGCCACTCCAGGTGTTGTTCGTTTCGTCGCTCTCGGCCACCTCGTCGTAGCGGTCGGTGATGATGGTCGCGAAGCTGAAGTTGTAGGCCCCAGCCTCCAGGCAGAGCGTGGTCTGGGCTGGGATGCCGCCAGCCCGCGCCCGATCTTCGCCGTTGACTCCGACTGTGAACGGCCCGGCCGCCGCGTCTCCCTGGTTGGCGATGCAGACGTAGAAAACTAGATCGCCGTACTGCAGCACGCACCCGCCGTAGTAGCCGCGCATGTTGAAGTAGGCGTAGGCCAGCGTCAGGTCGGGTAGCGTCGGCGTGACCGTGGCCGTGGAGGTCGGTAGGGGCGGGGTGACCCCGCCCGTACTCGTGGCCGTTGATGTCTTCGTCGGCGTCGCGGTGCGGCTGGGCGTGGGCGTCCGAGACGGCGTGGATGTAGCCGTGGGCGTCGGCAGGGGCGGGGTGACCTCGCCCGTACTCGTGGCGGTCGGCGTGGCGGTCGCCGCGGCAGGAACGTATTCGTACGCGCCGATGTCCGGCGTGGCATCGCGCGGCCGGCTGTCGAAGTCGGTGGCCGGCGCGCCTGCGGCCGTGCCGGCGTCAATCGCGGGGCTGCCGGCGAGCAGGTGCGCGTCGAAGGCGTCTACGCCGGCGTTGGCGATCCCCAACGGTGCACCGCAGATCGCGTGGGGGCCAGGACAGGCATCGTCCTTCACGCCCGCGATGGCCGAGTAATCGAAGTCGAATGGATCGGCAGGGAAATCCTCCTGGTAGGCCAGGCAGGTTTGTTCGTCTGGCTGCATAAAATCGGTCTGACCCTGGAAGAGGTTGTTGCGGAGACGGATCGCTTCGGCCCCGTTGCAGGTCTCACCCTCCGCACATCCCGCCACCACCAGGCAATCGCCTTCGCTCGTCAGCGAGTTGTTGGTCAGGCTGGCCTGATCGCCTGGCTTGAGGGTCAGGTCTACCGCGTTGCCATAGGCCCGGCACGCGTCCACGTTGTAGGTGAACGACTGACCCTCGAAGTAGCCGCAGTTGCCGACGATGACCGAGTTTTCGATGAGCACCGGGCCGGTGGTCTTGATCTGGTTGCCGGCGTTGCCTTCAGCCAGGGTGCGGCGAATTTCGATCTGGCTGCCGGCCCGGCGGGTGTAGAGCAGGTCGAGGCCATCGGAGGTGTTGTGGCGGAAGATGGAATCCTCGATAATCCAGTGACCGCCCGTCTCGCCGGCGCCCACGCCGTCGCCGTAGCCGCCGGCCGTCTGCGCCCAGCAGCCGGTCGCTTTGCCTCCGGGCCACGTCTCGACGCAGCCGTTCCATTCGACGGTCCAGCGCCGGAAGGTCAGCGTGCCCGCGTTTCCATCCTCGCCTTCGATATCGCCATCCCAACCGGCCCAGCCGTTGCCCGCGATCCGCACGTTTTCCACCGTCCAATCGGTTAACCGACCCGCCTGGACGCCCGTATCCGCAAAGCCGTGGATGTCCAGGTCGTGCAGGTAGACATTCGCCGAGTCTTCCGCGTAGATCCCCTTGACCGCCCACGGCCCAAACGGATACGCGTCCCGTTGGCACGCCAGGCCGCCGGTGTGGAACTCGACGCACGATGCGTGGTCGGTCAGCTCCAGGCAGCCGAGCTCGACGTTGGATGCGTCGGTCAAGTCGAGCAGTTGGTAGGCCCGCTCCGTGCCCCACAGCTCAGGCGGGTTGACGCAGGAACCGTTGCCCCCTGCCCCCTGCCCCCTGACTCCTGCTCCCTGCCCGCTGCCGCCTAGGATGCGCGTCTTGTGGCTGGCGTCCGGCCCGGAAGGGATGGGGGGCATGGAGCAGTCCCACGGGTAATCAGCGCTGCAATTGCCCGTCTCCGGCGCGCCGTAGCCGAGCATGTAGCTGCCGGGGCGGATCACCAACGTGTCGCCGCCCCGGATGCGGGGAGTTCCGCCTGGGGGGAGTGCGACGAACAGATGGCTCCACGCGCACGGCTGGCCCGTCCCGCTGCCCGGATAGGGCGCATCGGTCAAACCGGTGCACTGGTCAACTGAGCCGCCATCGGTACGCACGTAGTAGGCGCGGAAGGGCGGTTGGGCGGTTGGGGTCCAGGTCAGCGTCGCAGTCGGCTGACTGGTCGCCGTGGGTGTCTTCGTCGTGGTCGGCGTTGCGGTCGGCTGGCTGGTGAGCGTGGGCGTCTTCGTCATGGTCGGCGTCATGGTGACGCTGGCGGTCGGCGTTGCGGTCGGCTGGCTGGTGGGGCTGGCCGTCGCCGTGGCTGAAGGCGAGGGCGTGCGCGTGACCGTCGCGGTGGCGGTCGGCGCAGGCGTGAGTGAGGCGGTCGGCGTCGCGGTCGGCGTGGCCGCCGCGCCGGTGTGATAGCAGATCGTCAGCTTGGGCCGGAGGCTGACGTCGCCGTACTCGCTGGCCCAATAGGTCTCGTATTCATCGGCGACGCCGGTCGGATCATCCAGCAGCAGGCCGTAGTTCGGATAGCTACCGGCGGCCCAGCCTTGCGCCAACGCGGTGACGCTGGCCGTTTTCCAGCCCGCGGCGGCCGTGGCGAAGGACGCCAGTGCCGCCCCATCGTAGCCGCCGAAGTTGTTCCACGTCACGCCCGTCTCCGACCAACTCGCGGTGATCCGGTAGACGTTTACCGTCCGGCTGCCGCCGTCGTCGTAACGATAGATGCCGAACGTGGCGCCGTCAATCACCGCGCCGGCCGGCAGGAAGCCGAGATCGAACCGGATGAGCGTGCGCTTGCGCCCCGCGCCCACGTTGCCGGTGTAAAGGTTCTCCCAGTCGCCGGTATAATCGGGCGACGAGGCCCAGATGTAGGCATCGGCTACCGTGCCGAAGGTGCCGCGCTGAATCACCTGGCCGCAGACCGGGCCGGTCGTAGCCGTGGGCGTGGCGGTAGGGGTGCTGGACGCCTGGGTGGTGGGTGTGTTGGTCGGCGTTGCCGTCGGTGTGGCGGTCCGCGTGGCGGTCGGGGTCGCGGTCGGCGTGACGCCGGGGATGAAGGTGTTCGTGGCGGTCGGTGTAGGCGTCACCGTCGGGGTCCGGGTGATCGTCGGCGTGGCGGTGCGCGTGGGCGTCGGCGTTCGCGAAGGCGTAGCCGTAGCAGTCGGCGTGTTCTGGGGGCTGCCGTTCCACCCGGCCAGCCGCGCCATCATCCACCAGTAGGCGTTGCCCTTGAGCTTACAGTTGAACGGGTGGGAGTGTGCGCAGTCGCTGGGCAAATTCTGGCAATCGGCCGGGTGCGCGGCGCACCAGTCGGCGCACCAGGGACAACTGTCGTCGGTGTAGGGGTAGTAGTTGCCGGCCGGATCATAGCTCTCGATGTCGGCGAAATCGAAGAGCACTTTGCCATTGGTCGCCGCATAGGTGCGCACCTGGTTGTTGTTGCGGTAGAGTGTGCCGCCCGGCCCGGTTCCGTCGGTGTGGCCGGTCATCAGAATAAACCGCATGCCCGGGTATTGGGTCTCGAACCCGTTCAGCGTGTCGAGATATTGCTGCACGGTCTCGGTCGAGTTGTCGGTTTGCTGGCCGCACCACGACCACGTGGAGAAGCCGAACCAGCCGGTGTTCGCCACCGACTGCGTGTGGGCGATGCCGTCGGCGCTCGCCCAGTACAACTCCGGCGTGATGTAGTTCCAGTTGTCGTCGCTGTAATTGTTGCCGTCGTAGATGCGGATCGCGCCCGTCTCGCCCGGCAGCCCCACCGGGCCGCCGGTGTAGACGGCGACGTTGTACTTGGGGTCGAGCTGCTCCAGCTTTTCGATGCCGGAGATGATCTGCGAGCCGTGTGAGGTGTGGGCGAAGTGGAAGGTCAGCGCCTTCGCCTGGGTCAGCCAGTAGTCGGGGATCTTGCTGATGTCGGTGCAGGTATGGTCAATGACGAGCGCGCCGGCCGCAGGCGAGGCGCCCTCCTGACCGGAGGGGGCCGGCGTTGACAGTGGGAGCAACGCGGCCGAGGATGCCGGTTGTGTCAGGCCAGCGACCGTCGCGGCGCTCGCCGCGAGCAGCAGGCCCGCCGCCAGGAGACAGACCAGGATAATGCGGGTGGGGGACATGGGGGCCTCCTCCGAATACGTTTACCGCATTATACACCCACCGGGCAAGTAGTCGAGATGGTACTATGGTACTTTCGTGGAACGTCGAAGCGAGCCGGGCACAGTCAGGAGACCGGCCCGAGCGGAAGATGCACGAAAACCGGCCTGCGGTTTTCGTGATGCAAACCACAGGCCGGTCCAGGTGAACAGAGGTGTGAAGACGAGCTCACCTCATTTTGCCACAGTCAAGCCATGCCTGGTTAGTTGCCACTGCTATCCCGAGGCGATGACAACTGACCCCGGTTGGCCGGCGGCCCGCCCTTCCACGCTTCCCAGGTGCCGGGGTAACCGCCAGAATCGGTCATTGTCCCTGACATGTAGGTCAGGGTCGCATCCATCGTGCCCCGGTAGAGCGTGCCGCTCGTGAAGCGCATGAACACGGACTTTGTTGGGGGTATGTACAGGGTGATACCGTTGTAGCCGTCACCCGTCGTGAAGGTTCCGAGAATCTTCCCGGCATCAATGTAGAAGTACGAGTTGCCGGTCGCATAGCCATCCCAGGTGAACTCCAGGTACCAGTCGCCGTCCATCGGCCCCGGGGCGGGCGCCGTTGCAGCGCTGGCGACGGGTACCAACGTGGCCAGGAGCACGCCAAGTACGATCAATACGCCGAGGAATCTGCGAGAACGCATGGTCTTTGCCTCCTTAGCATGGGGTGAATGCAAGAAACGGATCGAGACGGTGTTGCGGGGTACATGTTTCAGCCGATATGCATCACCTCCTTCACCAGGACTACACGCGCCTCGGGAGAACTTCCCCCGATCTTCACGGCAAACCGGGCTACGATGAGCGGCGACGTCAACTCCTGATCTGGTGAAAATCATAACACGTTATGCGCTGTTTGTCAATGGCAAGATCCGGTTAAAACAATTGCATTAAGCGCTGGTTCTCGCGTCGGCGGCTCGCCCCGTCCCCCTGACTCTGAGGACAAAGAGCAGGCCCGAAAGCAAACCGACGGCCCCGGCCACGCGCAGGCCCAAGGCCGGGCCGCCGGGGCTGGTTGCGAGCACGCCGGCCAGCAACGGCCCGGCGAACAGGGCGACGTTGACGAAGACGTTGAAGACGCCGATGTAGTGGGTGCGATCGGCGTCGGGCGTGACCGCCACCAGGTTGTCGAAGAGGGTGACGGCGACAGCCGCGTTGAAAAAGCCGCCCAACGCGGCCCACGGCACCAGCCACCAGACCGAAGGGGAAAACGAGGTCAGCAGAGGATAGAGGGCGTATCCGATGGCGCCACCGGCCAGCGCCAGCTCGCGGCCGATCTTCCTGACGGTGCGGCGCATCAACAGCGAGCCAAGGACCAACGCTGCCGATGCCGTGGTCACTACCAGGCTGATTTGGCCGTCGCTGGCGCCCAACTTGCGCACCCAGAAAAGCGGAAAGAGCGGCGCGCTCATGCCGATGGCGAGTTGCAGGACGCCTACGGCCAGGACGTAATAGGCAAATCGTGGATAGCGCATGATCCGGCCAAACTGCGTGAACCAGCGGCCACGCTGGCCCAGGTCGGCCGGCCGGTCGGTCACGTGCAGTTGGGTGATGTGCCAGGCGCTCACCATCGAGGCCAGGTAGCCGATCACGAAGAGCACCTGGTAGTTGATCGGAAAGGGCAGGCGTTGGAGCACCTGGCCGGCGAGCAGAGTGCTCAAGGTGCTGCTCACGCCCAGCCCGATCATCCGCCAGGCAACAACCTGGGTCAGGCGATCTGCCGGCACGGCGTCGGCCAGCATGGAGAGGAAACTGGTGGCGGCGATTGTGACCGGAATAGCCTGGAGCACCAGCAGCAGCACGGTCAGCTCGGCGCGGCCCGCGATGATCACCAGGGGCAACAGCGCGATGAGCAAGTAGATGAGGCGCTGCATGAAGCCGCCGCTCAACATCCACCTCATGCGGCGGCCGGTGTGGCTGATCAGTTGGGAGGCCGGCAGTTGCCAGAAGATGCTCACCAGCGCCGGGCCGTAGGTGATGGCGCCGACGAGCAGGCTGGACGCGCCCAGGCGCACCACGTACACTTGCAGGAAGTTGACCGTGGTACCGATCAGCACGCCGAACCAGGCGATCTCCCACACCAGATGGCGGGTATTCGCCTCGATCTGCTCCGGCGTCGGCGGCGCGTCAGGCGGCCGGCCGAAGCCGAGCAGGCGGGCGGGGGTCAGGGTACGCAGAAAAGTGGACATACTGCCCATTCAATCCCGTTGGACAAGCTCAACCAACACCCCATGCGCACCCTTCGGATGCACGAAAGCGATCTTGCCGTGGGCGCCGCGCCTGGGTGTCTCGTCTATCAGTTTCACGCCTTTGGCCTTCAGGTCGGCCAGAGCGGCTGCGATGTCGTCCACTTCGACGCAAATGTGATGCAGCCCTTCGCCCCGCTGGGCCAGGTAGCGGCCGATGCCGGAGTTCGGGTCAGTCGGCTCCAGCAGCTCGATACATACAGTGTTGTTTCCTGTCTCAGAGTCGCCGACGGGCAGCGTGCCGATCTTGACGTTCTGTTCGGGAATGGTCTCCACGTGGTCGAGCGGCAACGCCAGCGCGTCCCGATAGACGCCGAGCGCCGCGTCCAGGTTCCCGACGACGATGGCGATGTGGTCGAGGCGTTTTATGGTCATGGGTCCTCTTTGGAAGTTGGAAGTTGGAAGTTGGAGATTGGACAGGACCTCCAACCTCCAACCTCTAATCTCTAGTCCGGCCTCACCCGCCACTGTTCCCTCTCGGCGTCGAAGTCGGCGATCTTGCTGATGTCCAGCTTGACGAACTTGCCGGCGGCCTTGACAGCGGCCGTGCCATCGGGCAGGTAGATCTCGCCGCTGCCCTCGAAGAGCCGGTTGTTTTCGCTGGTGATGCGGCCCACGGCGGTCAGCTCGACGCCGAGCGGCACGAGCCGGACGAAGCGGACGGTCAACTCGGCCGTCACACCCCAGACTGCCTCACCGTGGCGGGCCATGATGGCCCGGCCCATCACTTCATCCATCACGGCGGTGATGACTCCGCCGTGCATCCGACCGGGGTAGCCCTGATGATGCTCGGCGCCGGTGAAGCGAGCCAGCACCGCGCCGTCCTCCTGCTCGTAAAAACGCACGTGGACGCCTGCCGGGTTGCTCTCCCCGCAGACAAAGCACATGCGGCTGGTGGGTTGTTTTTTCATGAGCTTGACAATCCAGAAAGTTCAAGCACGCGATCGGACAGGGCGCGGGCGCGGAAGGCCAGCATCGGCTGGATGGCCGGCGCGTCCCGTTCCCAGGCCTGGCGCAACAGCCCAAGCTCCCGCTGCATCGGCGCTAACTCGGTCAGAATGTCCAACGGCGCATCCGGGGCGCTCCATTCGATGATCCACATCCCTTCTCGGAGCAGATCTGCCACCGATGTCGCTGCTCGACTGCTGTTCGAGACTGTGGCTGAGCGGGCAAGCGTTGAAGCCAGGTTGCCCAACCGTTGTTGCCAGGTCAGCCGGCTGTAGCGGACAGTCAAACGTCTCCAGTCTAGCATAGTTCAACTCCCTTCGAAGAGGCGCCGCACGATCCGCTCGACGCTTTGGCGCAATTCTGGCGACCGTATCTCCAGCCCGCGATTGCCCTGCCTCGGACGAATGTTGATCAATGACTCAAAGCGCACCTCACCCGCCGGATCCCAGTCAGCCCCCCAGACATCCTCCTGGCGACTGCCGGCGGCGAGCAGGGCTTGCTCACAATCGGCGTGCAGTTCGCCCCCGCCCGCGAGGACGCCACGCTCAACGTCTACCGCCAGTTTGATGTACGAACCGAACGTCAGGAGCAACTCTTCAATCTGCGCCTGGGTGGCAGGTTCGTGCAGAATCAGGATCATGGCCGATACTCCCCGAACACGCCGCGCAGCGTGTTACAGATCTCACCGAGCGTCGCGTACGCGCTGACGGCCTCGATGAACAGCGGCAGCAGCGGTGCTGAGGCATCCTGCGCGGCGGCTTTGATGCGGGCCAGGGCGCCGGCGACTTTGACGGCGTCCCGGTTGGCCCGCACGGTTCTAAGCCGGGCGATCTGCTCGGCCTGGACCGCTTCATCAATCCGGAGCAGGTCGGATGGAATCGTCCGTTCGGGGCGCTGGAAGCGGTTGACCCCTACCACCACCTGCTGGCCGGCCTCGATGGCGCGCTGCGCGACGTAGGCGGCTTCCTGGATCTCCTGCTGGATGTATCCATTTTCGATGGCCTTGCGCGCGCCGCCCATGGTGTCAATGCGCTCGATGTATTGCACGGCCCGGCGCTCGATTTCGTCGGTCAGATGCTCGATGAAATAGGCGCCGGCCAGCGGGTCCACCGTGTCGGCCACGCCCGATTCGTAGGCGATGATCTGCTGGGTGCGCAACGCCACCTCGACGGCTCCCTCGGAGGGAAGCGCCAAAGCCTCGTCGCGGGAGTTGGTGTGCAGACTCTGCGTGCCGCCCAACACCGCGGCCAACGCCTGCATCGTCACGCGTACGATGTTGTTGTCTGGCTGGGAGGCCGTCAGGGTCGAGCCGGCCGTCTGGGTGTGGAAGCGCAGTTGCCAACTTTTGGGGTCTGCGGCCCCGAATCGCTCCCGCATGATCTGCGCCCACAGCCGCCGCGCGGCGCGGAACTTGGCGACCTCCTCGAAGAAGTTGTTGTGGGCGTTGAAAAAGAAGGCCAGTTGCGGCCCGAAGTCGTCCACGGCCAGCCCCGCGTCAATCGCCGCTCGTACGTACTCGATGCCGTTCGCCAGGGTGAACGCGACCTCCTGGACGGCTGTGCTGCCCGCCTCGCGGAGGTGATAGCCGGAGATGCTGATGGTGTTCCAGTTGGGTGCTTCGGTCGCGCAATAGCGGAACAGGTCGGTGATCAGCCACATCGAGGGCTCGGGCGGGAAGATGTAGGTGCCGCGGGCGATGTATTCCTTCAGGATGTCGTTTTGCACCGTGCCGCGCAGCCCTTTGGGATCAACCCCGTGCTTGCGCGCCACCGCGATGACCATCGCCAGCAGGATCGCGGCCGGCGCGTTGATGGTCATGCTGATGCTGACTTTGTCCAGCGAGATGTGATCGAGCAGCGTTTCCATGTCGGCCAGTGACGAGATCGCCACGCCCACGCGGCCCACCTCGCCCAGCGCCAGTGGATCGTCCGCGTCGTAGCCGATCTGCGTGGGCAGGTCGAACGCCACACTGAGGCCGGTCTGGCCCTGGGCCAGCAGGTAGCGGTAGCGCAGGTTGCTCTCGTCGGCCGTGCCGAAGCCGGCGTACTGGCGCATCGTCCAGAAGCGGCCGCGGTACATGGTGGGCTGGACGCCGCGGGTGAAGGGATATTCGCCGGGGAAGCCCAGCCGCGCCAGATACTCCTCGGCCACCTGGGGACAGGCCGCCGCGGCCCCCTCGGGCGTGTAAAGCCGCTCCATCAGGATGCCGGAGCTGGCCTCGAACTGCGGGGCGCGCTCCGGCGCGCGCGCCAGGGTCTTGGCGACCATCTGGCTTTCCCATACGGCTTTACGCTCGGCGAAAGAACTCATCTCCCACCTCCAGCTCCCAGCTTCCAACCTCCAGCTTCCAACCTCCAGCTTCCAGCTTCCAGCTTCTAGCCCGTGCGATACTTCTTATCAAACAGCGCCGCGTCATACGGCGCGCGGCGGTTCGGGCAGGCCGCGCGCGGGCACAGTTGGCAACTGGCAAAGGTCTCCTCGGTGGGGAACAGGATGCCCGAAACCGACTTGGTCGGCACCATGAGCAGGCTCTCGGTCAACTCCACGCCGATCGCGGCGGTCACGTCGCCGAGCAGGGCGAAGAGCACCCGCTGCTGGCTCAACGGCCAATCGGCCAGCGAGCCGGGGTTCATCCGCGCGCTCCGTTCGAGCCGGTACGTCTGCGTCAGATGCCGCTCGAATGCCACCATCGCACCGCGCAGGATCGCCTGGTTGATCGCGTCGGCCCAGTAACGCGCCAGTAAGTCTGCCTGGCCCTCGGCCCAGGCTGCCAGCTCCCGCCCCGACGTACACACGTAGGCGAAAACACGGTTAAGGCCGTCCAGGTTGACCCGCAGCACCCGGCTGGTGAAGGTCAGGCCGTCCACCACGACGGCATCCGGGCTGCGCGATTCGACAAAGGCCAGCTTGTAGATCACCTTGGGCCGGGCGATGGCGACAGCTTCGGTGATGAGGCGTTCCGCCTCGTCGGCGTTCCGGCTGCCCGCACGAATGTGCAAGGCTTTCAGAAGTTGCGGAGTATCTACTTCGACCGGAAGAGGATCTAGAACAATAGGTTCCACGGTTGGCTCCTGTTCGCAAACGACCGGCGCTTATCGGGGAGCGCCGGTCACTTGTGAGCCAGCATACCCGACCCGGCGCGTCCTGTCCATGACGCGTATCATCGGCGGCTGAAGGGTTGCAGACCCGACTCACCGCTACCTCACTTCATTTTACCGCGCGTTGGCCTGGCCGGAGGTTCGGGCGGAGCCGGCGGGATCAAGGACGGCTGCTCGGCATCAGTCTTAACCTTCGCCTTGCCGCGCGCAGGCTTGCCGGCCGGTTCAGGCGCGGGCGACGGCGGCTTGGCGACCGGCGGCGCCGGTTTTACCTTCGCTTCGACCTTCGCCTTGCTGCGAGTTGGCTTTCCCGCCGGTTCGGGCGCAGGGGACGGCGTCTTGGCGGGTGGCGACGCCGGTTTTGCCCCCGCCTCGGTCTTCGTCTTGTCGCGAGTTGGCTTGGCCGCTGGTTCAGGCGCGGGGGGCGGCGTCTTGGCGGGTGGCGACGCCGGTTTTGCCCCCGCCTCGGTCTTCGTCTTGTCGCGCGTGGTTTTGATGGCCGGTTCAGCGACCGGCGCTTTGGTCGCGGGTGGCTCCGGCCTGGTCTCGGCCTTCGCCTTGCCCCGTACTGACCTGGTCACAGGTTCAGTAGACGCCGGAGCCGCGACAGGCACGGCCGGAAATTTCGCGGCCGCGGCCTTGACCTTCCCACCGCCAGGCCTGGCCGGCGT
>JAPLHB010000145.1 GCA_026389845.1 Chloroflexota bacterium
GCCCGCCGCAACCTCAAGGTCGGCATTGACACCCTGGCGGAAGCCGTCAAATCCACGCTGGGGCCCAAGGGCCGCAACGTGGCGCTGGATAAAAAATGGGGCGCCCCCACCATCACGCACGATGGCGTGACCGTGGCCAAGGAAATCGAGCTTAAGGATCCCTTCCAGAACATGGGCGCGCAGCTTCTCAAGGAAGCCGCGACCAAGACCAACGACATCGCCGGTGACGGTACCACCACTGCGACCGTGTTGGCCCAGGCCATCGTCAACGAAGGGCTGAAGAATGTGGCCGCTGGCGCCAACCCCATGCTGCTCAAGCGCGGCATCGAGAAGGGCGTCGCCGCCCTTTCCGCCGCGATCAAGGCGCAGGCCATCGCGATCACCACCAAGGAAGAAATCGCCGCTGTCGCTTCGATTTCGGCGCAGGATCAGGAAATCGGCGACCTGATCTCCGAGGTCATGGAGAAGGTCGGCAAGGACGGCGTTATCACGGTCGAAGAGGCGAAGGGCCTACAGTTCGAGACCGAGTACGTCGAGGGTATGCAGTTCGATCGCGGCTACATCAGCCCCTACTTCATCACCAGCCCCGAGGCGATGGAAGCCCAGCTCGCGATCCCCTACATCCTGATCACCGATAAGAAGATCTCCGCCGCGGCCGACATCGTGCCCATCCTCGAGAAGCTGGTCCAGCTCGGCAAGCGCGACATGGTCATCATCGCCGAAGACGTGGACGGCGAAGCGTTGGCGACCCTGGTGCTGAATAAGCTGCGCGGCATGTTCAACTGCCTGGCCGTCAAGGCCCCTGGCTTCGGCGATCGGCGCAAGGCTATGCTACAGGACATCGCGGCCCTCACCGGCGGCACTGTCATCACCGAAGAGTTAGGCAAGAAGCTGGAAACCGCCCTGATGAGCGACTTGGGCCAGGCCGACAAGATCGTCGCGGACAAGGATAACACCACCATCATCGGCGGCAAGGGCGAGCCGAGCGCGATCAAGGGCCGCATCGAGCAGATTCGCGTCGAGATCGAGAACACCACCAGCGATTACGACAAAGAAAAGCTGCAGGAGCGGCTGGCCCGGCTGGCAGGCGGCGTCGCGATCGTACGCGTCGGCGCTGGCACCGAGACTGAGTTGAAGGAAAAGAAGCACCGCGTCGAGGACGCGTTGAGCGCGACCCGCGCGGCCGTGGAAGAGGGCATCGTGCCCGGCGGCGGCGTGGCTCTGCTGAACGCCGTCGAGTCGCTGAATGCGGTCGAGAAGGGCCTGGAAGGCGACGTCCTGACCGGCGTCAAGATCCTGCGCAAGGCCTTGACCGAGCCGATGAGCATGTTGGCCGAAAACGCCGGCTACGACGGCGCGGTCATCGTCGAGAACGTCAAGCGCGAGCAGAAGAACAAACGCAACAAGCGCATCGGCTTCGACGTCATGGCCGAGGACTACCCCGACATGGTCGAGCGCCAGATCATTGACCCGGCCAAGGTCACCCGCGGCGGCCTCGAGAACGCGGCCTCCATCGCGGCCATGATCCTGACCACCGAATGCCTGATCACGGACATCCCGGAAAAGGAAAAGGCGGCCCCTCAGGGCGGTGGCCCCAGCCCCGACATGTACTAAACCGATCGGTAGATCGGGAAGTCGGTAGATCGAGAACAAAAAGCCCGGCCCCCATCAAGGGGGGCGGGCTTTTTGCTTACAGCAACTACAATAAAACGCAATACCGCAAAACTCGCTTTTGTCACCCCTTCGCTACACTCAGGGCAAGCTCTGAGCAGGTTGGCCCCGTGAAGTGCGCTGCGACGAGAATCCAGCGAAGAGCCTGTCCTTAGCGTAGTCGAAGGAGTCTCGTTGCGAGATGAGATTCTTCGCTGGATTTTCGCCGTTACGAGAGTTTAAGGGCAGACCCGCTCAGAATGACAAGCAGCGAGTAGTGAGTTTTGCGGTATTGCAATAAAACACTGCCATTGTAAGCCTGAACGGATGCGTCGAAGCAGGATTTGTGGTGGGATATCGTCAGTACCACTTGCCTCCTTGTTTCCTTGTCTACTTGCCCCCTCTCACCATCGGCAACTGCGCGAAATCGTCCGGGCCAAGCTTGTCCATGTCGGTCTCGGCAGACGCCTTGTACGTGCTCAACGCCTTGAACTGATCGGCGCCCTGGGGCAGCGCAACGTCCACGATGCGGGTGTGATTCGTGTCGGCCGGTGCGCCGCCGAGCCGCCATTGTTCGGACGCGGGCATCACGTCGCGCACCCGCCAGACACCGCTGGCAGGGTAGCCTTCCTGGCTCAGCACCACCGCCAGATACTTCCACGTCTCCGGCTTGTCGCTCCCGCTATCGCGGGACTGCGCGAGAACTTTCTTCGGCACCTTGATGATGATCTTGCGCTGGCCCGGGTCCGCCGCGATGCTCCAGGTTGCCTCGACCTTCTCCGGCTCCTGGCTGCCGGCTTTGTGGAGTTCCGGCGTCCACCCTTCGGCCCAGATGGCAAGGTCCCACGCATCCGCGGCCGAGACCGCGGCGTTGCGACCGGGCAGCAGCTTGCGCTGGCCGGAACCCTCTTTGCCGTCCTGGTCAATGTAGATGTCTACCGTGTGCACGCCCATGCCGTTGGGCGCGCCCCAGGCGTTGTTCAGCGCGCCGTAGAAGGTGAGCTTGAACAGCACGTTCTTCTCGTCGTAGGCCACCTCGAAGGTCTTGATGTCGTAGGCATGGCCGGGGAAGACCGGATCAAGCGGATAGGTATAGCTGCCCGGTCCCTTATCGTCACCCTCCGGGTCCTCGACGGTCAGCACGGGCGTGCTCAGGCCCAGATCGGGAACGACCACCAGCGCGGGGTTGGCCGCGGGCAGGGTCGTCTGATCGGCCGCGCCGATGCTCAGCACCGCGCGCAGCTTGAGTTGGTCGCCGGTGTCAGGCTGACCGAATTTCTCGAAGGGTATCTGCAATTCCAGCGTCTTGCCGGCCGCCGCGACCTTTTCCAACAGCACGGGGTCGCCCCACTGGTTCGCGCCATCGGCCAGCGCCAGGCTGGCGACAAGCTTGCCCTTATCGAACACGACCTCGACCAGCGCCTGGCTGCCGAAACCGAGCAACGTCTGCCCCACGCCGTAGCGAGAGAAGGCGTTGGCCGGGCCTCCGCCGGGCTTGGTCAGATAGAAGCCGAGCGTTACCTTGTCGGTCGCGATCTTCGCCCATTCCTCCCGCGCGTCCACGCGCAGGTAGAGGTTGAACCCATCGAAGCCGTAATAGAGCTTATCCAGCACGTCCTTGCTCGACGCCATGGTCCCGCCCTGGAAGACGAAGCGACCGGCCCCCAGCCATTCGTCGTCCGCGATGGCCCGGCCGTCAATCGTCGGCGCGATCAGCGCGCTGGCGCCCGTTTCCGGCGCCTCCGGCTGCCTGGCGATGATCGGCACGCCCAGCCAGATCGGCCGCGGCTCGCCCAGCACGTCGTAGACCTGGCCCAGATACGCGCTGAACTGCTCATCGAACGCCTCATCGTTGCCCGAGTTTTGGTCAGCGCCATACCACCAGAACCAGTCGGAGCCTTCGGCAGTGTAGATCAGATCGAGGGCTTTCGCCAGCTTGTCGGCGGTCGTCTGGCGCTCGCCGTGCTCGTATTGCGTTACCAGGGCGCGGGTGCGGGCCAGATAGTCCCAAGCCGTGTTCTCCTCTTCCTCGCCGATCCAGGTCTTGTAATCGGGTGTCACCCACGAGCCAGCCCACAGCTTCGCCAGGGCGGGTCGCTTGGGGAACTGCGCGATGAACTCGCCGGGCGTGACGGTGACAATGGTTTTGTCCTCGGATAGCAGTTGGTAGAGGGTGTTCAGGAATAGCTTGCCGTCATTGTCATAGTATTCCCAGGCGTTTTCACCGTCCAGGATCACGCTCAACAGATGCGGGCCGGGCTTGCCGCTGGCTTTGAGCGCAGCGCGCGCTTCGTGGACGCGGCGGACGAAGTCTTGGGCCGCCAGATCGCCCTTCATGCCGGAGTAGGTGAAGCCGACCTTGTCGCTCAGGTTTTTGTCGCGGAAGATGATCGCCACCGGCGGCTCCTGCGGGTCGGTGACGTCGTAAGGCCGGTAGAGCGCGTCGGCTTCTTTGACCGTCTCGGCGGAATCGCGGGCAAAGCCGGCCATCCCCAGCGACTTCGCGAGCACCTCCTCATCCGAGGCCATCCACTTGAGGCCCGCGCGGCTGACCATGCCAACGATCTCCTGAGCCACCGCGCCCTCGGCCGGCCACATGCCCACGGGCAGCCTGCCGAAGTGCTGCTGATAGAACTGGACGCCCAGCTTCAACTGCGCCACGCCATCCTGTCCGGCGACGAATTTCTCCGCTGGCAGGGTGATGTCGGGCACGGCCAGCTTTGCCAACTGGGTCGAATAGAGCAACGGCAGGATCGGGTGGGCGTAAGGCGTCATGGTCACTTCGATCTGGCCGGCATCCTGGAGCTGCTTGTGCACGGGGACGACCTGTTTGACCAGCTCCAGATGCCGATCGAAGACGATCTTCTTGTCCGCCTCGGTGAAACTCTTGCCCTTTTCCACCAGCGCTTTCAGCGGCTCCTGGGCCAGCCAGTCGGGATCAGTCCAGGCCAGGTTGAAAAGGACTTGCAGGTCGCGCCAGTCGCCCTCAGTCCAGGCCTCCTTATTCTTGCGGCTGTCGGCCAGCTCCTTGTAACGCGGGAAGCGTGCGATGATCTTCGAGTTCGTGTCGAAGAAACGCTGTTCGATGAACGCCTTGTCGTCGGCGGTGAGCGCGACGGCCGGCTTCTCGGCCATCACCTGGTAGAGATCCTTGGCCCCCGCGGCCAGGTCGTCGAGCTGGCGGATCAGGCTGGGGGTGATGTTGAACGTCGCCTTGACCTTCGGATATTTGGCGACAGTGGTCGCCATGTCCACGTAGTCCTTGGCCGCGTGGACGCGCACCCAGGGCTTAGCGTAGACCCCTGTGGCCGGGTCCTTGTAGTAGACCGGCTGGTGCTGATGCCAGATGAGCGCCAGGTAGATCGGCTCCTCGGCGGGGGTGGGGACGGCCGTAACCGTCGGCGGCAGCGCGGTGACTGTTGGCGACGGCGCGACGGTGGGTGGAACCGCGGTAGCCGTGGGCACCGGCGCGGGGACGCACGCGCCGAGGATCAGGCTCAGAATGACAAGCAGAGCAAAAAGCGATTGAGGTTGACGCATCGGGCTGCTCCCTCCTCACGGATACAGACAGGATTGAGCACCTGGACGAGATAGAAGATGCTGCCTGGCGTGGCGAGCGCTCTTGGGATGGAATTAACCGGTCTTGGGGAGTCGGACGATACCCGGCATCTGCCCGAAATGCGCGTCGAACGTGAAGATTTCCTTGATCTTCAACCGTCGCGACAGGGCCAGGAGGGCGCAGTCGGTGTACGACCAATTCTTGTCATCGTATTGCTGAAAGAGGCCCCACGTGTCGCGCTCGCCATCTGCGCCGAGCACCGTCCACTGGTAAATTCTATTCTGCCGCAACTCGCGTCCGACTTGCACGGCAATCTGTGCTCCCGCCCGCGCCTTGAAGAGGATCATCGCCTCGACAAAGACCAGATCGGCCAGGACAAAGATCCTGTTGCTTGCCTGGAACTCACTGACAAATGTCTGCGCTTGCTGATGGTGCTCATCCGTGCGGGTGACGAAGGCATAAATCGCTCCTGTGTCAATCAGTACGTGGCGCATACATCAGTCCTCGGTGGACAAGCGTGGCTCGCGCGCTTCTTCGTGCTCTCCCGCGGCCACATAGGGTGCAATCGCCTCCGCCACATACAAATCTGGGCGTTCGCTGATCGGAATGCCGCCGATCAGGGGGCCGTGATCTTCAAAGATTCCCGCGAGTTTCCACAGACCGTCCAGGTCTGTTTGATCGGGGATCGCTTCGGCCTCGCGCTGCACGAGCTGTCGGATAACTTCGGCAATGCTCAAACGCTCTCGCTGGGCGCGCTCTGATAAGAACTGTACCTGCCACTGGGGCAGTGAAATCTGTAGGCGATGCATGGAGGTGGTCATAGAGCCTCCGAATTGGGTGATGTAGGTATGTTACATCACCTCTGCTGGTCTGTCAAACAGGCGCGACACGTGGCGACACGTGCCAGGCACTTTTCAATCATTCCCGTTTCACCAAAACCAACGTAAAATCGTCGTACTGCGCTTGCCCCGCGACAAATTCGGCCACGGCCGCTTCGATGGCGTCGGCAATGGCCTCGGCCGGCTCGCTGCGGTGGGTATGGAGCAGCGCGGTCAGGCGTTACTCGCCGAACTGCTCCTCGGCGGCGTTGATCGCCTCGGTCACACCGTCGGTGTAGAAGAGCACTACGTCACCGGAGGCCAGTGCCAGCGTCTTCTGCGTGAAGTTGGCTGGAACGACGACGCCGAGCGCGATGCCGGCTGTAGTCATCGGCACGGGCGGCTGATCGTCGGCCGGGGCGTAGAGGGCCAGATTGTGACCGGCGCTGGCATAGGTCAGAATGTGACGCCGCGGGTCAAGGATGCTGTAATACGCGGTAACGAACATGTCGGCCGCGCTGTCGGAAACGGCCAGCTCGTTGGCGCGTGCGAGCGCGGACGCCGGCTCGCGGCCGCTCATGGCAACGGCGCGCAGCAGGGTCCGGGCGAACATCATGTAGAGCGCGGCCGGGATGCCCTTGTCCGACACGTCCGCGATCACCAGGCCCAGCTTGCCCGATGGCAGCGCCATGAAATCGAAGAAGTCGCCGCCGACCTCGTGTGCCGACCGCCAGCGGTAGACGATCTGGTAGCCAGGGAGATGCGGGGCCTCGGCCGGCATCAGGCCGCGCTGGATGTCATGGGCCAACTCCAGCTCGCGGCCCAGGCGCGCCTGCTCCGCCTCTTGCGCCTGGAGCCGGGCGTTCTCGATGGCGACCGCGGTCTGGCCCGCGATGCCGCTGAGGATACGCACCCGTCGCGGGCTGAACAGATGGGTAGTCACCACGTCATCGGCCAGCAGCACGCCGATCACCTCGTCGGCGACCAGCAGCGGCAGGACGAGCAGGGTGCAACTCCCGTACCGCTCGCGCCAGGCATCGGGCACGAGGGCGCTGCTGCACGCGTCATCCACCACCAATGGCTGGCCAAGCCGGCAGGCGTCATCGAGCAACGGCAGGTCGCCGGGACGGATGACGGCATCGCGGTATGGCTCGGCCTGGCCCTCGCGCAAGGCGTGGACGGTGCGAACACGAAACGCGCCCTCATCGTCGCGCAGCAGGATCGCGCAGCGATCCACGCCGGTGAGCGCGGGAGCCAGCCGGGCGACCTGGGTCAGGGTCTCGTCCAGCGGTTGCAGGCGTCGAACCGCCTCGGCCACTTGCAGCAATACCGTGGAGATCCACGCCTCCGCCTGCAATGTAGCAGCCAACCGACTGTTCTCCACCGCGGCCGCGGCCTGGTGCGCGATGCCGCCCAGCATCACCAACCGGCGCTCGGTGAGACTAGGGGCGCGCTCCTGGAGGAAACTGACCCCCATGACGCCGAACACCTGGCCTTTATTCAACATCGGCAGCAGTGCCACGGTGTCGCCGGGACACCAGGGGTGCAGCATTGCGGGCATGTCCGGGCCGCCTGGGGTGATCACGACGGCCGTCTTCGCCGCGCGCAGATCATCGAGCGCGGGCCAATCGCCCGTGAAAAACCGCAAGGCGGTTGTCGGATCGTCTTCTTCGCCAAAGTTAAGCCCGTAGCTGGCGCCATACTGGAACGCCAGCAGGTCGTCGTCCCATAGCCAGAGGGTGCACGATTCGACGCCAGCCAGCATCGCAGTGACGCGTGCGACCGAATCAAGGACGTCGGCCATGCTTTCGGCCTGGCTGGCGGCCTCGGCCACCTGGAGCATGACCGTCGTGCCCCAGGCCTCTTCGCGCTGCGCCTCGTAGGCGCGAGCCGAGTTGACCGCCACGGCCACCTGGTCGGCCAGGGTACGCAGGATGAAAAGATCGTTCTGGTCGAACGCGCCGACCTCGGTGCTCTGCACGTCAAGGACGCCCACCACCTCGTCTTCCACGATCAGCGGAACGGCCAACTCGGCGCGGGTGTCGGGCAACAGGCGCGGGTCGTCGGAGATGTAGCGCGGCTCGGCTGCGACGTCGTTCGCCAGGAGCGGCTCGCCGTGTTGCGCCACCCAACCGATGATCCCCTCCTGGCCGATGCGCATCGAGCGGCCTTCGCGCCGCCACTTTTCGTTCAGGTCATGGCCGCTGCTGGCCTTGAAATGGGCGCGATCGCTGCCCCGCCCCAGCAAAAAAAGCTGGACGTGGTAGTAGCCGAAGCGCGATTGGATCAGCTCCACGACCTGGGCCAGCAGCGGATCGAGCTCGAGGATGCTCGTCAGCTTGCGGCCCACCTCAGAGATCGCGGTGAGATCGTTGAGACGGCGCTGACCGCGCTGATAGAGGCGGGCGTTGTTAAGCGCCGACGCCGACTGGTTGGCGAGCACCGACAGCAGGCGCAGGTGGCCTTCGTCGAACGCGTAGGGTTGATAGCTCTGGATGGCGATCGCGCCGATGACGCCGTCGCCGACCAGCATGGGAATGAAAACAGCCGAACGCGGAGGGTGATTGCTGATGTAGCGCGGTCGGGCGGGCAAGGTTGCCATCTCGGCCTCGAAGTCGTGTACCAGCAAAGGCTGCTTCGAGACCCGCATCCAACCGATGATGCCCTCACCTTCGGCCAATGTGAACGTAGTCGGGGGCTGCCGCTCTCCATCGCGCACCCACACCTTGATCTGGTATTGGTCGCCGTCCAGCAGACCGAGTTGGAAGATTTCGGTGGGAACGATGCGTCCGGCCAACTCGTAAATCAGATCACAGAGCTGGTCGAGGTTCAGTTGCGCCTGCAGGATGGCGCGGCCGATCACGGCCAGCGTTGCCAGTTCGGCGTGTTCGGCTGGCTCGATGTGCGGCGAGCGGCCGTCGTCCGGCGTATTCTCAACCATCGGTCAACGCGACTTTCGGAAAGCTCTAACCGGGCAGGGCGCCACGCCTGACCATCACCAGCGTGTTGCCATCGTCGTCAAACGTGAAACGCACGTCGTCCATCAACCGGTACATCAGGAACATGCCCAGTCCGCCGATGGGACGCTCCAGCAGGGGCTTATCGAGGTCGGGCGCGGCGACCGCGATCGGATCGAACGGCCGGCCGCGGTCGCGCAGGGTGATCACGACGTCGCGGCCATGCGTCTCGAAGGTTACGGTAAACGCGCCGCCCTCCCCGCCATACGCATGCTCGATGACGTTACAACACGCCTCCTCGACGGCTAACTGCAGGTCAAAACGCACGGCCGAAGCCACGCGCGCTTGTTCGCTGGCTTCCTCAACAAAATCGGTGATGCGCGATAGATCGGCGGAGGCGCCGGGGACGGTGAGCTCGCGGTGAAAAGTGGTCATCGCAGGGTTAGAAATCGAAGATTGGAGATTAGAAAGTAGGGGGTTGAAGGTTGGAGGGGCGATCGCCAGCCTCCAACCTCCAACTTCCAGCCTCCAGCTAAAAACTGCCGACGGCCTCGGCTTCGGTGGCAAAGATCATAAACTGGGTCTTGAGGCCGGTCAGGTCGAGCACCTTGTCAATGTTGGGAGGTAACCGTTCAGACGGGGTTCCCAGACATGGCAGCGGCGAGTAGCGCTTGACTGGGCAAGAGTGATGGAGCCGCCGCGCCTCGGCTTTTGGCTGCACAGGCCGCCGTCAGGTAGTCCAGCACGTTGCGGTGCTGCAGAC
>JAPLHB010000097.1 GCA_026389845.1 Chloroflexota bacterium
CCCTGGCCCTGGCGGCGGCGATCCAGGCCGGCACACTGTCCCACCCATCACCCTGTATGCCTGTGCCCCCCCTGCCGGCGCCGATCACGCCCTTTGTCGGGCGGCAACCCGAGCTTCAGCAGATCGGCGACCACCTGGCCGGACGGGAACGGCGGCTGCTCACCCTGTATGGCCCAGGCGGCTGCGGCAAGACGCGCCTGGCGCTGGAGGTCGCCGCCGGGCAGGTTCCCCTGTGGCGCGACGGAGTATGGTTCATCCCCCTGGTCGAGACGCCGTCTCCCGAGGCGCTGGTTGACGGCCTGGCAGTCGCCCTGGGCCTTCAGGCGGGCGGCCAGCCCGTGGAAGCAAAACAACTACTTGATTTCCTGCGCCCCAAGGAGTTGCTGCTCATCCTGGACAGCTTTGAGCACCTGGCGGCCGGAGCGTCCCTGCTATCGGATATCCTACGCTGGGCGCCGGAGGTCAGGATTGTGGTCACTTCCCGTGCGCGGCTCGGCGTGCGGGGGGAATGGGCCATACAGATGGATGGGCTTAAGCTGCCCCCCGAAGAGCCGGCAACCGTTGCCGAGGCGGAGGGCTGCGCGGCGGTCCAGCTTTTTGTGTGGAGCGCCCGCCGCGTGACCCCGACCTTTCACCTGATGGCGGAGAACCTGCCCCACGTGGTCCGCATCTGCCGCCTGGTCGGGGGGCTGCCGCTGGGCATCGAGCTTGCGGCGGCCTGGGTACGCCTGTATCACTGCCGGCAGATCGCCGACGAGATCGAGGGCAGCCCGAACTTTCTCCACGCCCCGGACACAGGTGGGTCCCAAAGGCACTACAGCCTGCGGGGGACCTTCGACTACTCCTACAGCCTGCTGTCAGAGGCAGAGCGAGCGCTGCTCCGCAGGCTGTCGGTCTTTCGCGGCGGCTTCGGGGTGGCAGCCGCCAGGCAGGTCGCCGGGGCCGACCCGGCTGCCCTGGACTCCCTGTTGGACAAGTCCCTGCTCCAGACCTCCCCCGCCCGGCGGTTGGACCTGCATCTCACGCTGCGGGAGTACGCGGCGGAAAAGCTGGCCGAACACGCGGGGGACGAGACCGCCACCCGCACACAGCATAGCCGCATCTACCTGACCTTCCTCCGCGAAAGACAAGAGACCATCGCCGGTGAGCGGGGCAAAGAGGTGTTGGACGAGATCCAGGGGGAGCTGGGCAACGTCCGGGCAGCCTGGCGCTGGGCCGTGGCAGCGGGCCTGATCGCAGAACTGAGCAGCGGCCTCGAGGCCCTGGCCCAGTTCTATAGTCACAAGGGGTTCTTGCGGGAAGCCGAGGCCGCCTTTGGCGAAGCCGCGGGACAGGTGGCCGCTCTCATCGGCAAGGGCGCCGAGGCGCAGCACCTCACCTGCCGCTTGCTCGTTCAGCAGGCCTCCTTCTTGCGGCGACGGGGCGATTACGCGCAGGCCATCCAGGTCGCCCAGGCCGCCGTCGCCCTGGCCCAGGCCGCCCAGGAACCCCTGTGTGAGGCCATGGCCGCCGCGGTTTGGGGCGAGGCGTTGTGGCGACAGGGCGAGTTCAGCACGGCGCGGGAGCAACTGGCCCGCGCGCTGACCCTGGCCCGAGACCTGCCGGAGGGCGGCAAAGTGGCGGCCGACAGCTTGAACTGCCTGGCCGGGGTTTGTTGGCGGCAAGGCGATTACGCTGGGGCGAGAAAGTGCCTGGAGGACTGCCTGCACCTGCCCTCTCATGCCGGTCGAACGCGGCCGCGCAGTATCGTGCTCGGCAACCTGGGCGTCGTCGCGGCTGAACAGGGGGATTATGCCGCAGCCAGGCGCTGCTATCGGGAGGCCCTGGACATCGAGCGGGAGATCGGCGAGCGCGAGGGCGAAAGCGCCTCCCTGACCAACCTGGGCAATCTCAGCCTCTACCTGGGCGCCTATGCCGAGGCGGAAGCATATTATCACCAGGCGTTGGCAATCCACCGCGAGACCGGGGCGCGCCAGTCGGAGGCCTGGACGCTGGGCAATGTGGGCCTGCTGGCCCACTATCAGGGTGACCGGGAGGCTGCGCAAGGGTATGCGCGCGAGGCGCTGCAGATGGCGCAGGAGATTGGCGACCGGGCCATGCAGGCAACCATGTGGCTCGAGTTGGGCCATGCCCTGGTCGAGTTAGCGCAACCGAACGCGGCAGCCGAGGCCTACCGCGAATCGCTGGCGTTGCGTCGCGAGCTCGATCAGCCCAACATGGCGACCGAGCCCCTCGCCGGACTGGCCCGGGTGTGTCAGGCCCAGGGCGACCTGGGGCAGGCCCAGGCGCACGTCGAGGCGATACTGCACCACCTGGGGTTCGACGGCGCCCACTCGGCAACGGATCGCGAGTCCACCTCAGGGCAGGCGCTCGACGGAACCATCTCTCCCTTCCTGGTATACCTGACCTGTTACCGCGTCCTGGCAGCCGTTCAGGACTCGCGCGGCCAGGACATCCTGGCTACGGCCCATGACCTGCTGGCAGGGCGAGCAGCCAGGATTAGCGACGAGAAGATGCGGCGCTCGTTCCTGGGGAATGTGGCAGCCCATCGCGAACTTGTCCAGGCGTTCGAGCGCGCGGTAGCATCCTCACCCAAAAACGCTTGCCGCTCCCCGCGGTCTGTGTTAGAATAACGATAGTTTCCAGACACAAACAAGGAGTGTGTGACGGTGGTACAATCATATACCTGTCTGGTCAAGAGAGAGGGAAACCAGTATGCTTCCCTGTGTGTGGAGTTGGATGTGGCTTCCTGTGGACAAACAAAAAAGGCAGCCATCAGTGGATTGCAAGACGCCATTGAAACGTATCTCGCGTATATGGTTGCTGAAGGAAAAGAGAGCGAAATCTATCGGCCTGTGCCGATGAAGGAGCTGAGGGCTTTCTTGTTTCCTGAGAACATGACCGAGGAACGATCCCTCAAAGCTATCCCCCTACAGTTGCAATATGCCTAAAAACGTCTCCAGCGAAGACGTGGCCTGGATTCTGAGTCAGATTGGGATTGCCTTTCAACGGCATGGCAAGGAGGATGTCTTCGCGGGGGAATATGGCGGCAGATTCCGGGTGGTGATCGTCCCGAGGAATAAGAGGAGCATTCCACAGGGAACGTTAAGTTCGATCTGGCGGCAGGCGGGGATCACCAACAAGATCGCTGATGATATCTTGGAACGCAGGTAGAGCGGTGAGAGTCAACGCAACTTGCCATATAGGAACGCACTTTGCCTCGTCGCAAACAGCCTGATTCCGAACCCTACCCGGTTTTAGCGCCTTCCGCCAAGGCGCCGATCGTCACCCTCGAAATCTCCTTCATCGTGGAGTGGTAAAAAACTCAAATCAACTCTTGACAAATCGCGGCGGTTGTGGGAAACTAGGGCTAATCTCCCCTGTTAGCTTCGGCGAAGGGGTGCGAAGCCGTCTCGCAACCGCAAGGCGGCTTCTGTGTTTCTGAAAAACATGAACACTTTCCACACCCGCATCACCGACCTCCTCGACGCCGCGGGCATCCCCTACCGTTGGCTGATGCACGGCGAGCCGGTCTTCACCGTCGAAGCGGCAGCGCGGCAGCGCGGCGTGCTCATCGAGGAGATGGTCAAGTCCATCCTGTGGCGCGACCGGCGCGGCCACTACGTCATGGCGTGCGTGCCGGGCGCCGCGCGCGTGGATCCCAAGGCGGTGCAGGCCGCGCTCGGCTTCGGCTGGCGACGGCTCCATTTCGCCAGCGCCGAAGAAATCCTGGCCGTCACCGGCTGCGTGCAAGGGGCCGTGACGTCCATCGGTCTGCCGGACGACGTGCCGGTGCTCTTCGACGAGGCCATCGGCCGCCTGGCGCGCTGCAACATCAGCAGCGGCGACCCGCGGGCCGGGCTGGAGCTGGCCGCCGCGGACCTGGTACGCATCGCCCGCGGCCGGTTCGCGAAGATTGTCGAAAAAGAGCCATAACCAAAGCCTTCTCAGGAGATTGTCATGGCCTTACATCCACTCGCCGGAAAGCGCGCGCCCCACGAGTTGCTGATCAACGTCCCGCGGCTCATCGCGGCCTACTACACCGTTCATCCCGATCCGGCCAACCCGGCTCACGCGGTTGCGTTCGGCACCTCTGGGCATCGCGGCTCGTCAACGAGCGGCAGCTTCAACGAAGACCACATCCTGGCGATCAGCCAGGCCATCTGCGAGTACCGCCGCGGCCAGGGGATCAGCGGGCCGCTCTACCTGGGCATGGACACCCACGCCCTCTCCGAGCCGGCGCTGATCTCCGCGGTGGAGGTGTTCGCAGCCAACGGCGTGGATGTGGTCATCCAGGCCGGCCGCGGCTACACCCCCACGCCAGTCATCTCGCACGCCATCCTGACCTACAACCAGGGGCGCACGGCTGGCTTGGCCGATGGCGTGGTCATCACCCCATCGCACAACCCGCCCGGCGATGGGGGCTTCAAGTATAACCCGCCCGCGGCCGGCCCCGCCGACACCGGCATCACCACCGCGATCCAGAATCGGGCCAACCAATTGCTGCGCGACGGCTTGCGCGGGGTCAAGCGGATGCCCTTCGAGGCCGCGCTCCGCGCCGACACGACACACGAACGCGACTACGTGACTCCCTACGTGGCCGACCTGAAGCACGTCATCCGCCTGGATGCGATTGCCGCAGCGCAGCTCAAAATCGGCGCAGACCCGCTGGGCGGTGCGGGCGTGGCGTTCTGGGCGCCCATCGCCGAGACCTACGGGCTGAACATCGAGGTGGTCAACCCCTACGCCGATCCGACCTTCAGCTTTATGACCGTGGATCACGACGGCAAAATTCGCATGGATTGCTCGTCGCCTTACGCGATGGCGGGGTTGATCAGCTTGAAAGACCGGTTCGACATCGCGTTCGGCAACGACGTGGACTTCGACCGCCACGGCATCGTGACCCGCAGCGCCGGGCTGCTCAACCCCAACGCCTACCTGGCCGTGGCGATTGCCTACCTGTTCCGCCACCGGCCCGGCTGGCGCAGCGATGCAGCCGTGGGCAAGACGTTGGTCTCCAGCTCGATGATTGATCGGGTGGCGGCCGACCTGGGGCGGCGGCTGGCGGAGGTGCCGGTCGGCTTCAAGTTCTTCGTGGCTGGCCTGCTCGACGGCTCCTACGGCTTCGGCGGTGAGGAGAGCGCGGGCGCGTCATTCCTGCGGCAGGATGGCACGGTCTGGACCACCGACAAGGACGGCTTCATCCTCGACCTGCTGGCCGCGGAAATCACGGCCGTGACCGGCCGCGACCCGGGCGAGCACTACCGCGACCTCGAAGCGCGCTTCGGCGTTTCGAGCTACGAACGGATGGACGCGCCGGCCAACTCAGCGCAGAAGAAGGTGCTGAGTACCCTCGCGCCCGATCTGATCGCGGCGAAGGAACTGGCCGGCGAACCGATCGTCGCCATCCTCACCCGTGCGCCGGCCAACAACGCGGCCATCGGCGGGCTGAAAGTGGCAACCGTAAACGGCTGGTTCGCGGCCCGGCCCTCGGGCACCGAGGAGATTTACAAGATCTACGCCGAAAGTTTCCGCGGGCCGGAGCACCTGCGCCGAATCCAGGAGGAAGCGCAGGCCATCGTGGCCGCGGCTTTCAAGGCGGCCGGAGTGTAAGAAGTAACCATTTAGCCCGCGCTACACAGCAAGTTTTCTGCCCTGAGAATAGGACGCGGACTGCGCGGACGACGCGGAGAACGCGGATAAGATCAGAAGATGTCCGCGTCGTCCGCGGCCTCCGCGTCCATCCGCGTTCCGGTCTTTTCCCACGACGTCAGCTTTTGTCTGCATCCGCTTCCTCTCTCGTTTCCTCCGCAGAAAGTTCACCACCCGCCTCACGATCCACCCTCCATATGAATCTTATTTATTACGACCTCAATCTAATTCATCCATCTTGACAAAATATCAAACTCATACTATACTATTCCACGCAGCACGCAGCACGCAGCACGCAGCACGCAGCACGCAGCACGCAGCACGCAGCACGCAGCACGCAGCACGCAGCACGCAGCACGCAGCACGCAGCACGCAGCACGCAGCACGCA
>JAPLHB010000030.1 GCA_026389845.1 Chloroflexota bacterium
TGAAGACCTTCGAGGTCTCGCGGATGATACCTACTTGACCAGATCAAAAATCATCTTGGCGGCGATGAACCACAGCAGCACGCCGATGACCTGCTTCAGTTGCGCACTCGACAGTTTGGTCTTCATCAACTGCGAGCCGACAATCGAGCCGGCGGCCGCCATGACTGCCATGCTGCCGATAAAGAGCGGGTCCAGCCCGCCCAGGGTGGCGTGGCCCAGAAAGCCCGACAACGACGAAAAGACCACGATTAGCGCCGTTGTCCCGGCGGCCACCTTGGCGTCCAGCCCCAGCCAGTTGAGCACCGGCAGGATGAAGTTGCCGCCGCCCACCCCCAGCAGCCCGCCCAGGAAGCCTGCCAAGCCGCCCACACCGACGCTCGCGCTCACCTCGACCGCCCGGCTGAGAGCCTGCTTGCGTTGTCGGGCCTTGTAGAACAGCATCATGAAGCCGGCGAAGACCAGGAAAGCGGCAAACATGCCGAGCAGCAGCCGCTTGTCCACGTGCGGCGTCAGCCGCGCGCCGAAAGGCGACAGGATCACCGCGACGACCAACACCGGCAAGCCAACGCGGAAGTTGATCAGCTTGCCGCGCCAGTAATTGATCGTGGCAAACAGCAGGCTGACCACGTTCAGCAGCAGGGCGGTCGGCGTGGCCTCGGCCAGCGGTACACCCAGGTAATAGAAGAGTGGCACGAACAGGAACGCCGCGCCCAGCCCGGCCATGGCCAGCAGGCCGGAGAAGACGAAAACCAACACCGCGCTGACAATGTAAACGACAGGTGTCACGACTGCACCTCACAGCACCAGGTTGAACCGATAGCTGATTTACATTCAGCCCATCGAATGTATTTCAGCAAAAAAAGAGCGCCACTAATGCAGCGCCGCGACCTCACACTTCGGACAGGGGCAACGCTTCGGACGGCCGCTCATCACCGGCCGCGCGGCTGCGGCATCCCCACCGGCCACGACCCCCAGCGCCGCATCCAGCACGGCGTAGACCTCTGGCCGCGTGACCCGATAGAAGATGTTCCAGCCGTCGCGCCGGTCGGCCACCAGCCCTGCCTCGCGCAGCACCATAAGCTGCTGCGAGATGTACGCCTGGCGTAGCCCCAGCGTCGCCTCCATGTGGCAGACGCATTCCTCGCCGTCGCGCAGGATCTGCAGGATGGCGAGGCGGGTCGGGTGCATCAGGGTTTTGAACAGCGCGCCGGTTTGCTCCAGGACGTCCATGGGGCTCAACTCTATTACATTCAATCGAACGAATAAGATTATAACACGCCAGACCAGGATGTCAAATCCGGCCTCCGGGAGCGGAAGGTACCTGAAACTGATCTGGAAAAACGTTGCGGTGTGTTTCGCTCATGCGAAACACACCACAACGTTGCCTTCGACGCGACGGGTGGGCGCTCTGACCAGAGTGCCCACCCAAAGTACCCCCTATGCAGTTGTCATTTCGACTGCGCTAGCCTACCCCTGCCGACCCCGTCCAGACCAACCGGGTCGGCCGTTGGCATCACGTAGCTCGACGCTGACCCCGCCGGTCAGATTGCTGACCCAACCGATCTTGAACTCGCCATCCTCGTCGAAGCCGGCGACTTCAACCTGGTCGCCTACGCTGAACGCAGTGCCCTGCTGCACGGCAAAGCGCAACGGTTGCCCTTCCAGCGGGATGATCTCACCTGCTGCGGTCTGAATCTCGACCAGGTCGTCCGTCGCACTGACGACGGCACCCTGGAGAGTGATCCACTCGGCTGGTTGCACCGCGGCTTGCGGGATGCCGGTGGCCGCGCCATCCGCGTTGCTCCGGCCGGTGCCGTTAGCGCCCTGCCCGCCGGTCACATCCGCGGCCTGCGCCCACCGGCCGCCCCGCCCCGTGGCGCCCTGGGCCTGCTCGTCCCCGCGCCCGCCATTGCCCCCGCTGCCTGCGGTCACGACTTCACTCGACCGACCCTGCCGGCCGCTCTCCCCGACGCCCGCGCCGGCCTTTGCATTCGTCCGCATCAGCGCGCCGGCTACCAACACGGCTACCAGGCCGGTCAGCAGGACGCCCAGAGCGATCTTCTTGAACATGGTGTGTATCCTTTCTTGTTGTCTTGTTGAGTGTGTTGTGGTTACGTGTTACATGTTACATGTTGCGTGTTACGTCGCCCGCCTCATGCCCCCAGGCCTGGTTGTCGGCGGCCGAGTTCGGCGGCCGGCTGCGGCCAGAGCGAGCGGAAGACGTTGCGGGTCACCTTGGTCACCCAGCGCCAGTGGATGGCGAAGTGGACGACCGCGGCGATGGTCATCGCCGTGCCGGCCCAGGTGTGGATCAGATTCCACGTCGTCCGGCTGAAGAGGATCTGCGGATCGACCGCCCAACGCCCGCCGGGCACAAACATGAAGTAGATGCCCGAGACGGCCGCCAGCAGGAAGCCGATCGCGACGGTCGCATCAATGAGGATGTTGAAGTAGCCGTGGCGGTTCATGCGAGCACCCTTGCCCGCCACCGACCTCGCCATGCGTTTCGCCATGCCCTTGACCCAGTTCCAGTGGATGGCGAAGTGGATCACCACGGCCGCGATCATCAGCGCCCCAAACCAGGTATGTAGATCATCCCAAGTCTGCCGGCTAAAAAGGATCGTGATGCCGTAGGCCGGATTGCGGCCACCCTGATAGCCGCCCGAAGGCAGAAACAGGAAGTAGATGCCCGTCAGGGCTGCGACGACGGCGCCGATGGCGACGACGGCGTCAATCAGCCAGTTGTTGCGTGTTTGTTTGGATACAGTACCTTTGGTCATAGTGCTCCCCCCATTGGTGTCATGGGTTGTTGTTGATTCGTTAGCGCCAGGGCCAGCGCCCTGATCTGCCCTCAGTATAGGCGCAATGTGTGAAGAAATGATGCTGGAGTCTTGAAGAATTTGTGCGCTAGTTGTCAGATCGGGAGGCCGGTGAGTGCGGTGATCTCGCACCACGCGAGGGCGATTTTTAACACAGCGCGGCCCCGAAGGGCCTCCCGGGCCCTTCAGGGCCGCGCTTGCTCACGGGTTTTTAGTTCAGTTGCACGCCCGTGGCGATTTCAGGCCTGCCAGAAGCCCGATCCTTCCCGTACTCAGCCAGTGCCGCTTCATAGACCACCCGCAGCGGCACGCCGGCGGCCTGGGCGGCGCGGCGGCAATCTTCGTACTCGGGCGCGGCCTTTTCACCCTCGGCCCAACGCGCCACCTTGACCCGAAGCTCGCCGTAGGGCGTGGACACCGCGATGCTGGTGCGCGGCAGGCAGTGGCGGGCGATCTGCTGGATGCGGATGCCCAGGGTGGTGGTCTCGGCGAAAATGAGATCACGCAGGCTAACCGTGTCGGCCGGGCGGCAGAGGACACTCAACATGACTGCTGGGCGGCCCTTCTTCATCACGACGGGCGTCAAGTAGGCGTCCAGCGCGCCGGCTGCCAGCAGCCGCTCGACCACATAGCCGTGGAGTTCCGCGGTCATGTCGTCAATGTTGGTTTCCAGCAGTGTCAGCGTCTCTGCCTGGGCGGTGTCGTGCTCGACGGCCTCGCCGATGAGGACGCGCAGGATGTTCGGTTCGGGGGTCGTGCGCGTCCCCGCGCCGTAGCCGACCGCGGCAAGGCGCAGCGCCGGCAGCGGGCCGAAGCTCTCCGCCAACTCGGTCAGCAGGGCGGCCGCCGTCGGCGTGACCGTTTCGACCGCGTGATCCACCCCCACGATCGCGGCGCCCCGCAGCAGCGCCACGGTGGCCGGGGCGGGCAGCGGCATCCGCCCGTGGGCGCTGTGCGCAATGCCGCGGCCCAAGGGCACGGGGGACACGATGACCCGCTCGACCCCCAGCAGATCCAGCCCCAAGAGCACGCCCGTGACGTCCACGATCGTGTCCAGCGCACCTAACTCGTGGAGGTGCGCCTGCTCGACGGGAATGTCGTGAATTCCCGCCTCAACTTCGACAATCCGGCGAAACACGAGTTGGGCGCGCTCGCGGATGTGGGCCGGCAACGCGCTGGCATCCAACAGCGCCTCGATTTCCGCCAGGTGGCGCGCGGTGACGTGGTCGGTGACGCGCACGTCTATCTTGGTCGCCGAAAACGCGCCGCGCAGCACCCGCGCCTGCGTCAACTCGAAGCCGGGCAGATGCAGCGCATCCAGCCCCTCCTGCAGACGGCTCAAAGTCAGTCCCGCGTCCACCAGGGCGCCCAACAGCATATCGCCGCTGGCGCCCGCGATTAGATCGAAATAGGCAGTAGGCATCAGTCAGAACCTTGGACGATTTTGTGAGCGAGCACGGCTCCAGAATGCAGCGTGTCAGGGGATTCCATATCGAGGCTGAAAACGTTTGTAGCACGCCTCGAACGTCGCGCGAGGCGGCTTGCGGGTCATCTACGGCAGGGCGCGCGCTATGCCACGCTCCAACGTCAGCAATTTCACCCCTTCCACTTGCTGGAACGTGGCCCCCTGGCCCGCGGTGCGCAGCACGGCCGCCTCGTCCACCACCCGCGTGCCGGAGATGAGCGTCGCGCCGTGGGCGAATAACACGGGCGACAGCGGCGTGCTTGGCCCCAGCACCATCACCAGGGCATCCGGTCGGCACAGGGCCAGCAACCCATCCAGCGTGCCATTGATCAACGCGCTGCCGGTGAGCGCGACGACGTCGGCCCGTGGGATCAAGTCGGCCGCGGCCGCGGCGGGATGCTCGCCCTCGGCCGGCCGCTGCTCGATGACCCACAACTGCCCGACCTGCTCGCGCAGCCGGGGAATGAAGGGAAAGTGGCCGACCAGCGCCACGTTGCGGCCCCGGCCGCGCTCAGCCAGCACGTGGGCGGCGTTGACCTCCACCGCCTGGCTCTCGTCCACATCGAGCAGTGAGTTGATGGCGGCCACGCCGATGCTGGCCTCCAGCGGGTTGTTCGAGCGCGCGTATTCGGCCAGCTCCCGCGCGCTTTTCAGGTGCAACCGGCCGACGTCGCGCACGGCCGCGTGGCCGTGGGGCTTGTCGCCTGTGATGGTGGAGGCCAGACCACAGCCACGGCTGCACACGACCGTCCAGTGCGCGCCGACCAGAACCGTGCGCACCATCGCATCGGCCGTCAGGCCGGCCAGGAGATCATCGAGAAGATTCACAGCTAGACTCCTCCAGTGTAGACCCATTTCCCTCGCTCACCCAGCGAGGCATGCTTAGCGCCTTCCCCCGCGCCGCACCGGCAGCACGGCGCGCGCTTGCTCCCTACCGTTATTGGCCGCGTACACGATCTCCATGTCGGTGCCGTACGCCGCTGAGAGCCTCTCGGCTGTCAACACGGCATCCGGCGGCCCATCGGCTGTGACATGCCCTTCCTTGAGTAAGATCACCCGGTCGGCGTAGAGCAGGGCGTTGTTCGGCGAGTGCGAGCTGATAAGGAAAGCGTGGCCCTGGCGTGCCAGGGCCACGATCGTTTCCTGTACCAGGTGTTGGTTTTTCGGGTCGAGATACGCGTCCGGCTCGTCCAGCAGCAGGACGTCCGATTGTTGGGCCAGGCCGCGGGCGATGGTGACCAGTCGGCGCTCGCCGCCGCTCAACTCGTTGAAGGGCCGCTCGGCCAGATGGGTCAGCCCCACCGCGGCCAGGGCCGCGTCGCTGACGGCGCAGTCGGCGCGGCCGGGGGTCTCGAAGAGGCCCAGGTGCGGCGCGCGGCCCATCAGGACTATGTCGCGTGCCGAGTAGGCGAACGCAGCCGCGTGGTTTTGCGGCACCAAGCCGATATGGCGGGCGCGGCGACGGGCGGCCATGTGGGTCAGGTCGGCGCCATCCAGCAACACCTGGCCGGCCTGGGGCGCGTACACCCCGCTCAAGCAGTTGAACAGCGTGCTCTTGCCGCAGCCGTTCGGCCCCAACACGTAGACCACCTCGTTGGCCGCCACTTCAAAGCTGACATCTTGGAGCACCGGCCGCCCATGGTGGAAGGCGAAAGCGAGATCCTGCACGCGCAGTTGCTTCATTCCGCCCATCCCGTTTTCGCCCAGCGCAGCAGCACGAACAGGGCCGGCACGCCCACAAGGCCGGTGAAAACCCCCAACGGCACCTCCCGCGGCAGTGCCGTCCGCGCCAGGGTATCTATCGCCAGCAGGAACGCCGCACCCAGGCTCAGGCTGACCGGCAGCAGCCGCCGGTGATCCGGCCCCACCAGCATCCGCCCCGCGTGCGGGATGACCAGGCCGACCCAACCGATCACGCCGCCGACCGCGACCGCGACGGCCGTCAGCAGCGCAGCCACACCGACGACGATCAGCTTGATTTGGCGGGTATTGAGGCCCAGTGCGGCCGCCTCGCGGTCGCCCAACGAGAGCACGTTCAGTTGCCAGCGGATCGCGATCAGAAATGCAGTGCCTAAGCCTGTGACGATGAACAATAGGGGCAGATCGCGCCAGGTCACATCGGACAGGCCGCCGAGCAGCCAGAAGGTGATCGCCGGCAGCGTGCTGAGCGGGTCAGCCAGGATCTTAACCAACGAGGTCAGCGCCGAGAAGAACGAGCCAACCAGGATGCCGGACAACGTCAGCATCAGCGTATGCGAGCCGCCGCGCGTGTGCGCGCCCACGTGGGCCAGCAGGACCGCGGCCATCCCGCAGACGAAGGCCGCCAGGCTGGCCAGGGGCAGGCTGCCGGTCAGCAGGAGCGCCAACGCCGCGCCGAAGCCCGCGCCGGAGGTCACGCCCAGGATGTTGGAGTCCACCAATGGATTCTTGAAGATGCCCTGGAACGCCGCGCCGGACCCGCCCAGCCCCGCGCCGATCAGGAGCGCGGCCAGGATGCGCGGCAGGCGCACCTGGAGCACCAGCGTCTCGGCGGAGGTCGCAGGCGGTTGGCCGGTCAAAGCATGTCCCAGGGCCTGGAGCACGCCGCCGGGGCTGATCGCATAGCGGCCCAACGCCAACGCCAGCAGGGCCAGCGGGATTGGCAGTGCCAGCAGGCCCCAGAAAAGCAGCCGCCCGTCGCGCCGGGCCTCATGGAGCTTCATCATCCTAACGACACAGCTCGGCTGCGTCGGCCGCGGGGACCGCCAAGTCGTAGAAAACCTGATAGAAAGCGATCGTGCGGGTTTCGCAGTCTCGGCGCAGCGGCGTGTCGGGGAAGAGCTTGCCGGCCATCCACTCGATGCCCAACAGCGCCTCGGGGATGGGCGTATCCCAGGGGCCCAGGTACTTCGGCAGCATGAAGACCTGCTTGTGCTTCACCGCGCTGATGTTGGCCCATTCGGGGCTGTTCAGGATGGCCTCCACCGATGCACCTTTGTAGGGCACGGTGAAGATGATCTCTGGGTCCCACTGGGTCACCTGCTCCAGGTTGACCTCGGTCCAGTAGCCGCTGATCTCCTGGGCCACGTTCACGCCGCCGGCCAGGGCCACCATCTCCGATTGCAGCATGTCTACCCCGGCCGTCTTCAGCGGTGACGTGCCGGAGATGAACACGCGCTTGCGCTGGCCTACCGGCGTGCGATCGCTGGACTGCCTTGATAACTGCCAGCCGCTCGTCCATAGTAGCCACCAGCCTAGCGGCCCGCGCCGCCGCCTCCGGCCCCAACGCCTGGCCGGTCAGGGTGAGCGCTTCCTTGAGTTTGGCCGTGGTCTCGCCCTCGTAGCGCAAAATGGGCACATTCAAGGCCTTCAGCGTGTCCTGGCCGGCCGCACGCGAGCTGATCAGGATCAGGTCGGGGTTAGCCTTGGCGATTTCTTCGATGTTGGCATCCTGCTGGCCGCCGGGATCAGGCAGCTTGGTCGCATCCGGTTTGAGCTGGGCCAGTTTCGCCTTGATCTGCGCGTCCTTGCTCATCAGAAACGTTGCGCTGGCAAAGCGGTCACCCGCTCCTAACGCGTAAACGTACAAGGTCGCCATGCCGTAGGTGCTCACGATGCGCTGCACCGGCTGCCTGATCGTGACCTGCTGACCGGCCTGGTCGGTGAGGACGACTGTGTCCCCGCTAACGGCCTGGCCCGCTGTTGGCGAGGCGACGGGAGGTTGTTGCTCAAGAGGGGGTGGGATGCCAGCACAGCCGGCAAGCGCCAATGCCAGCAACGCGACCAAACCAAGTGCAATGCTACGACGACTCATTTCTCCCTCCATGCGATGATGTTGTGATCAAACGCGCTGCGGTCCGACCGGGGCTTCCAGCATGGCCCGCTCGGTGTGACGTCATTGGCCCAGGAGCGGTGCGATCTCGGTCTGGAGCTGGCTGGCGGTCAACATGCCGATGTGGATCCTCTTGACCTTGCCGTCGCGGCCTACCAGGATCGACGTGGGAAAGCTGCGGATGCCCAACTCAGTGAGCAGCGTTGTGTTGGGGTCGAGCAGCACCGGGAAGGTGAAGCCCGTCTGCTGGATGAAGCTTTGCACCTGGGCCGGCGCTTCTCCTGCGTTCACCGCAAGGAGCGTGAACCCTTCAGCCTGGTGGGCGCGATAGAAATCGTGGAGGGCAGGCATCTCAGCCCGACACGGCGGACACCAGGTAGCCCAGGCGTTGATCAGCACAGGGCGTCCCGCGTAGTCACTCAACCGCACTTGCTTGCCGAAGAGGTCGGTTAGAGTGAAATTCGCTGGCGCGGCGCCAACACGGGCAGGTCCGGCAGGCGTTGCCGCGGAGCGGTCCCTCACCCAATGTCATTAAGTTAGCGAAGCGGTTTGTAGGTCATGGCGAAACGTTTGCGCTTGGCGGTTTTGTCTCGGGGATACTTGCGGCCTGGGCGGATCGGTTCGACCGTGCGGAGCATGATCTGCCACAGGCTGGCCAAGATAT
>JAPLHB010000004.1 GCA_026389845.1 Chloroflexota bacterium
ATGCTGGGCATGAGCGGGTTTCGCTGGCGCACCAAGCACAACGTGTGGCATCACACCTACACCAACATCGCCGGCTTCGACGACGATGTCGAGACGTACGGTACGCTGCGCCTCACGCCCCGCGCGCCGTGGAAGCCGCTGCACAAGGTCCAGGCCTGGTACTTCCCGGTAGTCTACAGCATGATCGGCTTCGACTTCATCATGCGCGACTTCATGATGGTGGTGATCGGCAAGTCCGACGCCAATCACGTTTACCCGAAGATGAGCGCGGCGGACAAGGTCACATTCTGGGCCGGCAAGCTGTTCTTCTTCGTGATCATGTTCGCGCTTCCGCTGCTGGTCTTCCCATGGTGGCAGGTGCTGATTGGCTTCCTGATCGTGATGCTGACGGTCGGCCTGGTCATGGGCATAGTTTTCCAGCTCGCGCACATCAGTGGCGATGCCGCGTTCCCGGAGCCGGTAGGCAACCCGCCGCACATCGCCGACGAGTGGGCTGTGCATCAGGTTGAGACGACCGTGGACTTCGCGCCGCGCAACTGGCTGCTGAACTTATACATCGGCGGGCTGAATTACCAGATCGAGCACCACCTGCTGCCGCACATCTGCCACCTGAACTACCCGCGTCTCGCGCCGATCGTGCGCGCGACGTGCGAGGAGTTCGGCGTCCGCTACACCTGCTACGCCACGTGGCGCGAGGCGTTCGCCTGCCACTGGCGCGAATTGCGTCTCCTCGGCCGCACGCCTGAACTGGCGCGCGGCTGATGCGAAGCGACAGCGCGGCCGATATGCTGGCCGCGCCGTCGTCAATCACGGAGTCAATATGCGTGGTTCAACCTCGATGCGATCGTCTCCGTCGGCTATCGGGTAAACTCGAAACGCGGCACGCAGTTCCGCACCTGGGCTACGCGCGTCCTGCACGACCACCTGCTGCGGGGCTATTCGGTCAACGAGCGGAATTGACAGGCCGTGGCCGCGCTCGTCTGCGTCTCGTTTGCGGAGTAGATTCACACCATGCCAAGATCCATCGCCTTCCTGCGCGCCATCAACGTCGGCGGCCACACCGTCAAGATGGATCGTCTGCGCCAGATCTTTGAATCGCTCGGCTTCTCGAACGTGGAGACGTTCATCGCCAGCGGGAATGTCGTGTTCGAGACGACGGCGCAGGACACGGCCGCCCCCCAAACAGGCCGCGGATGCACGCAGATGGACGCGGATCGAGAAGAGAATCCGTGTTCATCCGCGTTGATCCGCGGCTCGGCATCATCTGCCCTGGAAGCCAGGATCGCGGCCGGCCTGCAAGCAGCGCTGGGCTATGAGGTTGCCACGTTCATCAGGACCGAGGCCGAACTGGCGCGTATCGCGGCCTACAGGCCTTTCCCGCAGGCCGATCTCGATGCCGCCAAGGCGCTCAACATCGCGTTCCTTGCCGATCCGCTCGACGCTGAGTCAGTGCAGAAGCTCATGGCGTTGAAGACCGCGATTGATGATTTCGTGACGCACGAGCGTGAAATCTACTGGCTGTGTCGCAAGAAGCAGAGCGAGTCCACCTTTTCCAATGCCATCTTCGAAAAGACCCTGGGCAGGCAGGCAACCCTCCGTGGGGCAAACACGGTTCAGAAGATGGCGGCAAAATACGCGCCGTCCAGCTAACGATGGCGCTGGCGCTGCAGCCCTTGTAGGGAAAGAGCCTTATCCGTGCTAATCTGTGGAATCCGTGGCAAGGTTCAAGCATGACTGCGTAAGTCCCGCGAATAATAGCTGCGCGGGCTCCCATGCCCGCAACCGGCGGCGGGCGAAAGTACAGCCGATGTCTGGGAGCCGCCTCCGCTGGTTATTCGGATAGGGTCGCAGAGGTGCAGATTTGGGCGTGATCTTTTGCGACGAGGCTCTCGACTGGCTGGGCCGGGCGATCGGGACTGCGGGGCAGACCCTCGATGTCGTGCAGATGGGAGGCTCGACCTCTTCGTCCCTGTTCCGCATCGAGCACGCGGCCGGCGCTACCCCCGAACGGTTCGTGCTGCGCGTGCTCGACAATCGGGAATGGCTGGCCGACGAGCCTGACCTGGCCGCACACGAGGCCGCGGCATTGGCGGAGGCGCAGAAAGCCGGTCTCCAGGCGCCGGAGCTTCTGGCGTATGCCTCGGACGACGTGGGGTTCGGCGCGCCGGTGGTGCTCATGTCGTTCGTCGAAGGGGCGGTCGAGCTTCGGCCGGCGGACTTTCAGGGTTGGCTGGCTGGGTTGGCCGGCCAGCTTGCGGCGATCCACCGGCACACGGCTGACGCCTTTCCCTGGCGCTTTCGCTCCTGGGTGAACAGGGCGACCCTGGCTACGCCGCCGTGGAGCACGGCGCCTCGCGCCTGGGAACGCGCCATCGAGTTTTGGCTGAAAGCAGCGCCCGAGGGGCGCGGCGTTTTCATCCATCGCGACTATCACCCCACCAATGTCCTGTGGCGCGGGGCTGCCGTGAGCGGCGTCGTGGACTGGATCAACGCGTGCCGGGGGCCGGCGGGCGCCGATGTCGCGCACTGCCGCACGAACCTGGCAACGATGTATGATCTCGAGACGGCCGATGAATTCCTGGCGGCCTACTGCGACGTCGCCGATGGCTTTGACTACGACCCGTATTGGGACCTTGATTCGCTGCTGGATATGTGCCTGGCAGGGCCAAGCTACTACCCGCCCTGGCAGGAGTTTGGACTCGCGGTCATCCCGGCGCAACTGCTGAGGCAGCGAGTTGATGCATATCTTGAGTCTGTGATGAGGCGTTGTTAACACCTGGAACGGAGGAAAATGTGTTTCGAAGGTTGCGCGAACCGGTGAGCGGCCTGACGCACCTGGGCGCTGCCGTGGCGGCTTTGGCCGGTCTCATCGTATTGGTCTATCTTGCACGGCCCAGCGCTGCGAAGGTCGCATCCCTCAGCCTGTACGGGGGCACCCTCGTGTTGATGTTCTCTGCCAGCGCCGCCTACCACATGGCCACGGCGGGGCCTCGGATGCTCCTCTTCCTGCGCAAGCTCGATCATTCCGCCATCTATCTGCTCATCGCCGGCTCCTACACGCCGATCTGCCTCCACTATTTCACCGGCTTCTGGCGTCTTGGCCTGACCGCGATCATCTGGTCTTTGGCGCTCGTCGGCATTGCCGTCAAGCTCCTGATCATCCGCGCGCCCCGCTGGGTAACAGCGGGCATCTACCTGATGATGGGATGGCTTTCGATCGCGGCACTCCGCGAGATGCTTGCCACGCTCCCCACGGGCGCCCTGGTCTGGCTCCTGCTGGGCGGGCTGTTCTTCACAGGGGGCGCGGTGATCTACATGCTCAAGAAGCCTGACCCTTACCCCGGCGTCTTCGGGTTTCATGAGGTCTGGCACATCTTCGTCATCCTGGGCGCTTTCAGCCACTTCGTGGTGATGGCGGCTTACGTCGCGCCGGCAGGGTCAGCGTAATCTCCTTACTCAATAGAGATTATCGGGAATAACAGTCATTGTCATCCGGGGTAGGGGCACGGCCTTGCGCCTGCCCGTCGGGGCGACCGCAAGGGTGCGCCCCTACACACGCGGCAGAGGCTGGTGACCGCGGCGCACATCTGCTCCGCAGCCACCCGCCCCCTGTCTCCTGACCCCTGTCTCCTGTCTCCTGCGTCAGGCTGGCCGTGGCTTACTCGTACCGCAGCGCCTCGATCGGGTTCAGCCCTGCCGCGCGGTTGGCCGGATACAGCCCGAAGAAGACGCCGATGCCCAGCGAGACGGCCAGCGCCAGCACGACGCTCTGCGCTGTGACGATCGCCTGGGTGCCACCCAGGAGCGGGGTGATGATCTGTGCGCCGCCCACCCCCAGCGCCACGCCGATCAGCCCGCCCAACGCGCTGATGACGATCGCCTCGGTGAGGAACTGGATGAGGATGTCGCCGCGCTTGGCGCCCACGGCCTTGCGCAGACCCACCTCGCGGGTGCGCTCAGTCACGCTCACCAGCATGATGTTCATGATGCCGATGCCGCCGACCAGCAGTGAGATGGCCGCGATGCTGCCCAGCAGGGTGGTGAAGGTGCCGGAGGTCTCCGACACGCTGCTCAGGATGTCCGCTTGGTTCTGCACCGTGAAGTCGTTGCTGGCGCCGGTCGCCAGGTTGTGGCGGGTACGCAGGACTGCCGTCACCTGCGCCCCAGCCTGACCTGCGCCGTGCGCAGCGGCATCATGACGATGTCATCCTGGTTCTGCGGGCCGCTCGACCCCTTGGACTTCAGGACGCCTATCACTTCGTAGTTCTGGCGGTTGATGCGCACTGTCTCGCCCACTGCTTTCGCCGTCGCGCTGCCGAACAGGTTTTTGACCGTCGTCTGGCCCAGCACGACCACCGTCGCCATGTTCGTGTTATCGTCGGCCGAGATGAAGCGGCCGCTCGTCACACCCGTGCTGCGCACGGTCGCGTATTCCGTCGTCACGCCGCTGACGCTGACGTTGGTGGTTTTGCCGGAGTACGTCACGGTGGCGTTGCTGCTGTAGAGCGGGGCGATCTGGCTGACCGCCGGCACCAGCGCCTGGATCGCCTCGACGTCGGCCATCGTGAGCTGCTTGGTGCTCGTCTGCAGGCCGCTGCGCGAGAAGCCGAAGCTTTGCTGTGTGGACACCGTCAGCAGGTTGGAGCCTAGCGACTGGAACTGGCTGACCACCTGGGCCTGTGCGCCCTGACCTGCTGCGACGAGCGCGATCACCGCCGCAACGCCGATCACAACACCCAACATCGTCAGGATGGAGCGCATCTTGTGAACGGTCAAGGCGCTCAGGGCCACACGTAGAACCATCAATAGCTTTCTCATGATAAATCACTCCTTTTTTGGGACATTTCACGGCGGCGTCTGTCACCCTGAGCGGGTCTGCGACGAGTGATTCGCGACGACGTGACACCAGCGAAGAGCCTGCCCTGAGCGCAGCCGAAGGGGTCTCGTTGCTACGTGAGAACCTGTCCTGAGCGCAGCGAACGGATGCTTCGCTGGAATCTCGCCGCATTGCGCCACACGGGACCGACCCGCTCAGCATGACAGCGCATACGGGCGCCTACCGTCCACCAAACATGCGCAAGAGGCTGCTCGTACCCCCGCCCGCATTGCTGCTGGTGGTGGTGGCCGCGGCCTGGTAGACGACCTGGTCGCCGGCGTTGAGACCCTTGGTGATCTGGGTATAGGTGCCGTCGCTCAGGCCCACCTCGACCGGAACCGCCACGGGGTCACCCTGGGGATCGGTCGTGTTGGGAACCAACACCTGGTACAGTCCGTTGGCCTTCTGCAAGGCCACGGTCGGCACGAGCAGGGCGTTGCTCGCCTGCCCCACCTGAATCTTGACGTTGGCCGTCATGCCCACCAGCAGGGAGAGCTTGCCCGTTCCGGAGAGCGAGATTGGCACTTCGTAGACCATCACCCCGCCCTGCAGCGTGCCCTGCAACGGCACCGCCTGTACGGTTCCGGTGAAGGTCTGGCCGGCGAAGGCGTCGAAGGTGATCACGGCCGCCTGGCCTGCGCTGACCTGCTTGATCGTCGTCTCGTCCACCGAAGCTGCCACCCGCAGGGTCTTCAGGTTGGCGATGGTCAGAATCGTGGTGCTGGACGCCACCTGGTCGCCCGCATTGACGTTGACCTTCAAGATCGTGCCGTCGAAGGGCGCCACCAGTTTCGTGCCGGCCAGAGCCGCCGAGGAATCACTCACCGCCAGCCGCTTCTTGTCCACCGCGGCCTGCGCCGTGGCGATCTTGGTCACATCCGTGCCCGCGAGCAGATCGGTGCGCGCGGCCTGCGCCGCCTGCATCGCGACCTCGGCCTCATGGATAGTGAGCTGCGCCTGAGCCAACGTCAGCTTATCGCCGCCGGCCAGGGCCTTCGCCAAAGCCTCTTGCGCATTTGCCAACGTCACTTTGCCCTTCGCCAATTCGGCTGCCCTGGACTGAAGGGCCAACTGGCGTTCGGCCTGCACCCGGGCCAGATCGGCCTGCAGTGCGGCGAGCGTCTCCTGGTCCTTGACAAGCTCCTGGCTCTGTTCCACGTTGGGATTCGTGAGCGCCTGCAGCTCCCCAATCCGGCGGCCGTACCAGTTCACGCTGTATTGCAGGTCACGTTGGCTCTTCGCCAGGGTGTCGTACTCGGCCAGCGTGCCCTGGAGCTGGAGGAGGTCCAGGTTATCCTGGGCATCCTGAACCGCGTTCTGCAGCTTGACCAGGTCGGGCGAGCTTAAGTCGGCCAGGGCGGATTTGGCACTCTGAAGCGTGGCGTTTGCCTTAGTTACCGCCACGTCGGCCTGGGCGATTTCGAGCGCTGTGGCCGGCGTCTTGAGATCCGCCAGGGTCTCCTCGGCCGCTTGCAGATCGCTCTTCGCCTGGTCGAGCGCCTGCTGATAGGAAGCAGGATCAATGGTCGCCAACACCTGCCCCGCGGTCACGACGTTGCCCGCCGTGATCCCCAGGCTCGCCACTTTGGCGGTGCTGCTCATGCGCTCGAAGGCCAGGCTGGCGCTTTGCACAGCCTCCAACGACCCCACCACGCTGATCGTCGAGCTGAGATTCCCCTGCTTCACCTGCACGACTTGGTTGTAGTTGCCGCTGCTGGTCGTCGCGCCTGCGGCGCTTGCGACGCTCGCCGTGTGGCTCCGATAGTACCATACCCCGCCAGCGACGGCTGCTACGACAAAGATTGCTAGTAAGACCCGAATGATGCGTTTCATGTTATCTATTCTCCTGCGTAGAACTGTGGCGCAATCCGCTGGATTGCCGCTTGCGGTGCCGCGAACGCAATCCAGCGGATTGCGGTACATATTTCCTCTTACCGTCCGCCGCTCGAAGAAGGCGGCGCGGGCGGCCCACCGCCGGCATCCATCATCCCGCCAGGCCCGCCGAAGTTGTTGTTGGTAGATGTGGTCGCCGCGACCTGGTAGACGACCTTGTCGCCGGCATTGAGACCCTTGGTGATCTGGGTATAGGCGCCATCGTTCAAGCCCACTTCCACCGGAACCGCCACAGGATCACCCTGGGGATCGGCCGTGTTGGGAACCATCACCTGGTACAGCCCGTTGGCCTTCTGCAAGGCCACGGTCGGCACGAGCAGCGCAATGCCCGTCTGCCCGGTCTGGCCGACCTGAATCTTGACGTTGGCGGTCATGCCCACTAGCAAGGAGAGCTTGCCCGTTCCGGAGAGCGAGATCGGCACATCGTAAACCATCACCCCGCCCTGCAGCGTGCCTTGCAGCGGTACCGCCTGCACGGTTCCGGTGAGAGTCTGACCGGCGAAGGCGTCAAAGGTAATCACGGCGGTCTGGCCCGCGCTGACCTGCTTGATCGTCGTCTCGTCCACCGACGCCACCACTTGCAAGGTCTTCAGGTTGGCGATGGTCAGGATCGTGGTGTTGGCTGCCACCTGGCCGCCGGCGACCACGTTGGTATTCAGGATCGTACCGTCGAAGGGCGCTACCAGCTTGGCGCCGGCCAGGGCGATGGCGGCGTCGCTGGCTGCCAGCCGCTTCTTGTCCACGTCGGCCTGCGCCGTGGCGATCTTGGTCGCATCCGTACCCGCGAGCAGCTCGGTGCGCGCGGTCTGCGCCGTCTGCAAAGACACCTGGGCTTCATTCACTGCCACTTGCGCCTGGGCCAACGCCAATCCTGCGCTTGTCGAAGGATCATTGCCGGCCTGGGCGTTCGCCAACGCCTCCTGGGCATCGGCCAGGGTCTTCTCGACCTTGCGGAGCTGCATCTGCGCCTGCAGAATGCTGATCTCGCGGTTAACCTCGTAGGTGACGCGCGTGCTCTTTGCGTCCAGCAGCTTGTTGTACGCCAGCTCCAGCCGATCCTGGTAATACTCATCCGTGTAGGTTTCGGCCGCCAGGCGGCTGTAGGTGGCCTGTGGCGTCGCCTCCGCTGTGACCAGTTTGGACAGTTGGTCCTTGTAGCTCTGATCAATCTGCTGGGTCAGCAGGTTGGACTGAGCCTTGGCGAGCGCGCTCTGGGCATCGGCCACGGC
>JAPLHB010000085.1 GCA_026389845.1 Chloroflexota bacterium
GGCACTCGCGGGCGGCAAGCGCTACATCCTCCGCCGCGCCCTCGACGGTGCTCACGACGTGATACGGCGCACGAGACGGCAGCAGGCCCTCGGCCGGATGTTGCAGGAGCAGCAGCGCGCTGACGTATTCGGCCGGTTGGCCCAGGGCGCGGCCGGCCGCCAGGGCGGTCGGCAGATCGGGACACGGCAGCGTGAGGGTCAACGCGGCCTGGGGCCTGGGAAAAACGCGCAGCGAGACGGCCGTCAGCACGCCGAAGACGCCGAACGAGCCGGCGAACAACTTGGCCAGGGCATAGCCGGCCACATCTTTGACCAGCGGCCGGCCCAGGCGCAGCTTCCGGCCATCGGGCAGGATGGCTTCGGCGCAGAGCAGCAGGTCACGGATGCCGCCGTAGACGCCCCGCCACGGCGCGTTGAAGTTGGTTGCGAGTGTCCCGCCGACCGTGGCTTGGGGCCAGGGTGCGGCCAGGGGCAACAGGTAGCCGTCGCGCCCAAGCTCGGCCCGCACGTCGGCCAGCCGCATCCCCGTGCCGACCGTCACGTAGAGGTCATCGTAGGCGCGCTCCTGGATACCGGCCAGGCCACGCGTGCTGAGGATGGTGATGCCTTTTGGGGTGCACTTGGTCTGCCCGCCGGCCAGCCAGACGGATTGTTTTTCGGTCTGTAGGTCACGCAGGATCTCTTGCAGTTCGAGGACGGAGGCGGGACACCAGGAACCGATCCCCCCCGGCCCCCCTTCCCTACCAGGGAAGAGGGGAGTCACTCCCCCTTCTCTCCCTTCGCAGGGGAGAGAAGGGGGCTGGGGGGATGAGAGAGGTAGTCCCTGTCCGCCCGTGGCCCCCGCGAGGGAAGGGGGAGTAGAGGGGGTCAGGTACTCGGTTGGGAAGATCTTCCCCGGATTGAGAATTCCCTGCGGATCAAAAACTTCCTTCACGTCCCGCATCGCGGCCAGCTCGTCGGGACCGTACATCAGCGGCAGGTGACGCTGTTTTTCCAGGCCGATGCCGTGCTCGCCGCTGATGCTGCCGCCCATGCCGACGATGAATTCGGTGATGCGATCGTGCAGCACGTGTACCCGCTCCAACTCCTCCGCTTTGCCCAGGTCGCACAGAATCTCCGGGTGGATGTTGCCGTCGCCCGCGTGGGCCAGATAGCCCACGGGGAAACCGGCCTCGGCTCCCAGCCGGCTGATCTCCCTGAACGCCTCCGGCAGGCGCGAGCGCGGGATGGCTACGTCCATCGCGTAATCGTTCGGCGCCATCAGCGCGGTGGCGGCCGAGGCGCTCTTGCGCGCATACCAGATCGCCTGCCGCTCGGCATCGTCGGTTGCCACGCGCAGCAGCAACGGATCGTACTGGCGGGCGATCGCCTCGATCTGCCGCACTTTTTCCGCCAACCCCTCGGCGTAGCCCTCCACGTCGCCCACAAGCAATGCGCCCGCGCCGGGCGGCAGGCCCATCTGCGTGTACCGCTCGACCAAGCCGTACATGATTCCGTCCAGCAGCTCCAGTGACGCCGGCCGCAGCCCGCTCCGCACGATCTCCGACACGACCGCGCCGGCCTGCTCCGGCGTCTTGAATGCCGCCATCAACGTGCAGGCCGCCTGGGGGCGGGCGACCAGCCGCACCCGCGCGGCCGTGATCAACGCCAGCGTGCCCTCGCTGCCGATCAACACATCCAGTAAGTGCGGCTCAGGGTAGTCGAATGCGGGGCCGCCGAAGCTGCACGCACTTCCATCGGCCAGGACGACCTCCAGCCCCAGCACATAGTTGCCAGTAACTCCGTACTTCATGCAGCGCGGGCCGCCCGCGTTCTCCGCGATGTTGCCGCCGATCGTCGAGGCGCGGCCGCTGGCGGGGTCAGGTGGATAGGCCAGGCCGTGTTCGGCCGCGGCCCGATCGAGTTGTTCGTTGATCACGCCCGGCTCGACAACCGCCTGACGGCCTGCGGGGTCGAGCGCTACGATGTCCCGCATGGCGGCGAATGACACTACGACCCCGCCCCTGGCAGCCACCGCGCCGCCCGTCAGTCCCGTCCCCGCGCCCCAGGCGACGATCGGCGCGCCGGCTTCGGACAGACGGTGCACCAGCGGGGCGATCTGCTCCGGGCTGGTGAGCAGCACCACCGCGTCGGGACGGCCGGCGATTGTACCGGCATCCTGTTCGTAGGTCAGGGTGAGTGTAGTCTGTGCGTAGACGTTCTTGGGGCCAGCGATAGACTGCAAGGTATGGATCAGGGCGGAATCGAGTAACAAAAGTCAGCTCCGAAACCGGAATTTGCAGTACCGCAAAACTCGCTTGTGTCACCCCTTCGCTGCACTCAGGGCAAGCTCTGAGCGGGTCAGCCCCATGAGGTGGGCTGCGGTGAGAATCCAGCGAAGGGTCTCGTTGCGGCAGGAGAACTTGTCCTGAGCGCAGCGAACGGATTCTTCGCCGGCTTCGCGCCGTAACGAGAGTTCAGGGATAGACCCGCTCAGAATGACAAGCAACGGTAGCAAGTTTTGCGCTATTGCCAGAATTGCCTTGTAAACGCTTACAGCCCCAGATAGTGCTTGCGCACGTGGTCGCTGCACGACAGTTCTTCGGCCGAGCCGGCCAGCACGCTGTGGCCGTTTTCTAGGACGTAGCCACGGTTGGCGATCTGCAGGGCGTAGCTAGTGTTCTGCTCCACCAGGAGCACGGTCATGCCCCGTTCGATCAGAATCTGGATCTTGCTGTAAATTTCATCCACCAGCTTTGGCCCCACGCCCAACGACGGTTCGTCAAGCATCAGCAGCTTTGGGCGCGACACCAGCCCGCGGGCGATGGCGAGCATCTGGCGCTCGCCGCCGCTGAGGGTGCGCGCGTATTGGCTCGACCGCTGCTTGAGAATGGGAAATAACTCGTACATCTCATCCAGCACGCCCGCCTTCAGGTTGTCGCGGCAGCTATAGGCGCCCATGCGCAGGTTGTCCATAACGGTCATGTTGGGGAAGACGCGACCGCCCTCCGGCACATAGGCCACCTTCTCGCGCACCACTTGGTCGGCCGTCAGGCCGCCGATCTCCTTACCGTTCAGGATGATGGCGCCGGAGACGGGATGTACCATGCCGGCGATGGTCTTCAGTAACGTACTCTTGCCCGCGCCGTTCGGGCCGATGATCGCGACCGTTTCATCTGGAGCGACGTCGAACGAGATGGCGTGCAGGACGGGCACCTTGCCGTAGCTTACGTTGAGATCCCGAACGCTGATTAGCATGGTCCCGCTCGCTTTCCGAGGTACGCCTCGATCACGCGCTGGTTCGTGCTGATCTCGGCCGGGGCGCCGCTGGCGATCAGCGCCCCCGACTCCAGCACGAAGATGCGCCGGCAAATGCCCATCACCATCTGCATGACGTGCTCCACGACCAGCAGGGTGATCTTGCGCTCCCGGTTGAGGTGCGTCAGCAGCGCCATGAACGCGGCTAACTCGGTCGTGTTCAAGCCGGCGCCCGCCTCGTCCAAGAGGAGCATCTCAGGGTCGGTTGCCAGGGCGCGAGCCAGCTCGATCCGCCGCAAAGCGGCCAGCCCCAGGTCGCCACAAGGCTTCTTACGGAGGTCGTCCAGTCCACAGAAAGCTACGACCTCTTCCACCTTCGCGGCCACGTCCCGCTCGCTGCAGCGATTGTAGGCGCCCACGCGCACCGCGTCTTCCACCGCCATGTGGGCGAAGGCGCGCGTGACCTGGAAGGTGCGCGACATCCCCAACCCGCAGATTTTGTGCGGAAGCAGGCCGGTGATTTTCGTGCCTCGGAAGGTCACCGTCCCCTCGGTCGGCTTGACCAGGCCGTTGATCGCGTTGAATAAGGTGGTCTTGCCGGCGCCGTTCGGGCCGATCAGTCCGGCCAACTCGCCCCGGTCAACCGCCAGGCTTACGTCGTTGACGGCCACCAGGCTGCCGAACTTGACCGTGACGTTGCTAACCTTTAGTAGTGGTTGAGATTCCACGTTGGCCCGCTCCAAGTAAAGACTTGATCCGTTCCACGCCTTTGCTGATCAACGGCGCCAGGCCGCGCGGCTGGAAGAGCGCCACCAGGATCAGCACGGTCGCGTAGATCATCAGGTAGAGACCGCCAAACTCGCCGCCCAGCCGGGCGCGCAGGTACTCGCGGCCGCTGACCAGCACAAGCGCGGCCGTGACCGGCCCGAAGGTGATGCCCAGCCCGCCCACGATCCCCAGGATCGCCACCTCCGTGCTCATTTCGGTCGCAAAAAAGCTGGGGTGGAGGAAGCCGTAGATGCAGGCGTACAACCCGCCGACCGTGCCGACGATGAAGGCATAGATCATCAGCGCCTTCAGTTTGGCAGCCCGCACGTCTACCCCCAACACCTCGGCCGCGTCTTCATCCTCGCCCAACGCCAGGAGTTGATAACCCAGCTTGGAACCGCGAATCCGGTAGTTGACGAAGAGGACGACCACCAGTATCACCAGCAAGATGTAGTAGTAGGGCATGTAGGTGTTGAAGCGCAGGTGATACCACGACCACTTGTCAACCGGGAGATACCGCTCCGTTGGGCCGCCGACCGCCCCCCACATCAGGAAGAGCACCCGCATCACCTCCACCAGGGCCGACGAGGTCAGCGCGTACCACAGCTCTTTGATCTTGAACCCGAAAAGCGGAAAGCCGATCAACACCGCGAAGCCCATGGCTACCAGCCCGCCGACGGGCATGCCGATCCACGGGGTGATGTTCCAGCGGATCAGCAAGGTGCCGGCGGTGAACGCGCCCAGACCCACGTAGGCGGCAACTCCCAGGTCGAGCTGCCCCGCCATGCCGCCGATGATGTTCCAGGCTGTGGCAAGCACAGCGTAGAGCAGCACCGTGGTGGCCAACACCATGTTGTACTGGTTGCCCCGGAAGAGGATCGGCGCTAAGGTCGCGACGGCCAGGCCGGCGAGCATGGCTGCGTTGCGAGGGGAAAAAAGGCGTTGTAGAGTCATCATTTCCTCCCAAATAGCCCCTTCGGTTTCAGCCAGAGCACCAGGATGAAGATCGCGTAGATCGCCAGCAGGCGGCTGCGCGGGTCAAAGAAAGACATCGCCGTTGTTTCGGCGATGCCGACGATGATGCCGGAAACGAGCAGGCCAGGCAGGGAGCCTAACCCGGCCAGCGCCAGGATGCACCAGCTCAGCAACCCGAAGCGCACGCCGCCGGTCGGGTCGGTCTGCTGGAAGCTCATGAGCAGGCCGCCGGCGACGGCGGTCAGCGCGGCGCCGATGGCGAAGGTGAGCGCGTAAGTGCGACGGTAATTCACGCCCATCAACGAGGCGGCGTCCAGGTCGTCGGAGGCGGCGCGCATGGCCCGACCCGACCAGGTCTTGTTGAGGAAATAGGCCATCCCTGCAATGCACAACAGACTGACGAGCGCAGCGATCAGCCGTGAAGTCAGGATCGTGAACGGGCCGAGCTGAAAGTTGCCCTGGATGATGGACCATTGTAAGGCGCGCGGCTGAGCCTTCCAGAGGATCAACGCCGCGGAGCGCATGAAGATCTGCAGGCCGACCGTCACGGCCAGTTGGACGACGTAGAGCTGGCGCAGCGTGCGGTCAATCAGCAGGTAATAGACAATGAGGCCGAAGATAAATAGGATCGGCACTGTGATAAGCGGCGTTGTGACCGCATCCCAGGCCAGGGTGGTGCCGACCATGTACGACAGGTACATGGAGAACATCACGAAGTCGCCGTGCGCGAAGTTCACTACGTTCATCACGCCGAAGATGATCGAGAGGCCCAGGGCAATCAACGCGTAAATCGCCCCCATCATCACGCCGGTGATGATGCTTTGGACAAGGGTTTCGGCCATGTGATTCTCCACGAGAGATACCAGTACGTGAGCATCCTGCCCTGAAAGAGGGTAGTTGTTCATGCCGCGCGCGACGCCATGGCGGATGAAGCCGGGCCGCAGATCGGCGCGGATGGACGCGGATTTTTGCCTTTTATCCGCGTTCATCCGTGTTTATCCGCGGCTGATTTACAGGGCAGGATGCCTGCTTCGTTGCAAATCGCTGCGTTTTCGCTGCTACTTCTTGAAGTGCGGGTTGGGCCAGACCGGCTTGGCCTCAGCCTCGGTCGCGGGGTAGACGACCTTCGGCTCGCCCTTCTGCACCTGCAGGACGACGACGCCTGGGAACTCGTTGTCGCCGATTGCGTTGAACTTGATCTCCGGGCTGGGATAGGTCTCGGCAGCCGGGCCGGACTTCAGGTCGAGCGCCAGGAACGCGGCGCGCAGGTTGTCCGGGTTCAACGGGTCATTCGGGAAGTTCTTGCCCGCGTACTCCAGCGCCTCGTAGAGCACCATCGCGCCGTAGTAATTCATGCCGGCGCCTTCGGTCGGGATATAGCCCTTGATCTTTTTGTAATCCTCGACGAACTTCTTGTTCTGCGGCGTGTTCTTGGCCGGGTTGTAACTGTAGGTCATCGAGACGCCTTCCGCGGCATCGCCCAATGCCTTGATGGACTCGGGGTCCACATAGCCGCAGGCGCCCGCACCCGCCAGGAACTGGGGCCACAGACCAGTCTCCTTGAACGCCTTGCCGAAGACGATGGCGTCGTTGAAGTACGGCGTGTGGATCACCACATCCACGCCCGACTTGCTCAGTTGCCGGACGATCTGCGTGGCGTCGGTGATGTCATAGGGATACTCCAACGCGGTTGCGACGGGGATCATGTCCTTCAAGGCAGCCTCGGTCGCCCCCAGGGTGTTGGCGCGGCCGTTCGCCGAATCTTCGTTCAAGACCGCAATGCTCTTGATCTCGACGTTGTTGGCCTTCGCCAGCTCCTTCACGAACTGGTAAGCCATGGCGCCGTGGTTGGTGGCGGTGGGGCCAGGGCGGAAGAGATACTGCCGGCCCATCTGCGTCACCTGCGGTACCAGCGCGTCCGCAATCAGAATCACCTTCTCGCGGTCTGTGACCTCGGACGCGGCCATAACGAAGCGGCTGATGTAGAGGCCCAGGATCGCGACCGGATGGTTCTTGCTGATCATGCTCTCGGTTGCCAGCTTGGCCGAATCGGGCTTCTCGCCCGCGTCTTCAACCGCGAGCTTGAGCTTCTTGCCGCCAAGTGATTTGATGCCGCCCGCGTCGTTGATGTGCTTGATCGCGATCTCGGCGCCCAACTTGCCGTCCTGCCCGAAGACCGCAAACGACCCCGTGAGGGGCTGGACAACGCCGACGACGATTTCATCGGGCAACTTCTTGGCGGGCAGCGGTGTGGCTGTGACCATCACCTGCTTTTCCTTCTCGACCACCTGGGTGACGATCTTTTCCACCACCTGAGGGGTCGGGGCGACACAGGCAGAGGCCAACATGCTGACGACGACCAGCGCGGCGGCCAGACGCCAGGCCCAGCTCTTCGCAGAGTGCTTCATGTTCCTATCCTCCTTAGACGTTGTGGATGGATGACGCGACCGAATGACGAGATGTCGGAAACAGATGGTTTCTTGGTTGGTGGCGATCACCTCCTCTCGACCGGATGACTGTACCCTGCGTGCGTCAACACGCTGACTCGCGCCGCGGGGGCGGCCTGGGTTAGCGCGGCGTCCACGGCCTGCTGCAACGAATGGGCATAGACGATCGCCCCTTCACCGAACTGCGCAGGTTCGAGGCCAGGGGAAACGACGACCAGCCGCATGTGCGCCAACATGCGCGCGGCCGGCACGGCAATGGCGGCAGCAATCGGGTCGGCCAACACGCCCGCCTGCAGCTCGGCCAGGGTGCGCTCCGGCTCTTGCTGGAGGAATCGCAGAAAATCCCCGTGCGGGCCGATCCCTTCGGGGCAGGACGCGTACACGATCAGGATGCCTCCCGGTTTCACCAGCCGCTCGCCCGCCCAGATGGCCTTCGATGCCTGCCAGAGGTCGCTCTCGGCCGGGTAGGCGTCGGCAATCACGATGTCCGCCCGTTCGCGGTAGGGGATGGTGAAGATCGGACGGGCAGCTTCGACGGCGGCGCGCTGCGCGGCCACGAAATGCCCGCCGAAGACGCCCACCACCTCGCCATACGGGGTCGTCACCAGGTTTAGGCTGTAGGCGAGGCCAATCCGGGCGACCACGACCTCCATTTGTTCGCGCACGGGGGTCGAATCCTGACCCAGCGCGTTGCCCGCATACGCCGCGGCGAGGACATGGTTCGCCGTCACCGTCCGTTCGCTGCACAGGCCGGGCAGGATCAGCTTGGCTCCGCCCGACCAACCGGCTTCGGTGTGGGGTACAACGCTGCCGATGGCGATCACGACATCCGCAGCCAGCAGCTCGCGGTGCACTTCAATCGGCGCGCCGCCCCATGATTCGCCGATGGAGGCGAAGGCGCTCGTTTCCTGGGCTGGCGTGTTGACCACTCGGAAGCGCCGCGCCACATCCGCGCCCAGCTTCGCGGCGATCTCGGCCTCGGTCATGGGCCGATGTGTGCCCAACGCCACGGCAAAGGTGATCTCCTGGCCGCGGCAGCCGGCATCAGTCAGGTATTCGAGCAAGATCGGGATGACCGCGTGCGCTGGGGTCGTGCGTGTGACGTCGTCTATGACGATCAAAATACGGGAGTTTGGACGGAGTTGCTCCGCGAGCGCAGGGCAACCGATGGGTGAAGCGAGCGCGTGGTGAATCAGTTCCGCAAGTGCAGCCTGGGCTGACGCCCTCGGCGGCGCCAGCACCTCGGCCAGGCGCCGCCGAGGGATGCAGATGGTGTGCTCCCCCCCTGATGTGGGCAGGGGGATAGCGACCTCTGTTGACTCCATGCGCTTGCTCATTATACCCTATGTCCGCCGTAGTTGGGAAATCGAAGGCTCAGCAGTTGCTGAGGCGCCGCAGTCAGTTCAACGCTCGGCGGCGCGGCGACATCAGTGCAAGCAGATCGGCTCAGATGACGCCCCGAGCGCCGGCAGGAACCGGCCCTGACCCCGTTCGGCTACGATCTCGCCGTGCCAGAGCAGACGCTTGCCGCGCTGGAACGACATCTCCGGCCAGCCCAGCACCGTACGGCCTTCGTACAGCGTGTAGCCGACGGCCGAGTGCTGGTTATCGGCGCGGATCGTGAATTCACGGGCCGGGTCGAAGACGACCAGGTCGGCGTCGCTGCCCACGGCGATTGTGCCTTTGCGCGGATATAGCCCGAAGATGCGTGCCGGATTCTCGCAAAGCGTCTGCACCAGCCGGACGACGCCGATGCGCCCCGCGTTGACCCCACCGTCGTAGGTCATCGGCAGCAGCGTCTCGATCTGCGGCGAGCCGAAGCCCTGCGCCAGGAAATCGCCATGCACATCTTTGGCCTTCGGTGCGTGGTCGGAAGAGACCACCTGGAGCGTGCCGTCAGCCAGCGCGGCCCACAGCGCGGCCGAATCCTCGGCGGTGCGGATCGGCGGGCCGATCTTCGCCAGCGCGCCGCGCGTCTCGAGGATATCCTGCGTCAGGTTGAGGTACTGCGGGCAGGTCTCGGCATACACTTTCAGCCCTTCGGCTTGAGCCTGGCGGATGGGGCGCAAGACGCGTGCCGCGGTCACGTGGGGGATGTAGAGCGGGCAGCCCACCACCTCGGCCAGACGGATGGCGCGAAAGACCCCTTCTTCCTCCAGCGCGGCCGGGCGCGAGGCGTTGAAGTATTTCGCTGACGCGTTCGGGCCTTTCAGATACTTGTCTTCCAGGTAATCAATCGCGCCGCCGTTTTCGCAGTGGACGATCGCCATGCCCCCGCGCTCGGCCAGGATGTCCATGGCTTTGATAAGCTGGTAGTCGTCGGTGTACCAGCCCTGTTTCAGGTAGGTGAGAAAGAACTTGAAGGTGCGGACGCCCAACTCCATCACCCGCGGAATCTCCGGCACCTGCCGCGGCGCCTCGAACATCCCGCCGTGCAGCCCGAAGTCGAGCAGCGAACGCGCGCTGGCGTCGGTCAGCATCTTCTCGACCTGCTCGTACAGTCCCTCGCCGGTGCGCGCATACGCAAAGTGCAGCAGCGTCGTCGTCCCACCGTAGGCCGCCACGCGCGAGCTGGCCTCCACGTCGTCCAGGTAGACCGGATGGACGTGGACGTCAATGATGCCTGGGAAGATGTACTTGCCCGCGACGTCAATCACCTCGCGGGCGGCCTCGCGCGGCAAATTCGGCGCCACGGCGGCAATGGTTTCGCCCCGCACGGCCACATCGGCACGGCGAATACCAGAGCCGGTAACAACGATGCCGTTGGTTAGCAAGATATCGAATTGTTGGTTCATACGTCTTCCTCCATTCTCGTGCTACGTGATTCGCACTCTCGACCTGGAATAGAGGCTTTAGCCGGTTGGATGGTTAACGAGAGTAACCGGCTAAAGCCAATACGGTACAGATAAGGCAGCAGAGGCGGCTCCCACGCCGCCGGGCATGGGAGCCCGGCCTGCTAACTGAACCGTATTGCGGCAACAGCCCAATGGCACTAAGATTTCGCACCTGAGAGCTGAGTCGGCGTCTGGCGTTTTCGAGCGAGAGCGGGTATGCTTCCTTGGCTTGCATTTCAAGAAAGGAGGCGTCCATGCCTGCTCTCGTTCAGCCCGCCAGTCGCCCGAGTTCGGCGGAACTGTTGCCGGTATTTCAGGAACTCCTGCCGGTTCAAGTGCTCCGGGATCTGATCCAGGCCAGCAAGAAACGGTTCTATGAGCGTCTGTTCACGCCGTTGATCCTGGTGTGGTGCATGATTTATCAGCGCCTCAACGCCGACCACAGCCTGGATGCGGTGGTGAGTTATGTCGCCACAGGAGCAGTCGACCGCCTGGACCAGCGGCACGTCGAGCCGGTGTCACAACGCCTGCAGTCGGAGAGCACCGCAGCCTACAGCCAAGGCCGGCAACGGTTGCCCCTGACGGTGTTACAGGGTGCGTTAGGGCACACGGCCCACACGGTGCGGCAGGCGTTAGGCGCCGATGGCCTCTGGCTCGGCCACCCAGTGGGCCTGCTCGACGGGACGACCTTCCTGCTGTGGCCGGAGCCCGAATTGGTCCAGCACTATGGCCGCCATCAGAACCAACATGGCGAGACGTATTGGGTCATCATGCAGGTCGTGGTGGCGTTTTGCCTGTGCAGCGGTGCGCTCCTGGGCGTTGTGGACGGCGCGCTGTACACCAGTGAACAGGCCCTCGCCGTCGAGGTGCTGGCGCAAGCCGTGGCCGGCAGCGTCTACGTCGGCGACCGCAACTTTGGCGTGTTCAGTGTCGCCCAAGCGGCGCGGCACTATGGCGTCGAGGTGCTCTTACGCTTGACCCGCCGGCGGGCGCACGCCTTAGCCAAGCGCAAGCTGGATGCGGGGGCAGACCTGGCGGTGTCCTGGCAACCGACACAAGCTGACCAATTACATCCCGGCATGTCCGCGGCCCCGCTTGCCGGTCGGCTGATCTATGTGCGGGTGGAGCGGCCGGGTTTTCGCCCGGTGGAACTGTACCTCTTCACCACGCTCCTGGAGACCCGCCGCTACACCGTTGCCAAGCTGGTCGAACTGTATGGTCTTCGCTGGCACGTCGAGTTGGATATCCGGTATGTTAAAGATACGTTGGACATGGGCTTGCTGACCGGCAAGTCGGTGGATATCGTCCGCAAAGAATTGACCGCCGGTCTCCTGGCCTACAACCTCATCCGGGGCTACATGGCCAAAGCCGCCCGGTGCGCCGGACTTTCACCGCTGGCCTTGAGCTTCACGCACTGCTGGCGCCGCATACGCGACTTCTGGCTCACTTGGCGTGCTCCCGCATCGGCCACGCAGGTCCAAAGGCTGTTCCAGCGCCTGCTCGATCGCCTGACTCAGTGCAAGCTGCCGCGGCGGGATCGTTTCCGCCTTGAGCCGCGCGCCGTACGTCGTCGTCCGGCCGTCTATCCTGCCCTGAAGGGCGCGCGAACCGATGCCCGCCAAAGC
>JAPLHB010000163.1 GCA_026389845.1 Chloroflexota bacterium
CCGGCGACGTGATACCACGTGTTCGTCGCCCAGGTCTGGTTCACCAGGACGCTACGGATGCTGCCCCCGATCTTCATGTAGAACTGCAGCTTGTCCGTCCCGTTGTAATCGTAGTAGCGCAGCACCGCTTTTTCGCCCACCAACGTGATGAAGCGCATGTAGGTGTAGCCGGACCCCGTCGGCATGGCAGCCAGGCGCACCCAGGTGGAGAGGGTCAGCTTTTGCGCGGCGTTGATCTTGAGCGTGTCGCTCATCGCCACGTATCCGGGGCTGCTCGTGCGGTCGAACCCCAGGCTGTAGGGATCGTAGAAATCCATCGTCGTGGGGACATTGGTGTACCAAGCTGGACTGTTGTTCAGGACACCGTCGTACCCGTAACCGGAGGCATCGTAGGCGGTCGTCCCGCCGCCTTCGTCCAGCTTCCAGTAGCCCAGCAGGCCGTCGTTGAGAACCAGATCGTGGAAGGTAGTGGCCAGGGTCTGATTTGTGGTGCTACCCAGGATGACGCGCCCGGTGCTGGGGGCGAAAGACCCGCCGGTGTGGCTAAAGACACCGGAGATGGTCATCAGCCCTGATGGCGCCGTGAAACTTCCGCCGGAGAGGTTGAATGCGCCGCCGAGGTCGAGCGCGCCGCTGCCCCCGGTGAACGTCCCGCCCGACTGCGCCCAGTCGCCGTTCACGGTCAGGTTGTAGCTGCCCTGGGAGATGGTGCCACCGTAGCTGGCTTCCATCAGCCACCCCCCAACGGTCAGGTCGGCGTTGATCGTGGCGTTGTTACTGCTGGCGCTGCCAAAAATGGGGATGTCGGTCGCCGCCGGGGTCACGTCCCCGCTCCAGTTGGCGGCGGTAGAGGTGTTGTTATCTGCGCCGCCCCCGTCCCAGAAGATGTAGGGGGACTCGTACGCGCCCACGTCGCACAGGCCGCCGCCGGGGCGGACCGAGCCCCGCTGGTCGGTGGTGTAATCCGTGCCGCAGCCGTTCGTGCCGTTGGGGATGACTTCCACGGCCGGGCTGTTGTACAGCAGGGCATGGGTCTGGGTGGGGCCGCCGTTGTCTTGCAACGGGCCGAGCCGGGCGTCCGTGGTGGACTGGTCCCCCGTCCCATCGCTGGGGCAGCCGGTGCCAGAGCCAACCAGGTTGTAGCCCTGGGAGGTCAGCGTGCCAGAAGGAATGTAACAATCATCTCGGGTAGCGGCGTTGCCATCGTTCCCTACAATGATGCTGTTTTTCAAGGTGGTCGTGCCTTGATTGTCAATCCCGCCGCCCCAGCCACCGGCATTGCCCGTGACGGTGCTGTGAATGAGGTACGCCGTAGCGCTCGAGGTGACCAACAACCCGCCGCCGCCTTGGTCTGTGGCGGCGGTGTTACCGCTGAGGGTGCTGTTTTGAATGGTCACCGTGCTATCGCTCGCATATATTCCGCCGCCATTGCCGCCAGACGCGCCTGTCACGGCGGTATTTCCGTTGAGCGTGCTGTTCTGGATAGTCATCGAGCCACCATACAGAAATATGCCGCCGCCGTCGCCATCCCCCGAGCTGACGCCATCTCCGCTGGCATTGCTGCTGAGGGTGCTGTCTCGAATGATCGTGTTGCCGCTGTCGTTGTACACGCCACCACCACCACCACCACCTCCACCATGGCCAGTGCCGGCGTTGTTGTTGCGGATGGTGCTGTTCTCGATCGTCACGGTGCCGCTGCCTCCTCTGTAGATCCCGCCGCCGAAGCAGCCCATATTGATCCAGTTCGCGCCGGTATGGTAGCCTGTGGTGTTGCCGGTCACGACGCTGTTGCGCAGGGTCAGCGTGGTTTCCTTGACGTAGATTCCGCCGCCCTCGCAGTGGGCGATGTCGGCATTGGGCGTCTTGCCGTTGGTGATGGTGATGCCGTCCAGAACCACCGTTGCGCCTGAAGCCTCAATGTCAAAGACTCTATCGAGCTGGTTGGCGTCAATGATGGTGCTGCTGGCTCCTGCGCCGTTGAGGGTGATGGCGCTGCGGATGTCCAGGTCGCCGGTGGCGTTGAGGTTTTCACTGGCCCCGGCGCGGGTGAGGGTGTAGGTGCCGGCGGGCAGGGTGATGGTGTCGGCGCCGGTCAGGCTGTTGGCCTCGCGGATGGCGGCGCGCAGCGAGCAGGCGCCGCCGCTGTCCGCGCAGACGCCGTCGCCGGGGTTGGCGTCGGTCGTGTCGGCGGTGGTGTTCACGGTGAAGGTGGCGGCGTGGGCCACGCGGAGCGGAGCCAGGCCGAACATCAGTCCGGCCAGCAGCGCGGCGCCGAGCAGGAGGTGCAACAGATTCGTGGGTTTGGGTGAGTGGTGAGACATGGGAAACTCCTTTCTTTGAGTGAGACCTCCCAGGTCTTGGAGACCCTTCGGCAAGCTCAGGGCAGACTCTGGGAGGTCTGGTTACGAGCGATTCTCGCTGAAATGCGCCAGCTCACCGGCTGGGCGCGCCGGGATCTGCTGGCTGGACAGCGTGACCATTTCGGCCGTGGCGCCGCGCGCGGCGTGGGCATCTGCTCTGAAAATGCCCCCGCGGCTCCGGATTCGAGGCTTCAGCCGGTTTCTGCCGCCGCCCAGCAGACCGGCTAAAGCCTCTAGTCCAGTCGGGCGCTTTTCACCCGCAGGGGCAGTGCACCGCGCGCGGCATGGGCATCACCTCCGCAGGAAAGGGGCGCGGGGATGCGGTGTCACACGACGAACTGCGTCACTCCTATGTACACGGCCCGCCACCGGACGTGCTCAGCGGGCCGAGGAAGCCGCTTTCCCACGGCAGCTTCGGCCCCGCAGCTTGCGCCCGCGCCACCAGCGCACGCTCCAGCACGATGGCCGGCTCCTCCCACGCCTGCTGGCCGGCGACCGGCGCAGGGGTCTGCTGTGTCTGAGGTCTTGGTTGGGTATTCATGGCATTTCTCCTGGAATGAAGTGCCCCCAGTGACCGGCGCCTCCCAGGCGCCGGTCACTGGAGAGTTGTAGATCACCGCACCACGGTCGGCAGCCAGAGCGCGGCGCCGAAGCCCACCGTCGTTTCGTCCAGGCGTTGGGCATGCCCGCTCAGCTCCACTGCTTCCAGCCGGTAACGATAGGTCGTCCCGCGCTGTACGCCGCGATCCAGCCAGGTGTACACGTAGCCCCCCGCCGCGCCCGGCGCCTGGCTGGGGATCAACGCCGCATCGAGCCGCAGCCACACATCCTCACCCTCGGCCGCGCGGTAGAGATGGAAGCCCAGGTTGTCCAGCTCGCTGACCGTCTCCCACATCAGGCGCACACCCCCACCCCCCGGCGCGGCCGTGAAGGTCGCCAGCCGCACCGCCAGCGGACTGCCGCTCTTGAGCGCGAAGGGCGAGAAACTGGTCACGTTTTTTGCCTTCACGGAGTAGGGTTCTGATTCGCACACGCGCCCATCACCGCCCCACGAGGCATCCAGGGTCAATTGCTGCCAGGCACCCCCCGTCTTGTGATAGGCGTTCAGGGCGTTGCAATCGTTGCCCGAAAGCTGGCTGTCGGCAAAGTAAAACAGCAGGTCGGCCGGTTTGGTAGTGCGGGTGGGCGCGATGTCGAAACAGCGCCGCACGGTTTCGCCGGCGGTTGTGGTGCAGTCCTGGTTGTCTTTGATCGTGACGGTCGTCCAATCCAGGCTGCCGTCCGGATCCGCCAGCGGAATGATGATGTCCAGGCCGTAGTATTTGGTGACATCGCCGGCTGCGTTCTTGATGCGCAGGAATTGGGTAGTGGCGCCGTCCTGGACAAACTGGCGCTGCTGCAACGCGCCGTTGCTGGTCAGGGTCCCATCCACGGTGAAGTCGGCCAGATCTACCAGGGTGCTGCCGCTGTTGACCGTCAGGTTGTAGAAAGCGATGGCGTCGGTGTCCAGGGCTTGCGCGCCGCTCCCATCGAAGGTGACCGCGCCGCTGTGGGCGGTGAAGACGCCGCCGTTGCGCGTGAAGTCCCCGGCCACGTTGATGGCGTAGTTGCTGGCCGACACGTCCAGCGTGCCGCTGTTGAGCGTCAGATCGCCGTTGACGTCCAGGGCCGCGCCCAGGGTGGTCGTGGCAACGGAGGACCGGGGGTGCTTGCCTGCGGCCAGGTCGCCGATTTCGGCGGCCGAGAGCGCCCGGTCGTAGATGCGCACGTCATCCAGCCGGCCGTCCAGGGCTTCCTCGTTGGTGGAATGGCTCAGGCGCACCCCGTTGCCGGCGTCTACTGTACCCGCGAAGGTGTAGGTCCCCTTCTCCACGCCGTCCAGGTAGAGCCGCATGACGCTGCCATCATACGTCCCGGCGACGTGATACCACGTGTTCGTCGCCCAGGTCTGGTTCACCAGGACGCTACGGATGCTGCCCCCGATCTTCATGTAGAACTGCAGCTTGTCCGTCCCGTTGTAATCGTAGTAGCGCAGCACCGCTTTTTCGCCCACC
>JAPLHB010000034.1 GCA_026389845.1 Chloroflexota bacterium
AGGAACAGCCGAGAATCGTCACCACATCCTGCAGGGTCAGCAGCGCCTGCTCGCGCCACTCCAGATCGAGGATGAGCCTGGATTCGAGATCAGACAGGGTCCGCAGTGTCATCAGATTGCCCCCAGTTAGCTATCCGTGAGAATGTTACGCTTTTAGTAACATTCTCACTATCGCATCAACCGGATTCTAACACAGCCGCGCTCTCCGAGCAAACTGGCAGTGGGGTGGCGTCAGGGTCGGCGTACGGGGCGCCGTCGGGATCGGCGGCCATGTCCGCCGCTGGGGTGGCCGGAGCGGTTGGCTGCCCTAAAACAGGCGTATAGGCAAGCTACCAAGCAGATGTTTAGAGATGGCTTTGCTCGGTCAGCCCGTTGTACTCGGCCACGGTGCCGCTGACGCGCAGCCGGTCGCCAGGGCTGACCGCCGGGCCGCCAGGGTAGTAGACGAAGATGCCTTCCGCGGTCAGGGGATCGCCGTCTCCGCTTGGGTCTTGCAGATAGAAGCCGTTGAGGGCGCTCGCCCCCTGGAAGTCACCGACGACCACGCCTTCGGTGGTCACTGCTGCGCCCACCTGGGGGCTGGCCGGGCCCGCACCCTGGATCGTAGCGACGGGCGTATACAGATCACCGCAAGGCAGTGCAGCCGGGGAAACGGGGGCAGGCTGCGATGGCATTTCTATGCTTCGCGGCGCAGACCGGGTAGTGCTAACCGGGCTGCAAACACGATCTCTTCTATCGCATTGCGTCTACTAGCAGAGCGACTTGCCGCTGCCGGTGGGCATGATCGCCAGCGTATCGCGGCGGGCCAGGATATTGGCGACGATGTCGGCCTGGAGCGAGCGGAAGGAGTCGTAGCCGAAAACGGTTTTCAGCAGGTGGCCGATAGCTGATGGCTGGCCGCCGACTTCTGCCTCCTGATCCCTTGCCCCCGTCGTCTGTTCCCTTGACCCTGTTGTCTGATCCCTCGACCCCGCCGTTTGTTCCGTTGCCCCTGTCATCTGTTCCCTGTCCTCTGCCTGCTGCCTCCTGCCTCCCGTCCCCTTCGGTAAGAACCACCCCGACAACTGGACGTAGCAGCGTAGTTCAGCGCTTGCGTCGCCGTCGGGTCGCCACCAGTGCGCCAGCGAGACGCGCAACACCGCGCCGGCGGGGATCACCTCGACCGGCTCCTGGAAACCGACGAAGACGAGGGTCCGTCCTCCAGCGGCCGCGGAATAACGATAGCGGATGCGTTTGCCGTCATCCACGCGCTGCAAGGGTTGATCGGGACGCCAGAAGGTGGTGCTGTACGGAGGGATGCCGGTGCGCTCGGCGATGTAGAGGGTGCCGGTCGTGGTGGTCTGGGCGAGTCCCTCGAAGAGGAGGTTCACTTCACCGTTCTTCGGCGGCATCTGCTTCTCGATGAAGGGCACGGGATCGGTCATCGGCCCCATCCGGCGCTTGGCCCGGACGACGATGTTCTCCACGTGGGGCGGGATGAGATGCTCGGGGGGCGCTCCTTCGATCTCCCACACCTCGCCCACCTGGTATTCCAGCCCGACGTGCTCGTTCGTCGCCGCGGACGCGGCGATGAGGCGCACGCTCTGGCCGTCGAAGGTAATGCCGCCGATGCAGGCCCCCCCGCCCTGGCGCGTCTTCGCGACGATGAGCACCTTCATGGTTACCCCCAAAAGTAGTCGGATGTATCGGCGACCTCGATACAGGAGTTGCGCAGTCGCCAAGCAGAGGCATGCTGAGCGGAGGCCAGCGTTGTTTGCTGGCCGCAGTCGAAGCACGCCGGAGCGCCATTCGCCATGCCCGCGCCCTTCGACTGCGTCCCGCCAAACAACAGCGGGACTCCGCTCAGGGTGCTTCGTCGCGCACTGTATCAGTTCTGTCGGTAAACCGCTACGGTACGAGGTGCATGACTCGAACCCCAAGCTCCTTGACCAACCGCTCGGCCACCAGGGAGCGATGGCATGCGGCCGGCTCGCGCTCGACGCAAAAGAGGGCCGCCACGTGCGCTTCGGGGCCAAGCTCGGCGACGAACGCGGCGCTGTCGAAGCCATCCAGCCGTTCGCGACGGTACGCCTGGATGAACGCGACGCTCAGGATGGCCCGCTGGCGCTTGGCCGTGCCCGTCACCTTGTCCGCCACGCCTTGCGCCGCGCGTGTTGCCTCGCTCGGCGCCAGATCACGCCGGTGCAAATACCGAATACCCAATCCCTGCAACCGCGCCTGCAGCCGCTCGCTATTCGCCCACGCATACTCTGCCCCGCGCACCCCGCGCCGCGCGCGCAGATCGCAGAAGGTATCCACCCCGGCCTCGACCAGCGCGGCGAAGAAGCGCGCTTCATCCCAGCCATAGACGCCAATGGTCACGAAGGCGATTGCAGATTGCGGATTGCAGACTGCTTGCGTCCCGCGCCGCGGGATTGCGGATTGATCGCCGCCGATGTGGGATTCAGGCATCCCGATCCTCCTCGGTCCGATACCGTTTGCGTGACGTGAACTCAGGCTCCCCAAAGAGACTCAGTTGGCCGTCGGTCAGCTCGTCAAGAACTTCGGCCTGGGTGCGCAACACGCCATCCTCGTCAATGTGCATGACCGGAATGCCCAGCTCGGCCAGCGATGCGCCGATCAGCTTGCTGCGGTGACACATCTCCGGCTTGCCCTCGCTGCACATCAGCGCCACGCGCAGGCCCTTGCCGAACGCGCTTTGAAGCCGGGCAATCCCCTCGCGGTAAAATGGCTTCTGCTTCACCAGGTCGTAGACCACCTTGTCGTCTACGTAGCATTCGCGATCCTCCGGCTGTCCGCCCAGCTTGTCGCCCAGGTAGATGTAGCGGATGCCGGCCAGACGCAACTGGATCTCCAGCTCCCGCTTGTTGAACTCCGGCTTGAAACGGGAATAGGGGGCTGAACGCACGTCAACCACGTAGTCAATCTGTTGCGCTTGCAGCGCTAGGATGAACTCAGTGAAGGCGCGCGCACCGTAGCCGATGGTGTAGATCGGCGTCGGGGCCGGCGCGGCGTCGGTGGGCGATCGTTGGCTGTTCATGGGTTGGACTCCGTGACTCGATACATTCTACCGTGAGGCCGGTGGCTTGTCAATGGTCACGTAGTCGCGCGCACCCCCAGCCTTTTTGACAGCACAGACGTTCTCGGTTATAGTTGCGCCTGTGCGGCAGCCCTGTCGCACGTACCCTGTGAAAGGAGGCGGGCCTCATGATCAGACTCTTTAGCCGGATGATTGTTGCGCGCTCGCCGCTCTTCTCCGGGACACCCAGGACCTGACCCAGGTTTCCTCGACGGCGTCCAGGACCACGAGCGGTGGTAGCAGTGTGTGCAGCTCGTGGCTTTTTTGTGGCCGCGTTCCCCGGCCCGCCCAACAGCGGTCCCTTTAAGAAGACGCATTCCGTTCGCCAGCCCTTGAGCGCGCCCACGTGGCAGACGCGCACCGTGACGCGACCTGTGTGCAACGCGAATGACCGATCTGCGTATAATCCAATGTTGTCGGAAGACCACGGTAGCATAGCCCCTCGTAGGCGTGGAAACCAGGTGAGGTCTTCCCCGCAGAGGTCCGAAGTATGATGGAGCCAGCCCATGTCTTTTTCACTCACCCATGACAACTACGATCTGAAACGCGCGATCTCGGCCAACCGGTTCGTCGGTCTGTGGCGTCTGATGACCGGCTTCCACAGGCATTACTTCGGCGCGACGATCAGTCTGGCGGTGTCGGCTTCGGCCAAGACGATCACCTTCCTGTTGCTGCGCTTTTTCGTGGATCAGGTGCTCGGCAACACGCGAACGGACGTCCCGCTCTGGCTGATCGCGCTCGGGTTCATCGGGCTGGCTCTGGTGGAAGGTAGCTTCGCCTTTATGAGCGGCCGGCTGGCGTCGCGCACCGCGGAAGGAGTAGCGCGGCGGCTGCGCGCGTATCTGTTCGACCAGATCCAGCGGCTCAGCTTCACCTATCACGATCACACCCAGACCGGCGAGCTGATCCAGCGCAGCACCTCGGACGTGGATGCGATCCGCCGCTTCTTCGCGGATCAGGCCATCGGCATCGGCCGCATCGTGCTGCTCTTCGTCATCAACCTGGCCGCGCTGGTGCGACTTAACGGCCGGCTGGCGCTGCTTTCGATCGTCGTCATCCCGCCTATCGTCGCCATCTCGGTCTTTTTCTTCAAACGGGTGGGCAAGGCCTACGAGAAGTACCAGGAGCAGGAAGCCGCGCTCTCGACGGTGTTGCAGGAGAACCTGACCGGCGTCCGCGTGGTGCGCGCATTCGCCCGCCAGGAGTTCGAGCGGCAGAAGTTCGAGAAGGAAAACTGGGAGAAATTCCTGCGCGGCCGGCGCTTGCTGATCATGCACGCGCTCTTCTGGCCCTCCTCCGACATCCTGTGCGCCGCGCAGATGCTTTTCGGCTTTGCGATGGGCGCGTTGATGGCGATTGATGGCACGATCACGGTGGGAACCTATCTGGCCTATGCGGGCCTGGTCATCCAGATCATCTGGCCCATGCGCAACCTGGGCCGCCTGATCGTCCAGACCTCCACCGGACTGGTGTCCTACAAGCGCGTGATTGACGTCATCAGCCAGGAGCGGGAACCGCTGACCGAGGGCAAGGTGCGGCCGGCGGGGGATGTACGCGGCGAAATCGAGTTCCGGGATGTGAGCTTCGAGTATGAATCGAACGCGCCGGTGCTCAAGGAGATCAGCCTCCATGCTCAGCCCGGCCAGGCGATTGCGCTGCTCGGCTCCACTGGTTCGGGCAAGACGACGCTGGTCAACCTGCTGCCGCGCTTCTACGAATACACCGGCGGCAGCCTGACCCTCGACGGGGTCGAACTGAAGGACTACCCGCGCGAGTACCTGCGCGGCCAGATCGGCATCGTGGAGCAGGAGCCGTTTCTCTTCTCGCGCACGATCCGCGAAAACATCACCTACGGCGTGGGCCGCGAGGTGCCGGACGCGGAGGTGGAGGCGGCCGCCCGTGGCGCGGCCATTCATGACGTGATCATCTCCTTCGCCGACGGCTACAAGACGCTGGTCGGCGAGAAGGGCGTGACCCTCTCCGGCGGGCAGAAGCAGCGCGTGGCCCTGGCCCGCACGCTGCTCAAAAACCCGCGCATCCTGATCCTGGACGACGCCACCTCGTCGGTGGACACCGAGACCGAGGCCGAAATCCGCGCCGCGCTGGAGCGCCTGATGCAGGGTCGCACGAGTTTCATCATCGCCCACCGCGTCCAGAGCGTGATGAACGCCGACCAGATCCTGGTGTTCGACAAAGGCCAGATCGTCCAGCGCGGCACGCACGAGGCGTTGCTGGCCCAGCCTGGCTTCTATCGGCAGATCTACGACCTGCAGGCGCGGATCGAGGACGAGTTGCAGCAGGAACTATCCGTGGCGGTCATGCCGAATATGCCATCGGGAAATGGGCACGAACCGGTTATCTGAGCCACGAATTGCACGAAAGCTCTCATTCTGTCATTCTGAGCGGGTCTACGTCTGATATTTCGCCACGGCGAGACACCAGCGAAGAATCCCCAGTCGCATAACGAGACCCCTTCGACTGCGCTCAGGGCAGGCTCTTCGCTAGTTTCTCGCCGCATCGGAGCTCACGGGACCGGCCCGCTCAGGGTGACAGGCAGCCAAAAAGGTTACTCTCATGGCAGATCTTGAATTCGAAGAAGAAGAATTTACCACCCAATTCAACGGCGGGACGCTGCGGCGTATCCTGTCGCTGGTCAAACCCCACTGGCGGTGGGTCACCGGCTTCCTGGCGACGGTCGCACTGACCTCGCTCATTGACGCCTACTTCACGCTCCTGAGCAAGCGGATCGTGGACGACGGCATCATTGCGGGCAATCGCGCGGCGCTGATCCAGACCATCATCACCTACGGCTCGCTGATCCTGGTGCAGGCCGCCGCGGTGTTGGGCTTCATCTATCTGGCCGGCGTGCTGGGCGAGCGCGTCCAGTACGATCTGCGCCGGAAGATGTTCAACCACCTGCAAGACCTGTCGTTTTCGTATTTCAGCAAGACGCCGGTCGGATGGATCATGTCGCGCGTCACCTCCGACTCGGAGCGCATCGCCCAACTGGTGACGTGGGGCATGCTGGATGTGGTGTGGGCCGTCCTCAACATCGCCACGTCCATGATCTTCATGCTGATCATCAACTGGCGGCTGGCGCTGATCGTCCTGGCGATCCTGCCGATCCTGCTGGTGGTGGCCGTGCAGTTCAAGTCGCGCATCATCGTGCAGTTCCGGCTGGTGCGCAAGATCAACTCCAAGATCTCCGGTGAGTACAACCAGAGCATCACCGGTGTGAGGGTGGTGAAGGCGCTGGGGCGGGAAGCGGCCAATCTGCGCGAGTTCGAGGCGATCGTCAACGACATGTACCGCGCCTCCTACCGGGCCGCGTGGATCTCCGCGCTCTTCCTGCCGGTGGTGCAGATCATCAGCGCGGTG
>JAPLHB010000036.1 GCA_026389845.1 Chloroflexota bacterium
CGGCTCCGCCGGTAATCAGACAGACTTTGTCCTTGAGTCGCATGATTGCCTCCATTTGAGATTGCGTACAGCGTAATTGCGTATTGCTCTGATTCCCCTTGCACTATCGCACTATCGAACTACCGCACTACCCCCCACCGCACGACCGCCGCGCCCCAGGCATAGCCGATCCCCGCGGCGACGATGACCATCAGGTTGCCATCCTTCAGCCGCCCCTGGCGCAGCCCCTCGGCGATGGAAAACATGGCGTCCTGCTGGCCGATGTGACCGTAGTGCGACAGGTAGACCGACTGCTCTTCGCGGAGGCCCAGGCGACGCAGCATGTCGAGATGGGCCGATGGCTTCATGTGCAGGACGTTGAGGAAGCCGATGTCGCCGCGGGTGGGGCCTCTGGACGTGCCAGGCACCTCCGAGGTGCCTGGCACGTGGCCGCTCTTTCTGAGCGCCTCGTCAATGCAGTGCAGCCAGTTGTCCATCGAGACCGCGTTCAGCCGGTCTTTCATCGCCTCCGGCTGCACCAGGTCGAGGTAGAAGAGGCCCTCGGCCACGGCTGCATCGGTGGGAAACTGCTTCGTGCCGCTGGCAGGCACCACCACATGCTCGCTCATGTAGCCGTCGGACATCAGGTGGCTGCCCAGGACGTGATTGGCCGGCCAGCCCCGGCGCAGCAGCAACGCGCCGCCGCCCGCGGCCAGGTTGAACATGAAGCTCGTGCGGCGGTTTCGGTAGTTGATCAGGTCACCGTTACGGTAGCCGCCCGCGATCAGCACCGTATTAACCTCCGGGTCGGCGAGCATCATGTCCTTCGCCATCTTCATCGCCGCGATGGTTGTGCCGCAGCGCATCTGCACGTCAATGGCCCACGCCCGCGTCGCGCCGATCTCGTAGGCCAGCTTAATGCCGGCCGTCCAGAGCAGATACTCCTTCCACTCCTCGGTGGTGCAGAGGACGAGGTCAATCTCGTCCGGCTTGATGTCGCACTTCGACAGGCAGTCCTGCGCCGCCCAGACCGCCATCTGGTTGGTGTGGTCGTTAGGGCCGGGCACGTGTTTCTGGGTGATGCCGAACTTCTCCCGGATCACCCACTCTTCGATCCCGCTCGCCGCGGCGATGTCCGCGGCGGTCATCACCGGCTCGGGGACGTAGGTCCCGACGGCAACGATGCCGACGGGGGTATTACGATCAGTCATGCGTCAACTCCTCGTGCAAGACAACGAATTCTCCAATGAACGCCAGCGCATCGGGCCAGCGAGTGAACGCGCGCTCGCGGTTCGATTGGACGTGGCGGATCAGCCCACGCCAGGGGGGTGCCAGGCGCGGCGGCTCGTCGGCGGCAGGCGCGTGGATGTCATGCACGAAGCGGAGCACGAAAGAGTCGAGGCGGGTTTCCTCATCGCCGCTATAGGTCTGCGCAGCCATAGGCAACTCCCTGGGGGGCGGTGGTCAGGCAGGCGCAGTGTACGGCGGAGAGGTTACGGGGCGGTTACAGGAGGGCGTCAAACGTGAAACGTGCTACGTGATCGGGAACGGAAGCTTGTTGGTTTTCACGTAGCACGCATCACGCACCACGTCCTATTTCAACTCAAATCCCTGCTTGTGCAATACCTCCCGCATTTCGACACGATAGGCCTGCGCCACCCGCCGTGCGGAATGCTCCGTCCAACCGTAGTCTTCCATGACCTCCGGCTTGCCCGGCGTCGGGACCTGCCTGCCGTCGTAGATACCGGTGGCAACCATCACGCGGTCGTAATCGGCTAGCTCCGCGTCCTTCGGCTGTGGATCGTAGCTCTCCCAGTGCAACACGGCCGCTAGGGGCAACCGCGGGCGGACGAGCGGCGCGGCGACCGGCCAACCGACGGTCAGACCGACGATCGGAAAGACCAGTCGCGGCAGCTTGAGCAGTTCGATCACCGCGGCCGTGTCGTTGCGCAGGCTGCCGATGTAGCAGATGCCCAGCCCCAGCGATTCCGCGGCCAGCGCGGCGGTCTGGCTGGCGATGGCGACGTCCACCGCGGCGACCAGGAAGTTTTCGACGTAATCCGTCACCTGGGTATAGCCACGTAGCTCGCACGCACGGTCGAGCCGGGCCAGATCCGCGCACCAGGCCAGGAAGACCGGCGCCTGGGCCACGTGCTCCTGGTTGCCGCACAACTCGGCCAGCTTCGAGCGCACGTCCGCGTCGGTCACGGCCACGACGCTGTAGAGTTGCAGATTGGACGAAGTAGAGGTGCGCTGCGCCGCGGCGACGATAGCCTCAATGGTTTCGGTCGGCACGGGATCGGGCTTGTACTTGCGGACGGAGCCGTGGCGGTGGATGAGGTCAAGGGTGGGAGTGGACATAAGCTTTTGCCTCGTTGCAAAGAGAGATGGTCGCCACATGGTTGGTGGCGGGCTGCTACGGATGATCGTTGGGGTTGTCTACGGCCAATCCTTCCGTGGCCGCCGCCTGGAGCAGGCGGTCGTCGGCGCAGAGAAAGACCAGCCCTGGTCTCCGCACATTCATGAGTTGGCGATTGGTATTCAATGCGGCAGCCAAATGGATCGCGTCAGAAGCCCGCAGCGGATAACGTTCGACATACTCGCAGGCGCTCCGGATGGCTATTTCGTTGATCGGCGTAAAGCGATAAAGGTTCTGCCGATCTTCGGCAAACAGGTCGCACATCTGGGTGTAGTCGTCGAGGCTGACCGATCTCTCGCGCAATCGCCGCGCAAAGGCGCTCCACATCTCGACCCGTAACAGATGGGAAGTTACTGCCGCAGGCGGTCGGGGTCCAACAAACAGCCTTTGCAGCCAGCCGCTGCCGACTTCGGACACGTACAGTTTGACTGCCGCGCTGGTGTCCAAATAATACGTGGTCATGCCCGATCTTTTCGATCCTCGATGATGAGCTCAGACAGTGGATGCCCCACACTGAACTTGCGGCCCAACTCCGCTCGTTTCTCGGCAGAGATGGGAACGTGAGAAGCCGGCAGCGGTTCGGGTGGCAACAATAAGCCGGCTTCTTCGAGAATTCGTAGCACCTGTTCACGCTCGTCCAATGTGACCGACTTTGGCCGGATCACGATCCGTTCTTTCTCTTTGACCACCTCCACTCCGCGTTCTAGCCACTCACCGAGCGCCGAACGCGGCACCAATAGACCTTGCGGAACCATCTGAGTTGCAATTGCAGTACCCATCTTGCCCTCCTTGCCATCACTCATCTACGGACCAAAGTATAACGCCAGAGGCAGGTTCCGTCAACCGACCTCACGCACCCTTCCCCGCCACCGCGTATCGGCCAGCAGATTCGCGGCCATCTCCGCGTGCAGTTGGGGGATGACGACCGCGTGGATCAGCGCGTTCGTGCCGGAGATAGCATCCGTGCCGATGCGAACCGCGGCTTCCACATCGGCAACCAGGCCGTCGAAGAAGACCAGGCCGTGCCCGCCCAGCCCATCGGCCAGGCGTACTTCGAGCAGGTTGACCTCCGCGCCCTTGACCCCCGCGTCGGCCGCGGCGATGGCCGCGGCGACGGTGCGGGTTTCGACGATGCCGAGGGCGTCCACCGGCTGCGGTCGGCGGCCAAACGCGATGGAGTCAACGACGTGCGGATGCACGCCCGGCAAGTAGACGTGGTCGAGCACCGCGCTCGCGCCGACCGCCAGCCCCGCGGCCAACGATTCTTCCACGTCGGCCACTTCGCCGGACACCAGCACAAGGTACTTGCCGTTGTGGACCGTGCCCGCGACAAGCCGGGCAATGGGCGCTTTCTTCACCATTGCGTCCCCGGCCTCGATGCCGGCGGCGATGGAGTCGAATTCGATGAGGGCGAGAGATGGGTGCATGGAACTCGATACTCGAAGCTGGAAGTTGGAAGCTGGACGAAAGACCGAAGACGGAGGACGAAACCCATAGCCGTCATCCGTCGTCGGTCGTCCGTCGTCAAACAATCCTAAAATGATCCACCAACGTACACCGGCGCACGCGCGTAAAGGTCAGTGCGTTGGTCAGGCCTTCTCCGGTCGGGCTGGCGATGGACATGGAGGCATAGCCTTCGCCGCCGTAGCCCAGGCCGGCCAGGTTGGGGCCGTTTTTGACGAAGATGCTGGTATTGACCGCGCGCGCCATGCGGCTGAGCGCCTCGATGTTGCGGCTGAACATGCTGGCGGTGTGCCCGAAGCCGTGCTCGGCCTGCACGGCCAGGTCAATCCCTTCGTCTACGTTGCGCACGCAGGCCAGGGGCAGCACGGGCATGAGCTGTTCGGTCCAGATCAGCGGATGATCCACCGGCACCTCGACCAGCACCAGCCTGGCCTCCGGGTTCCTGATCCCCAGTTCCCCCAGGATTTTCCCCGCGTTCTGGCCGATCCATTCTTTCTTCATCACGCCGTGCTCACGCGGGCCGGGGAACTTGTCGAAGATCAGCTTTTCCAACGCCTTGAGCCGGTAGCTGGGCAGCTCGACCGCGCCGTTGGCGATCAACGCGGCCTTGAGCTGGTCGGCGATGCTCTCCACCGCGAAGACCTCTTTTTCGTCCACGCAGATGATATTGTTGTCGAAGCTCGCGCCGAAGACGATCTGCCGGCCGGCCAGGTCGAGGTCGGCGGTTTCGTCCACCACCACCGGCGGGTTGCCCGGCCCCGCGCAGATTGCGCGCTTGCCGGAGGTCATTGCCAGCTTGACCACTGCGCCGCCGCCGGTCACCTGGAGGATGCGGATGCCAGGGTGTTGCATGAGCGCCTGCGCGCTCTCCACGGTCGGTTCAGCCGGCGCGGTGAGCAGGTCGGCCGGCCCGCCCGCGGCGACGATGGCCCGGTTGATGAGCTGTATCTGATAGGCCGAGACCTTCTTTGCGCCTGGATGGACGTTGAACACGGCCGCGTTGCCGGCTGAGATCAGCCCGATGCTGTTGCTGATGATGGTGGAGGTGGGGTTGGTGCTGGGGGTGATGACGCCGAAGACGCCGTAGGGTGCGCGCTCGACGAGGGTCAGCCCGCGGTCGCCGGTCCACGCGGACGGCTGGAGGATCTCCGGGCCCGGCGTCTTCTCGATCACCAGCAGGTTCTTCTTGATCTTGTCTTCGACGCGGCCCAGGCCGGTTTCCTCGTGCGCCATGGCCGCGAGCAATTCCGCGTTGGCGCGCATCACCGACCGGATCGCGGCGACGAGCTCGGTGCGCTTCTCTAGCGTCATGCCGTCCAAAGCACGATACGCCCGTCGCGCGGCCGCCACCGCACTGTCCAGGTCGGGATAGATGCCGTCTTTGCCCATTTTCACCGGCTCCGGCGTGGCGCGGCCGACCCGGCCCACGTAGGATAGGTGCGGCGGAGAGGCGGGGGAACTAAGGGAACTTGAGGGAACTGCGGTCTGATTCCTGCTCAATTGCCCCTGGACCCGTTGGACGATCGCGTCAATTTGCGCGTCGGTGAGTTTGTCGGCCATGTGTGGCTACCCTGCGTTACGAAGCTGGAAGCTGGAAGCTGACGCCGTTCACCAGTCTACCAGTCTACGACGCGTACTCCCCAGTGACTTTCCGATACTTCGTTTCCCCGCCCACTTCCCATTGGTCAATGATCGCCATGACCACCGCATCAACGGGACGCTTGTCGGTGATAACTGTCTGGCGCGCGGAGGAGCCGGAGGCGTAGAGGACCACCTCGCCCACGCCCGCGCCGACTGCGTCCACGGCGACGACGTAGCCGCTGCCCTCCCGGCCCTCGACATCCACCTGCTTGAGGACCAGCAGCTTGACGCCTTCGAGCTTCTCTTCTTTGCGGCTGGCGACGACGGTGCCGACCACTTTGCCGATCAGCATTTGTCTCATCTCCTACGGTGGTGACTAACGTTACGACTTCGCCCAGCGAATACGGATGCCGCGTGGCGTGACTACGGTAATTGCTCCGACAAGGGCCCGTAAATCGTAACCTGCCAGGACTTGTTCGAGCAACTCTACGACTGGGCGGATTCCATCTTGGTCAGGACGCAGTAGCATAACACCCGCATGTGTTCCTGGTGGATGCAAGCGAACGTCAGCGAAGCCCTTATCAGCCGTTACCAGGAAACGCTGCTCGTCCTGGATCGTCTGCCACAGGGCTGGGTCTTTCGTTCCTCCCATTTTTTGCTCAACGACACTGACGGCTTCATATCCCCGCTCGCGCAGGAGAGAGGTAGCCGCCTTCGGAAGATCCTCATCCACCTTAATGTGCATACGCCATCGCCTCGGTGTATGCCGGAAGCGGCGCCAAAGTGATCTCATCAGTCAACGCGGCAGCGTATGCCAGGGCCGCCTGGATATCTTCGTCGGTCAACTGGGGGTATTCCTCACGGATCTCTCGGGACGTCATCCCATCAGCCAGGCTGCCTACAATCATGGTCACCGGTATTCGGGTTCCTTTTATGCAGGGATCGCCATGGTGTAGGTCCGAAGCAATCATGATCCGTTTTTGCCATTGTACACGCGTCATCTCGATAATCCTCCCAAATCACAACATGTCAGCCAGCTTGTGCAGCGCATCCGCTGCATCGTGCACCTCCGGCCCATGCCCGAAGCAGATGACGTCCGGCGCCAGCGCGGCCAATTTGCGGACCGAAGCGGCCGCGCTGGCCGGGTCTTCGGTGACGAAGGCTTCCGGCGCGCGCAGGCGTCCGTTCCGTGCGCTGCCTAGCGCATCACCGGCGATCAGGATGCGGCGCTCGGGGTGGAAGTAGGACGCATGGCCGGGGGTGTGCCCCGGCGTGTGGACGACGATCCAGCCGCCCGGCAGCGCGTCGCCATCTTGCCGGCCGCGCACCACGGCCACACCGTGATGCGGTATTCGCGTCGAGAGCAGCCGGTTGATCGCCCGACTCACGCCCCCCTTGGCCTGGAGACCGGGCAGATCGCGCCATCGCTGGCCTGCGATGCGGGGAACCTCCAGCGCGTGCGCGATCACCTCCGCACCGCTGACGGCCTGGAGCGAGGCCAGCCGCCCGGCATGATCCATGTCATCATGGGTGATCGCGATGGTGCGCACCTCGGTGGGCTGGCAGCCGAGCGCGACCAAGCCGGCGACCAGTTCACGCCCACCCCAGGGTAAGCCGCAGTCGAACAGGATCGGCTCTCCCGCGTCGCGCTGATCGGCCCGCGGATGCCACACATAGGCGTTGACGCCCTGGATGCCGGGCAGGCGATAGAGTCCGGGTACGATTTCCATTGCGTGACCCTCATTGACCGCTGACCAACGACCGACGACCACCGCATCAAGGGTTATCCGTCGTTCGTCATCCGTCCGCTACAGCCCCGGCAGCCCGAACCGATCATCGAACAGCTTGATCGAGCGCAGAATCTCTTGCTTGGCCGCCTCCGCATCTTCCCAGCCGATTGGCTTGGTGCGCATTCCTTCCAGGTCTTTGTAGACCTCGAAAAAGTGTGCGACTTCGTTCAGGAAGTGCGGCGGCACATCCTTGAGATCGTGGTACTCGGTGAAGAGCGGGTCGGTGGCGGGCACCCCCAGGATCTTGTCGTCGTGCAGCCCGCGATCGAGCATCCGGAAGACGCCGATGGGCCGCGCCTGGATGATGCAACCGGGGAAGGTCGGCTCATTGGTCATCAACAGGATGTCCAACGGATCGCCGTCGTCGTAGTAGGTGCGCGGGATCAGACCGTAGTCGCCCGGGTAGTGCAGCGACGAAAAGAGGACGCGATCAAGGACGATGACGCCGTTTTCCTTGTTGTACTCGTACTTGTTGCGCGAGCCTTTGGGGATCTCGACGATGGCGTACACGATGTCCGGCGTCTTCGGCCCTGGCCGCAGCTCGCGCCAAAGGTTTTGCATAGATTGGCCTCCCTAAACGAAAGCCGTCTATTTTTCGGCTTGCGACTGCCGGCCCAACGGCAAGACCTTGTCCACGTTTTCGTGCGGCCGCGGGATGACGTGGATGGACACGACTTCGCCCACCTTCTCGGCCCCGCGCGCACCGGCTTCCAGGGCAGCCTTGACCGCGGCCACGTCGCCGCGCACGATGGCGGTCACGTACCCGCCGCCGATCTTCTCGTAGCCGACCAGTTCCACCTTGGCCGCCTTGACCATCGCGTCCGAGGCCTCAACCATCGCCGCGAACCCCTTCGTCTCGATCATACCGAGTGCTTCTGCCATGAGATGACTCCTTGTAGGAATGCTTGTTAGAATGCGTGGTGCGTGTTACGTGTTTCGTGGTGCGTGTTGCGCGGTGTGTGGGCCGACTCTCTCACGTAATACGCAACACGCAGCACGTTTCACTCTCGTTTCCCCTGCTCTTCCACCCGCCCGCTCACCCCTTCGATGGCCGCGACCGCCGCGCCGTAGCCGGCCATGATGTCGCGCTCTTCGCCGCCCAGGAAGACGCGACCGAAGGAGCCGAAGGCGATCACTTCCAGGATGTTGATCTCTGCGGCTTTTTCGGCCTCGTTGGCCGCCAACGCCGCATAGCCGGCCGGTTCGACTTCCAGCACGTAGAGGGTTTGCCCGGCAAGCAGCATGTGACCGTGGCGCATCCGGTTGATGAGCTGCACCTGGTGCGCGTCCACCGCCCGGATGATCTGGCTGGAGATGATGCGCGGCTTGCGGCGGTTTTCTTCGCGCACGCCCAACGCGTCCAGGATCGCCTGGCCG
>JAPLHB010000150.1 GCA_026389845.1 Chloroflexota bacterium
ACTCACGCGACCACGTTGACGGGCCGCGCTGGGTCTCCGATCATGGCTTTGACGGCGCGTTCTCGCACTGGTGCGGAGATGCAAATTCTCCGGTTATCGGCGGTGGCGGAGTCTATGCCGAAGTGACGGCGGATGAACTACGCCGTCTGACCATCGTTTCCAGCGGACGGGCGCGCTGCCAGCTGTGGATGACGAAGGAGAGAACGCCGTGACGAAGAATCGAATGACCGAAGTTGACTGGTTGCGTGCCGAAATCGTATGGCTGAGAGAAAGGTTGGCGGAGAAAGACATAGAAACCGGCTTGTGCCTGTGCCAAGACGGCCCTGCAACCCTCATATCCGTTACGAGGGAAGGCTTCACGGAAGGGATACTGGACGGGGCAGTCATCATCAGCGGGATGCGCGCTATGGGAAACAAGATTGAGATTCATAGCGCGCCAGGTCGGGACGGGTATGCTGTTCGCAGTCTCCGACAGCTCGTTGAGTCATCGGCTGACAGCTATCTCTTTTTACGAGATGGAGACGACATCAGCAACATGACCGAGGATGTGTCGGATACACCCTGGCGCGTTGACGTCGGCGATGCAATCGTCCGCCACTTCTCGCCCGTCCTGTGGCTCTACATGCCGCAGGGGTTGTGGCACTTGGGCATAGGGGCAACCTACCATGACCTATGAGAACCGGCTGATCAAGACAGAATGGGAAGTGCGGAAGGTTTCGCTCGACGTGGCGACCGACCTGGTAGAACGATTCCACTATGCCAGGGGCGCAGCGAATACGGCAACCTATCTGCACGGCCTGTTCCGCCATGATGCGTTCTGGCAAAGCGACTGCTGCGGGGTGGCATGGTGGCTCCCGCCAACGAAAAGCGCCGCCGAGGCCACATATCCGGCAAACTGGCAAGGGGTACTCTCGCTCAGCCGACTCGTAATCGTGCCGGATGTGCCGAAAAACGCTGCAACATTCCTGCTCGCAGGTTCGATGCACATGATTGACCGGCAGGTGTGGCCGTGCCTCGTCACGTATGCCGACGCGTGGCGCGGCCACACGGGCGGGATCTATCGGGCCGCAAACTGGCAGTATGTCGGACTGACAAAACCCTCAGCGGTCTGGACACTTGACGGTCGCATGGTGGCACGGAAAGCGGGCCCCCACACCAGGACCAAAGCTGAGATGGAAGCCAGCGGCGCTCATTGCGAGGGGCGTTTCGCAAAACATAAATTCGTTCACGTCGTGGGGAGCTAACATGCCGCAAGGACAAGCAACCGAGCGCCGGATCGTCAGAGTCTTCCCGCGGCGCACCAAAGCGACGCCAGACGATTCGCTTGCGAAAATCGGCTTCCCGAACCTGCTCGACCTGGCGCTGGAGCTCGACGAAGTGCATGTCTCAGTTGCGTTCACCTGGGACCTACCGCTAGCCGAGAAAATCGCCGCGGCCTGGGCGTCATATTATCCCGTGCGGATCGGCGGTCCGGCAGCCATCACAGACGCAAAGAGCGCCGGCGCTTTCGTGCCTGGCATGTACCTGAAACGGGGCTACGTTATCACCTCGCGGGGCTGCCCGAATCGCTGCTGGTTCTGCGGTGTCTGGCGCAGAGAAGGTCAGGTAGTCCGAGAGTTGCCGATTACGGACGGCTGGAACGTCCTTGACGACAACCTGCTGGCGTGCTCAGAAGCGCACGTGCGGGCCGTGTTCGCCATGCTCAAGCGCCAAACGGAACGCGTTCAATTCACCGGTGGATTGGAAGCGGCCCGCCTGCAACCGTGGCACGTGGCTTTGCTGGCCGATCTGCACCCCAAACAAGTGTTTTTCGCCTACGACACAAAGGATGATCTTGAACCGTTGCAAGCGGCTGGCCGAATGCTGCTCGCGGCCGGATTCACCACGACCAGCCATGCGCTACGCGCTTACGTGCTGATCGGCTGGCCGAGAGACACGTTCGAGGCTGCCGAGCAACGCCTACGTCAAACGGTTGCGGCCGGCTTCATGCCGATGGCAATGCTTTACCGTAATGCCAAAAACGAAACAGCCACCGATTGGCGCGTATTCCAGAGACGCTGGGCCCGGCCCGCCATCATTGCGGCGCGGGCAGCGTAACATAGGTTTCCACGAGAGCCTACAGCCGCAAATGTAGGATCTCAAAGATAATGAGACTGTGGGGCCCCAAAAGGCCGTTTATCTCAAAGATAATGAGACCAGCCTACTTCCGTCTCGAAGATAATGAGACTGCCCTCAAATTGTCTCACAGTTCCTGAGACTAGCCTCATCAGATCGCCAGCCGAGTCCAGGCGTATCTGGGCGCCAATTCGGGACTCATCCGAAATCAGGCCGAGACGCACTACGACCAGTGGTATGATGGACGTCGAGACATCCCACATGTAGTTGTTGGAGTCAGTTTACCGTCAACTACCCCTTGGAATGCTGAAGCGGTACGCCCAGGCCGATAGGCTGGTCTCACTATCTTCGAGACGCCAGTCTCATTATCTTTGAGATCCTACAGCAAACCAGACCCCAACATTATGCGACGTTTTTGGTGACCGTTAGCCGCCCCAAAAACACCCCATTACACGACGCTCAGACTACCTTCCGCGTCGCACAATGTCACACTTGTAAGCCGCCCAGGTGCGCCGCAAACCGGAGCCCAGCAACCAGTTGCCGAGCTGCGGTGTGCCGCGCACACGGCACAAAAACCCATTACACGGAGCATAACCATGTTCAATCTACACGCCACCATTCCGCTAACCCAGCACGTTTGGGACCCGCCAGTCAGCTTGGCGACCGACAAGCTGCACGCCGAGTTTCCAGCGGTGCAGACCAGGGTCTATGACGGCCGCCGCGGTACCGAGACCATTGACCTGGTCATTAATCTGGCCGGCCAGGGTGCGCCGACCGCGGCGCTAACCATCATCCAGCGGTTGGGCGCCAGACTCAACCCGCAAGGACTGACGCGCGTCGAGGTCGCCGACAACGGTGCAGATCAAGCGCCGTGGACCGGCTACTACGCCTACGGCCCCAGCACGGCGGTCGCCGCCTGGTTGGCTGAGCAAGCCGCGCTCGACACGCAGTTGAGATTCACCGGCCCGGTGAGCCTGCACCTTCGCTACGAGGAGACGCCGGCATGAACACCGTCATCACCGATAGCTGGCTGACGCTGTAACCGACCAACTATCTCACACGGAGGACACCAATGCTACAAGCTACCAATCCCGCATACTTGGACCCCCTGGAAAACGTCCAGGCCAGCATCACCACCGGCTGGAGCAAGGGCACGGTCTACGCCGGCGAGGACTACATCACCGACGGCGCCAGCCTAGTCGAGGCCAGCCTGCTCAAGCCCGCCGACCGCCAGAAGCTGGCTCAGCGCCTGGGCGTGAGCTGGCCGGCCAACCGCCCACTGCCCACGCAGAAGGCCGTGGCGAGCGTCGTTGACCTCGCCCTGGCCGCCGAGCGCACGCCCGTCGAGTTTCTGGGCGTGGCTGCTGGGGCAGCCTTCCTGCAGATCGGCGGGGCCATCACCGGCGCGGTCGTGACCCGCACCGGCGCCCACTTCCTACCGGAGCGGTTGCCCGACGACATGCTGGTGACACCGGCAGGCCAACACGACCGGCGGTTTCCGCCCGGCACGGCCGTCCAGATCGTGACGCGTGATGCGACCAGCCGCTGCCTGGTGACCGTGGAGGCCGACGGGCAACCGTGGTGGTACTGGGAGGAACCGTGCAACCTGCTGCTCACCGACACCGGCGTGCAGATCTCCGCTCTCGGCGCCTCGGCCATCGTGCCGGCGGCCCGCTTGGCCTATCTGGTCCGGCTGACCGGCGCCGACCGCATCACCGCCACGCCGCACCGCTCGCGCGGCCCGAACACCTACGTGCTGCGGGTCGGCGAATACTTCGCCGGCCTGCTGGCGGTTGCGTAGCGCACACCGGGGGCGGCGCACAAAGCTGCCCCCACATCACCCACACGGAGGACACAGAATGCTCACATTTCAACTCTATCAGCCCTACGACACGGCGCCCTACTACGCGCCCTGCCTGCCCGAAGCCCTGGCATACCTGCCGGTGTTCCAGGCCGACCGCGGCCCGCT
>JAPLHB010000112.1 GCA_026389845.1 Chloroflexota bacterium
GCTCATCTTCGGGTAAACGTGATTGGCGTCGGACTTGCCGATCACCACCATCATGAAGTCGCGCATGATGAAGTCGAAGCCGATCATGCTGTAGACTACCGGGAAGTACCAGGCCTGGACCTTGTGCAGAGGCTTCCACGGCGCGCGGGGCGTGAGGCGCAGCGTACCGTACGTCTCGACATCGTCGTCGAAGCCGGCGAGGTTGGTGTAGGTGTGATGCCACACGTTGTGCTTGGTGCGCCAGCGAAACCCGCTCATGCCCAGCATCTCGGCGCTGAGGCTGATCAGCCTGTTAACGCGCTGATGATCGGAGTAGCCGCAGTGGTTGGCGTCGTGCATGACGTTGAAGCCAACCTAGGCGATGGCCATCGCCCACACCACGCACAAGACGACGTTGACCAGCGGCGGGAAATGGCCGAGCAGCAAAAGCAGGTACACACCCAGCCACCAGGCCAGCGCGACCGCCGTCTTGAGGTACATGGCCGGTACGTCGCGCGCGGGGATGTCGTTGTCGCGCAGATAGGCGTTGACACGCTCGTTGAGCGCTTTTCGGAAACCGCGCTGCTGCGTGAACTGGAGACTTCTAGTGGGAGGTTTTCCAGCGATCTTCGCAGAAGTAGCCACTTCGACTCTCCTCCTTTCTTCGCGCATCGTTTACTTTTTTACTCCGGTGGCAGCCGCCTGAGCAGCGCCAGATGTGCGCCGAAGAGGGTCATCAGAAACTGCAGGAACGGCGATATGACGATCATCAAGACCAGCCAGCCGATGAAGCTCGCGGCCGGCTCATAGAGGATGAGCGGGATGCCGAAGTTCGCCAGGTCTGCCGCGGGATCGAACAGCATCCCGACCATGCGGCTCCACACGGCCGTCATCAGCACGCAAGTGAAAGCTGCGGTGAGCGCGGCCCATCGCAGCACCCGGTCGAGCGCCTGCCTGACGGGCCGCGGACGGACCGTCAGGCGCGTCGCGATTGCCCATCCCACCGGCAGTCCCAGGAGGATGCAGAAGATGGGCACGCCCATGCCGGCCCCGACGCAGATCACGTCGAGCGCGGCGTAGAGGAGCAGCGCCCAGCGGCGCTTGAGGGTAAAGAGGGTGATTTTCAGGCGTTTCATCGCAGTCCCCCGCGCCCCCGCAGTGCGGCCAGCGCTTCGCTGATCTCGCGCCCCTTGACTTCGATGATGTCCATGAGGTCTTCAGGCGTGCGGTCATCCACATCCGGTTTCCTGTGCGGGTTGACGGCCTTGAGATCGTAGACGGCGTCTTCGATCTCCTTGGCCTTGGCGGCCAGATCGCGCGCCTCGCGGGTCAGCGCCAGCACCTGGGCTTCGGTCTCCGCAATGGTTTTGTCGTCGCGCGGCTGGGCTTTCTTCAGGTCCTTCAGCCGTTCGTTCCACTGCGCGGCCTGCTGGCCCTTGGCGGTGGACTGCTCCTTGAGCGGCCGTGCCTCTCCGGCGGCGATCCGCTTGCGCGCGTCCATGTCCACGGTCCAGGAAAGCTCACTGTCGGCCCGCGCCGGCAAGAGGCGTAAGAAGTCCTCAAAGTGCTTGTGCGTCAGCGGCGTCTTCTTGAGCACCTTCATGTCGGTCAGATCGTAGTACCAGATTTTGCGCGTCGGCTGGCCCTTGGTGAAGAAGAGCAGGTTGGTCTTGACGCCTGCGCCCGCCGCGGTGAAGACGCCGCCCGGCAGGCTCACCACGCACCACAAGTCGCAATCATCCAGCAGCTTGCGCTTGGTCTTGACGAAGGCGTCTTCGTTGGCGCGGAAGAGCAGCCCTTCGTCCAGCACGATGCCGCACCGCCCACCCTCGCGCAGGCTGCGGATGACGTGCTGGAGGAAGAGCACCTGGGTGGCCCCGGTCTTGTAGTCGAAATTGGTCTGGGCTTCCTTGCCTTCCTTGCCGCCGAAGGGCGGATTGGTAAGGATCACGTCAAACGTCTGGGGCGCACCTTCGAACAGCCCGCCATAGGTTTCCTGGCCGGTCAGCGTATTGCCGTGCCAGAGGTTGGGCTTGTCCACACCATGCAGCACCAGATTGGCCAGGGCAATGGGATAGATGAGGTTTTCCTTTTCTCGACCCCAGAAGGTGTGCTGCTTGAGCGTTTCCAGTTGCGCGGCGGTGGCGTCGTTACCCAGCGCGCCCTCGATGTGCTCGAAGCTCTGGGCGAGGAAGCCGCCTGTGCCGCAGCCAGGGTCGTAGACCGTCTCATCCACGCGGGGATTGATCACCTGCACCATCGCCTTGATGACCTGGCGCGGGGTGAAGAACTGTCCGCCGTCGTTGCCTTTCTCGCCCATCTTGAGGAGCAGCCCCTCATAGACCTGCGAAAGGGTGAAGACGTGCGTCGGGTCCACCGCTTCAACGGTAAGCTCATGCACTTTGTCGAGCACGTCGAGGAAATTGCGCTCGGTATCAATGCGCACCCGCTCGACGCCGGTCATGATCTCGCTGATGACCTTCTGGCGCGGCGAGGCGTCGGGCCGGTTCTTGAGCGCTCTCAGGTGCGGCAGCAGGTCGGTGTTGATGAAGGTGAAAAAGGCGTTCTGCGGCGCGTTCTGAAGTTCGTGGCGCTTGTTGGTCTGGCCTGCGGGCAGGGTTTCGGGCGGCGCGCCCCAATCGCGCCAGCGGTAGGGGGCTTCCAGCGAAGGCCAGAAGGAGACGCCCAGGGCCTCGGCCTCTTGCTCCTCCTGGTGTTCCTTCTCGTCGAGGATGCGCAGGAAGAGAATCCAGGTCAATTCGGGCACGTACTGCATCGCGCCGGCGCAGTTGCCGCGGCGCATGATGTCGCAGATGCTCTTGACCGCCTGATCCACCGATTGCTGGGTGGCCAGCCGCTTGCCGTTGCCGTTCTTTTTCGGTCCGCGCGCCATATCAGATCTCTCCGTTGAACGCCCGGCGCAGCAGGGCTGCTGGCAGGGTGTTGACCGTGTTCAGTTCCGCTTCCGCCGCCGCGCGGGCTTTCTCCACCGCCGCCATCTGCACGCGCAACACCGCCGCAATTCGCCGTTGCTCGGAGAGGGGCGGGAGGGGAATTGCAATATTGCCGACTTGATATGTCGTAAGGTTTCTAAAGATCGCCCCCGTTGCTTCCTTATCCGTCAATTCTCTTGAGCGTCTGAGAAAATAGAAAAGGAACTCTTGAGTCAGTTTCTCAATCTGAAGCTTTCTGAGGCCGACAAAACCATCGTGGATACATGCATCCACGTTAAGTATTGCAGGTAAGCCAGGGGCTCCGCTAACGACGATCACAACGTCACCCTTCATCATCGGACGACTCAGGGTAGCACCAACCTCTGTTAGAAAATCAACTCTAGGAGTCACATACATCACGTCACGCGTAACATCTTCGACCATGAGGCGTGGCACATTCCCACCATAGTATCGAGGATCACCTTTGGGCCTTGGGCTGCTGCCTCGTACAATCTCACACACCTCCCCCAGCTTCACCCAGCGCCAGCCGGCGGGGAGGGGTTGGCCGGGTTGGGGGAAGACCTGGCGGAGGAAGGCGGCGGGCAGGGCCTTGACTGCCGCAAGCCGGGCCTGGGCCGCCGCGCGGGTCTTCTCTACCGCCGTCATCTGCTCGCGCAGTACGCCCGCTATCCGTTGCTGCTCAGGGAGGGGAGGGAGTGGGAATTCGAGGCTCAGCAACCTATCTGCTTTGACGGCGCTCTGCCCAATCCACCTATTGCAGATAGCAGCAAAGACTCCTTGCTGCCACTGATGATTCAACCAACTGGATAAAAAGGCCGGCAAGAGGCTATCGCTAACCGTTCTCAACCTTGTGAAATGGTTGCTGTAGACGATTGGCTCAACATAGCCATCAAACTGAGCGCTCTTCCCAACCAGCTCCGTGCTATTCGTGTTGTTGAAGAGTACATCACCGGGCACGAGCAAAAACTGCTCGATGTTGTTGCCTTCCCTTGGAACCCGAAGAACATCATCCCATACGAAATTTCCCCGAGTGTCGAGGTTGTTCATCCGCAGTTGAACGACGCCATCAGCATCGCGTTGGCCGCAAGCAAAACCAGCTTGGGTCTCTCGGATGACTTCCCTCAGCCTGACCCATCGCCAGCCGTCGGGGAGGGTGCGCAGGGATGGCGTGCCGGAGGACCGTTCGGCAGGGTATTTCATCGGGGACGCTCCTGCTGGGCACGCGCCGCGAGGCGGGCGCGGGTCATGCGCTCGCGCAGGCCGCCCTCCTTGAGAAAGGCTTGTTCGAGCTGCCGAATCTGTTGGTCGAGCAGGTAGTTTGTCTGGTGAATCAGGCAAATGATGATGTTTGCCACGACCTCGGGCGGGCGGGTTTCGAAATAGGGCCTATAGGTCTCGTAGGACACGTCATTGGATGCCCCGAGCTTGCGCACGAACAGTGCTTCTCTGCTGTCCTTCTCCCAGAGGCGCAGGCCGCGCGTGCGCAGATAGTCGCGGTAGTCAACCAGCAATTCCTCGAGGCTGGCGCGCGCCACGTTGGTCAGCTTGATCTCGGTTTCTTTAGAGGTTCCCGAAGCCATGCTGGCCTCGACGATATTCTGCTTGCCCGAACGAGCAGCCTGTACCATCTGGTCAACCGTGCGGTCTCGCTTGTCGAGCAGATTGGCGCAGAATTTTACGGTGGCGTCATAGACAATCTCGGCCTTCCGGTATGAAAGGAGATTCTGGTAGCCACCATGCGGAGGGATGAAATGATCTGTCATGCCGCAAACATCCTCGTTTTGGTCTCCACCAGCAAGTCGCGCGGGCTGCCCGCCAGTTTCAGTGCGGCCAGGCCGCCGGCCGCTTTGACCTCCGGGGTCTGGAAGATCTGCTGGTTTTCCAGGCCGTCGGTGCCGCCGCGCTCGAACTGGCTGGCGATGGCGCGGATGGTGGCGGCGGCCCGCTTGGGCAGCGCGTTGATCCAGTCCTCGTGTTTGTAGGTGAAGGCCAGCGTGCGGTCGCGGCGCGTGCGCGGGGCCATGCCCCAGCCCAGCTCCGCCAGCACGTCGTAGAGGTCGAAGTTCCCCTTCTCGTCAACCATGCGAACAACGTTGGGAGAATAACCGGAGGTTATCAGCGTGTTGATGAGTTCCTGCCGCAACGGGGGATCAATCCAGCGGATCCGGAAGTCGGTCAGGGTGGGGACTTCTTGCACCAGCCGCGCGGCCAGGCGGGCCTTGTATTCTTCCAGCGGCACGGGCATGGCCACCCCGTCCACGTCGGCGATGATGTAGCGCCCGGCGTCGGTGATGTGTACCTCGAAGCCCTCGACGCTGATGGTCGGCTCCGGTTCCGGCGGCGGTGGCGATTCGGGGTCGTCGCCGCCCGTGCGCGGCGGCTTCGTGATGAAGCTCTCGCCGAAGAGGCGCGTGGCGTCGGTGTAGTCGTACACGCGGAACATCAGCTTGCCCGTGGGCGCGTCGATGCGCATGCCCCGCCCCACCATCTGGTAGAAGCTGATGGGCGATTTGAGGTACTTGAAGAAGACGATGTTGCGCACGCAGGGCACATCCACGCCGGTGGTCAGCAGGTCCACCGTGGTGGCGATGAAGTGGCTGCGCGACGAGGCGCGCAGGTCAGGAAGCTGATCGTTGCCGCTGCTCGCTGCGGTGCACTTGAAGGCGTACCATTCCTGTCGTTGCTTGCCGTGGTCGGCGCACCACTTGGCGTAAAGGTTGTTCAACTGGGTCGCGACATCGTCAGCATGGCGGTCGCGGGCGCAAAAGACGATGGTTTTTTGCTCGGGGCCGCCGAACTTCAGGAGATAATTGAAGAGGTCCTGGCACATGGCCTGCACGCGGTCGGGCAGCAGGATGCGATCTTCGTACTGGGTCTTGACGTAGTATTCTGCGACCTGCTCGCGCGTCATCGATAGGCCTGTGATGGCATCCACCGGTTTGCGCGCCATGACGTCGTCCACGGTGATGCCGGTGTCGTCCAGGTTGACGCGGCCCTCTTGGATGTCGCAGGCCGCGAGATAGCCGTCCTCGATGGCCTGGGCCAGGCCGTATTCGTAGACCGGCTCACCGAAATAGGCCAGGTTATTGGCGGTGATCTCGGCGTCCTGCCGGGCCTCGGCGGAGGGCGAGTCAAGACTCGCCCCTACAATCTGGCGCGGCGTGGCGGTGAGGCCGATCTGGACGGCGTTGCGGTTGCGCGTGAGCACCTGCGACCACTTGCCCCAGGCCGAGCGGTGACATTCGTCAATGACGATGTGGGTAAAGTAATTCTCGGGGTAGAAGGTGGTCAGGAAATTGGCATCGCCGTCATCGTTTTCCACGCCGAGGGTCTGGTAGGTGGCGCTGTGGATGCGGGCGTTCTTGGCGTTGTTCGTGCCATCTGGCTTGCGGTAGACCTCGGCGGCGTCGGAGCCAAAGACATTCTGGAAGGCCTTGAGGGCCTGGGTGCGGAGTTCGTCGCGGTCGCAGATGAACAGGGCGCGGGTGAGCTGTCCGGCGTCGGAGAGACGCTTGAGCAGGTTCACGGCGATGAAGGTCTTGCCCGCGCCGGTGGCCAGGGAGAGCAGCGCCCGCTTGGGTTGATCGGTGACCTCGCACCGGGCGATCTTCTCCATGACGGCGCGAATGGCGGCGTCTTGATAGTAGCGTCGGGCTCCCTCACCGCCAGGATATGGCTGCAATAAGGGGCGAGCGGCCGCGGATTCAAGGGTGAAGCCCATGCCTTGCTCATACCGGGCACGAAGCTCCGTTGGAGTCGGGAACTCGGCAATGGGCTTCGGCGCGGAAGTCAGGCCAGTGAAGCGGTCGAACTCGACGAATTGATGGCCATTGGACGAGAAGATAAAGCGGACGTTCAGCCGCTTGCATTCGGAGTAGCCCTTAGCCTGGTCGAGGCCGTGCCCAGCCGGAAGGCTTTCCTTCTTGGCTTCGATGAGCGCCAAAGCGACGGGCTGGGTGTCGACGTTGACCTTGACCCGAAGAACGTAGTCCATTCTGCCGCGGGAGCGGCGGCGGGCCCTGCCGTTTATGATCTCGATAGTCCCTGCGGTTTCTTCACGGCGGATCAAGTCCTCGGTCCATCCGCGGATATGCATGGCAGGGTCGATCAGTTTGGCTCGGGTGTCGGCTTCGTTCAGCAAGGTAGATCATCCTCGTCTTGATGATAACGCGTTATTAGACGAACGTCTGCCCAACGGTTCTGGGATTATGGTCTGGGCTACGAGGATTATAGCCCATTTGCGCGACTGGGGCAACTGGAAGGAACTTCCCGATGTGCGGCAGCCGTGGGTTGAACCGGTCGGCTGACCCGCTGGGGGTGGAAGTCGGCTTATGATCGTTAAGCAAATAATCGGGTAATCGTCCGAGTCGCGCCGCGGCAAGGCCGCCGAATGAATTCGGCGTCTGATATGACCAAGTGCGCTGAAGCGCACTGCCCCGCCGGCAACGCAACCTGCTTCAGCAGGTTTGGCGTATCAGCCTGCGGGTTTCAACCGCAGGCGTGGCGACGGCGAGCAGCGGGGCGTTACCCGAATAAATTCTTAACGTTCATCAGCCGACTGAGGGGGCGGGCCAGTCGGTCTCGACTCCTTTGCGTTAGCGACGCCTGGGCGGGCGTGGACTCTATTTGAGAGAACGAGCTTATTTCTCAATTTTCTCGATCTTGAAATAGACTGGCCGCGTGCCATCAGAACAACAAGCAATGATGGTATTGCCACCTTGAGTCCACATATCAAAGCTCCCGTTCGCATAATAGCCAACGAGTACTTTGTAGATGTCATTCCAGGCCCACGGACAGAACCCTTGAGGCATACTTGAAGCAGCATCAGCTATGAAGGTTTGTCCTTCGGTGAAAACTTCGCAAGGCCCTAGAGTTTTCTTGCGTTCTTCCTCCACATATTGTTCGACATATTCCTTTCTAAATGATCTCTCGATAACTGTGATTTTGCACTGAGCCATTCGAACCTTCCTCTCTGATCTATTCATCGGGATGATCTGGCTTCGCCTGGGGCAAGGCCACGGCGAACACACTGCCCTGGCCGAGCTGCTCTCCACCGTGATCGCGCCTCCTTGCGCGTCAACCAGATCTTTGGCGATGGAGAGGCGCAGCCCTGCGCCGGAGATGCGGAGGCCGCGGACGGCGCGGACAAAAGCCGGTGTGGTCTGCGTTTTCCGCGTCCTGTTCTGCGTGTCGTCCTGCCCCGCTCTGAATTCCTCCAGCAGAGTGCGGGTCATCGGGAGGCAGCCCCACGTTCTGCGATCTGCTGGACTACGGCCACTGCGCGTGCGACGCCATCTTCGGCCTGGATTTTCGCCCCCAGAACGGCGGCGCGCTGACGCATCGTTGGATCTGTCACAGCCACCTGAATCGCTTGCGCAAGTCGCTCAACCGTTAGCTTCCGTTGGGGAATCGGTTCTGGCCCAACCCCTAGTTCCGCGATGCGCTGCCCCCAAAATGGCTGATCACCAAAGAAGGGGATCACAACAGAAGGAACACCTGCCCTGAGACCGTAGGCTGTTGTTCCGGCGCCGCCGTGATGTACGACGGCCGCGACGCGCGGGAAAAGCCACGCAAAGGGGATGGCGTCCAGCATAAAAACGGAGTCCGGTACATCGGCCGCGTGCAAACCGCTCCAGCCAGAGAGGATGATGGCCCGTTGTTGAGTTCGTGCAAGAGCCTGTAAGATGAGATCGGTGGTTGCTTCTGGTTTTCGATTGCTCATACTCCCGAACCCGACGTAGACAGGCGGGGGACCCGCCTGCAGAAACGCCACCAGGGCTGGGGGCGGGGTCCAATCAGCTTCCGGATCAGAAAACCAATAACCGGTGACATGAATATCAGAGTCCCAATCAGAGGGTGGTGGGATGACGGATGGGCTGTAGCCATAGAGCATTGGAAGGTGATGAAAGCGGTCGGTCTTGTAGGGGCCCCAAAACGGGGCCGCGGGCAAGCCGAGTACACCCTGTCGCGCCAGCCGATCGGCTGACCGAAACCCCTGCCACATGATCTGCCGGGTCAGATGATAAGACAAGCGATTCAGAGAGCCACCGAACCACGACGGGAGCTTGGGAAGGAGAAAACTGGGATAGGCTCGAGTGGGAGTAAAGGGAATGTAATAGGCCTGCAGAAACGGCAGCCCGAACTTCTCTGCCAGGGCAAGGCCAACGAACAGACCGCCGATGCCTGCGAGTACCAGATCCATGCCCCGACAAGCGGCTAATCCTCCCTCTGCCGCCGCAACAGCGCCGCGTTCGGCTTCTTTTGCCATCTGCGCCATCACGACAAGGAAATTCCCACCTTCCAGACGCCCACGCATTTCTGTGCTCTGCGCGATATCCTGCACACTGCCTGCGATGGGCCAGAACTCCAGCCCGTGCGAACTGACAAGCATGTCAAAGTTTGAATGGGTCACCAGCCGCACCACGTGACCGGCCTTTTGCAGGCCCTCGCCCAATGCAATGTAGGGTTCAACGTCCCCGCGACTTCCCGGAGCAATCATCGCAATGCGCATCACTAACACTCCTTTGGCTTTGTTTCATCCACTTGAAGCGGCTCAACATGACCCACGTCGAGCGCACCAGGCTTCAATAGAATCGCCAAAGTCAGCACAACCCATGCCGCCGAGCCTATTAGACCGATTGGATAGGGGCCCAGCAAAGGGTTGGGGGTACCCTGAACGCATACGGCAGCCAGTCCGCCAATACCGTTAATAGCAGCGTGACCGATGACGGCCGGCCATACATTGCCTGCCCGTACTGTTAGCCAGCCCAAGAATGTCCCAAGGCCTATTGTGACCCACACCATCATCAGCATACCCAGCCATGGTGCGCCAGGATATGCAAGCCCATAATTGTGCCCCATCGCGATGACGGGCCAATGCCACACGCCCCAGATCAGCCCGATCAACAGTATGGCTTTGCGTCCACCGAGCGGCATGAGTTTGGGCTGTAAGTAGGCCCGCCAACCAAACTCTTCGCCAAAAGTAAATAAGCTGTTGATGAACGGGGCAATCAGTACACCGGAGAGAGTTTGAATAATGACAATCGTCCACAGGGAGGTCGGGATGACCTGGCCCGTTTTCGCTAACATCTCGCGGAGCACTTTGAGCGATGGATCAAAGTATTGTCGAAAAACCAGAAAGAACAGAGCCCCGCCCAGGATCGTCATGATCGCCGGAATGAACCAGGCCGCAATCCAGTAAGGCCAGCCGCGCCGCCGGGGACGCAAGTAGGTATCTTTCCAACCTTCGCGCGTGATCCAACGGGTGAGAAGGTGTGCCCAGGCGGGCGCCCACATATAGCCCCCGGCCAAAAGCACCAAGGCGAGAGTGATCCCACTGCCTGGGATAATTTCCGGGCTATGGATCAAGCCGCCAGTAAGATAGATGACCAAACCGATGAGCCAGGCGATGCCAAATGCGAACGCCAAGAAAATAGTGATGCGTTTTATATCCAACTGGTTGTTCATCTTGAGATTCTCCTTAGAAATCCATCACGCTATCAAGCCCGCGATGGACACCGACTAATGTGCCAACTTTTCGGATTGCCAGGAGCGCCCCGTTGACATATGGCTCTGCACTTGAGCCTGACTCGTGACGCAAAATCAACTTCTGGTCTGGCATTCCAAAAATCGCATCTAACGAAATGATATATCCTGGCAGTCGCACGGAATGAATCTGGGAACCGTGCAATCTGACTCCCCGACTCTCCTTTGGACCAACGATTGAATCCAGCGAAACATCGAGTTGTGACTCTTGCATTTTTGAAAGGCGGTTTGCTAATTCGCGTGCGGTTCCGCTGGGAGCATCTTTTTTGTCGGAATGAGCGTAGTCAATGATCTCCCAGTGGGAGATATATTTAGCCGCGATTTCGGCAAATTTCTGAAGCAGTACTGCGGTGAGGGCAAAGTTCCCTACAGCCAGAACCCCGCGCTTGACTTCTTGTGCAACATCATCAATCTCTCGGTAGTCGTCCTCACTTAGCCCAGAGGTACCGACGACCACGTGAGCCCCACTCCTGAGCGCGGACAAAATATGAAACTTTGCTACATCAGGTTTGGTGTACTCGACAAAAACGTCTGGCTTGGTTTTGAGCGCCTCTGTCGCAGTTGCGAAAATAGGCGTTGTGAGTCCTTGAATATCAATCGCTTCCCCAAGAACCTGCCCCGCGTGGCTTCGAGAAATGGCGGCGACAAGTTCCATATCGGGAGCTTCGAATATACCTCGGGAAAGCGCAGAACCTGCCCACCCTGTCGCACCGGCCAAACAGATTCGAATGTTCGTCACGTTATCTCCTATATCTGGTAGATTCCAAACGAGCGTTGATACTGCGGACTGATGAGCCGCCCAACGATCACACTGAGCCTTCGGCGCGCTTCGCGACGATAGGCTCCGGTGTGTTGTTGAGCCATTCCGATTCAATTCGTCCCTCCGCCAGCATCACTATTAGACCGATGTAGGTGGACCAGTTTTCCAGGAAGATCGAGTTGTGGTCGCCGCGTTCAAAGAGCGCCAGTCGTTTCGGGGCAGATACCCAATCGTGGATCATCCTGCCGTGCGACACCGGTGTCATGCGGTCGTTCAGCGAGTGAACGACGAGACACCCTCCTCTGAACGCTCCAAGTTTCTTTCTATGGTCGAAATGCAGATTGATCTCTTCGGCCAACCGATTGCGGGCAACGACATCCAGAAGCGATGGGACCCACCTAATGAGATTGTCCAATAGCAGAGCCGTACCACTTTCAACGATGAGTCCATGGCAAGACGGAAAGAGCGAAGCAGCGTGAATGGCTGGAAGACTGCCCAAAGAACGCCCGAAGAGAATGATATTCTCCTGCGGTTGTCCCACTGCTTCAATGATCGGGGCTACGTCACTGACAAGGTTGAGGAGGTCTGGATCACCGGTGGACAACCCGTACCCTCGGTATTCTGCAAGGAACAGGTTCAGAGACAAGGACTCAAAGAGTCGAGGGAAAAGGGTGTCGTACTCACCGACAGTTTCACCATTCCCATGGAAGAAGACCACTGTCTTGTAGTGTTTGCTAAATTGGTGAAACGAGCAGGCAAGCGTCGCTCCATCAACCCGGACCTCAAAAGGGTTCTTGAACGGATAGAACTGCGGGAAGAAGAGCCTGCCGCTTATGCATGGATGAAGGATAGCGATATCATCCTGAGTCATAAGACCCTCATGTTCCCCGTGAACCAAACTGTTGCCTCACTCTCTCAACATCGATGTCCGTCAGTGGGGCAGACCGTGAATACGGCAGTGGATCGTCAGGTGAGCGCGATCCGTTCCCAAGAGGCTGCCACACCATTGTCGAGATGTCCGACGGTTCAAGAAAGTGTCCTTTCATGAGATCATCACGCACCTTGGCAATGCCCCTGAAGACGCTCGTGGCAACCGAAATGGCGCTCGCGCTGTCCACATTGTGACTCTGGAGTCCCATCTTCAACGCCAGGAGCTGGAAACGCAGTTCGTGGCACTCCCGGAGCAACTCAGTTCCGACATCAATATAGAGTGCGTCAAGGAGGTAGTTCAGACTCTCGAAGTAGAGAAGTCCCGACAGATCCTTGCCTTTCCGAATCTCCTCCAATGTATTGATGACGGCGGTAAGTTCGGTGAACAGAGCAGATAGGCGCTTACAATACTCGCGCGTCAGATAGCCGGATACGCCGTACGCCTCCTGCTGTAGGAAGTCGGAGACCGGACTATCGCTTTTCTCTGGATTGTCTTCGATCTCTTTTATCAGTGCAGACATCCGGTCAATGAACGCTCTAACGCGCCCGGGCGAGGTTCCGTATTCAATCCACCAGTATCCACGAAGGTCGGATGGAATGTGGGTAGCTTCCTGAGTGACGAGGATCGTCCGCTTGCAGAGGGCATGTCTTACACCCAGTTCATAGAACACATTGGGATTCTGGTCCGTAAGGTCGGCAACAACCAACCATGAGTTCTTGAGCGACTCCAAAATGGTGCGAATCAACGCGCCTCGGGACGGTTCAGCGCGAAGGCATGTGTATCCCGACGTCTCAAGTCCAGGGCGGAACAGGTTCTCAAATATCTCAGTCCATTGCACGTCCGTGCACCGAGGCGTCCCTGAGAACGGCATGATGACAAATGCAACTTTGCGTTTTTGTTCTGGCATGGTTCCTTGCCTAACGGTGGCGCTCAGCCGCATGCGGAGCGAGCGGAGCATGTCGGTTCCAGCAGGTGTTCGGGCGGCGGAGCCGCCCGCAACTATGTATTACACCGCGATTGCGGGCTAACTCCCATCTGGGCGCATTCTACCGCGTGCACTATCCTGGTGTCAAGCGTCACTTCTACAATGCCCTGAGTGAAACGCTGGAGAGCCCACCCGGCAAACAGCCGGATTTGAAGTTATCGGGAATTATGAGGGGTTTGGCTTTTTGAGAAGACGCGGGGCGCAGCCCCGCCGCCTGGGTTCAGGCCAAACTGGGATGATCTGACTTCGCCTGGGGCAAGGTCACAGTGAACACGCTGCCCTGGCCGGGTTGGCTCTCAACCGTGATCGCGCCCGCCTGCGCTTCGACCAGCTCCTTGGCGATGACCAGAGGACGATTCACTCTGTCTTGCTGCCTTTTTGCCTGGTCTGGCGTCGCTTGGCGGGTTTCTTGTCTGGGTGCAACAGTAACTCGGCGTCAATAAGGTCTTGTGGCCGCCCAGAGGCCAACTTCGACTGGATGAGGTCGGATTGAGAAATGAATGTTACCAGGAGGCCATCGAAATCAACGGCAACTCGTCTCTGCCAGGCTTCATCGAATTCTAAACCGGGTATGCCCATCAGCACATCCACTCGCAGCGGCGGCACTCCCATTTGATAGAAGTAGCCTGGTTGAGCGAAATCGGCTTCGGTCAAGCCCGCCAATGGCGCGCCGAATCCGCGCAGCGCCTGGTAGACGGCCTCCGCATTGATCGTATCAGTGCTGATCCAGAGATCGAGGTCCTTGGTGTAGCGAGGTTCAGCGTACTGCACGACGGCGTAGCCGCCGATCACCAGGTAGCGGACGCGGTTGTCGTTGAAAATTCTCAACAGATCGGTGAAGTCGGAGTTGACGAACATCGAGACCCTTGACCTTCGCGGCGTGAACGATCAGTTCCCAGGTCGCCTGAAACCTGGCTGTTGGCGTTTGCGCCTGCCAAAATGCCAGATCAAATGACCTGTCCAGATCCTCGATCCGCCCTGTGTGCTCGACAAAGCCGGTTCTCATGGTAGCTCCAGTATATCACAGGTGGCGGCCCTGACCTAACGCGTCATCGGAACATGCGTATGTTCCAACATATCAACCCACCGGCAAACTCACGGTGAACACGCTCCCCTGGCCGAGCTGGCTCTCGACCGTGATCGCACCCGCCTGCGCTTCGACCAGCTCCTTGGCGATGGAGAGACCCAGCCCCGCGCCGATGCCGCTGCGCGACACCTGTCCACGGTAGAACCGTTCGAAGACATGCGGCAGTACATCGGGAGGGATGCCCGCCCCCGTATCGCGCACACGGATCGCCGCCTGTCCATCGGCCACGGCAGCCGTCATCTCGACCGTGGCCTCCGGCGACGTGTGGACGAGGGCATTGTCGAAGAGGATGAGCAGCACCTGTTTGAGCGCATCGTGATTGCCTCGCACCGTTGCCTCGACGATGGGAGTGCAAGCGATCTTCCTGTTCGGGGCCAACAGCTTCGCCTGGCGGCAGACGTCTTCGAGCAGCGGCCGGAGCGGCAACGGCTCACACTGCAGGGTTTGCCCCGCGTCCGCGCGCGCGAGGACCAACAGTTGGTTCACCAGGCGAATCAGCCGATCCACCTCGTCGGTCGTGTCGGCCAGGACCTCGGCGCGTTCGCCCGCCTTGATGGGTGGATCGCGGCGCAACAGCTCGATGTTGCCGCGCACCGTCGTCAGGGGCGTGCGCAGCTCGTGCGAGGCATCGGCCACGAAGCGGCGTTGCGAGTCCAGCGCCCCCTCGATCTGGTGATACGTCGCCTCAAGCTCGGCCAGCATCGCGTTGAAGGTTGTGGCAAGCTGACCGACCTCATCGGTCGGGCCGATGTGCTGCACCCGATGGCTGAAGTCGCGCTCCGCGCCGATGGCTTGCGCGGTCTGCGTGATGCGCTGAATCGGCCTGAGCGCGGCGCCCGCCAGCACCCACCCCGCCGCAAACGCGGCCAGCAAGACGAGGCTACAGCCGATCAGCAGGATCAGCCGCAGCGCGCGGAGAGACTGTTCCGGTTGGGTGATGGGGAAAGCGACCTGGACGATCTGGGTCGTCCCATCTTGTGCGGCAAAGGGCCGGCTGTAGATGAGCAGCGGTTGATCGTCAATTTGCGCGGTTTCGAACCAGCCCGCCCCGCTCTGCGCCGTGGTCAGCCCTGACTGGCTCAAGGGCAGCGGGGTGCCGCTCAGGTCGGAGGTTTGCGCGAGCACGGTTCCGGTGATGCTGCGAGTTTGGGTCCATCGGCCTGGCAACGCGCCATCGGACTGATTGCTGCTGAACGGCTCCGCGCTGGGCGGCGCTCCCTGGGGAGGCGGTTGTCCGTAGGGTTGCGACGAACGGCGGGGGCCTTCCGCGATCACGCTGGCCTGGCGCATGAGGTTGGCCCTGATGCTGTCGTAGGTCAGGTGGTTCTGGGCAACGTAGAGCAGCCCGCTGAACGCCACCAGGGTAAGCGCCAGGATCGCGCTGTAGAGCAGAGTGAGGCGCAGACGAATGGACATGCTACTCCTCGCGCAGCACGTAGCCGACGCCGCGCACGGTTTGGATCAGGCGCGGTTCGCCGCCAAGCTCAGTCTTCTTCCGCAAATAGCCGATGTAAACTTCCAGTACGTTATCTTCGCCGCCAAAGTCATAGCCCCACACGGCCTGTAGGATTTGCTCGCGGCTGAGCACCTGGCGCGGATGGCGCAGCAGGAAGCGCAGTAGATCGTATTCTTTGGAAGTCAGGTCGAACGCGCGGTCGCCGCGGCGGGTCTCGCGTGTCACCGGATCAAGATGGAGGCCGGCGTAAGTCACTGATTCGTCTTTGGCGGTCACGGCCGGACGGCGCAGCAGGGCATGGATGCGCGCCAGCAGCTCGGCCGGGGCGAACGGCTTGACCAGGTAATCGTCAGCGCCGGTCTCCAACCCCTCGACGCGGTTCTCGACCGCGTCACGCGCGGTGAGCATCAGAACGAGCGTCTGATCGCCGGCCGCCCGCAGATGCTCCAGAACGCCGATCCCGTCCAACCCAGGCATGAGCCAATCGAGCACGACGACATCGGGGCGATGGGCCTGCACCTCGGTCAGCGCCTCATTGCCGTTGGCGGCGCTGAACACACGGAAGCCCTCGTAGGCCAGCGTGCGTTGCAGCATCTTGAGCAGTTTCGGATCGTCATCTACTATCAGAATCGTTGCCATCGCGTATCCATCACCAGTTGATTTTATGTCATTATAGCACCTTCCGGCTAAGATGAAGCTGTGCCAAACCTGTGTAGATGCTGAGAGCTTGCTACACCGCAACGGGCAGCGTGACTATCTTCTCAATCATGCGGCGTAGGGGCACGGCCTTGCGCCTGCCCACCAGGGCGACCGCAAGAGCCTGCCCTGAGCGTAGTCGAAGGGGTGCGCCCCTACAGATTATGAAGATGGCAGCGTGACGGTGAAGGTTGTCCCTTGCCCGAGCACGCTCGCCGCGGTGATCACCCCGCCGTGCGCCTCGACGATGGACTTGGCAATAGCCAGCCCCAGGCCAGACTCGCCGCCCTGCTCGCCCCGCGACACATCCCCGCGGTAGAAGCGATCGAAGATGTGCGGCAACACGTCGGGTGGGATGCCTTCGCCGGTATCCTGGACGGTCATCAGCATCGCGCCGGCCTCCGCATGTGCCGAGAGGGTGATCTGCCCGCCGGCCGGGGTATGGCGCAGGGCATTGCTCACCAGGTTTTCCAGCACTTGCACCATCCGCTCGACGTCCACATTCACTTCGGGCAGCGCCTCATCCACCGCCACGGCCAGGGCGATGCGCCCTTGCTCTGCGCGGTGGGTGAACACAGCCGCCAGCCGTTCGAGGAGCATCCGGGGCGAGATAGACTGGCGGGCCAGCGGCAGCTCACCCGCGTCGGCCAGGGAGAGGGTGCGCAGGTCTTCGACCAGGCGCTTGAGCTGCTGCGCTTCGTTGTTCATCGCCTCGAAGCGGGCCGGAGTGGGTTTTAGCACGCCGTCGCGCAGCGCCTCGATGTAACCGGTGATGACGGTCAGCGGCGTGCGCAGGTCGTGAGCGATGTCCGCGGTCATCTGGCGGCGCAGCTCATTCGAGCGCGCCAGATCGGCGCTCATCTGGTTGAACGCCTGCGTCAGCGCGCCCAGCTCGTCGCTCGACCGCACGGGGACTTGCTGCTTCAACTCACCGCGCGACATGGCCTGGATTGCCTGGGTCAGGTCGCGCAGGGGACGGGTCAGATTGCGGGCCAGGAGAACACCCAGGAGCAGGGCAATCGCCACCGCGCCGAACGCGGCCAGCGCCAGGGCCTGGTTCGTGCTCGCCAGGTATTGCGCTTCGCGGTCGTTCAGCGCCGGCGCGCGGCCTGCGTCCAGCACGGTGCCGACCTGTCGGCCGTCCACCACGATCGGTTTTCCGCGGGCCAACTCCTTGGCTGAAATGCGCTCGCCGGCGCGATAGGGCTGGCTGGGGGTGACAACGGTACCGGCCTGGTCTACCAGCACGAACTGGAGGGGCCGCTGTGGCGCACCCGGTTCCGGGGGCACACCCAATTGGCGGAAGTAGTCGTCTGCATTCACCCAGGATCCGCGCGTCTGGTAGTAGGCGGCGGCGTTCGCGACGAATTCGACCCGCGACCGGTCCATGATGAAGCGGTCAAACTCGCGCCCTGTGACCATCCTGGCGAGCACCGCGGCCAGGCCGATGCCGATGACGCTGATCAGCAGAAAGGCCAGGATGAGTTTGAGTGTGAGCGAGCGCATGGCGTGTTTCCTTACGTGCCAGGCACTTCGCAAGTGCCTGGCACGTTTCGCTGCGGGTCTGTTTCATTCCGCTCGAAACCGATACCCGATCCCGAAGACCGTCTCGATGTAGCGCGGGTTGCTGGGATCTGGCTCGATCTTGGTGCGCAGGTTCCGCACGTGGACGTCAATCGTCCGCTCGGCGCCCTCGAACGCGCTGCCTTGCAACTGTTCAAGCAGCACCGCGCGGGAAAGGACGCGGCCGGGTGCGGTCATCAGCACGGCCAGCAGGTCGAATTCCGAGGGCGTCAGCCGCGCCGACCGCTCGCCGACCTGGACGGAGCGGCTCCCCTTGTCCAAGATGATGTCGGCCGCCCGCAGCACCTCGTCCGCGGGCGTGTCCTGGCCGGTGCGGCGCAGGACCGCGCGGATTCGGGCCACCAGCTCGCGCATCCCGAACGGTTTGGTCACGTAGTCGTCGGCCCCCAGCTCCAGCCCCAGCACCTTGTCCGATTCCTCCAACCTGGCGGTCAGCAGGATGACCGGCGTGTTCCGCTCCTTGCGGTAGGCGCGCAGGAATTCGTAGCCACCCATCTCCGGCATCATGATGTCGAGGAGGATCAGGTCAGGCTTTTCGTGGCGGGCGACGTAAAGCGCATCGCGGCCGTTCTCGGCGACCACGACTCGGAAGCCTTCTTCGGTCAGGTAATCTCGCACCAGCGTGCGCATGCTGGCTTTGTCGTCCACCGCCAGGATGGTTTTCGCCATGGTTGCATCTTCTTTGGGAAAAATAAGATCTGCCCAGACATGGGTTGCGCCGTGACATCTTTGTCACGGCGAGTATATCATAGCGCGGCCTTCTGCTGCAATTAAGCTTTTGGGCACGGGCGTATTTCACGTTTGGGGCGCGTCTGTCACCCTGAGAATTGCCATGCTGCGTGGCGGCATTCGTGAAGCAAGAAACCCCACCGCTTGTCATGCTGAGCGGGTCTACCGGCCAACGATCGTTGCGGCGAATATCCAGCGAAGCATCCGGTGTCGCAAGTTTCTGAGCAGTTTCCCATGCCGGGCGCGTCGCCACAAGGCAGGAAAACGGGCCGCGGATATTCACGGATGGGCACGGATTTTTCCCTTTATCCGCGTTTATCCGCGCGCATCCGCGGCCTATTCTCAGGACAGCGGGTCAGCCAGCTACACCCGGCACTCCCCGAGATCACATCGCCTGTTCCCGTTGGTGTCAACGTAGCGCCGGCAGCGACCTGGGTACGAGCAGCGCTTCGAGCATCGCACGACACAGGAGGTGGTAGCGCTCTTCGTCGCTGCGTTGGCCGCATTCGTTTTGGCTGCCGCGCCGGACGCTTGCGCTGCGGCGGTCGCGGTGGGGACGAGAGTTGGCCCCGGCACGACCGTCGGCGTGATCGGCGTTGCCGCCTGGGCCGCCGGGCGTTCGTCCGCAGCACCCGACGTCTGCGCCAACGCGACCGATGTGGTTGCCTGGCCGGCTTCGTCGTCCTTGAGGGCATTGACGCCAGCAAACAGCGCCGTGGCGCCTACGAACCCCATGAGCCTGACAAATTCTCGCCGGCCGATCCTTGCCTGTGAGATGACGGGCTGTGCTGCCAGGCTCACGCCCGCCGGCTGCGGCGCCGGGAAGATATGCCGTGCGGCCACGGTCATGATCCAGCGCCAGTGTATCCCGATCTTCAACACGACCAGCCCCAACGTGATGACGGACACCACCACGTGGACCACACGCCAGACCTCGTAGGTCGCCAACGTCAGGTCCAGCCACGAGGAAATGATCAGCCCGGTGATCCCGATCGCCGTAAAGCCGATCAACAAGCCCGCGTCCACCAGGTAGAAGCGGCGAGCCTTGCCGCTGGTCCGTCCGAAGAAACGCTGCGTCACCGATATGACCCACTGCTGATGCGCCAGCAGATGATAACCGGCCAGCGCCACCACCGCGATGCCCAGCCACTGATGCACGGCCAGACCGGTGAGATCCAATAGCGTCGCTATCAAGAAACCGACGAACAGCGCGGCGTCAATCAGCCAGTTCTTCTTCTGCTTATCGCCTTTCATCGCTAACCCTTTCTGTCGTTCTATCAAATAAACAGAGGCGCGGCTGTCCGGGCCACGCCTCTGTGCTGTCCCCACGTAGACCTTCGAGGTCTCGTAAACCTCGAAGGTCTATTCGTCGTTACGTACTAGGGCCGAGCGCCGCCGCGCCCTCCCTTCATCCCTGCCCCGCCGTCAAGGCCGCCGCGACCCATGCCGCCGCCGAATGTCCCCGCCTTGTTCTGGCTCAGGATCGAGTCAGCCTGCGCCTGGGTGATCACGCCGTCCTTCACCGCGCTCTGCACCGCGCTGGCATAAAACCCCTTGTCCGCGATGTACTTCTGCAACGCCTGCTGAGCGGTCTTCATGTCGGCCTGCTCCTGGGTGATGCGGCCATCGGTCACGGCCTGCGCCAGCTCGGCCTTGGCTGCAGTCTCTTCCGCGGCCTGCAACTTCTCGACGGTGATGCCCAGGGCGTTCGCCAGCAGCGCCTGGTTATCAATGTCGGCGCCACGGAGATCAATGCGCACGCCGGGTTGTCCAGCAGTCTTGTTCAGCATGGCATCGGCCTGCGCCTGGGTGATCAGGCCATCCTTCACCGCCTGCTGGATGGCCGCCTCATGCGCCGTGGTGCGGGCGGTCTGCAACGCTTCCTCGGTGATGCCCAGGGCTTGCGCCAGATAGGTGTCGTGGCTGTTGACGCCATCCTGCGGGCCGCCGCGGAGGCCGCCACGATCACCGCCCTGCGGGCCGCCGGCCACTGCACTCTTGGCCGTTGGGGTCGCCACCGCGGTTTGGGCGCTGGATGCCTGCGGGTTTACCAGGGCCGTGGTTGCGACGAACCCCGCAATCGCGAGACCGCTCAGCACGGTCGCGACGATCTTGTTCTTGATGTTCATGGGTATACGCTCCTGATGTGATGTTAGGATTCGTTGACCATCATTCGGTCAACTATGCTCAGTATACCCAGGCCGTGTTCAGAAGTTGTTCAGAAGTGATTGAGGTCTTGTTGGGTTTTCGGGGGAGAAGCGAGGGGATCACCCGAACTGGCTCGGTCGGAGACCGGCCAGAGCGGGATCGGGAGAACCACAAGACACAAAGACGCCGAGTTTGCCAACTGTTCCCCTCGGGCCTTTGTGTCTTGTGGTAAGTCTGCCTACGCTGCAACAGGTTCCTTGATGCGCTGCTTGGCGGCCTCCTGCGCCGCCCGGCGCACAGCACGTTCCGCACGCGCACGTTGTGACCGCGCGAGCGCGCCTTCGACCAGGCTGTAGGCGGTGGGCACCAGCAGCAGGGTCAAGAGGGTCGAGGTGATCAGGCCGCCGATGACGGTGATGGCCATGGGCTGGCGGAAGCCGCTCCCCGTGCCCAACCCGATCGCCACCGGCAGCATGCCCAGGATCAACGCCAGCGTGGTCATCAGAATCGGCCGCAAGCGGATCGGGCCGGCCGTTCTGAGCGCCTGGTGGATATCCATGCCCCGCTGTCGCCGCATCTTGTTGGTCAGGTCCACCAGCAGGATCGAGTTCTTTGTGACCAAGCCAAACAGCAGGATCAGGCCGATCAGCGCGGTCATATCCAGCGGCAGCTTGAAGACCAGCAGCGCCAGCAGGCCGCCGATGGCCGCCAGCGGCAGCGCCAGCATGATGATCAGCGGCTGGATGAAGGAGCCGAACTGCGAGGCCAACACCATGTAGACGAACACGACGGCCAGCAGCATCGCCGTGCCCATCGCGGCGAACGCGTCGGCCATCAGCTTCTGCTCCCCCGTGTACGCCCACGTGACACCTGCCGGCAGGGCTGTCTCCGTCATGATCTTCGTCACGTCCGCGGTCACGTCGGCTTGCACCCGGCCGAAGGTCTCAGCGCCGATGATCACGGCGGGCTGTCGGTCAATGCGGTTGAGCTGCGTCGGGCCGCTGGCTTCCTCCATGTGGGCGATCTGGCGCAAGGGGATGAAGCCGCGGGTCGTCGGCATCTGCAGATCCAGGATCTGGTCGAGCCTGGCCCGGTCCGCCTCTTGAAGCTGCACCCGGATATCGGCTTCGGCGCCCTCGCCGCGGAAAGTCGCGACGTCGACGCCTTCCACCAGCGTGCGGATGGTGCTGCCCACCGTGGCGATGTTGATGCCCATATCCGCCGCCTTGCGCCGATCCACCACCAGCAGGACCTCCGGCTTGCCCGGCTGGTAAGAGATATCCACATCCACCAGGCCCGGCACTGCCTTGAGTTTCTCCTCCAACTTGACGCTGAACTGGTTGAGCGCCTCCGCATCGCCGACGGTCTGGAGCGTGATCTGGACCGGCTTGCCCATGATCGAGTTGCCACCGGCCACCATCGAGATAAAGCTGCCACCGCTGATTGATAAGCCGGGAACATCCGTCAACTCGCCCCGGGCCGTCGCCGCGAACGCACTAGTCGGGTATCCATCCTTGAGGTTCACGTGAAAACTGGCAGTCTCCGGCGTGCCCCGGCCGCCCACGGTGGTCAGGACGGACTTAACCGGTTTCATCGCCAACAGACGGGTCTCCATCGTGCGGGCCTGCTCGTCGGTCTGCGTCAGCGACCCACCCGGCGGCAACGTCAACGACATATCCACGCTGCCCTGATCAACCGAGGGCACAAAGGCCTGCTTCAGGAACGTCGCGCCGTACGCGCTGGCGGCCAGGAGCGCGATGCCGAGCACCAGCGTGACGAAGCGGTGGCGCAGCGTCCAACCCAGCGAGCGCAGGTAGAGGCGCTCGATCCGACCCAGGCTGGCATGGGCAACCCCGGACTGGGCTTCTGCCTCCGAAATCTTCGGCTTCTGCTGCTTGAACAGATAGGCGGAAAGCATGGGCGCAAAGGTCATCGCCTCGACGAGCGAGATCAGAACCGCCATGCTGACCACCAGGCCGAAGGAGTTCAGAAACTTGCCCATCAGCCCGCCGACAAAGGCAACGGGCAAAAAGACCGAGACGATGGTCAGCGACATGGCGATGACCGGCATGGCCACCTCGGCCGTGCCCTCGATGGACGCCTGTTTGGGCGTCTTGCCCATCTCCATGTGGCGGAAGATGTTCTCGCGCACCACGATGGCATCGTCAATGATCAGGCCAACCGAGAGCGACAGCGCCATCAGGGAGATGATGTTGAGCGTCATGCCGCGTGCTGACATGACGGCGAAGGTGCCCAGCAGGATGATGGGCAGGCCGGCGACTGTCACCAGGGTGTTGCGGAGGTTGCGGAAGAAGAGGAGCACGATCAGCGACGCGGCCAGCGCGCCGATCAACAGCTCGCGCATGGCGTCGTTGAAGCTCGCCCGGACGAAGATGGATTGATCCTGCACGGCGACCAGGTTGATGTCCGGCCGCTCCTTGCTGAGCGCGGCCACCTCTTTCTTCACGCGCTCGGCCACCTGCACGGTGTTCGTGCCCGACTGCTTGCGGACGGAGACGATCACGGCCTCCTGCCCATCCAGCCGGCTGTAGGTGTCCCGCTCCTTCCAACCGTCCTGCACCGTGGCGATATCCCCCACGCGCACCGCGCCGAGCGCCGTGGCAATCTGTAAATTCGCCACGTCTTCGACTGTCTTGAAGTTGCCAGGCGTGCGCAAGAGGAGATCCTGCCCGGCCTGCTCGACGCTGCCGCCTGGAATGCTGTAACTCTCTGCGACGATGGTCGCGATCACCTGCTGCGGCGCGACGCGACGGGCATTGAGCGCATCGGCGTCCAGGAGGACCTGGATCTCCCGCTCATGGCCGCCGGTCACGACAGCATCCGCGACGCCGTCGAGGCGCTGCAGCCGAGGCAGGACATCCTCCGTGACTTTCAAGCGCACATCCGTAGCCGCATTCCCTGCGCTGTTGGACTGTCCCACCGAGATGCGCAGGATGGGCAGCGAGGAGGGATCGTAGGCCGTGATGGTGGGTTCGAGGGCGCCGTCCGGCAGGTTGCTGCGCACGTTGGCGATCTTCTCGCGCACCTCCTGCAGCGCCACCTTCTCATCCTTGTCCAGGTTGAAGCTCACGACCACCACCGAGTAGCCTTCGTTGGAGCGCGACTGGACTTCTTCCACGCCCGGCGCGGTGACCATCGCCTCCTCGATGGGCTTTGTTACCTGGCTCTCGATCTCACCCGGCCCCGCGCCCGCGTAGACGGTGATCACCGCCAGGGTCGGGTACGAGACGTTGGGGAAGAAGTCCAGCGGCATGCCCGTGTATGCCAGCACGCCGAGAACGATCAGCGCCAGCATGATCATGCTGATGAAGACCGGTTGTTTGATTGAGGTTTCCCAGGGTTTCATGGGATTACTTCTCCATCAGCGTCACGGTGGCAAACATGCCAGGCTTGAGATCGGCCGCGGCGTCGCCGGTGGCTTTCACAGTGACCTGCACGGTGCGCGTGGTGTAATCGAACGTCGGCGCGATCTTCGAGACCTCGCCGTTGAAGCTGCGATCCCCGTAGGCGTCCACTCGGATGACGACCGGCTGGCCCACCGACACATTCCCGAAGCGGGACTCCTCCACCTGGATCACGATTTTCGCATTATGGGAGAAGACGATCGCCAGGACGGCGCCTTGCCCGGCCATCCCGCCCTCCACCGCGTCCAGCTTGTAGATGAAACCGTCGGCGGGCGCCGCAACGTTGGTCTTGTCAAGCTGCAACTGCGCCAGGTAGACGACGGCCTCGGCCTGCTTGACCCCGGCCTCCGCGGCCTTGATCTGGGCCGGCTCGGCGCCGCGCTTCAAACGGGCCAATTGGGACTCAGCGCCGGTGAGCGCGGCGTAGGCCGCGGCGATCTGGTCAGCGGTCGCGCCCTTCAGCACTTTGTCATACTGCGCCTGGGCGGCCTCTTTGGCCAGGGTGGCCTGCTGCAACTGCAAGCTCTCCAGCATCATGCCAGCATAAGGGTTGCTGGCGATCCGGTCATACTGGCCCTGGTACACCGACACAGCGGCCTCGGCCTGCTTGAGCTGGGCCAACGCCATGCGCTTCTCTTCCGCGGTCGCGCCCTGCAACGCACGATTGTACGCCGCCTGCGCTGCGCCCACGGCCGCCTGCGCCGCGTCCAGATCGGTCTGCTTGGGCTGCGCCGTGGCCAGCTCCACCTGGGACTGGGCTAGATCCAATGCGCCCTGGGCCTGGGCACGCTGCGCTTCAGCGACGGTGCTGTCAATGCGCACCAGGAGGTCGCCCTTCACCACGCTGTCGCCGACCGCGATCTTGACTTCCTGGATCTGGCCGGCCACCTGGGCCACGACAGGCACGATGGCCTCGGCCATGATCTCGCCGTTGTACGTCAGGCTCGCGGTATCCAGCCGTCGCGTCCCCCCGCTGCCGGTTGAGGCCGTGCTGCTGGTCAGCGTGTTGGACGGCGTGCTGACGATAACCGGTGTGGGGGTCGGGATCGGCGTCGCCGCCGCGGCCGCCGCCGACCGGCTATCCGATTTGGCGGCGCTCCCAGCGCAGCCCGCCACGGCTGTGGCGATGATCAGGATCAGGACCGCCCCACCCAAACGTCGCCTGGTTGAACTAACTTCATATCGCATCATGTTGGTAACTTTCCTCTCTGGTCTGAGAATGGGACGCGGACGACGCGGAGAACAGGGAGCGCTCCGCATCCTTCGACTGAGTGGCGAAACGGCCGCCACTCCGCTCAGGACGCTCCGCTTGGTCTGCCTGAGCTAACTCCAAATGCACCCATCCGAAAATATCCGCGTCGTCCGCGGTTTCCGCGTCGTCCGCGTCCCGTTGCTACTTTCCCCAGCTCACCACCTGCTCGGCCTGGTAGTTGTACTCAATCGGCGCGTCGACCGGCAGCGCACGCTGGTTGCCGCCGTCGGCATCCATAACCCAAAGCTGCCACCGGCCGGTGCGGTTGCTCAGAAATACGATGTGCTGGCCGTCCGGACTCCAGGCGGGCGCGACGTTGTGCGGCAACGGCGTAACCAGGGTGGTTGCCGGCCGGGTCAATGCCGCCACGTTCGCTCCGTCGGCGTTCGCGGCGAAGATCTCCCAGTGATCCTTTTCCAGGGTATGGAAAACGATGCGATTGCCGCCGGGCTGCATGGCCGGGTCTTGATACCGGTACTCACCGAGCACCACGCGGTTAGGATCTTCGTCGGGGGTATCCTGGGTAACCTGGATGCCTGTCCCGCCGTAGAAGATGCCGCGCTCGGACCAATCGGGCGAGATCGCGTCCTTGACGACGGCCAGATCCTGGTAGCTTCCACCATCGCGGTCGACGCGCGCCAGGCTCCACGCATCCATGAGCCTGAGCGGGAACATGAGGTTGTACGGATATGAGTCAGGCATACAGATGTTGTAGCCGACATCACGACAGCGATGCTCGCCATTGACATGGCTGAAAACGATCTTGCTGCCGTCGGGGCTCCAGGCCGGCGCGCGCACCGGCTCGCTGCGCGCGAGGATGCGCCGTTCGTTCCCGCCGTTGATGGCGATCAAATAGATACCGTGGTCGCCACCGTTGTCGCGCCAGAAAACCACTGTCCGCCCGTCAGGGCTGAGGTCCGGGTCCGCGCCGGTGGTGAGGCCGCGCAGGCTGCCGCTGACCAGATCGTACACGTAGATCGTGCCGCCGCTGCGCTCCTGAAAGACTAGCTTGCCGGTCAACCCTGCGCCTGTCGAAGAAGTTGGCGCGACGGCGACGGGGGCTGCGACCGGCAGACCTTTGGCGTCGCCCTTCAGGTCGAGGTAGCCGGCGCTGACCCAGCCGACGCCATTCGTCTGCTCCACCTGGATCCAGTCGGCCGCCTCGTTGCGCGCCAACGCGAAGACGGTCGCGCCGGGCGGAACCGTGCCGATGACGGGATAGTCGGCGCCCGGCCCGGAGCGCACGTTGAGCAGCATCGTCCCGCTGATGACGACCCCTTGCAGCCGGACGGTCGCGCCGGCGGCCGGTTGCGCGGCGACGCTCGGTGCCGGTGGGGTGAAGCCCGCGCGGACGGGCAGCATCTTGACGCCAAAGATCACCAGCCGCGCCGCGCTGACCCAGCCAGTCGCGCCATCCGTGGTCGCGCCGTTGAGCCATTGGCTGTCGGCCGAGCGGCCAGTGACTCGAAAGACTGCGCCGCTTGGCAGATCGCGAACGGACTTACCCGTCGCGTCATAGAGGCTGGCGCCTCCGCCGCGGACCACCGCCAGCGTGCTGCCTTTGGGCGGTGCAGGCGCCATCGCGGCGACGCTGCCGGCCGATCCCCCGAGGAAGGCGGCGATCAACAGGACGCACAGCATAATGGGCATTCGTCCATTGATACGAGAGTGGCTCATCTTGGTCCTTTCATTACGATGTGGGCTTACCCACCGTCGCTGCGTAGTATCGCGCTCCCTCGCCGTCTCCGCATGTGCCGCGGGTGACATCGCAGCCCTGTCGCAAGAGCTATTCGCAAGATGGGCAATCAGCCGAACGACACATGCCGAACGGCCAATGCCGGAATCTATCTTGCGGCATATTGCCCCGGCCCTCCGGCGTATGCTATACTGGCGCCAGATCATCCCATACACGATTCCACAAATCGAGTGTGCTTTCCTGTTCCGAGGTTGGCTCCATGCTTAACCGGGCCAAACGGTGGCTCAATCCCTCTCCTGATACGGTCGGCGCGTTGCGACTGGGCTTCGCCGCGGCTTACATCGGGGTGGTGGGCACGCTGGTCGTCTACACCAACTACGTCAGCCCGTGCAGCGATCAATGGCCGCACTCGAGGCAGTGGGCCATGATCGGGCTGCTGGCGCTGATGTTGTTCGTCGAGCGGTTTGAGTTGACCCGTGACCCGCAGCCCATACCGCGGCATCTCGCCATCGGCTTGCTGATCGTCCGCGCGGCGCTCGTCCAGGGCGTCGTCGCCCTCGATTGTACGAAACTGGGGATCATCCTGTACCCCATGGTGCCCTTCGCTGCCTTTTTCGTCTTGGGGGTGGACATCAGCAATCTCATGGGGATTGGCTACTGGTTGTGGGTGGTGAGCCGAGCCTGGCGATTCGATAGCGACGGCCTGCGCACGAACTTCGATTCCCTGACTGTGGTGGTGGTTTACACGCTGCTTCTGATTTTCATGCAGGTCATCGCGCGTCACATTGACCGCGATCAGCGGAGCCGGCAGCGGATGCAGCAGTTGTTGGACGAATTGGAAGCCTCTCATCTGCAACTCCAGGGCTATGCTGATCGGGTCGCCGAGTTGGCCGCGGCTGCAGAGCGCAACCGGTTGGCCCGCGACATCCACGACAGCCTGGGGCACTATTTGACGGCCATCAGCATCCAGTTGGAGAAGGCGCAGGTCTACCGCGCGCGCAGTCCCGAGCAAGCGGATCAGGCCATCCGCGACGCCAGGCAGACCGCGCGCGCCGCGCTTCAGGACGTGCGCCAATCGGTCAGCGCGTTGCGTGCCTCAGATGACAAGTTCTCGCTGAAAAAATCGTTGGCGGATTTGGCGGGGCGGATGGATCGCGATACACTGGAGATCGAATACCGTCTTGAAGGCGACGAGACCGACTACGCCGGCCCGGTGCTGACGACACTCTACCGCGTGGCGCAAGAGGGGTTGACCAACGTCCAAAAACACGCCCGGGCCAGCCACGTGACCCTGGACGTGCGGCTGGGCGACACCGAAGCCTGGCTCACGCTGCGAGACGATGGCGCCGGCTTCGACACCAACACCCTGACCGACCTGGCCTCATCGCCTGAGCACAGCTTCGGGATTCAGGGGCTGCAAGAGCGCCTGGAACTGGTGCGCGGCCAGATGCGTATCACCAGTGATCCCAGTCGCGGCACGGAGTTAATTGTCACCGTGCCCAAGCATCCGGCGCAATTGGCGGCAGTATGAGCGACGTGACAGTTCTGGTCGTTGACGATCAACGCCTGGTGCGCGAAGGCATCGCCTCGCTGCTGGATATCCAGGAGGGTGTCCGCGTCGTCGGGCAGGCGACGAACGGCCAGGAGGCGGTCGAAAAGACGCTGGCTTTGTCTCCCGATATCATCCTGATGGACGTGCGAATGCCCGTCATGGATGGCATCGTCGCGACCGCCCAAATCTGCCGCCGGATGCCTGGTTGCCAGGTGATCATGCTGACCACCTTCGACGACGATGAGTACATCGTCAAATCGTTGCGTGCAGGCGCAGTCGGCTATCTGCTCAAGGACATCCCGGCATCGCAACTGGCGCAGGCCGTGCAACTGGCCCATGCCGGCATCTACCAGCTCGAACCCTCGGTCGCGGGCAAGCTGGTGGGCATGTTGGGCGGTGGGCGCTCCGAACCGTCCCCGGCTGCACCGCCTGTCTCCTTCGAACACGATTTAACCGGGCGCGAGCTGGAGGTATTGCGCCTCATCGGCACTGGCGCCACCAACCGTGAGATCGCCGACAAGCTCGTGGTCAGCGAGGGCACGGTCAAAAACCACGTCTCCAGCATCCTCAGCCGCCTGGGGCTGCGCGATCGCACCCAGGCCGCGGTCTATGCCCACGAACATGGGTTGACCTGAACGCCGCACCAGGAACTTAACGACCGGCAAGGCCAGTGAAGGCAATCGTTCCATTTGCGCCACGGCCAGAACCGGGTACAATGGCCGCTATGCGCCTGATTGTCTTTGTGCCTTTGCTGCTCATGCTTGTCCTGGCCGGCTGTACGCCGTTGTCAACGCCAGTTCTGCCCACACCCCATATCCTGACGGCGACTCCCACGGCCACCGCCACACCGCTCCCGACGGAGACCGCCACGCCGACGGTCACGCCCGCGCCCACGGCGACCCCTGCGGCCACTGCCACACCGCTCCCCACACCAACGATCACGCCGATCGCGGCCCTCACGAATTGGTCAGGGTACGCGGTCGCGTTGCGACCCGCGGCATGGCAGGCGTTTGATCCGCTGCTCCACCCCGCGGCCGGCACGCTGCTGACCAGCATGACCACCTACAGCCTGACCGTGGCGTTGGCGTCCGACTTGAGCCGTCTCAGCGGCACGGCCCGCATCGGTTACACCAATCAGGAGACGGTGACGCTGGACGCCATCTATCTGCATCTTTTCCCGAACCTGTGGCACACCGGGATGACGGTCAGCGCCGTGCAGGTGGCGGGCAGCGCGGTCACGCCCACCCTGGAATCCGACGCCACGTTGCTGCGGGTGCCCCTGGCGTCGCCGCTAGCGCCCGGCGCTGCGACCGATCTGACGATCGCCTACACCAGTCCCATCCTGACGGGTGAAGGCGCGGGCAACTACGGCGAGTTTTCGCTCGATCGCGGCATCCTGGCGTTGGGCCACAGCTACCCATCGGTGGTCGTCTATGACACCGGCTGGCGGCTGGAAACGCCGGCCATGCAGGGGGATGTCACCTTCCACGACGCTGCGCTCTACGACGTATCTCTGACCGGACCGGCCGACCTGGTGGTGGCGGCCACGGGCGCGACGTTAGCCAAGACGCCCAACGGTGACGGCTCGGCCACCTGGCGACTGGTCGGCGGGCCGATGCGCGACTTCAACGTGATCGCCAGTGCCGACTACCTCGTCTTCAGCGGGATGGTCAGCGATATCGCGGTCAACAGCTATTTCCTGCCGGGAGATGAGATCGGCGGCCAAAAAGCCCTGACCTGGGCGATGGCTGCGCTACGCGATTTCGAGAGCGACTTCGGGCCTTATCCCTACCGCGAGCTGGATCTGGCGGCCATGCCGACAAAAGCTGGCGGCATCGAATATCCGGGCCTGGTCGCCATCGGCAGCCGCGTCTACCGCATCCCCAGCGAGGAGGACTTCTTCGAGTCGGTGGTGGTGCACGAAGTCGCCCACCAATGGTGGTACAACGTCGTCGGCAACGACCAGGTCAATCATCCCTGGCTCGACGAGGCATTATCCCAATACAGCACCTATCTCTACACCCTCGATACGTACGGCCAGGCCGATGCGCAGGCCTTCGTGGATGTTGTGACCAACCTGCGCTGGGGGAGTGTGAAATTCATGGAGAAGCCCATCGGCCTGCCGGTGGCAGCCTACGTGGGCGCGGAGTATAGCGGGATCATCTATGGCCGCGGGCCGCTTTTCTTCCTGGCCCTGGCCGATCGCCTGGGCGAAACGAGGATGGCGGAGTTCCTGCATCGCTACTACACCGAATTTACCTGGCGCATCGCCACTCCCGACGACTTTCGCAAGCTGGCGGAGGAGGTCGCAGGGCAGGATTTAGGCGATCTGTTCAAGAAATGGGTGGACGGAAAATAGAAAATGGCCGGTTGACTTTTACGGCGAACGCGGCTACAATCGGGTTACGCACCAAACCATCCGGGGCTGAGTTTCTTTGCCCTCCCTGGCTCCAGGAACACGGCGGGGAACCCCGGAACTTACTATCCCCATACGAAAGGAGCAGTACCCCATGCAACTCAGCATCTCCGGCAAGAACCTCGAAGTTACGAAAGCGCTGAGGGAGTACGTCGAAAAGAAGATCGGCCGGCTAGATCGCTACTTGCCCAACATCCTCGACGCGCGCGTGGAGCTTTCCGTGGAGAGCACTCGCGCCGCCAAGGACAGCCAGGTGGCCCAGGTGACGCTGCACACCCGGCAAGCCATCCTCCGCGCCGAAGAAGCCTCGGCCGATATGTTCGCCTCCATTGACACCGTCTTCGAGAAGATGCAGCGCCAGGTTGACCGCTTCAAGGGCAAGCGGTGGTCGAAGCGCGGGGAAGCGGAAGCGCAGGCTGTCGCGGATGCCGCCGAGGAAGAAGAAGCGTCCGCCTCCGAAGAGACCTCCCGCGTCACCCGCATCAAGCGCTTCTCGATGACGCCGATGGACGAGGAAGAGGCTATTGACCAGATGGAGTTGCTCGGTCACGCCTTCTTCGTCTTCTTCAATGTCAACCAGAGCGCGATCAACGTCGTCTACCGCCGCAGCGGCGGTGACTACGCCCTGATCCAGCCCGAGCTGGCGTAAACACTGACCGACGACGAAGGACGAAGGACGAACAAGACCCCATCGGGCATTAACGTTCGTCCTTCGTCGTTCGTCTGACCGGTATGTAGGGGCGAGGTTACCCCGCCCGTACCAGGAATGCGATGTGAAAACCATCCTCATCGTCTGCACCGCCAACATCTGCCGCTCACCGATGGCCGCGGCCCTGCTGCGTAAGCGCATCGCCGACCTGGGGCTGGCCGATCAGGTAGCCGTGGAATCGGCCGGTGTGTGGGCCAGGGAAGGGTTCGAAGCCAGCGCAGAGGCGATCGCCGTGCTGAACCAGCGGGGGATTGCGCTGGAAGAGCACCGCTCACGGCCGGTCAGCGTAACTCTGCTCCAAGAGGCCGACATCATCCTGGTGATGGAGGAGGCGCACCGCCGCTCGCTCTTTTACCTGGCGCCGCAACACCTGGGCAAGGTGTTCCTGCTGACCGAAATGAGCGGCGGGGACGAGGATGTGGCGGATCCTTACGGCGGGGAGATCAAAGATTACACCGTGACCGTGAAGTTATTGGAGAAGCTGATCGAGGCCGGTCTGCCGCAAATGTTGGCGCGGCTGAAAATCAACCCTCTCGCCGCAACAGCCCCCAGTGCGGCATAAACCCATAGTAAAACCCCAACAAGACCGCGAGCTTTAGCCCCAGCCACCCATCTTTGTAGCCTTGCAACGTGACATACCGCCGCCAGAATTCGCGCAGCGGCTGGCGGATAAATTTGTGTGGCCACGGCTTCACGCCCCGCGCCCGCAACGCCTGGCTCTCGAAGCGCGCATAGCGCCGCTGCTTGGCGTGAAACTGCGCCCAGTTGTCGTAGTTGTAGTGGATCATCACGTTCTGCAGATGACCCGCCGGGCCGTCGAGCAGCACCACTTCATGCACCGGCCGCGCCGGGTCATAGCGCGCATGGCCGCGCTTGAGCAGTCGCAACTGGTAATCGGGATAGAAGCCGCCGTAGCGCACCCGCTGCCCCGCGATGAAGTTGTGCCGCGGCGTCCACCAGCCCACCTCGGGCCGCTCCGCGATCACCCGGCGCACCTCGGCAGCCTGCTCCGGCGTGACCCGCTCATCCGCGTCCACGAAGTAGATCCAGTCCGCCTCGACCGCCTCCAACGCCGCGTTGCGCTGGCCCGCGAAGTTATCGAACGACCGCCGGAGGATCATTGCCCCAGCAGAGCGAGCGCGCTGCGTTGTCTCGTCGTCATTCGCGGGGTCAGTAACTACTACCTTGAGATCGGCAAAATCCAGCGTGGCAAGACATGGCTCGATGTGCAGCGCGACATCTTTGGCCAGAACTACGGCGGCAAGACAAACAGCGTGAAGCTGGGTTGATTCAGGCATGAAACGATCCTGGTTCAGACGAACGAGTAACGAGTAATATGTGCGCGATGCTCTCGCCGCTTTTACTCGTTACTTGGTGCCGGCAAACAGATCTCGCACTTGCTGAACGGAAGCCACCCGCTCCGCCAGCTCCTCCGCAGTGATCTCGCCTCTCGCCGCGGACGCCCGCGCCCGCCGCAGCTCAGCCCACAACCCCAGGCGGACGATGGTCGCGGCCAGGCGACGGCGCACGGGACCGTAGAAACGGCCATACAGCCGCAAGCGGCTGCGCCAGAGGTTGACGAACGACTGCGACCGAAACTGCCGCGTGCTGGCTCCGCCGTGATGAATCACCACCGCGGATGGCACGCAGTAGAACGGCCAGCCGGCCCGCTGGATGCGCCAGCACCAGTCCACTTCTTCGGCGTACATGAAGTAGCCCTCGTCCAGCAGCCCTGCGGCCGCGATCGCCCCGCGACGCACCATCAACGCAGCGCCCAGAGTGAAGTCAATCGGGAAGGGCCGGCCGGACTCGAACAAAGCGCGGGCATAGCGGCCGTTGAGGCGAGAGTCGAGCAGGCGCCGCGGCCGTGGCGGGAACAGATCGAACCAGAGCTGGAGCAGGCCTGGAAAGCGAAACGCGCCGTGCTGGAATCGGCCATCGGGATAGCGCAACTGCGCGCCCACGCCGCCCACCTGCGGATGCTCGGCCAGAAACCGCGCCATCTGCCCGATCGCGTCACCGACGGGTTCGGCGTCGGGGTTGAGGAGGAGGACAGATTGCGGATTGCGGATTGCGGATTGCGGATTGCGGATTGCGTGCTCCCCCGCGCCCCCGCGCCCCTGCTCCCCTACCCCCCCCCGCCCCTGCCCCTCCACGCCCTCAAATCCCAGCATCCGCAGCGCTAAGTTATTTCCACCCGCAAACCCCAAGTTGTCGTGGCTGGCAATAAGGTGTACCTGCGGAAACTCGGCTGCCACCATCGCCGCGCTGCCGTCGGAGGAGACGTTGTCTACGACGATGACCGACGACGACAGACCGCTGACCGCCAAACTCGCAAAGGTCGCGTTCAAACACGCGGCCAGCAACTCGCGCACATTGTAGCTGACGATCACAACAGCGAGGGTTGCTAGTTCAGTTGGCTCTCCAGACGATTGGCCGTGTTCGGTCACCTTGTCACCCCGTCACCTTGTCACCTTGTCACCGTGTCACCCTCACGGCGCCCCCACCACCACGCTGATCCGGTCAATATCGTTGTTCACCACGGCCACGAACTCGTGGATCAGCCCGCCGCCCCAGAAGTTAGTACCCACCGGCGGCTTCTGGTCAATCTGGATGCAGCCGGAAACCAGCCCGCGCTTGCCGGGCAGCAGGTAGTATTGCGGCTGACCGTCAATGATACGCTCTTCCAGGTCTTGCTTGCGGCCGATGGCCCAACGGAACGGGAAGTCCACGCCGGTGGTGTCGAAGTTGATGCCGAAGCGCCAGATACCGGCCTGTTGATACCACGATGTCTCGCCCTGCCGCCCCGCCAGCGCGTTGTAATTCTCGCTGAACTTGAAAGTCTGCCCCGGCCAGGGGCCGGCCGTGCGGATGGGAACCGGGCCGATGTTGACCACCGTCGTCGTGAAGCAAAACGACCCTCCCAACGGCACGCTCACCACCCGGTTCATCTCGCCCTGCCAGTCAATCTCGCCCCCGGCCACCTCAGCGCGCGGCTTGCCGCCCTCCTTGATCGTCAGCGTGGCGGAGACCTGCACCCGGTTACCGACCTTGTCTTCGGCCTCGGCGAAGACCACGTAGTCGCCATCGGGCGGCGGCTCGGCATTGAGGTCTACGCCGCCATCGTAATCATAGCCGTGATACCCCGCGTCCCCCGGCTCCGCGGTGGAGACCACTTGATCTTCAGCAATCGGATACTTGAGCTTGTCGTCGCCAACCGGGCGCAAGTAGACCTGCATGCGTTCGGCCTTCTTGGTCAGGTAATACGAGATCGAGACGCGGTCGTGGATGCTGTCCTGGTTGGGCGTGAAGTCCGGCGGCACCACGGTGAAATTGTGAATCTCCGGCAGCGTCGTGTCCGCGCCTTGCAGGGTGATCCGGCCTTCGGCCCGCTGCGTCCGGCCGCCCGCGTCGGTCGCCTCAATGACCCAGGTATAGACGCCGTCGGGGAGCAGTTGGCTCTCCACCAGCATCGGCCCGCCCGCCACCTGGCGCACTTGCGGATCGTTGATCGCGCCGCCCCAATAGACATCGTATTTGCCCGGCGAGCGCCGCTGCGCGTTGCGGAAGTAGCGCCGGCCGCCCGCCGCATCCACGAAGTAGATCGAGACATCCGCCGATCGGCCGACCTGGTACTTGATGTGCGTCACATCCTCTTTGCCATCGGCGTTGGGCGAGATGGCCGCGGGCGCGACCTCCACGTCCGAGAGCAACGGCTGGAACATGCAACCGCCGAACAGCAACGCCGCGCCGGCCACGAAAATCAGCCACCATCGGGGATGAGCCCGCATCAGGAACCTCCAGTTTGGTAGACAAGGAAACAAGAAAGAGATTCTTCGTCGCAAATACCGCTCCTCAGAATGACCCCGATGAGCCGAGTCTATCAGAGAGGCGACACGCCGTCAAGAAACCAGCCAACCAGCGTCTAGCTTCCAGCTTCCAGTTTCCTGTTTCCAGCATCCAGTTTCCAGCTTCATCGTTCAATCCGCACCGGCCCGAGCCGCACTCGTTTCCCCGCGGGGTTATCGGCCACATCGCGGATGTCCAGGCCGGCAGGATCGGCGGCGGCGTAGACGGCCAGGGTGACGAAGTAGTCGCCGGCTGCTGCGCCCGCGGGCAAGGGTAGCAGGTAGCGGCCGACGACCGCCTGGCCGGGTTGCCAGCGAAACGCGGGGTAGGTGTAGCCGGCGGGCCGGCCGTCCCACCGCCCCACCTCACGACCGGCAGCGTCCTCCAGAACAAGCGAAACCTGGTAGTCGGCCGTGATGGTGTTCAAACCGCGCCAGTAGACGGTAATCTCGCCCCGCTGCGGATCGTCCCAGCCAAGCAACGCGACCTGGTGCGCATAGTTCGCGGCATCGGCGTGCTGGGGCTGCGGCTCGGCTGGGAAGGTCGCACCGGGGCGCAGTTGCCAGCGCCGCAGCTTCAGGTGCCAGAACTCGCGGCCTACCGGCTGCTCCACGCCTGCCCGGTCAAGAAAATAGGGCACGATGCCGATGGGGTCCACCGCCTCGTCCTGCCACTCCACCAGCCACGCGCCCGTCTTGTCGGCCAACGCCCGTGTCAGATCCGCGCCCGCCTCGAAACCGAGGACGCGGTTCACGTCCAGGATGTCAATCTCCGGCAGTCGCGTTCGTGCGATGTCCGGCGCGTAATAGTCCCAGGCGGGCCACGCGTGTCCGGAGACGAGCAACACCGCCTCGTCGGGCATCATCTGCGCCCGCACGGTCGCGATCAACTCGCGCCACTGGGCCTTCGTAAACGCCGGGTCGGTGAACCAGTTGCGGAGGGCGACGAAGGAAGTGGCAACCAAAAAGACGACAAGGGCCAGAAGGAGGGTATTAGGTATTAGGTATTGCGTACGGCGTATTACGTACTGCGTATTGCGTGTTGCGTGTTGCGTCCTATTCGCGGCGCGTTGCATTTTCCGATCCCTAGTCCCTAGTACCCAATCCCCAATCCCCAATCCCCAATCCCCAATCCCCCCCGCCAGAATCAACAGATACGCCGGCGAAACCATCATCAGGTAGCGCGCGTTGAATTTCGGCGTGCGCAAGGCGAGGATGAGGATGGCGAGGAGGGGGACGAGTAGACAAGTAAACAAGTAGACCAGGGAACGTATCCGCTTATCCGTTTCCATCCGCTGCCCCCGCCACAACAACGCGACCACGGCCACGCCGCAGGCCACGGCAAACAACGGCAGTAGCCGCACGGCATCGGCTTCCAGCATCGTCTCCGGCGCGCCCGCGGTGAAGCTGATCGCCACGTGGCGCAACGCCTCACCCAGCTTGAGGTTACCCTGCCAGTAGGAAGCGTCCACCTGGTAGCGGGTCAGCATGGCGGGCAGCCAGGGGAGGTAGAGCAGGGCGATGGCGAGAAAGGCGAGGAGCGGCCTCACCCCCCGGCCACTGCGGGTGAAAATTGGGCCGACTGGATTCGAGGCTTTAGCCGGTCTGGTGGACGATGCGGGAAACCGGCTGAAGCCTCTAGTCCAGAAGAGCAGGCGACCATTTTCTTGGCAGAGGGGGCCAGGGGGGGGAAGGACCAAGCACACCCCAAACGCCACCAGCAAAAACGCGCCGAAATAATGCGTGTAGAGCATCGCGGTCGCGGCGAGCACAAAGGCAAGCCACCACCGGCCCGGTGACCAACGACGAACGACCAATGACAAATGTGCTTCACCCTTCGTCCTTCGTCCTTCGTCCTTCGTCGCCCTCAGCAGCGCATACCCCGCCAACACACCCCAAAACGTCAGCAGCGTGTACATCCGCGCTTCCTGGGCGTAGTAGACGTAGAGCGGCGAGATGGCCGCCAGGAACGCGGCCGTGAGGGACGCGATCTGCCCCGACCGCCCGCGGCCGAAGAGCCGCCGGCCGGTGGCCCAGAGCAGCGGCACGGTCAGCACGCCGAAAAAGGCTGACGGGAAACGCAGCGCCCATTCGCCGCGCCCAGCCAGACGTGTCCAGCCCGCCACAGCGTAGTAGTAGAGCGGCGGCTGGATGTCGTCCGCCGTCCAGCGCGTCAGCTCCGCGATCCCCTTGGCTGCCACCTGCGCTGTAACCGCTTCATCGTACCAAAGGCTCTGTCCGCCCAGGTGGTAGACGCGAACGGCGAAGGCCAGCAGCAAGATGATGAGAAGGGCTGCGTGCTGCGTGCTGCGTGCTGCGTACTGCGTGTTGCGTGCTGCAGAGCCTGTCATTCGTCGTTCGTCTTTCGTCTTTCGTCCACGGTCACGTCCATCATTCCAGCGATGCGCAGCTCTCGGCCGCCAGCAAACACGCCAGATCGGGCCGCGGGCCGGCCGCGGGATGCACCGTTACTGGCCCCAGGACGAATTCGTCGCCGAGGAGGTTCCCACCCTCATCGTAGGCAGCCAGGCGCTCACCGGTCTGCCAATCGTACCAACCTGCGACGAGGTCATAACGCCCTTCTGGCAGACCGGCAGGCACGGCGACGAGGTGGCCGTCCCAAGTGAGGAGGCCGCCCGGCGGCCAGCCGGAGGTCGGCAACGGCACGAACCAGGTCGGCGTCCCGTCGCCGGTCGCGACCGTCTTGCCCGCGGCGTCGCGCAGATGCAGGAAAACGGTGTAATCCTTCGGCGCGGGGCCGGCAACCTGCCAACGCAGCGCCACCGGCAGGTTCTTGCCCGGCGCCACTGCCATCGCCGCGGCCCAGCCGGTCAGCCGGACCGACCACCCCTGGTCCGAAAAACGCGCAGCGATCTGGAACGGATCGTTCGGATCCTTGAGCGGAACCAACGTGCCCTCGCGCCGCGTCCACGCCAGCCCAACCCACGTGCCAGACACTTCGGAAGTGCCTGGCACGTGACTCACCGTCACCACCGGCGCCCACTCGCGCGGCAGATACCACGGCAGCGTCTCGGTCACGAGCGTCTCTCCTGCCTGCCAGCGCGCCGGCGGATACCACAGCAGCGCCGGCATGGGACGCACCGCGGTATCATCGGCCACGCCGCCATCGGGCGTCAACACCTGCACCGCGATGGCCGTGTCGGGCGACAGCGGGGCCAGCGCCTGCCAATAGAAGCGCAGGCCCGTCCGCCGCCATTTGACGTCGTCGAGCACGTCGTAGCCGAGCAACTTGAGCCGATCACCGAAGGTTATGTCGAGTTCGTATTGCGGCTGAGCGGCGGGTGCACGAGCGAAGTCGTAAAACGCATCGGGCAGAACCGCGCTGCCCCGGCCCTGGGCCAGCAAGATGTAGCCATCTGCGGCATCCACGACGCCCCAGCCGCCCGCCAGCAGCTTGCGGATCGCCGCCTGCACATCGTTGGGATGGCGGTCGGTCGTACCCGTCACATCCACCAGCGCCCAGGTCGCCTCCCCCAGCCACGGGAACTGGTAGGTCTGCTCGCGGTGACTGAGGTGCGGATAGAGGTCGGTCGCCGCGCTCAACGCCGCCTCCCGCGGGATTTGCGCCGCGAAGCGATCCAGCAGCCGGTCATGCGCGGTCACCTGGGGCCAACCTCGCCGCCAGAACTCGCGGCCGATCGGCAGATAGCCGGCCGCGATCTGGTAGCCCAGCGCGGCAAGCAGCAGACCGAGGGCAGGTATCAGGAACCAGGAGTCAGGAGACAGCCGCGAACCCTCTGACCCCTGACCCCTGACCCCTGACCCCTGATCCCTGATTCCTGACCCCTGCCGCAGGAACTCGAATCTTCGCAGCAACCGCTCGAAACCGAAGATCGCCGCAACAACAACGAAGGGAACCAGCGGCGTCGAGTAGTGCAGCTCGCCGGAATACTGCAACGCGTATCCGCTGAGCAGATTTGCCAGCAGCATCGGCAGGCTGAGCAGGAGGATTTCGGGGCCAAGCAGCGCCAGGAAGGCCGTGGGCCAAAGCAGGCCAGCCAGATAGCGCAGCCGCAGCGGCTCGACCACGATCCGCAACACGGTCAACGGCTGGGTCAACAGGGCTTTAAGCACGTCACCGAAAGAATCGCCCACCGCGCCAAAACGCGCGGCGTAGGGGGTCACGGCGAGGCCGTAGGCCAGGGACGCGTAGTGCGGGATGATGACGAAGGTCGCGAGGTAGAACCAGGCGAGGCCGAACAACGCAATCGTGACGCCCGCGGCTAGAGCCGGCGGAGAGAAGCCCAGGAGTCGAGCCTTCAGGCGGTCTGTGGCGCAAGCGCCAAACCATCTAAAGCCTCTACTCCGGTCAGGGACACTCTTTGCTTTCGCAAACTGTTCCCCCGACCCTCGCGCGATGGCGTACAAGCCGAGCGTCGTGGTGAGCAAGGCCATACCTTCCTGGACGCCCGCCAACAGCACGCCGGCGATGACAAATTCGCCCCATCGCCGATCTTCCACGGCCCACAGCGCCCACGCGATCAGCGGCGCGGCAAAGGGAAACGCGTGGAACTCGGCTACCGCGCCGGCTTGAAGCGCGGGCGCGAGGAGGTAGGCGACGGCGAAGATAACGGCGACCCAGTCGTAAGTCGGGTATCGGGTATTGGGTATTGGGTATTGAGATTCCCCCGCAGCGCGCGAATCCCCAATCCCTAATCCCCAATCCCCAGCCCTCTTCCGCGCCAGCAAATAAACCGGCCATGCCCCAGCCGCCAACGCCGCCGCCTGGAGGATCAACAGCGCTCGCACGTCATCCCAGAGCCAGAAAACCAGCGACACCGGCACGAAAATCGGCTCCACGTGATCGGTGAGCCGCGTGCTAATCGTCTCGTCTTTGATCTCCTGGAGCAACCGTCCCTGCGCTGTGTTCCAGATCGCCAGGTCAATCTGGCCCAGATCGGCCTTGTGCGTCAGATGCGCATCGTGCAGGGCGATGCTGTAGGCGGAAAACCAGGCGGTGAATAGGAGCATGGCGATGAGGAGCACTGGACGCGACCAATGACCAACGACTGACGACCAACGAAAAACGAAAAACGACCGCCTTTCGTCGTTCGTCGTTCGTCGCCCGTCGTCCGTCGTTCGTCCTCCGTCCTCCGTCGTCCGTCGTCCGTCATTCGTCCTTCGTCCTTCGCCACCACCACAGCGCCACGCCCGCGCCCAACAACTCCCCGGCCACCATCCAGAGCCGGGCAGCGACGGCGACGATTGCGGCGACGCCTCCCGGCAAGACCGTCGCCAGGAGCAAGGTCATCACCCCTTCGCGCACGCCCAACCCCGATGGCGTGAGCAGGCTGAGGTAGCCGATCACGTAGGCCGCGGCCCACGAGGCGACCAGATAGGGCCAGGCCGCGGTGTCCAACGGCGTCAGCGCCCGCACGAACGCGGCAAAGCTCAGCCCCATCGCCAGCCAGACAATGACGTAGCGCAGACACAACAGCCAGACCTGACCCCAGGTCAACGTCACACGGATCGCGGGCCGGCGCAGACGCGCCATGGCCCAATTCAGCGCCCACTCCAGGAGGCGCGGCTGCAACAGCAGCAGCCCTAACGGCGCCAGCCACAGCAGCGGTCGCAGCCGGCCGAGCCACTCGCCCTGCCCCGCGACGGCAAAGTAGGCCGCGGCCAGCACCAGCCCCACCGCAGTTGAGATTGCCTGGTGCAAGACAATGCTGGTCAGCGTGAGCAGCCGGGGGACCCCACGCTCGGCCGCCAGTTCGGCCATGCCCAGGAATTGCCAGACGTTGCCGGGGATGTAGCGGACGATGTTGCTGAGGAACCAGATGGGCGCCGCCTGCCGGTAGGCCAGCGGACCACCCAGGCCGCGCAAGATCATCCGCCAGGTGTCCAACTCAAAGAGCCAGGTCAGTTCCAGCCCCACAAGCGCCAGCAGCACCCAGCCCGGCGCCAACTGCCAACGATAAGCTCGCAGCGTCGCCCATTGGCTCTGCACCAGCGCGGCCAGAAAGCCAAGCGCCAGCACGAGGACGCCCACCTGGAGTACACGTCGCCACGGAATCCGCATAGCCGGTATTGTACCGCAAGGAATGGGAAGCGGGTAAATTGGAGATTGGAGATTGGGGCATTGGTAGGAGATTCTGGTATGATAAGGACGGACGAATCAGCGAATCAACAGATCGGCAAATCAGCAATACGCAATACGCAATATGCAATACGCAGTACGGAATACGCATGAACCAACACTTCCTCAATCGTCGCGTCCTCATCACCGGCGGACTGGGCTTCATCGGGTCGAACCTGGCCCGGCGACTGGTCACGGCCGGCGCGCAGGTCACGCTGGTGGACAGCCTGATCCCCGAGTACGGCGGCAATGTGTTCAATATCGCCGGCATCGAAGATCGTGTCCGGGTCAACGTTTCCGATGTGCGCGATCCGCACAGCATGGCCTATCTCGTCCAGGGCCAAGACTACCTGTTCAATTTGGCCGGGCAGACAAGCCACTTGGATTCGATGCAGGACCCATTCAACGATCTGGAGATCAACTGCCGCGCGCAACTTTCGATCCTGGAAGCCTGCCGCGCCCACAATCCGGCGGTCAAGATCGTCTTCGCCAGCACCCGGCAAATCTACGGCAAGCCCGACTATCTACCGGTAGACGAGCGGCACCTGTTGCGCCCGGTGGACGTGAACGGCATCAACAAGATGGCCGGCGAATGGTATCACATCCTCTATAACAACGTCTACGGCATTCGGGCGTGCGCCCTGCGGCTGACCAACACCTACGGGCCACGGATGCGGATCAAGGACGCCCGGCAGACCTTCTTGGGCGTCTGGATCCGGCTGGCCGTCGAGGGCAAACCGTTCGAGGTGTGGGGCGGCGAGCAACTGCGCGACTTCACCTACGTGGACGACGCAGTGGAGGCGATCCTGTTGGCTGCAACCACCGAGGCGGCCAACGGTCGCGTCTTCAACCTGGGCGGCGATCCACCCCTGAGCCTGGCAGAATTGGCAAAGCTGTTGATCGCGGCCAACCGCGGCGGTGAGTTCGTGGTGCGCGCCTTCCCGCCCGAACGCAAGGCCATTGACATCGGCGACTACTACAGCGACGACCGGCTGGCCCGCTCGACCCTCGGCTGGCAGCCGTGCGTGCCGCTCAGCGAGGGCCTGGCGCGCACGCTGGCCTATTATCGCGAGAACCTGGCAGAATACCTATGAACATTCCCCAAACCGACCCGCGGGCCAACTACCTGGCCCACAAGGACGAAATTGACGCCGCCATCGCCGGCGTGCTGATGGCTGGCCGCTACATCCTGGGCGCACAGGTGGCCGCGTTCGAGGCCGAATTCGCCGGCTACCTGGGCGCGGGCCATGCGCTCGGCGTGGGCAGCGGCACCGACGCGCTCCACCTGGCGGTGCGCGCCTGCGCTCTGCCCCCCGCGGCGCCGATCTTCACCGTCAGCCACACCGCGGTCGCCACGGTCGCGGCCGTCGAGTTGGCCGGCGCGACGCCCGTGCTGGTGGACATTGATCCTGCCGGCTTCACGATGGACCCGAACCGGCTGGAGGACACGATCAAACACGTGCCAGGCACTTTCGGAAGTGCCTGGCACGTCAGCGCGCCCTTCCGTGGCGCGATCATCCCCGTCCACCTCTACGGCCACCCCGCCGATATGGCCGCCATCCAGGAGATCGCCCGCCGTCACGACTTGGCGGTCATCGAAGATTGCGCGCAGGCGCATGGGGCGAGTATTGCAAAACGAAAAACGAAAAACGAAAATGGCGATCAGCGGGTGGGGACGTTTGGTCACATCGCGGCGTTCAGCTTCTATCCGACGAAAAATCTGGGCGCGCTGGGGGATGGGGGCGCGGTGGTGACAAACGATGGCGAGCTGGCCGGGCGGGTGCGGCTGCTGCGGGAATACGGCTGGCGCGAGCGCTACGTGAGCGACATCCCAGGGCTGAACAGCCGGCTGGACGAGCTTCAGGCGACCATCCTGCGGGTGAAATTGCGCTACCTGGATGCGGAAAATGCCCGGCGCCGGCAGATCGCGGCTGACTATGATCGGCTGCTGGCTGACACCGGGCTGCGCCTGCCCGCCGTGCGCCCCGGCGTGACCCACGTCTACCACCAATACGCAGTACGCAGTACGCACAGGGACGCCCTGCAAGCCTATCTGCGCGAGCGCGACATCGGCGCGCTGATCCACTACCCCGTGCCTGTTCACCTGCAACCGGCTTACCGCGGCCGTCTGCCCGGTGCGGACGCGTTGCCCGCAACCGAGGCCGCCGCGCGCGAGGTGCTCAGTTTGCCGATCTATCCAGAACTGCGCGCCGATCAAGTACAAGCGGTGAGCCAGGAGATTCGCGCCTGGGCCGCCGACGCCTGACCATTCGAGAACCCTCATGCCCGCATCTCCCACTTCCTGGCAACGCCTGTTGGCCGACCGCCGCTGGCCGCTCCTGATGGCCGTCTGCGCCCTCTGCGTCGTGTTGGCCTACCAACGTTCGACGCCCTTCCGGCTGGATCTGACCTCGCGGCTTGACGCGACGCTCCTGGAGGGCTTCTACTCGGCCGGGCCGGTGCGCTGGACGGCCGGGCGGGCCGCTCTGCGCGCGCCAAATCTCTGGCCCGGCCAGTCGGCCCGGCTGACCCTGGTGCTGAGCGCGCCGCGTGGCGACGAGCCAGACCCGGCCAAACGTGACCTGCCCGTGACCGCCGCCGTCGCGGTGAACGGCCACCCGATCGCCGATCTGCTGATGAACGCTGGGCCGACCGAGTATGAGCTGATTATCCCCGCCGACATCATCGGGCCGAGTGGAAATCTGTTCATCACGTTGCAGGCCCCCACCTTCGTCCCGCCGGCCGACCTGCGCACGCTGGCGTTGCTCGTCGCGGGCATCTCCGCGACGCCGATGGGCCAGCCGCCGCACCTGCCCCCGGCCGAGCCGTTGTTGAGCCTGAGCGCGCTGACCGGACTGGTTTATCTGTGGTTGCGCCGCCTGGGGAGCGGCCGGGGTCTGGCAACCGGCGCCGCCGCGCTCGTGCTTGGCTTGGGCACGGCCGGGCTGCTGATCAGCCGGCCGTTCGTGACCCCAGCGAGCAATCGGCTGCTCTACCTGCTCATCGTCGCGTGCCTGACGACCGAGCTGACTGTCCGCTTGGGCCAGCGGACGCTGAGTCGGCGAGCATACCTGGGGATCGCCATGCTCACCCTTGTCGCCTTCGCCATCCGCCTGGCGCTGGCCCACACGCCCGGCGACCACGATAACTTTATCGCCTTCAAGATGATGCTGGAAAACGTGACCACGCGGGGCGTTGCGGCCGCCTACGAGATTGACCCCGTCATCGGCGCCTACCCGCCCGTGCATCACTATCTCCTGGCGATACCGGGGCATCTCTACCGCCTCTTCATCTCGCCGGAGTTCGATGTCGCCAGCCAGCGGCTGAACTTCATCATGAAGCAACCGACGATCCTGCTGGACATGCTGATCGCCGTCACGGTGCTGGTCTATGCGTTGCGCCGAACCTCGCCGCGACGGGCGCTGCTGATCGGCGCCGCGTACGCGTTCAACCCAGGCATCATTTACACCACGTCCTACAACGGCCAGCTCGGTGACCCGCTCTATGCCCTGTTCGTCACGCTCGCGGTGGCGGGTCTGCTGGCCGGGCAGGCCGCCTCCACCGGCGCGGCGACCGCTCTGGCCGTGCTCACAAAGCCCCAGGCCAGCGCCTTCCTGCCGTTCTTGTTGGTTGGCGCGCTGCGCCGCCTGCCTGTCAAGACGCTGCCGCGTGCCTTCGCGGCCGGCGCGTTGGTCAGCCTGGCCGTGCTGACCCCATTCCTGCTGACCGGCACGGTCGGCCATCTGATCCGCACCGTGTCCACCACGATCGGCCACGGCCCGCGCATCGTCTCCAACGCCTTCAACATCTGGTGGTTGTGGGGGTGGGGCAACGCCTGGCAGATCAAAGACACCGGGACGCTGCTCGGTCCCGTGACTTACCGGACGACCGGCCTGGCGCTCTTCTTCGGCGTCGCCTATGGGTTGGCGCTGTGGAAGCTGTGGACGCCGCGCAAGACCGGCGAAGTTGCCCTGCTGGCGGGCTTCGTGGGGTTGGCCTTCTTCATGTTGCCGACCGAAATCCACGAAAACTATCTCTTTCCGCTTTTCGGCCTGCTGGCCCTGGCCGCAGTCCACGACCGCCGCGCCTGGTTCCTCGATGCGATCCTGGCCATCACCTGGTTCTTCAACCTGGCCACAACGGACGTCACCCTCATGCGTCCGCTGATGAAGGCCTGGCCGGCAGCAGCCGCGGTGCAGTTTCCGTTCCAGGTCGGCCTGGCGGTAATCAACGTCGCTGTGTTGACCGTGTGGGGTTACTGGGTGTGGCGGATGGGTAGGCCGGAGAAGGTCTCGCGGACGAACGCGACCGTCCAGTAGGCGAACACGCTCACCTGCGCCAGCGAGTTGAGCCAGCGCGGCACGGCCATCTCGGCCCCACCCCAGACGTCCGGGTTCTGCGGCACGAGCACGCGCAGGATTTGGGGGTAGTGCAGGGCCATGTTCAGCGTGGCCGTCACTGCAAGGAGAGCATAGAGCCACCACCGCCGCCGGTTGCCAGGACAGACCAGCAGCAGCAGCGAGAAGATGGGGATGAGGTGGTTCTCGTGGATCTGCGTGGCGAACATAAAAAACGCAGTGAAAAGGTAGGCTGTCGCCAGGTACAATGTTTGCGGCGTCTCATCCCGCCAGGTACGCACCAGCACCACCAGGTAGGCCAGCCCCACCAGCCCCAGGCCGATGGCGCGGTAGGTGAAAATGGACCAGCCGAGTTGCGCCAGGAGCGGCGGCACCAGCAGATCGCTCGCCTTGCCATTCCCCAGGCTGACCAGCCACCACAGGTTGTGCGCCGTGGCCGAGAGCATGGGATGGTAGTCGGTCACCCGGCTGACCCGCGCCCACATCTGGCCCAACGTGCCGTGGGCGATGAAAGGCGCCAGCATCACCAGGCCGACCGCAGCCGCGGCCAGCGCCGAGCGCAGGCTGCTCCGCAGCCCGTACCGGCGCCAGGTCAAGATGACGAACAACGGCAAAAAGAGATCGGCCTGCGGTTTGGTGAACATACCGACCGTCAGCGCCGCCCAACCCCATGCCGGTCGCCTCTCCGCCAACCCGATCACCGCCAGCAGCATGAACAGGGCGTGCACCGCGCCCATCTGGCCGTAATAGGCGGACTCGAAGATCACGGCCGGGTTGAAAAGGTAGGCCGCGGCCGCGATCAGCGCCAGGCGGAGGCCCCAGCGCCGGCGCACCAGCCAGAAGGCGACGCCGGCGATAAGCGCAGTGCCGATCAACGCGGGCAGGCGCAGCATGAAACGCAAGTAGGCCTGGTTCGTGCGGTCGAGCCAGGGCGGCGGAAAAGCGGGGGCGTAAAACCGGCGGAAGACTTCGCCAACCACCCGGAAGGGGTAGAGCAACCCAGGCGTCGTGTTGGGCGCAGCCACAAAGTCCGGCGCGTAGGCGGAATGGATGCCGAAATGCGTGACCTGGTGCGTCCACGCCATGTAGATTTCGATATCACCCCAATAGCCGGTTGTGCGGGCCAGGGGCAGGTAGAGGGTCAGCGCCAGCAACGCGATGACCACCAGCCAGAAGGCGGCCGGATGCCGCGCCCGCAACGTAGTCAGCCGCGCCGCCGTGTGCCGCCGGACCGTCGGCCCCCAAACGATCGCCGCGCCGCCCAGCCAGACGGCCGGCAGGATCAGCCAGACCCAGCGGTCGCTCCCGCGCGGGGCGAGCCACAGCCACAAGGCCACGACAGCCCCCAGCGTCACGCCCAGTCCGGCCGCGGCCGGACTGGGCAGCCCGCCACGCCGGGTCAGCCAGATCAGCCCGGCCGCGGCCAGCAGGATCGGCAAGAAAACGCGCAGGAGTGCCGGCGTCGGGGGAATCGCCGGCCCCCCGGCCGGCGCGATCTCGACCCAGGCTACGGCCGCTCCCAACTGACGCGGATCGGGTGGCGCGTTGAAAGGCTGCGTGCGGACGGCGATGGTGACGTTGCCATCCCCGCCCACGGCCGGCCGCCCAGCCACGAACGCGTACTCGGAAAAGCCGCCGGCCGTAACCGTCCCGATTTCGTGACCATTGACCGCCACCATGATGGGAGGAGGCGTCGCGGGCCGCGCGGCGTGCATCGCTAGGCGGATCGTCAGCGGCCGGTTTGCCACGTCCGTGAAACGCATCAGCCCTTCCGCCTCGCTCCAACGAAAAGTCCGGCCGGCGGCGGTCTCCGGGAAAGAAAAACCGACGAGCGCGCCGGCGGCCTGCTCCGTGCCTACCTGGATGCGCCGCGGGGACATGGCCTGATATGGCAAGCACAGCAGCAGTGTGACGACGAGCAGCGCGCCCACCAGCCAACCAGCCTCAAGCCCGTGCCAGGCCGATCGCGACCTCATCATAGCCTCCCATACAGCAGCCTGTGACCCACGGCCAAAGGTTAAGACGCAATAGCGCAAAATTCACTACCCGCTGCCTGTCATTCTGAGCGGGTGTGCCCCTGACTTCTCGCGACGGCGAGCATCCAGCGAAGAATCCGGTGTTGCAACGAACGGATTCTTCGCTGGAATCTCGCCGTCGCGAACCTTGACTTGTTAACCCGCTCAGAATGACATCCGTAGCGATAGTGAGTTTTGCTCTACTGCGTTACGACCGCGCCATCTGCCGATACGCAGCGATCTCGGTCACCTGCTTGATGACCCGCGCGGGGTTGCCCACCACGACCACCCCGTCCGGCACGTCGCGCGTCACCACTGCGCCCGCGCCCACCAGCGCGTTCCGGCCGATCGTCACCCCCGGCAGCAGGGTTGCGTGCGCGCCGATCTTCGCGCCCGCCAGCAGATGCGGCCCCTTGAGCGTCTCCTTGACCCCTGCACCGAGCGGATAAGGCGCGTTCGTGAAGACGACCCCCGGCCCCACCCAGGCGCCCTCTTCCAGAATCGAGAATTCGGGGATGAAAACGTTGGAATGGATGCGCACGCCATTTCCGATGATGACGTGGTGCTCGATGATCGAATGCGTGCCGATGCTCACGTCGTCGCCGATCTGGTTGGCCTCGCGGATCAGCGCGCCATGCCCCGTCTGGAACCGCGCACCGATGACGTTGCCCGCGTAAATGACCGTGTGCGACCGGATCACCGCACTCGGCCCGATGCACGTTGGCAACTCGCCCGGCCCCGCGCCGCGCGGCGGCTCACCGATCACCACAAACGGCCCCACGGCAGCGCCTTTACCCAGGCTGACATTCGGATAAATCAACCCCCGCTCATCTTGCATGGTGCCCTCAACCTTCAAGCTGCAACCTTCAACCTCTCAAAATGCGCCACATATCGTCGCGCCAGTTGCGGCCAACCCAACTCCGTCTCGATCAGCCGCCGACCAGCCAACCCCATGCGGCCGCGCAGGTCGGGATCGGCTGCCAAGGTTGCCAGGCCGCGGGCCAGGGCCGCGTCGTCGCCTTCCGGCACGAGGAAGCCGTTGATGCCGTCGCGGATCGCCAACTCATTGCCGGCCGCGGCCGTGCCGATCACCGGCCTGGCGCATGACATGGCGTCCAGCACGGTGACGTTCAGCCCATCGGCCGGGCGCGTCACCGACGGCATCGCCAGCGCATCGGCCATGTTGTAGTAGACGCCGATCCGATCCGATGGCACGTTGCCGACCCAATGGACGCGGTCGCCCAGCCCCAATGCCTGCCCTAACGCCTGCCACTCGGCCCAGAGGTCGCCTTCGCCGACGAAAACCAGCTTCCAGTTTCCAGCTTCCAGCAGCGCCGCGGCCCGCAGCAACCGGTCGAACCCCTTTTTGTACACCATCCGCCCCACGGCCAGGACGACGAACGCGTCGGACGGGATACCGAGTTGGGCGCGCAGGCCGGCCGTGCCGGTTGGATCGGGTCGGACCGCGTTCGGATCCACACCGTAGGCGATCAGCTCGAACTTCGCCGGGTCGGCGCCGAGGTCGGCCACGGCCACGTCGCGGAGCGCGGTCGAGTTGGCGGTGAGCAGGCCGGCCTGGGCGAAGGCAAAACGCGCCATGCACCGGAAGATGGGGTTCTGGCCGGCCACGGTGGCATCGGAGCCGGGGATGGAGACCACGAGCGGGATGCCGTAACGCCGGGCAGCCAGCGCGGCGAGGAACCCGTTGGGCAGCGTCCAGTGGGCGTGCAACACGTCAGGTCGCTCGGCCGCCGCCCAGCGGAGCGCCGCCCATGCGCCTGCGAGAAACAGACCGGGCGCCAGCAGATAGGTGATGCCGCGCAACGCCACATCCGCGCGCATGGTGCGCATGTAGCCCAAACGGTGCCAACTGGCCCGCGGCGCATAGCGATAGAGTCGCAGCTCCACCCGATGGCCGGCCGGCTGCCGCGCGTAGGCGGGATCCCAGGGCGCCAGCACTGTAACCTGGTGTCCCTGGTGCGCCAATTCTTCGCTCAACGCCTCGACAAAGCGGCCGGAGAAATCGCCCGGATAGCGGGGGTAGTTGTGGGTCAGAACGCCGATCTTCATCCCCAGATTCCATCCGTTATGTCTACCGGTCGCTCCGTGTGCGCGGATTCGTACATCGCCAACACCAGCGCCAGCGATTTCTTCGCCTCGCGGCCGTCGGTCTGCGGCGCGCGATCTTGCCGCACGGCCTCGATCATGTCCGCGATGACCGCCCGGTGGCTGGCGCCGTAAACCGAGGTCGGGTCCACCTGCTCGCGGGTCAGCAGCTCTTTTTCGTGCTCCAGCTCCCCCTCGATCTTCCAGAATACCTTGCGGTTGAGCGCGGTGCCGCCCACCTTGCACGAGCCGCGCTCGCCGAAGACCGCCACCGAGCCTTCCAGGTTCTCCGGGTAAGTGATCGTGGAGCCTTCCACGACGCCGAGCGTGCCGCCGGCAAACCGGATCACCGCGACGCCGGCGTCCTCCGCCTCCATGCGATGGGCCAGGGTGGCGCCGTAGCAAAAGACGCTTTCCGGCCGGCCCATCAGCCATTGCAGCGCGTCAATGTGGTGGATGGATTGATTCATCAGCGCGCCGCCGTCCATCGCCCACGTGCCGTGCCATTCATCCTCGTAGTATTCCTGCGGCCGGTACCAGCGCACCGTGGCGTTGCCGAGCAGCAGCTTACCCAGCCGTCCCGCCCCCACGACCCGTTTCAGGTCTTGCATCGGCGGGTTGTAACGGTTCTGGAGCACGACGCACAGCCTGACCCCGGCGCTCTCGGCCGCGGCGATCATCCGGTCGGCGTCGGCCAGCGAGAGGGCGATCGGTTTTTCGACGATGACGTGCTTGCCCGCGTGGATCGCATCGAGCGCCACCTGGGCGTGCAGGCCGCTCGGCACGCAGATGCTCACCACGTCCACGTCGGGCCGCGCCAGCACGTCACGATAATCCGTGTACGGATCGGCGCAGTATTCGACCGCAAAACGGTTGGCGCGGCGCTCGCGGACATCCGCGACGGCCACCAGCCTGGTGTCAGGCAGATCGGCCAGCGATTGCGCGTGCCGCGGCGCCACCCGGCCGCAGCCGATCAGGCCGAATCGAAGGGTTTCGCTCATGGCAACTTCTTCCCCGGATTACAGATTCCGTTCGGGTCGAACAGCGCCTTGATCCCGGCCATCCATGCCAGCGCGTTGCGATCCACGCCCATCTCCATGTAAGCGCGCTTGAAGATACCGATGCCGTGCTCGCCGGTGAGCGTGCCGCCCAGGGCTACGGCCGCGGCCAACACTTCGCCCGCGGCCTTCTCCACGCGCTTCATGATGGCTGCGTCGCGGCGGTCGCAGAGAATCGTCGGGTGCAGGTTGCCGTCGCCGATGTGGCCGTAGACCACGATGCGCAGGTCGTTGGTGCGGGCGATGTCGCCCAACCGGGCCACCATCTCCGGGATCTTGCTGCGCGGCACGGTGACGTCCTCGCCCAGCTTATTGCGCGCCAGCCGCGCGATGGCCGGGCTAACGTTGCGCCGCGCCTCCCACAGCGCCTCCGACTCGGCCGCGGACCCCGCCTGGCGCACCTCGCGCGCGCCGGAACGCTTGAGAATCTCGGCCGCGGTCGCGATCTCGGCCTTGACCAGCTCCGCGTCCCCGTCCACCGCGACCAGCAGCAGCGCCTCGACGTCGGTCGGCAGGCCCAGGTGCTTGAAACCCTCCACGGCGCGCGTCGTGCCCTGATCCATCAGCTCGGTGACAAGGGGGGTCACGCCCGCCTGGAGGATGGCGCCGACCGCCTGGCACGCATCGGCCAGCTTGGGAAACGCGGCGAGCGCGGTGAGCTGAGCCGCGGGCTTCGGGATCAGCCGCACGGTGATCTCGGTGACAACACCGAGCGTCCCCTCGGAGCCGATGAAAAGCCGCTTCAGGTCGTAGCCAGCCACGTCCTTGATGGTCCGGCCGCCCAGCCGCAGCACATGACCGCCAGCCAGCACCACCTCCAGCCCCAGCACGTAGTCGCCGGTGACGCCGTACTTGAGGCAGCGCGGGCCGCCCGCGTTGGTCGCCACGTTCCCGCCGAGGGTACACTGGTAGACGCTGGCCGGGTCGGGCGGGTAGAAGAGGCCGAGCTTCTCCACGGCCTTTTGCAGATCGTAGGTGATGACGCCGGGCTGGGCGACCGCCAACGTATCCGCGACCGAGATGTCCACGATGCGGTTCATGCGCGCCAGGTTGAGGCAGATCGAGCCAGTCACCGGCAGCGAGCCGCCAGCCAGCCCCGTCCCCGACCCGCGCGGGACGACCGGAACGCGGTACGCGTCGGCCACGCGCAGGACGGCCGCCACCTGCGCCGTGGTTTCGGGGTGCACCACCACATCCGGCCGCGCCTCGGCCCACGTGCCGTCGTAGGCGTAGGTCGCCAGGTCTTCGGCCGCGGTGCTCAGTCGCCCGTCGCCGACGGCCGCGCGTAATTCAGTGAGAATCTTGGAATCCATAACGAATGCTATCTCCTGCAACTATACTCGGCACGGGCACCAAGTGCGTTTTTCGGCGACTGTCATTCTGAGAACTGCCATGCCGCGCGGCGGCATTCTTGAAGATAGAAACTCCCGCGCTTGTCATGCTGAGCGGGCCTACCAGCCAACGATTGCTGCGGCGAGTATCCAGCGAAGCATCCGGCGTTGCAAGTTTCTGCTTGACGGGACCAACCCGCTCAGGGTGACAAAGCAAATTCTTGCGGTACCGCGAAAAATCTATTGGGGGGTATCTGCGTCCTCCGCGTGGCCCGCGTTCCATCAACCCAGGCTCTCATCCAACACTTGCACTAAGTGCTTGACGACGATCTTCTGTCCGCTGCGCCGCCGTCCCCATTCGAGCTGCATCAGGCAGCCGGGGTTCGCGCTTACCACCAACTCAGCGCCTGACCCTGCCACGTCCGCCATCTTGCGGTCGAGCAGGTCAAGCGCCATGGGAGTGTGCGTCAGGTTGTAGATGCCGGCGCTCCCGCAGCAGCGGATCGGGTGGCTGTCGGGCAGGGGACGCATCTCCAGCCCCTCGATCCGCCCCAGCAGCCGCCGCGGTTGAGCGCGGACGTTCTGCAGGTTCGCCAGGTGACACGGGTCGTGGTAGGTGGCGCGGACTCGCGCGTGCTTCGGTTGCAGTTCTTCCGGCCAGATCGCGTCGAGCCACTCGGTCACGTCCTGCACCTTGGCGCTGAACGCCTGCGCGCGGGGCGCCCACGCCGGATCGTCGTGGAACCACTCGGCATATTCCTTGAGCGCGGCGCTGCACCCCGCGCAGTCGGTGACGATCGCCTCCACGTCGGCCAGGAATGGCTCGAAGAGCGCGATGTTGCGCTGCGCCAATTCGCGCGAGAGCGCGTGCATCGCCTGGTCGTCGTGCGGCGTGCCGCAGCACGACTGGCCGGCCGGCGTGACCACCTCGCAGCCGGCCCGGGTCAGCACGCGCACGGTCGCCCGGCTGACGTCGGGCATGGCGACGTTCATCATGCAGCCGAGGAAGAATGCGACGCGGTGGGGCGATTTGGCAAATCGCCCTACATTCTGCGCGGGCGTGACCGCGGCCAGCTCCCCCCGGATCGGCTTGCCCATCTTCGGCGCAAACTCGACCAACTGGCGGAGCTTCGGCCCGACGCCGGGCAGCCAGCCCAGGAGCGCCACGCCCAGCTTGTCGAGCCGGAACGCCTGGACGAAGCGCAGCGGACCAGAGATGATCTCGGCGCGCTCGGCGCCGGTGAGCACGTGGCGCAGCATGAACTTGATGATGGGCGAGCGCGGATGCTTTTCTTCCACTGCCACGCGACCGGCCACGATCAGCTCGCCGATGCGCACGCCCGGCGGGCAGACGGTGTTGCAGGCGCGGCAGTCCAGGCAGTGATAGAGATACGCCTCGACGCCGCGCGTGATGTCGAGCGTGCCGTCCTCGACCGCGCGCAACAGGCTCAATCGGCCGCGCGGAGAGAACGTCTCGAGCTGCGTTTCCTGATAAGTTGGGCACACCGGCAGACAGCGGCCGCAGCGGATGCAGCCCATTAATTCATCGTAGTTGGGCAGCGTCAGACCGAAGACCTGTTGGCCGGGGGTGGAATCGTATATGGTCATGGTGTGAAGAATCTCAAAAAGACCTCAGCGGCCCAGCGTGTAGCGGTAGACGTTGGTCTCCCGCAGCACGAAGCCGACGCGACGATAGAGCCGGTTGGCGGCCTCGCGGGAGGGCCGCGAGGTCAGATCCACCGTGACCGCGCCGGCCCCCTTCGCCCGTTCGAGCGCGGCCCGCGTGAGCGCCTCGCCGACCCCCTTGCCCCGCGCTGCGTCATCCACCACCACGTCCTCGATCCAGGCGCGAATGCCGGTGGGGATGCGAAAGAGCGCCAGCGTGAGCGAGCCGACGATCTGGCCGCCCTGTTCGGGGTCGCGCGCGATGAAAAGCACGGTTGCCGGCGAGTCCACCATCTCCTGCAGCGCCTCGCGCGTGGGCGGCGGGTTCGAGGCGGAAAGCTGCGGAACCAACCGCATGAAGGCGCCGACGAGTTCATCGGTGACTTCGGTAGCTTCCAGAATCTCGATAGGCAATGTTGTGCTCCCTCCGTTTTAGATCGAGAACCGCATCACCATCCGGTTTTCCGACGGTCGCGCAACCTCTACAAAACCGGCCTTGCGAAACGCCGAGGCCAGCCCCATGTAGCCCTCCGAGCCACCGGAGACGCGATGGCCTTCGTCCGGGTCAACGGGATAACCCTCGACGATCTGCGCGCCCTGCGACGCGGCGTAGGCAACCGCTCCCTGCAGCAGCCTGACCATCAGCCCCTGGCGGCGATGCGGCTTCGCCACGAAGAAGCAGACGATGGCCCAGACCGGTTGCTCGTCCACGCGTTTGAGGGTGCGCGAGCGTTCCAGCGGCAGGAAGCTCTCCCGCGGTCCAAGCGAGACCCAAGCGATCGGCTCGTCTCCGGCGTAGGCGAGGATGCCAGGAACCTGACCGGAGTCAACCAGCCCCTTCAGCCCAGTCCGGCGCTCCTCGGCCGAGCTGCGGTCGAACTCCGCGCGGCGGAGCCGCCAGAACATGCACCAGCAACCGAAGTAAGCGCCACGCGGGCCAAAGAGCCGCTCGAGATCGGGCCAGCGGTCTGCGGTGACGGGATGAAACGCGAGATCAGCCGATGTTAGTGGTGATGCGGTCATGGCTTGCTCCAGATGGTCATTCTGAGCGGGTCAGCCCCGAGCCTCTCGTAACGGCGTGAAGCCAGCGAAGAATCTCCATGCAACGCGACGAGACCCCTTCGACTGCGCTCAGGGCAGGCTCTTCGCTGGTTTGTCGCCGCAGCTCAATACACGAGACCAACCCGCTCAGGGTGACAGCCGTCCGATAGCTTTGCGCTCATTCACGGTCTACGGTTGCTCCTGCTGCTCCAACGCCCGCTCGGACCGGTCTCCGGCCATGCCAGCGCCTGCGCTGCCCCACACCGATTCCGGGGCCTGCATCTGCCCGCCGCCGGTAAAGGTGATCTGCCGGTAGTAGTAAGATTCGCCGTAGCTGTCCGGCTCCTGGTAGACGCGCACGACCCAGCCGTATACCTTGCCGTAGACCGCGCCCGGCGGCAGGCTTGTGACCGCCATGCTGCCCACGTCGCCCAGGTCAACCGACGTCCACCTGTCGTTGCCCGCGGGGTCGAACAGGATCACCCGATAGGTGTCGCCCGCGATCCCGCGGCGCTGCCAGGTAAGCGTGACCGGCAAAGAGAGGGTCGAACCGCTCGACGGCGCCAACAGGTTCACGTTGGCGATGTCGAAATCGCCGCCGGGAAGGCTCGTGCCCGCCACGTAGGTCATGATGACGGGGGCGCCCCAGCCAGAAACGTAGCTGGGGTTCGTCGAGTTAGGGCCAAAAGAGACATAGTACCCCTGCCCAAAAACCAGCGTAGGCGCGGCCGTGAAGGCGTAGCGACCGGCTGTGTTCGTGGTGGTGATCGCTGCGTCGGACCAGGCCGTGCCGTTGTAGAAACGCAAATGCAGTTGGATGCCCGCGGCCGGCGCGCCGTTGTAGGTGATCCGGCCGTAGATGCCCTGGGAAACCGCCTGGGTCGCGGTCGAGGTGGGCGTCGGCGTGCGAGTCGGGGTTGCGGTTGCGGTCGGCGTAACGGTCGGCGGGGGCGCCGGGAAGTTCCGCAACACCAGGGGCAGATACATTCGTCTGGCGCCCGGAAAGACCGTGCGCGTCGGCGTGGCAGTACGCGTGATTGTGGGCGTCGCGGTGCGTGTGGCTGTGGGTGTTGCGGTCGGCGCGGCAGATTGGGATGACGTGCGCAGGCGGATACCCACGTCCGCCGACTGGGAGACACCGGCATCCTGCCAACTGGCGCCATTCAAGCTGATATAGGTCCGGCCGGTTTCGTGCGGCCCCGCGGTGTCCACGCCGATCGGAAAGCCGTAGCTGGCGTCGGTCAGCTTGACAACGGCGATCACGTCGTTGCCGGCCGTCGCCGCCACCGGCGAGTCCAGCGCCACGGAATGATAGCCGGCGTTGCTGAAGGCGAGATTCAGCTTACTCGCCAGCAGTCCGCTCAGCGTGGTTCCATTGAACTGATCGTAGAGGTAGATGTCCACGTCGGTCGTGGTATCAGTGGTCCAAAATTCGACCCGCGTGACGTTCGTGCTTACTGGCGGGATGAACTTCGCCAGCGCCCAGGCCGTCGGGTTACCATAACCCAGGGACGTGGCGAAGCCGCCCTCGTCGTAGTACCACAGGCTGCCCTGGGCGTCGTAGTCCTGCCAGGCTGACACGACACTGGCGTATTCGCCGATCCGCGCCGAGCCGTAAGCGATGGTAAAGTACCCGCCCTCGCTCCCGAAGCCGGCCGTGCCGCCCCAGCCAGTCCCCCAACTGTTCTTGACGATCCAGCCGCCGCTGCCGCCCGCATGGATAAGGCTGTCGTCCCAGCCGACGATCAGTACGTTATGGTTGGGCGACTGCGTTCCGGCGTAGTAGAGCGTATAGCTGCCGTCGTAGGCGCCGAATTCATCAGCCCAGGCGTCGCCATTGCCCGAATAGATGCCGACATTGATCGGGCCGTAGGTCGCAAGGGCGTTCTTCAAGACATCGGGGCTGGGCACCGCGTTGCCCGCGAGGAGTTGCCAATCCAACACGGTTTTCTGGTACGGGCAGGTGGACTTGCAGGCCACGTCCGCAGCCACGTACGGATCGCACGATTCCAGCACCGTACCCTTCTGGGCCAAGAAGCTGGCGACCTGGAACGAATTCCCGAGGCCGCAACCGTTTTGATACCAATTACACTCTTTGACGTTGTTCTCCGAGAAATCCCAGGAACCGGCGCCATCTATCAACAGTCTGGATTCGAGCGCGGCGATGCCGGCAAACACATAACACGCGTTGCAGGCGCCCTGGTTCTTCACCGGGCTGACCTTGCCGGTCTCCCGCCAGTCGAACCGCGACGACAGACCCAAGGGCCTGGGGGCCGGCTGCCCGCCGGCCAGGTGCGAAAGATCCACCGGCGGCGGCGCGAAGCCGGTGCGGGGCGGAAGCGGCCCCTGGGGCGCCCACGGCAACAACGGCCCTTGTTGCAGCGCCGGAGCAACCGGCGCAGCGGGTTCGACTCCTTGTGCCGTTGCCGGTGCGCCTTTTTCCAACGGAAAGCAAAGTACCAGACCGACCAGCATCAAAAAACGGAGGATCAGAAACAGGTTTTTCATGGCTGCTCCAGTTCATCTGCGACCGATGATATCGCAGGCCTCGCCAAGGGTAGTCCAGCCCCACCCTGACGGCAGCTTCGCGTTAGCTGGTTGAGGAGACCCACTCGCCGTCATAATCAGGCTCCGGACAATCGCTTGAGGAAGTCTGCAGGAGAAAAAACGGGGAGGGTCGCGCCGACGTAGTCACTGGCGTCGCGGGTCAAGATGGCATCCAACTGGCTCGACGTCGCGCTGGCGTGTTGGACAGCATCTTCGTAGTCGCGAAAGGGCAGGATCACGTTTGTATCGAGCAGAACACGCATCATAGGTACTTCTCGATCAAGTAGTCTTCATAGTCCTCGCGAAGCTCCCGATCAGATGGCGCAAGCCCTTTTGGCTTGAGCATCCCGCACACTAATTTCGGTGCGCGTCGGATGACTGGCTTTGGGGTCGTTGTCAGATCAATCCTAAATTCCTCCAACAGCATCAGCCGTTCGTTTAACGGCAACTGTCCAATCCCTAATGCCATCTCTCGGTATGTCATCGTCCACCTCCCAGGCCAGCCGACATCGGATAACCGGCCTTATGACTGATTGTAACATCATGCCGAAGGCAACGCAAAAGAATCATGGCCCCCGAGGCCCCATGCATCGAAGAACGGGTAATTCGCAAAGTCGGTGACGAGGGTTATGAATTGCAATAGGAGCAGGAAGAGAGAAGAAGAATGGGTCCCCCGGGATTCGAACCCGGGACCAACCAGTTATGCATCCCACCGCGGCTTTCGCCGCCCCTTTCGGGTTTGTGGGCTGGACTATCCCTTCGCCCCGCCAACCGGGGCGCCTGCCGTCTAGTCTCTACACCTTCCCCGGATCGGGGCTTGGCTCGGGATTACCAGGCTTGACGCCGGAGGCTTCCCCGAATTTGGCAGGTGATCACCTGGAGATTACTCCCCAGGCAGCCCTTGTGTTTCGAGCCGGCCGCTCTAACCGCTGAGCTAGGGACCCAAGAAGCGGGCAACGGGATTCGGACCCGCGACATCCTGCTTGGAAGGCAGGCGCTCTACCGCTGAGCTATGCCCGCACCAGTCGGGGCGCGGAGATTTGAACTCCGGACCTCTTGAACCCAAATCAAGCGCGCTAACCGGACTGCGCTACGCCCCGAACAGACCGCAGTATACCCGAAAGGCGCTCAGGCGTCAACTGGCGGCTCGCCAAATTCGCTATTGACTTGCGTCCCGTTTCGGCATATACTATCGCCAGATCGTCAGCGGAGGTGACTATGGCTCAAGTCGGCTACCGCAACCTCAACGTCTACTTCATCACCAACTATCGGCTCCCCCAGGAGGTGACGCTCCCCGCCGCCTCACTGGGCGCCACCGGCGCCTCATTGCCGGGGGAGATTGTCCTCACGCCGACCGTAATCGAATCGCTGCCCATCATCCAGGCCGCCTATGCGCCGCCGGAGGCGCAACGGACGCTCACCTGCGCTGAGGCGGAAGAGGTGCTCCATCAGCTCGTCGCCTACGCCCGCGAGCATTTTCCCGCCAGCTACCCGGTGGTCCACATCTCGCGCGTAGAGCTGCCGGACCGCCCCGGCCGGCTGGGCGACAGTCCCGACTTCTGCGTGGATGTCACTCGCATCATTGACGTCTTCGCTGCCTCGCGGCAAATGAGCTATTTCAACCACTACGCCGACTCCCGCCGGCAGAACGGCTATCTGGCGATCGGTACAGACGCCAGCTTTCTGCTCGACCTGAGCCGGGCTGAACTGTTCATTCTGATCGGCCAGTACCTGGAGATGTTCCGGCCGGTCGCCGGCAGCCTGAGCGACGAGGCCTTTCGGGAGTACGACCGCGACGTGCGCTTGTGGAACGCCAACTGCGACGTGCTGCAGCTCCAGGACATCCAGCGCGAGGCCGGCGAGCAGCCCCTCCGCCTACACGTGGCCTGGCACGATGATATCACCGCGTTCAGCCTCTTTCGCGGCGGCGAGCCGCTCATCCCCATCACCAAGAAACAGACACGGGCGCAGCTCATCCGCGACCTGATCGCGGAGATCCAGGAGGTCACCAAACGGGCCACCAGCTTCTACCAGGCCGCAGACGCCGGCCGGGACGCCATCCGCGGCGACCTGGAGCGGCTGGGGCGCAGTATGTACAGCCGGCTCCTGCCCGCGCCCATCCAGGAGCAACTCAAAGCCACACCGGAGCATGAGCTTTTCCTGGGCCTCGATGCGATCACGGTGGAGATCCCCTGGGAATTGCTCTTCGACGGCGAGCAGTTTCTCTGCAATCGGTTCCAGGTGGGTCGCCACGTCTTTGCCGAGGTGCAGGCGAAACCGGCCATCGCGGCCGCCCGAACGGTCGCCGGAAGCCCAGAGGCCGGGCAGCCCCGCCGCATCCTCCTCATCGCTGACCCGTCCGGCACCCTGGCGGGCGCGCGGCGCGAGTGCGAGATCATCGCCGCGGCGTTGGGCGCACTGCCGAACGTCCAGGTCAAGGTCATCGGCTCGGAGGTGCAACGAAGCTGGGATCTGCTGGGTGAGATGAGCGCGGGTTACGACCTGGTGCACTACGCCGGCCACGCCCGGTATGACAGCGCCGACCCGAGCAATAGCGCCTGGCTGCTGGCCCAGGGCGAGCTGACCGCTTCCGACGTCGCCAGCCTTTCGCCGCCGCCCCGCCTGGTCTTCTCGAATGCCTGCGAGTCGGGAGCCACCGGCGCCTGGCGCGATGGCTTCACCTACGAGGATAAGGCGTTTGGCCTGGCGAGCGGGTTCTTGCTGGCCGGCGTGCGGGGCTACATCGGCACCTTCTGGCGGGTGCACGACGACGCCAGCGCCGACCTGGCCGTCGCGTTCTACCGGGCGCTGTTGGACGGCGAGACGGTGGGCGGCGCGCTGGCCCAGGCGCGGCAGGCAGTGATCACCCGGCATGGCTGGGGCGAGATCGTGTGGGCCAGTTACATGCTCTACGGCGCCTCGGCCGACCGGCCATTTCCGCAACAACCATGACGATGGAGGTGTCTATGCCGAACTCCGACCGATCCCACGAGGGCGAAGTGCCCAACGGGCCACGCGCCCCGACCTCTTCGCCTGCGATGCCGCGTTGTCCCCGTTGCGGCCACCCCGATTTCGAGATCGTGCGCGACGAGTGGGGCCGCCACATCCTGGTGTGCGAATACTGCGGCTACCGGATTGCCGGTACCGACCCCCGGTTCGCCACGCCCCCGCGCTGACACTTTCCGGTTCACGGGAAGCAGCGAAAGGAGAGAGCGTATGCCGAAGGAAAAAGACTCGCTACAGGGCATAAGCAAGTCCGTGGAGAAAGCCCCGACGTTCTACAGCAAACGCTGTCCCCACTGCGGCAGCACGGAGTTCGAGTGGGTCGTGCGCGAGGGACGCCGGGTCGAGGTCTGCGAAAAATGCGGCCACGCTATTGAAACAGAGAAACGCTAAGCCGACGAGAGGAGCCAAACCATGTCAATCGCAGACTGGACGGTGATGATCTACATGGCCGGTGACAACGGCCGCATTCTTACCGGAATGGAAGGCGCCGGCTACGACGACCTGGCCGAGATGAAGCGCGTCGGGTCGAGCGACCGGCTGCACATCCTGGCCCAGTTCGACACCCTCAGCGACAAGACGACGCGGCGCTTTCGGCTGCGCCGGGGCACGCCGTTGGCGCAGGACATCATCCCGCCGATCCTGCCGGAGACCAACACCGGCGATCCGCGCTTCCTGGAGGATTTCGTGGCGTGGGGCATGAGCCAGTACCCCGCCCAACACACCCTGTTGGTGCTTTGGAACCACGGCAACGGCTGGGACGATGAGGATATCTACCAGATCTCGCGGGCAGCCCGTGTGCCGACAACCTATGTTTCGCGCGATGACAGCCGGGCCATCGCCACACAAGGAGGCGGCCGGAAGGCGCTCTTCCGCAGCACTCTCATCGCCATGCCGGAGACGGCCGCGGCAGGCGGCGATCGGGGCATCCTCTACGATGACACCGCGGTGGACTTCCTGGACAACAACGAGCTGAAAGCGGTGCTGGCGAGCATCACGGCCAGACGCAAGGGGGTCAAGCTCGATATCCTGGGCATGGACGCCTGCCTGATGAGCATGGTCGAGATCGCCTACCAGGTGCGCGACGGCTGCAGCCTGTGCGTCGGCTCCGAAGAGGCAGAGCCGATGGCCGGCTGGCCCTATCACACCATCCTGGGCGAGCTGATGAAGTCTCCGGCCCTTGCGCCGTCCCAACTGGCCAGGGTCATCGTCGAGAAGTTCATCGCCTCCTACGACCGGGGCTACTTCAGCGAAAACGCCACCCAGGCCGCCCTCGACGTCGGGCAGATCGAAGCGGTGGGCCAGGCGGTGGACCGGCTCGCCGGCGTCCTGCTCGACCACATCGGCGATATGGAGCTGCTGGTGGCCGTAGACGCCGCCCAGGGAGCCGCTCAAAAATTCCGGCGAGACGAGGATTACGTGGACCTGGTTGACTTCTGCGGAAAGCTCCAGGCCGGCGCCCAGGCCCAGGCCGACGTGGCCGCGGTGGCCGGCGCGATCGTGAGCCTGTTGACGCCGGGGGAGGGTCGCCCCGTGCTCGCCGCCAAGACGGTCGGTTCCGGGGTCAAGGCGGCCAAGGGCCTTTCGATCTTCTTCCCGCCGCGGGGCTGCGACCCGGCCAGCGGCATCGGCCAGCTCTACAAAACCCTCGACTTCAGCGCGAAATACCGCTGGGATGACTTCCTTTTCCGTTTCTACGCCAAGACTCATCCAGCGTAGAGGACGACCTGTAGACACCTGGTTTCTGCGAGAAACCGGGTGTCTGCGTTATCGTAATCCCACCGTCCCCCGCCACGCCAGCACCACCTCGCCCCGCGCATCCGTCAGCGAAAGCGACACCTCGCCCTGGGTCGGCACCGCGTCGGTGAACGCGAACGATTCGTTGAAGGGCTGCGTCGGGTTGATCGTCACCGGCCGGTTGATCGGCGCCAAACCGGGCACGGTGAGCTTGAGCTGCCCACGCACTGCCGCGGTGGGGAAGACGCCCACGCGCAGGGCGTTGCCCGCCGGCGCCAGGCTCACCGCACCGGCCGCCGTCGCCACCCTGCGCCGCGACTTCCGCGCCACCCTGGCCTACTATCGCATCCAGCAACAGCACCCGGACTGGCACCGACGCCATCTTCGTACGACCAGCCGCCTGGAGCGCTTCAATCGGACCTTACGTCGGCACATCTGCATCGCTGGCGCCTATCACTCAGACGAGGGTATTCTGGCCGTCATCGCCCAGGAAGCTGATTATCGCTATCCCGTCGGGCAGCCATCGGCACAACCATGACACAGATTTTCCACCGAAAGCGGTACACTATCACCAATCTTGACGCCGATGTCGCATAGCGGTAGAATAGATTTGTTAGGAAAGTTTGCGGTTGCCGCGGTCCGTGTGATACGTCGATTGACGAGCGAGGCCACCTGTGGTCGAGCGCGACGAGCAGCAGTACGATCTCTTTCTCTTTTACGCAGACTCCGATCGCGCTTGGGTCGAGGGTTATTTGTTGGATGCCCTCCGCCAGGCTGGCGTGCGGTACATCACGGAGGCGGCGTTCACTTTGGGCGCGCCGCGCCTGATTGAGTTTGAACGGGCTACTCGGCAAAGCCGCCGCACGCTGCTCATCCTCTCACAGGCCTACGTGGGAGAACAGCTCAGCCAGTTTGTGGATGTACTGGCTCAGAGCTATGGACTGGAAACCACGACTTGGCCCGTCATCCCGCTGATTCGGGAGCGGGTCGAATTGCCATCCCGCCTGGCGATGTTGGTGCCACTCGATGCTACCATTCCTGCCGAGTGGCCGCACATCACGGAACGTCTCTGCGAATTCCTCAAATGCCCTCCCCCCGGCCCGGCCCCCAAGCCGCCGTGTCCGTACCCCGGCATGGTGCCGTTCGCCGAAGCTGATGCGGGGTACTTTTTTGGCCGCGACTCCGAGATTCGGGAGCTTCTGGAGTCATTGCGTCTGCACCCGTTTCTGACGGTCATCGGCCCGTCAGGCAGCGGCAAATCATCCCTGGTTTTCGCCGGCCTGGTGCCAGCGCTGCGCCGGAGTGGCCTCTTCGGGCCGGGTGAATGGACCGTCCGCTCCATGCGGCCCGGTGAAGCACCCGTCGTCACGCTACAGGCCACTGTAGGCGACCTGATCGACTTGCAAAAGTACGCGCCATCAGTGGAGAGCTCCTTGCGGCTGCTCTTGGTTGTGGATCAGATGGAGGAACTGTTCGCGCTCCACCCCAAAGATGCGACAGCCTTCCAGCAATCGCTGCTCCGCTTGGCGGAAGTCCAAAATTGCTACGTAGTGCTGACCGCTCGCGCGGACTTTTACGCCGAACTGATGGCCTCCCCTCTTTGGCCTGCCGTTCAAGCGCACCGCTTTGAGGTGACGCCGTTAGAGGCCGACGGCTTGCGCCAGGCCATCATACGACCGGCAGAAGATGTGGACGTATATGTAGAGGCGGCGCTCGTCGAGAGACTGGTGGCGGACGCTGAAGGCGAGCCGGGAGCATTGCCGTTCGTCCAGGAGACCCTCAAGTTGCTCTGGGAACGGCTGGAACGGCGGTTCCTCCCGCTGCGAGCATATCAGTCTCTCATTCTGGCCCGGAGCGCTTACGGCACGCCGCCGCGCACGGGCTTGCAGGTGGCGATGGCGCACCGGGGAGACGCGACCTTGGCCGAGCTGACACCGGCCCAACAGGTCATTGCCCGACGCATGTTGTTGCGCCTGGTGCAATTTGGTGAAGGCCGCGTCGATACTCGGCGCCAACAGCCTCTGGCTGCGCTGCGCAGCATGGGCGATGACCCGGCCGCGTTCGATCAGACGTTGAAGGCACTGGTCGACAGTCGCTTGCTAACGCTGAGTAGCGGGGAAACTGCAAGCGCCGATCGTCGGGCAGACATTGCCCACGAGGCACTCATTACCGGGTGGCCTACGCTGGCCGGCTGGGTGACCGAACGGCGGGGTGCTGAGCAGATTCGCCGACGATTGGAGGAGAAGACAAATGAGTGGCGAGACATGGGTTCCAGGACCGGCGGCCTATTGGATGCGTTCGAGCTGCGCGAGGCCGAGCGCTGGTTGACCAGCCCCGATGCTACCGATCTTGGCTATGACGCCACCCTGCCGGCGTTGGTTCTGGCGAGCCGTCAGGCCCTGCGCAGGGCGTGGTGGTTGCGTGTCAGCACGATCAGCATTGCAGTGCTCGCTGTCATCGCCGTCATCGCCAGCGTTGCCATCCAGCAGACGAAGGCAGCCGAGCGGGCACGCTTACAGTTCCAGCAAGAGCGGGCGGCGGCCGAACGCGAAGCGGCCCTGCGAGGAGAGGCCGAAGCCCAACTATCGGTCTCGCGCTCGCGCCAAGTAGCAGCCGAGGCGCGCAACCTGCTGGAGAATGGGCAATCACAGCAGGCGCTCCTTCTGGCGATTGCAGCTACACAAAAGATTACCGAGACGGCCGAATCGGACAACGTGCTCAGGGATGCGCTCGATGCGTGGCGGGGTGAAGATCTACTGCCCGGCCACACCGCGCGCATCTCACACTTGACTTACAGTCCGAACGGTCAATATCTCGCCAGCATTGATGACGGCGGGACAGTTCGCTTATGGCAAATGGCTGGCAAGCGCCAGTTGTTGGTGCTCCCGCTGGGGAAAGACGTTCTCACCAAGGCGCATTTCAGCCCAGATAGCCGCTGGCTGGTCGTATCAAGCCGGGATGGAACGGTTCGCGTGTTGGATGTCGCCAGCGGGCAGGCCGTCCACACTCTCGAGCACGGTAGTCCAGTGGCCGCCGCGGCCGTCAGCCCGGATGGCCGCTGGATCGCTTCCGGTGGTGAGGATAGTCGAGTCCGGCTATGGGATCTGGTCACCGGCCAGCCTGATCGCATCTTCCAAACCGGAGGTGCCGTCCAAGATGTCGTTTTTAGCCCCGACAGTCGCCTGCTGATCGCTGCCTCTTCAGACACCAATACATGGCTGTGGAACCTGATCGAGGGCGGGCAAGTACAACTCAGCGTGCGCGAGACCGATCCACATACCGTCGATGGCCTCGCCTGGAGCCCTGACGGACACTATCTGGCGGCGCGGGCTGGCGACACCTTCAGAGTATGGGATGTCTGGGACAGTCTCAAAGAGGTCAAACTAAAGCAGGCACAGCACAGCGGAGAGATCAATGGTATGGTCTTCAGTTGGGACAGCCGATTCATGGCCACCGGCTGCCAGGATGGCGCCGCGCGTATCTGGGACATGCGGAGAACAGAGGCCGATCCACTGATCCTGCGCGGACACACCAGGTCGATCTGGTCGATCACATTTACCTACGACAACCGGCTGCTGGTTTCGACGGGCTGGGACAAACAGATCCGCCTGTGGCGCGCCGAGGATGGCGCACTGCAGGCAATCCTGACCGGGCATACGGGGGAAGTCTGGAATCCCGCCCTCAGCCCAGATGGCCGAATCCTGGCTACTGCGGATTCTTCCGGCACTCTGCGACTGTGGCGGATACAAGGAGGCGGGGATACAGCACACTTCGTGGCATTATCTCAGCCGGTCACCGCGATGGCGATGGCCGGGAGTAAGGTTGTCTTGGCAGAAGGCGATGGCACGGTCGAGGTACGGCAACCGCGGATCGACGCTACGCGCTTCTACACAGCCGGCGACCTGCGTCTTGAATCGATAGCCGTCAGCCCCGATCTCGGACTCCTGGCGGCCGGGAGCGCGGACGGACAAATCATCTTGCTGGATGCGGCATCAGGGACCAGGTTGGCGGCTTGGCCGGCGCACGATGGTTCCGTGCGCGGTTTGTCTTTCTTGCCCGACGGCATCCATCTGGCCTCCGGCGGCGCGGACCGGATAATCCGGTTGTGGGACCTGCGGCGACAACAGGCCGGCATCGGACAGGCGACACTCGAGATGCGCGGGCATGAGAATGACGTGACGGCGCTGGTAGCCATCCGCGACTCGTACGTCCTCGTATCGGCGGGAGCCGATGAGACAGTCCGGTTCTGGGACTGGCGGACTGGCAGGCAAACGACCGAGCTGGCAGCCGACGGACCACTCCTGGCCATCGCGGTGAGCCCTGACAAGCGATACCTGGCAAGTGGGGGACAGGGGCCGACGGTACAGGTGTGGAACGTTGCGAACGAGCTCATTCCAGAGAATCGAGGTGCATCAGGAGTGGTGGGAGCGGCTTCGACAAGAGAGGTCGTGTCCTTCTATCATGACGTTCCAGTGCGGACGCTCACCTTTGGCGCCAACGCGAGTGAATTGCTCACCGGGGCCGAAGACGGCAACCTTAGGCTCTGGACGATCACGGACACAGGATCAGGCACACCCGCGTTGATACACGCGCATGGTGGCCGTTGGGTGATTGGCCTCGGCCTTGCCGACGAGGGGGAGACGATCTACAGCGCTGGGGGCGACGGGCAGGTGCGCGGCTGGCCCGTGCAGACAGAGGCTGCGCTGACCCTCGCCTGTAGCCGGGTCGGGCGCAACCTCTCGAACGAGGAGTGGCAAACCTATCTCTCCTTCCTCCCTTTCAAGCAACTTTGTCCGAACTCCGAGACTGCACGGTGGCAGGTTGCAGAGCAACTCGACCCGCCACAGGCGCGGCCGCCCAGTGGAGCTGCCCGCGCGACTGCCGACGAACGACCGATCATCCGCTATTTTGAGGCTGTGCCAGGGGCCACGATGGCCGCGGGAGAAGGCATATTGCTGCGCTGGGACACCAGCAATGCGACCGAGGTTCACCTGGAATACGACGGTGAACGGCACGGCGTCAGCTCTCCACATGAGGAACGCATCAGCCCGGCTACCGACAAGGTCTATCGCTTGATCGCGAAAAACAACCTGGGAGAGCGAACAATCGCGATCAAAGTCTCGGTGGAAAGATGAGCCGCGCCGTCAAAGCGCTCCACCACCACCTGTTTCCGTCGTTGACTAGAACGTACCGAGCCAACGGAGTGGTTGCCTTTCTGGACACACTTTAACGAAGCGGTACCTCTGTTTGGTATGTTAGCACCACTAGATCCTCGGAATCGGTCAAGGTAACTGCTACGTTGCCCCGATCAGGCATGTTTGCCGTATATGGGATCTGTTGGTTGAACGGCTTGTCCGGGCCGACTGCAACCGGCCACCTAACCGGCTCCATCCCCGGCAGTGAAACCGTGATCTGACCCTGTACGGCAACAGTGGGAAAAACCCCCACGCGCAAGCCGCTCCCGCCCGGCAGCAGGTGGATCGCGCCGCTCTCTGCCGCATATGTCACCCCGCTGATACCCGCTACCGGGTACCAGATCTCGCTCCAGGAGATCTCGGCGCCAGGCGCCAGTTCATACCAGTCCTCGACGGTGGGCGTCATTCCCCCGCGCAACGCCACAAAGCCGGAGCCATCGTCTGTCCATAGCTTCGCGTCCAGTGGGTCACTCCAGCCGGGGGCAAAAACCATGGCCCCGCGCGTCACGTCGGCCGGATAGACCCGCACCATCCCCTCGTCCGCGGCCGTGTCGTAGACCCCCACAAAGCCGCCCACGGCCGCCGGACGCTGGAAGAAGCCGAGCCACTGGTTCCAGTTGCCCAGCCGGCCCAGGTCGCGGCCCCGGTAGATCGGCCAGGGGAGCGGCTGACCCGCGGCGGGCAGGGTGGGGTCGCCGGTGCTGTGGACGGTCATTTCGCTCGCCGGAAAGATGAAGCGCAGATCGGGGCCGGGCGCGTTGGCCGCGCCGGGCGCGAGCATGGCATTGGCCCACCACTGGAAGCGGAACGCCGCGGCGTTCGGGTTGGTGATCGCCGGGCTGACGGTAAAGTAGGCCGCGTCGGCCGGCAGGGTGACCGCGACCGCCACGTAGGGCCGGGTGAAGTCGCCGGTGAACAGCATCACGGTCACGCTGCCGTCGGGGTTGGTCACGGGATCGTAGCCCCAACGCGTGCTCCACAGATAGCCGTGCTCCTCGACCGGGAAGCCCCATTCCAGTCCACCGGCCGCCAGCCACCAGTTCGCGCCGGCCGGGTAGGGCGGGCTGGGCGGCCCCCAGTTCGTCGGTTTGATGACCGGGTTGCGGTAAAACTCGTTGTTGCCGGTCGGCTTGAAGATGCACTCGTAGACCCGGCCGCCCAGGTCGGGCAGGAGGCTCAGACGCAGGTAACGATTCTCCAGCACGATGAGCCGGTAGGTCACGGGGATCGGCTGCGGGTTCGACGCCTCGTACGCGGCCCGATCGAGCACGGTCAGCGGGAACTCACCGGCGGCCGGGTCAATGGCCGAGCGAAGGAACGGTGTGTACGGATAAGTGGGAATGACGATCTCGGTCACGCGGTAGCTGACCGCGGGAGCAGCCACAACCGTCGGAGCCGGGGAAGCGGCGGGTGTCGCGGTGGGCGGCAGCGGGATGGCCGTCGGCCGTAGCGGCGTCGGACTGATCGCGGGCGAGGCTGTGGCCGCGGGCCGCGACGGGGTGGCCGTGGCCGCGGCCGGCGCGATCGTTGGCTTGGGCAGCGGGCCGACGATCAGCGGCAGGCTGACCTGGCCCGCGTTGCCGGCGGCGTCGGCCGCGCGCGCGGTGAGGGTGTAGGCGCCGCCGGGCGCCAGGCCGGGCACGGCCGCCGGAGTCAGCTCCAGCGCCAGCTCACCGCCGCCAGCCGAGCCGAGCAATTGGCCGTCAAGCACCAGTTGGATCTCGACGACGCCGGCGTTATCGCTCGCCGCGACGCGCACCTGCGTCTGCCCCAGCCATGCGACCTCCCGCGGCTCGGCGGTCAACGTCACCACCGGAGCAGCCACGTCCCAGAGGGCGGGCGAGTAGATGCCCTGCTGGCCGGCTTGCAGGGTGATGGTTTCCTCCAGGGCCGCATAGCCCTCGGCGCGCAGTGCGACCCGGTGATCGCCGGGCGCAAGGGGCAGCGTGATGGGCGAAACGCCGGCCGGCTGCCCGTCCACCGTCACCTGCGCGCCGGGCGGCTCGGCCTGTACGGTCAACTCGGCGGTGGCCGGTCGCGCCGGCTTCTCCACCGGCGCGGGAGTCGGGCGCGCGGCCGGCGATGAACAAGCGGTCAAGATCAGGACAACAGCCAGAAGCCGATAAGAAGACCTCTTCAGTACGCGCCTGGGAGAGTTTGCGGTCATTACAAGTCCTCACGCAATGCTTGACTATTCTGCTGTACCGCAAAATCCGTTTTGTCACCCTGAGCGGGTTGATCCCGTGAAGTGCGTTGCGGCGCGAATCCAGCGAAGGGTCTCGTTGCAGGATAGGATTCTTCGCTGGATGCTCGCCGTCGCCAGTGGTTAGGGGTAAACCCGCTCAGAATGACAGACGCCCAAAAACAGATTTTGCGCTATTGCAGATTCCATATGGCTGAACAGATAAGACCTCTACAACTTCGGCGCCCCAACCGCGGCCCGCCCCGTCCCGCGCAGCAGCACGGTCATTGGCGTCGCGGTCGTCCGCCAACTCTCGACTGCACTGCGCAAGACGTCGAGGGCGGTCGCGAACTCCTCCGGCTGGGCGGTCGCGAACCGCTCGACGTGATCGTAGAGCACCAGGTAACCCCGCTGCGCCGGGACCCACGCCAGATCGCGCAGTGAGTCCTCCTGTGCATCCCAATTCTTGCCGAAGTAGCTGGGAAAATGCATCACCTCGGCGCTGGCCCGGAGAAAATCGGCTTTCGAGGCGATCTGCCGGCCGTCCAGGCAGAAGCAGCGCCAGCCGTGGTTTTCAGCCTGGTCGGCAATCGCTGTCGTGCTCGCCCGCGACCCCAAACGATAGACCCCGGGCGTCACCGCGCCCGAAAAGAGATCAACCAGTTTATTGCTCATGGCACCACCCGCCTGAAGCTGACATAATGGTCGTCGGTGTAGTACAGCTCGCCCTGCTTGCCCGCGATGATCCGTCGCGCCCCGCGGTCGGGCGAGCCAGGCGTCTCCACGGTGTACTCGTGATAATACCCGCTCGGCTTGCCCGGCAGATTCCGTTCCCGATTCTGGAACACGGCGCCATCCTGCCGGTAGGGGAACGGCCCGCCGCGTGCGATCAGCCGAATGACATCGCGCGCCTCTGACGGCAGCCGGTCGAACTTGATGGTCGGGAACCGATCGTTGGGCAAGGGGGTTGGGATGTTCAGCCCGGCCGGCGGGCTGGCCGACGTCGGCGTGGCTGTCGCGCGCGCGCTCGTCGCGCCGCTGTTGGGCTGTGATCCTCCCGAGCTGCTGCCCGTCCGCGCGACCGGAGTCTCAGCAGCAACAGCGCCGGCCTGAAAGTCTCCCGGCGCGGTCGGGGTCGCCGACGGGCTGAGGATGGAGCACCCGGTCAGCCACAAGAGCGCCACGACGAGCGCCACAGCGGTCCCGACCGGGGCTGACGCACGCCGGTGTCTGTGTGATAGGAGCCAGTTCACCACTTTCATCTCCTGAAAACGCCCACGAAGGGCAATGCTACGCCTGAACCGGCGTCCAGTGTAGCACAGCGCAACGGATTTCGGAAAGTCAGCAAGGGAGACACGTGGTCGCCTATTTCCCCTCTGACCGGCTCTGTGCTATGATGCGCCATGAATCATCTCCTTTTGCGGGAGGATACCATGCCTTACACCTATTCCAACCTGATCCGCCGCGCGTACCGGGGCGAAGTCGCTCACCGCCACGTGACCGCCATCAGCCAGCACCACCGCATCCAGGCCAGCCCCGGCTTCCGCGCCGCGGCCGAATACGTCGCCGGCCAGTTGGCAGCCGCCGGCCTGCAAACAACGATCTGCCGCTATCCTGCCGATGGCGCCGCCCGCTTCTGGACGACGCCCAGCTTCCTGGAATGGGCGTGTGATGCGGCCACGCTGCATCTGCTGGACGACGGGGCTGAAGCCTCGGGCGCGCCGGCCGAGCTGCTGTGTGACTTCGCCGCCGTCCCCATCAGCGTGATCCAACGCAGCATCCCGGTCGAGGGCGAGTTCGATGTGGTGGCCCTGCCCGGCAAAGGCGGCAAGGAGCCGGGCGACTACGACGGCGCAGACGTGCGCGGCAAGATCGTGCTCACGAGCGAAGCCGTAGCCCGTGTGGCCGAGTTGGCCGTGCGCGAGCGCGGCGCGGCCGGCATTCTGTTCGACGGCATGACCGCGGGCGGTCGCACCGAGCTGGATCTGCCCGACGCCCGCCAATACACGTCGTTCTGGTGGGCCGGCGAAGCGCCCCCCGATGCCTGGGGCTTCGTGGTCAGCCCGCGACAGGGGAAACGCCTACGGACCAGGCTGGCCGAAGGAAAACCCGTCCGCGTGGCCGCGGCCATCCAGAGCCGCTTCTACGCCGGGTCGTTCGAGGTGGTGGACGCCTTCATCCCCGGCGCGACCGACGAAGAAATCCTGCTCGTCAGCCACCTGTGTCACCCGCTGCCCGGCGCGCACGACAACGGCTCCGGCGCGGGCGCGCTGATCGAGACCGCGGTCACGGTGGCGCGCTTGATCTCGGAGGGCAAGCTGCCCCCGCCCAAGCGCGGCATCCGCTTCCTGTGGCCGCCGGAGATGACGGGCACTTTCGCCTGGCTGGCCGCGCACGAGGCCGACGTGCGCCGCGGCCGGTGGATCGCGGGGCTGAACCTGGACATGGTGGGCGCGGATCAGCGGCAGACCGGCAGCGCCTGGCAACTGGTGAGCCTGCCCCAGGCCGGCGCCGCTTTCGCCGACCACCTGTTGAGTTGGCTGCGCGAGCCGTTCGTCGCGGGCCAGCGCGTCGAGGAGACGCCGTTCAGCGCCGGCTCGGATCACTACATCCTGGCCGATCCGACCGTCGGCATCCCCACGCCGATGCTGATCCAGTGGCCCGACACGTTCTACCACACCTCGGCCGACACGGCCGACAAGGTCAGCCCCGACAGCCTGGCGGGCAGCGGCGCGTTAGCGGCCGTCTACGCCTACTGGCTGGCGACCGCCGGGCCGGCCGAAGCCCGCTGGCTGGCCCACCTGATGGTGAGCCGGTTCGCGGCCCAGGCTTCCAAGTCCGCAGTGGCCGCCGTCGAAAGCGCCGAGACCGGCGACGATGCTGCACGCGCACGTTCCTTTCTCGACTATCACCGTCGCGTCGCGTTCGACTTCGGCCGCGTTCACGCAGCCCTGGCGAGCTTACGCAAGCTCGACCCGACGCTAGGCGAAGAAATTACCGGGTGGGGCACCGACGTCGCCAACATCACCAATCGTGAAGATGAATGGGTGCGCGTGACTCTGGGCGTGGATGATCGTCACATGCCGCCGCTAGTTTCGGAGCCGTGGCGCGCCGAAGCGGCCAAGCTCTTCCCCCGCCGGCTGCACCCTGGCCCGATTGACCTCGGCATGGTGCTACAGACCATGTCCACCGAACTGCGACAGGCCTTCTGGAAGCTGAACGACGAGGGTGGCGCGGCGCTGTACGATAGCGCCGCGCTCATGCAGTATTGGGCCGACGGCGCCCATTCCGTCGCCGACATCGCTTTTCGGGTGGCATTCGAGACCAACAAGCCGGTGAGCGAATTGACGTTGAAGTACTTCAAGCTGCTGGCCCAGACGGGGCTGGTGGAATTGACGAACGACGAATGACGAATGACGAATGAGCGTCTTGGTCGTTCGTCGTTGGTCGTCGGTCATCCGTGGTCCAAAGGACATCCATGAACGAAGTAGACCTCCACTCCCACACCACCGCCTCCGACGGGGCGTTGACCCCGACCGAACTGGTGGCGCGGGCCGCTAAACTGACGATCAAAGTTTTGGCCATCACCGATCACGATTCCACCGAGGGCGTGGCCGAGGCGTTGGCCGCGGGCCGGACCTACGGCGTCGAGGTGGTCCCCGGCGTCGAGATCAACACCGACGTGCCTAAGGCCGAAGTCCACATCCTCGGTTTCTTTGTGGATCACACCGACGAACATCTGCGGAGCGAGTTAGCCCGGCTGCGAAACGGTCGCATCGGCCGGGCAAAACGCATGGCCGAAATACTGACGGAGATGGGCGCGCCGGTCAGCTTCGAGCGCATCCTGGCGATCGCCGGCGAGGGTTCGGTCGGCCGGCCGCACGTGGCGCAGGCGCTGGTCGAGGCCGGCCACGTGGCTTCCTTCGCGGAAGCGTTCGAGCGGTACATCGGCCGCAACAGCCCCGCCTACGTGGATCGCATGAAGTTCACGCCCGCTGAGGCGTGCGTTCTGATTCGCCGCGCCAGCGGCATACCGGTGCTGGCCCACCCGGTCAGCTTCGACCCGGCCGGCGCGATCAAGACGCCCTTCGATCTGGACGTCATGCTGCCGGAACTGATCGCGGCCGGGCTGATGGGGCTGGAGGGCCACTACCCCGGCTACGACGCGATCACCACCGAGTATCTGCTGGGTGTGGCGCGGCGCTATGGCTTGCTCGTCACCGGCGGCACCGACTTTCATGGCCCGCGGCCCAACCAGCCCGATCTCGGCGGCATCTACGTGCCGATGAAGGCCTTCCGGCGGCTGCGCGAGGCGTGGGAGGGACGAATCAGCGAATCAGCGAATCAGCGAATCGGCGAATGACCGAACCTGAATGTGCCGCGGGGGCGGCGCGCGACGCTGAACGGCTGGCCTTTTTCATCCTGAAGGCCGTGAACCAGGCGATTCGCGAGTTCGACATGATCCGGCCAGGCGACCGGGTGGCCGTGGCGGTTTCCGGCGGGAAGGACAGCCTGGCGCTGCTGCGGTTGCTGCAAATCCGGCGTACGTCGGCCCAGGCGCAGTACGAGTTAGCCGCGGTTCACGTGCGCGGGGACGCGACCGGGGTCGTCGCCCCGTACGCGGCGCTGGAGGCGTGGCTGGCCGCGAAGGCCGTGCCCTATCGGATCGTCGAGCCGGAGGTCGGCCCAAACGAGGCGACCCCGCTAGGCTGCCAGCGGTGTACCTGGCTGCGACGGAAGGCGATCTTCTCCGCGGCCGAGGCGCTCGGCTGCAACGTCGTCGCCTTCGCGCATCACGCCGACGACGCGGCGCAGACGACGCTGCTCAACCTGCTCTACGGCGGCCGCGCACACACCCTGGCTCCGGTCGCCGACTACTTCGACGGCCGCTTCCGGTTGATCCGGCCGCTGCTCTACGTGGCCGAGAGCGAGCTGACCCGTTTCGCCGCCGCCAGCGGCTTCCCCCCGCCCCCACCCGCCTGCCCCCGCTCGGCCAATACCCGCCGCAAGCTCGTCGCTGACATGTTGAAGCTGCTGGGGCGGGAGTATCTGACGCAGGGGAGGATGAATTTGATCCGGGCGGGGTTGCGGGGTAATTCCAAATGTGGATCGGGGGAAACGTCATTCTAAGCGGGTTAATCCCGATATTTCTGCGACGGCGAGAATCTAGCGAAGTTCACATGCCGCGCGCGACGCCACGGCGCATGAAAATGTCATGCTGGGCGGGTTAACGAATCGCAGTTCGCAGCGGCGAGAATCCAGCGAAGCATCCGTTCGTTTCACTCAGAGCTTGTCCCTTCGTTGCACGCAGGGCAGGCTCTGAACACAGTGAAGGGGTTCTCGCGTCGCAAGAGCCCCTTCGCTGGATTCGCGCCGCAACGCACTTCACGGGGCCAACCCGCTCAGCGCTTGCCCTGAGTGCAGCGAAGGGGTGACAGCCAACGGGGTAGCTACAATGTAAGGGGTTTTTCATGCTAAACTTCGCCATTGATCTCGCCTGCCGGGCGGGCGAGCTAACTCTGGGATACCAACGCCGCGGCTTTGCCGAGGACGAAATCCGCACCAAACTCAACCACGTTGACCTGCTCACCGAGGCCGATCTGGCTTCCGACCGGCTGATCACCGAGGCGATCCGGGCGCAGTACCCGGAGCACGCCATCTACTCCGAGGAGAGCGCGAACGGGTCACTGCCCGACGCGGAATGGCTTTGGATCGTTGACCCGGTGGACGGCACGACCAACTTCGCTCACGGCGCGCCGCTCTACGGTGTCAACATCGGCCTGGCGCACAACGGCGTCCCCCTCCTGGGCGTCACCTGCGATCCCTCGGCCGGCAGGGTCTACTGGGCCGAGCGAGGACGCGGCGCGTGGATGCGTCAGAACGGCAGCGAGCGCCGCCTGAGCGTTTCGCAGACCAGCGAGTTGCGCCGGTGTCTGCTCGCCACCGGTTTCCCACCCAGCCGCCTCTCCACGGCCGACAATAATCTGGCCGAGTTCGGCGCGCTGGAGCTGCAGGTCCACGGCGTACGCCGGCTCGGCGCGGCCTCCATTGACCTGGCCTGGGTCGCCGATGGCATCCTGGACGGCTACTGGGAAGCGCGGCTCAAGGCGTGGGACTGGCTGCCCGGCTACCTGCTCGTCACCGAAGCCGGCGGACGCGTCAGCGATTACGCTGGCAACCCCTGGCAGCTCACCAGCCACACCATGATCGCCAGCAATGGACAGCCGGCTGTGCATGCGGCGTTGATGGAGGAGATTGCGCGGGCGAGAGCGACGGTGACGCGGTGACGCGGTGACAAGGTGACAAGGTGACAAGGTGATAGGGTGACGCGGCGACGCACCACGCACCACGCACCACGCACCACGCACCACGCACCACGCACCACGCATCACGCATCACGCATCACGGAGCACGTCATGTACATTGACCAACGTTTCCGGTCGCGGCGCCGGCGCTCGCCGTGGCCGATCATCCTGGCGATCTTCCTGCTGGCTGCGGGCGTCTACCTGCTCGGCACGCGCACGCACTTCTTCCAGAACCCGTTCAGCCCGGTGCAGCCGACACCGACCCCCACACGGACGGCGCTCAGTTTCCTGGAAGAAGCCGATGAGCAATATCGCGCCGGACGGCTGAAGGCGGCGACCACAGCCTACGCCAGCGCCGCCGCGTTGGATCCGGCCGACGCCGACGCACCCGGCCGTCAGGCCTATCTGACGACATTGCTGGGCCATCCGGTCGAGGGGGCGGAGATTGCCAGGAAGGCAGTCGCGACGAAGCCAACCGCGTTCAACCTGGCGATACTGGCGATGGCCCTGGATTGGAGTGGACGCTACGACGAGGCCATCAAGACGGCCCTGCAGGCGGTGGACAAAGACCCCCTCTCGGCCGAGGCGCACGCGGTGCTGGCCGAGGTTTACGCGGACAAAAACAACTGGGCCCGCGGCCTGGAAGAAGCGCAGACCGCGATCAAACTCAACCCGAACAACGCTATGTCCCAGCGCAACCTGGGTTACGTCCTGGAAAATCAGGGCCGCTACCGCGAGGCCATCGCGGCCTACGAAAAGGCCGCGACACTGGAGCCGAAGCTGGGCTACATCTACATCGGCGCGGGCAACAGCTACCTGGCCCAGGGCGACTACGATGACGCCCTGGCGATGTTCCAGAAGGCCGTGGAGGCCAATCCCGACAGCCCCACCGGCTTCGACGCGCTCGGCCACGGCAGCACCTTGGCCGGCGATCCCGACCGCGCCATCTCCATGCTGCGCAAGGCCATCGAGATTGACCCGACCTACGGCACGGCTTATGCCCACCTGGGGCACGCCTACTATACTCAACTGAACTGGGAAGCCGCGGCTGAAAACATCAACAAGGCCGTCGCCTTGGGCGTTCACAATGAGCAATACTACTACGAGCTGGGCCTGGCCTACGCCTACGTCAAAGACTGCGGCAACGCCGTCAAGTGGCTGGAAAAGGCGCTGGAGCTGAATCCCGACTCGCGGCCGGCGTTGGAGGGGTTGAAGCTGTGCTCGCAGGGGTGAGTCGGTATTAGGTATTGGATATTGGGTATTCATTTTCCTGCTGAGAACGAGCCATGCCTCATACAATGCGCTCAATTGCGATGGCGGAACCAAATCCATCGCGCGGTCGTCTAGCCATGGCGTCTGCTTTGGGGCAAGTTTGCCGCATGTGGTATAATCGCGCCATAGTCGCGAACGCTTCGACGCCAATACCCAATATCGCAGTACCGCAAAACTCGCTTTTGTCACCCCTTCGTTGCACTCAGAGCCTGTCCTGAACGCAGTGAAGGAGCAAGCTCTGAGCGGGTTGGTCCCGTGAAGTGCGTTGCGGCGAGAATCCAGCGAAGAGCCTGCCCTGAGCGCAGTCGAAGGGTCTCGTCGCGGCAAGGAGAACTTGTTCCTTCACTGTGTTCAGGACAGTCTCTGAGCGCAGCGAACGGATTCTTCGCTGGCGTCACGCCGTAACGAGAGTTCAGGGACAGACCCGCTCAGAATGACAGGCAACGGGTAGCGAGTTTTGCGCTATTGCCTAATATCCAATAACCCGAGGTATACTCCCGATGAGACGAAACCCAGTCTTACTTATCTCCCTCGCCCTCCTGCTGCTGGCCGCCACCGGCTGCGCGCAGCTCGGGCCGCAGGCGACCCCCGTGCCGCCGACGAAGACACCCAAACCGACCTTCACGGCCACCCCGGCGGTCACGGCCACGCCGCTGATCCTGCCGACCGCGACCAAACCACCTGCCACCGCGACGCCGGTGGCACCGACGAACACACCCGTGCCGCCCCCTACGGCCGTTCCGCCGACGAACACGCCCGTTCCCGCGGCGCGCTTCTCGACCGGCCAGGCTGTCAACGTGCGCAACGGACCAGGCGTCAACTACAACCTGCTGGGGCAACTGCCGGCCGGCCAGTCGTTCGAGATCACCGGCAAGAATAACGCAGGCGACTGGCTCCAGTTTACCTACAACGGCCAGCCGGCCTGGGTGAGCGCGGGCTTGGTGAACGTCAGCGGCGACGCAGGCAGCATCAAACTCGCCCAGAACATCCCCGCGCCGCCGCCCCCGCCGCCCACCACGCGGCCGCAGCCGACAACGCCACCGCAGCCCGCCGCGACATCGGCGCCGCAGTACCCGTTCGTGCTGGTCAAAGGCGTGGAGCGGTGCGATCCCAACGCGGGCATGACCTATTTCAGCGGATATGTGCGCTATCTCGACAACTCGCTGCGCAACGGCGTTTGCGTCCACATCGCTTACTACGAGCCGCGCAACACCAAATGCTCCGGCTGTGATGGCGTCGGCGATGGCAACTGGAGCTTCTCGCCATTCGGCGGCCCGGCCCCCAGTGGCACAACCGTAGATATCTGGGTCGTCTCCTGTCCATCGTCCATGCCGGCCAATGGTCAAACCCAGAACACTGGTTTCGGCGACCTGACACCCAGGTCTGAGAAGTGGCACTACACGGTGACCAACAGCGTGCAGTGCACCGGGATCACCTTCGCCGGAAATTGAACCCCGGCTTGCGCCAGCGACAATTTGAGAAGCACCCTATTGCTGAACACACAAGCATCCTGAGCGGAGCATCCTGACAGGAGTTACGCAGTACACTACGAAGCACCCTGAGCGGAGTCCCGCTGTTGTTTGGCGGGACGCAGTCGAAGGGCGCGGTCATGGCGCATGGCGCTCCGGCGTGCTTCGACTGCGTCCGGCATCCTTCGACTGCGCTGCGCTTCGCTCAGGATGAACGCCGGACTCCGCTCAGCATGCCTCCGCTTTGTGACTGCGGTCCTGATCCTGAGCGGAGGCCACGTCGTTTGTGGCCGGAGTCGAAGGATGCGGACACATGCGCGGATGGCCGCATCCTTCGACTCCGACCGGCACACCCCGCCGGTCTCCGCTCAGGATGCTTGCGATTATGTAAGCCTGGGCAGGGCGTTTATCATGAATCGTCCCCCCCGACCATCGAGTGTCCCCTGGCTGGCCGGCCTTTTGTTGGCCGGCTTGGTTGTGGTGGTCGCGTTCCTGGCTCGGCAGCGCATTCAGGCTATCCTGTTCGACCTCACCGGCGAGGAGCGGCTCGTCTCGCAATTTAAGGGCCTCACCGATCTCTCCGCCGACTTCCTGCGCCCGCGCCTCGACCTGGCGCCGAACGTGTCCGTTCAACACGCGGACGTCAACCCATTCGGAGTGAACGTCTTTCTGAACGAGGAAGCCGAGCCGACCAAGCGCGAGCTGACGGTCAAGCTGGCGGCCGAGGCGGGCTTCCACTGGCTGCGCCAGGAATTCCCCTGGCAGGATATCGAAATCCACGGCAAAGGAGATTTCGAGGATCGGCGCAACCCGCCGGCCCGATCGGCCTGGGAGAAGTACGACGGGATTGTGGCCCTGGCCGAGCAACACGGCATGGAGCTGATCGTCCGTGTGAGCACACCGCCCTCGTGGAGCCGCGTCAAGGGCGACGCAGTCGGTACCTTTGCGCCGCCGGATAACTACGCCGACTTCGGCGATTTCGTCTATACGCTGGTGAGCCGCTACCGCGGCCGTATCCGTTATTACCAGCTCTGGAACGAGCCGAACATCTACCCGGAATGGGGCAACTACCCGATCAGTCCGGAGCAGTACACCGATCTGCTGAAAATTGGTGCAACGCGGGCGCGCGAGGCCGATCCGACCGTGGTCATCATCTGCGGCGCGCTGGCAAGCACCATCGCACTCCAGCCGGCCGCTGCGCCGCCCAACAACGCGCTGAACGACCTGCTCTTTCTCCAGCGCATGTACGACGCGGGCGCCGCACCCTACTTCGACATCATGGCGATGCAGGGCTACGGCCTCTGGTCCGCGCCGACCGACCGGCGGATGCACCCACGCGTGATGAACTACGGCCGGCCGCAGTTCGTGCGCGATCTGATGGTCGCCAACGGCGACGCGGCCAAGCCGATCTGGATCAGCGAGATGGGCTGGAACGCGGTGCCCGACGACATACCTGACAAGCGTTTCGGTCAGGTGAGCCTGGAACAGCAGGCCCGCTACGCTGTGCTGGCCTATGAACGGGCGCGTAAGGAGTGGCCGTGGGCCGGCGTGATCAACACCTGGTACTTCAAGCGCGCCACCGATGAATGGTTCCGCCAGGCCAGGCCCGAGGCCTACTTTCGCCTGGCCGATCCCGATTTCACCTTGCAGCCGGTCTATCATAGCTTAAAGGCGTACATCACCCAGGCAATCCACTAACCGCTATGGCCGCAAACCGTACTCCGAAAGGATCTTCGCGCGATCTGGCATTGAGCGCACTGCTGATGCTCATCATTGTCGCGGGCGCGATCGCCGTGCGTTTCTACAACCTCGGCGGACAAAGCCTCTGGTCGGACGAGGGCAACAGCGCGGCCCTGGCAACGCGGTCGCTGATTCAGATCGCACGCGACGCCAGCCACGACATTCATCCGCCGCTCTACTACTGGCTGTTGCACATCTGGACGCGCGTGGCCGGCACGAGCGAGGTCGGGCTGCGTTCGTTCAGCGTGCTCACCGGCTTGCTGTTGGCGCTGGCCGCCGGCGTGGTCGGTCGCCGACTTTTCGACTTGCCCACCGGGCTGGTAACCGCGTTCGTGATAGCGCTCTCGCCGTTTGCCGTCTATTACAGCCAGGAAGCGCGGATGTACACCCTGCTGGCGTTGGAGGCGACAGTGGTCGTCCTGGCTTTCTGGGGGTACGTGAGCCAGGAAGACAACCGCCTGCCGGTGGATGGCAGCTCCCCACGGTATCTGCGGTGGCTGCCCGCCTCCGGGCAATTCATGATTCTGGCCTGGGCGGCCGGCCTCTACACGCACTACGCCTTTCCCCTCATCATCGCGATGCTCACCGGCCTATACGCCGTCTGGCTGGCCGTGTCCTGGCGCCGTGGCCGCGTGGTCCGGCGGCTGTTGCGCTGGGGCATCCTGCTGGCGATCACGGCGGGCCTCTACGCGCCCTGGCTGCCGATCGCCCTCAGCCAACTCACGACCTGGCCCACGGGCGGCAATCCGGTTGACCTGCGCACCGCGTTGCCGATCTCGCTGGCAATACTTGGCCTGGGGCCGATCGCCCGAGACCAGGCCGGCCTCTGGTGGATGTGGAGCCTGCCGGCGCTGGCGATCATCGGCCTCCTGGCCTGGCCGCGGGGGCAGCGTCTGGGCTGGCTGCGTTGGGCCATCCCCGCAGCCTGGACCGCCGCGCCCCTGGTGCTGATCCTGGGCTTCGGACTGTTTCGCGACGCTTATCTCAAGTTCCTGTTGATCGCCAGCCCGGCTTACTCGCTGCTGCTGGCGCGGGGCGTGTTGGCGCTGGCCGGCGGCCTCCGGGCATCCCCATTGCCCAAGGCAAGCGGCCGGCTGGCGACCACCTGGGGCTGGCTGCGGGGTGTATTGGGCGCGGGCTGGATCGTGGCCGCGCTCGCGCTGGTCGGCGGACTGTCGGGCGTCACCCTGGCCCGTTACTACACCGATCCAGCCGTCGCCCGCGACGACTACCGCGGCATCGTCCAGTTCATCGCGGCCACCGCACATCCCGGTGACGCGATCTTGCTGGACGCGCCGGGCCAAAGTGAGGTCTTCAACTACTACTACCGCGGCGACCTGCCGATCTATCCCCTGCCTCGCCAGCGCCCCATCCGCCCGGAAGAGACCCTCCAGGAGCTTGACCGGTTGCTCAGCCACGACAAGATTTACGCCGTTTACTGGGCCACCGCCGAGGCCGATCCCAAGGGGCTGATCGAAACCTGGATGGACAACCACGGCTACAAGACCCTCGACCAGTGGCGCGGCAACGTACGGCTGGCCGTGTATGTGATGCCGGAACGCCGGCCGCCGGACGAGGCGGTGGATGACCTGGGGCAGCGGTTCAGCGCCGGCATTGTGCTGCTCGGTTATCGCGGCTGGAACCTGGCGCCGACGGCCGGCCAGGTCACGCAACTGCAACTGCTGTGGCAGGCTGAGCGGCAGTTGGTGCGGCGCTACAAAGTGTTCCTACAACTGCTCGATCCGCGCGAGCAGGTGATCGCACAGCGCGACTCGGAGCCAGCCGGCGACAGCCGGCCGACTGACACCTGGGACGCCGGCGAGGTGATTCAAGACAACCACGGTCTGCTCATCCCACTCGGCACGCCGCCCGGCACCTACCGGCGGATCATCGGCCTGTATGACCGCGACACGGGCGAGCGGCTGAAGTTGTCGGACGGCAAGGATTTCATCAGCCTGCCGCCGATCACCGTGGCGCGCGCGGCCTCGTCGCCCCCGCTGGCCGCGCTCAACATGCTCTACAACCAGCAGTTCGACTTCGGCGGCATCACTCTGTTGGGCCACGATCGCTACAAACGCGGCTTCGGCCACGTGCCCGACACGGCGCTCACTCCCGGCGACCGCCTGCACTTGACCTTCTACTGGCAGGCCAACGTCCAGCCCCGCGCCGACTGGTGGTTCGACCTGACCTTGAACGACGCCAGCGGCCGGGCGGTGGCCCAGTTGGAAGCGCCCCTGGTCAGCGCGTCCTACGCCACTCCCCTCTGGCAGAAGGGCGAAGTCGTCCGGGGCGAACACGATCTACTGCTCCCGGACGATCTCCCCCCCGACACCTATCGCCTGAGCCTGGCGCTGCTGCCCGACGTCGCCACCCAGGCTGGCACGGCGTATCTGGGGACGGTGAAGGTGGTGAAGAAAATAGAGTGAAGACATGATTCTCGAAACCATCGTCGTCGGTGCGCTGGAAGTCAACTGCTACGTGCTGGGCTGCGAGCGCACGCGGCAGGCTATCGTGATTGACCCGGGCGACAACGCGCCAGCGATCCTACGGACGCTGCAAAGGGGCGGGCTGGCGTTGACAAAGATCATCGCCACGCACGCCCACTTCGATCATCTGTTGGCCGGCCGGCAGTTGCAGAAAGTCACGGCCGCGCCGTTCTACCTTCACCCGGCCGACCGGCCGCTGCTGACCGCGATGCAACGGACCACCGCGGCCTGGATGGGCTACGACCCCGGCGAGCCGCCCCAAGTTGCGGGCGACCTGGCTGCGGGCGAGGTCATTACCGCCGGCGACGTAGCGCTGGAGGTGCGACATACGCCCGGCCATTCGCCCGGCGGCGTCACCTTCGTGGATCATACCGGCCGGCGCGCCTTCACCGGCGACACGCTCTTCGCCGGCGGCATCGGCCGCACCGACCTGCCCGGCGGCAGCGCGGCGAAGCTGCTCGCCAGCATCCGGGCGCACATCCTGACCCTGCCGGACGACTACGCCGTGCTCCCAGGCCACGGCGAGGCAAGCACCGTCGGCGAGGAGCGACGAAGCAACCCGTTTTTGGACGCAGGGCTGCTGGATTCTTGGCGATAGCGCAAAAGTCGCTACTGACTGTCTGTCATTCTGAGCGGCTTTGCCCCGAACCTCTCGCGACGGCGTGCGCAAGCGAAGAATCTCTCGCCCCAAGACGAGACCCTTCGCTGGAATCGCGCCGCAACGAACCTCACGGGACTGACTCGCTCAGGGTGACAATCGCGAGTTTTGCGGTACTGCGATTCTTGGCAATAGCTCGCGGTTGGCAGATGGCAACGCGCAACGCGCAACGCGCAACGCGCAACGCGCAACACGCAACGCGCAACACGCAACGCGCAACACGCATCACGCAACACGCATCACGCATCACGAGGTTCCCATGTCCGATCCCACCAAAGACATTCTCCGCCTCTTCACCTACGGTCTGTACGTGGCCGCGGCGCCCAGTCCCGAGGGGCCGCGAGCGGCGACGATCAGTTGGGTGACGCAGGCGTCGTTCGAGCCGCGGCTGGTGGCCGTCGGCATGCGCAAGGGCACGGCGATCTGCGAAGCGGTGCGCGCCAGCCGGCGGTTCGCCCTGCACGTCGTCGGCGCTGACCAGCCCGATTTTGCGAAGGCCTTTTTCAAGGTCAACCAGTCCGGCCCAGACGAGATCGCCGGCTACCACTTCACTCTCAGCCCAAACGGCGCGCCGATCTTCGACGCGGCCTCCGCCTGGCTGGAGTGCGAGGTGACCGAGGAAGCTAACCAGACCGGCGACCACGCCATTTTCATCTGTCGCGTCACCGCCAGCAGCGTACACACCCCCGGCGTCGCGGCGTTAGCATTACGGGATACGCCCTGGCACTATGGCGGGTGACACGGTGACAGGGTGACAAGGTGACACGGTGACGGGGTGACACGGTGACACGGTGACGGGGTGACACGGTGCAGGGTGACAGGGTGACGCGACGACAAGGTGACAGGGTGACGCGATGATTTTGCACCTCCATTCGCTGATTCGCTGATTCACCGATTTGCCGATTTGCCGATTTGCCGATTTGCCGATTTGCCGATTTGCCGATTTGCTGATTTGCTGATTTGCTGATTTGTCGATTTGCCGATTTGCCGATTTGCTGATTTGCTGATTTGCTGATTTGCCGATTCGCTGATTTGCTGATTTGCCGATTCGCTGATTCGCCCATTCGCTAACAGGAGGGATTGACCATGACGCCAGTCACGCCTACTCAGTCCACCGACGTGCGCAACGACGCACTGCGGATGCTCTCCAACGGGCTATACGTCCTGACGGCCTGCGTGGAAGACACGCTTCACGCGGCGACGGTCTCCTGGATCAGTCAGGTGTCGTTCCAGCCGCCGCTGGTGCTCGTCGCCCTGCGCCGCAACTCGCATCTGGCGCAGGCCGTGCGGCAGGCGCACCGTTTTGCCGTGAACATCCTCGGCACGGAGCAAGAGGCGCTGGCCGAACAGTTCTTCGCGCACTTGGCGATACCGGGTGAGCCGGCAGACCTGGCGGGATATGCGTTCCGTAGCGGGCCAGGCCGTTGTCTGCTGCTCACCGACGCGGCGGCCTGGCTCGAATGCCGCCTGGCCGCCGAGCTACCCACGCCGGGCGACCATCACCTGCTGCTGGGCGAAGTGACCGGCGCCGGCATCCGGCGTCGTGAGACGCCGCTGGTGCTCTGGAATACACCCTGGTGTTACGGCGGCTTGCGGGAAACGTGACAAACGAGAAAATACCATGATCTTACCTGACTATCGCTCCGAAGCCGACGCCTTGCGCGGCCAATTGGTCGCCTGGCGGCGCGACCTGCACCAGCACCCGGAGTTGAGCTTCCAGGAGATCCGCACGGCCGGCGTGGTCGCGCGCACCCTCGGCGAGCTTGGCTACGAGGTGCGCACCGGCGTCGGTCGCACCGGCGTGGTGGGACTGCTGCAAGGCGGTCGCCCCGGCCCCACGGTGATGCTGCGCGCCGACATGGACGCGCTGCCCATCCAAGAGATCAGCGACGCACCCTACGTCTCGCAAACCCCCGGCGCCATGCACGCCTGTGGCCACGACGGCCACATCGCCATCGGCCTGGGAACGGCGACGCTGCTGGCCCGTCACGCGGCCGAGCTGCCGGGCCGCGTCCTGTTCGTCTTCCAGCCGGCCGAAGAAGGCGGGAGCGGCGCGGCCGCCATGATCGCCGACGGCGCGCTGGCCGACCCCAAGCCCGCCGCGGCGTTCGCCCTCCACCTGTGGAATATGATCCCGATGGGTCGAGTGGTGGCCCAGGCCGGCCCGCTGATGGCCGCGGCCGACATCCTGCGCATCGTGGTACGCGGCAAGGGCGGTCACGGCGCGCATCCGCACGAGACGGTGGATGCGATCGCTGTGACCGGCCAGGTGCTCTCCGCGCTCCAAACCATCGTCAGCCGAAACGTGGATCCGCAGGAAACCGCGGTGCTGACCATCGGCACGCTACACGGGGGCACGGCGTTCAACGTGATCGCCGAAACGGTAGAGCTACAAGGCACCATCCGCACCTTCTCCCCGGCCGTCCGCGAGACCGTGCTGACCCGGCTGCGGGTGCTGCTGGATGGCGTCACCGCCGGCATGGGCGCGCAGTATGAGTTGGCCGTCAAGAGCGTGGCCCCCGCGGTCGTCAACGATGCAGCCGCCGCCGAAACGGCCCGCGCCGCGGCCGTCCAGGTAGTGGGGCCGACGGCCGTCACCTGGCACGCGCCGCTGATGGTCTCGGAGGACTTCTCGGAGTTCCAAAAGGTCGTGCCGGCGTGCTTCATGTTGCTCGGCTCCGGCAACGTCGAGCTGGGCCTGAACGCCCCTCACCACAACCCGCGCTTCGACTTCGATGAGCGGGCCTTGCCGATCGGCGTGGCGCTGCTGGCGACGACGGCGACGAGGTTCCTGCTAGAAAATATGGCTCGCTAAAGCGCGTGGTGCGTATTGCGTGGTCCGTAGTCTTGCCGTGTGATTTGCGCCGCGCTACGGAATACGCACCACGCACTACGTCATCCATCCAACATTGCCATGCTCAGCCAACTTGTCGTCCTCTACGCCACTTTCATGCTCATCAGCCTCTCCGGCGCGCTCTCGCCCGGCCCGTTGACCGCGCTCGCTATCAGCGAAGGCGCGCGGGTGGGACGCTGGGCCGGGACGCGCCTGGCCCTGGGTCACGCGCTGGTGGAGATCCCGCTGGTGTTCGCCATCGCCTACGGGCTGGGCGCGTGGCTCAAGCAGCCGCTCGTCGGCGGGTTGATCGGGATCATCGGCGCGGCCGTGCTGCTGTGGATGGGCTACGGACTGGTGGTGGGCTCGTGGCGGGGGCAATTGACCCCTTCGACTGCGCTCAGGGCAGATGTTCATGCCGCGCGCGACACCACGACGCATGAAAATGTCATGCTGAGCGGGTTAACGAATCAACGTTCGCCGCGGCGAAATCCCAGCGAAGCATCTCTTTTCGACGACCGAGACTCTTCGCTGGTGTCACGCCGCGACGCACTTTGGCCGGTAGACCCGCTCAGAGTGACAAACCGTAGCATTTCCAGGGCAAGTATAGCCGGGGCGGCGACCGGGCCGGCGCCGGCGCTGTTGCGTTTCGGCCACGTGCCGGGCGGGATTGCCGTCACCGTGGCTAACCCGTACTGGTCGCTCTGGTGGGCCACGTTGGGTGCAGTCTACATCGGCCGCGTCATGGGCCTGGCGCTGGGGCCGCTGACCGTGGGCGGGCTGGCGCTCACCCACTGGCTCATTGACCTGGTGTGGCTGGGCGGCCTGAGCCTGCTGGTCGCCTCGGGTCGCGGGCTGATCGGGCCGCGGGGCTACCGGGCGGTGCTCCTGATCTGCGGTGCCTTTCTGTTGGTGTTCGGTCTTTATTTTGCGTGGACGGGGATCCATTCCCTGTGGCCTGCCTGAGATTTCAGCGAAGTTCACATGCCGCGCGCGACGCCACGGCGCATGAAAATGTCATGCTGAGCGGGTTAACGAATCACAGTTCGCAGCGGCGAGAATCCAGCGAAGCATCTCGCGTCGCAAGAGACCCTTCGCTGGATTCGCGCCGCAACGCACTTCACGGGACCAACCCGCTCAGAGCTTGCCCTGAGTGCAGCGAAGGGGTGACAGTTGCGGCTATTTTCAGGACAAGGAGTCAAGCGATGAAACGATCGGTCAAGCTGGTGATGGGCACTGGAGCGGCGCTGGGCTTGCTGGCGGCGATCAACGACCACGTCCGCTGGAACGTCGGGCCGACGCCGCGCTGGGTGGAGGGCGAGCCGCACTTCTACCAATGGCGTGAGGGCGCCGTTTACTACGAAGTCGCCGGGCCACTTGACGCGCCGCCGTTGCTGCTGTTTCATGCGCCCGGCCTGGCTGGAGGCAGCTACGAATTTCGCCGCGTCTTCCAGCCTCTGGCCGCGCACTGGCGCGTCTACCTGCCCGATCTGTTGGGCTACGGCCGCTCCGAACGGCTCGCAATGCGCTACACGGCCGATGGGTACGTTGACCTTTGGAGCGATTTCGCCCGGGACGTGGTCGGACGCCCCGTGCACGTCATCGCCAGCGGGACAAGCTGCCCCCACGCGATCGCCGCGGCAGCCCGGCATCCGGAGCGTTTCGACAAGCTGGTATGGGTCAACCCCACCGGCCTCTGCCCGCCGGACGTGCCCGGCCGCGTGGCCGGCGCGGCGCTCTACGCGCTGCTGCGCACGCCGATCGTCGGCACGGCGCTGTTCAACTTACTGGTCTCCAGGGCGTTGTTGCCCTATTATCTCTGCCAGCGCGTCTATGCGACCCCCTGCGCGCTCACCGAGGCAGCCCTGGCCGACGCCTATACCCTCTGCCACCAACCTGGCGCCAAATGGGCGCCCGCGGCCTGGCTTTCGGGCTATCTTAACTACGACGTGAGCGCCGCGTTGATAGCCCTGCCGAACGTCGCCGGCATGATCTGCGGCCGGCAGCTCACACCCGCCGCGGCCGCCGAAGCTCAGGCGTTCGCCGTCTTCCGGCCCGATGCGCCCCTGGAAACGGTGGATCTGGCGGGCGCGGCCGTGGCAGAGGAGCAGCCGGAAGCGTTCGTGAGGATCCTCCGGCGGATGCTGGAATAAAGCGGGAACGAATTTGGGTTTCCGTGCGCAGATTTGGTATAATTCGGCCTGCTTGGGGCGGCAAAGCCGCTCTGTGCCATGTCTGTTCATCATATCAACACAAAGGAGTGTTCCCATGTCTTCACTGAACCCCTTTGAGATCGCCCAACACCAGCTCGACGAAGCCGCGGCGATCCTCAAGCTCTCCCCCGGCATGCACGCCTTCCTGCGCCAGCCGATGCGCGAGTTACACTTCAGCATCCCCGTTCAAATGGACGACGGCAGCTATAAGGTCTTCCAGGGCTTCCGCGTGCAATACAACGACGCGCGCGGCCCGGCCAAGGGCGGCATCCGCTTCCACCCGGACGAGACGATTGATACCGTCCGCGCGCTGTCGGCCTGGATGACGTGGAAGACTTCCGTGGTGGATATCCCATTGGGCGGCGGCAAGGGTGGCGTGATCTGCGATCCGAAGATGCTGTCCGAAGGCGAGTTGGAGCGCCTGAGCCGGGGCTTCATGCGTCGCGTAGCCCACTTCATCGGCGAAGACAAGGACGTGCCCGCGCCCGATGTGTACACCACGCCGCAGATCATGGCCTGGATGATGGACGAATATGAAACCATCAAGGGTCGCCATCTGCCCGGCGTCATCACCGGCAAGCCGGTGCCCCTCTTTGGCTCGCTGGGCCGCGGCGACGCGACCGCGCGCGGCGCGATCTACTGCACCCGTGAGGCCGCCAAGCTGCTGGGGATTGATCTGAAGGGCGCCACGGCTGCTATCCAGGGCTACGGCAACGCCGGCCAATACGCACACCAACTCGGCCGCGACATCCTGGGCCTCAAGACGGTCGCCATCAGCGACTCCAAGGGCGGTGTCTACAACCCGGACGGCATCGAGTACGAGAAGGCGCTGCTGTGGAAGAACCAGACCGGCAGCGTGATCAATTTCCCCGGCGCCCAGAACATCACCAATGGCGAGTTGCTGGAGCTGGATGTGACCGTGCTCTATCCGTCGGCGTTGGAGAATCAGATCACCGGCGACAACGCGGCCAAGATCAAGGCCAAGATCGTCGGCGAATTGGCGAACGGCCCCACCACCCCCGAAGCGGACCTGATTTTGTTCAAGAACGGCGTGTACGTGATTCCTGACTTCCTGTGCAACGCTGGCGGCGTCACGGTGAGTTACTTCGAGCAGGTGCAGAACTCCTACAACTTCTACTGGCCCCTTGACGAGGTGCAAGCCCGCCTGGATGCCAAGATGACCAAGGCTTTCCATGCCGTGCACGAAATGGCGCTGGCGCACAAGACCCACAACCGGCTGGGCGCCTACCTGGTCGCGGTCAAGCGCGTGGCCGACGCGGTGGCGACGCGGGGGTGGGTGAAGTAGCAGCGGATAGGCGAAGCAGCGGATAAGCGGATGAGCAAATCAGCAAATCAGCAAATCTGCGAATCAGCAAATCTGCGAATCAGCAAATCTGCGAATCAGCAAATCTGCGGATGAGCGAAGCGGGGCAGGTTCGTTGAATCAGACGGCTCGTCGGGGCGGGATGCCCTGGCGGGCCGTTTGGTTTGTTCGTGGTTCCGGTTTGGCCGGATTAATCTCTTGACATCCGCAAGGCCGGGTTGTATACTGGATTTGTCAGCGGGAGTGGCGGATAGGCGGTTGTTTGATCGCTGCTGTTTGGTATTTGTCCGTCGAAAACGTCGAATGGGGGCATTAGGCGGAAAGTTTTCATCAAACACGACTGTTTCGGGGGATTAGACGGCTTGTTTCCGTCGAAATGCCGTAGACGGTGGATTAGACGGAAGGTTTCCACCTAAATACAGGTTAGGCGCGCTGCCCACCAGCGGTCGGGATGGGTAGTACCTAAGACAGGAATGGAGTAGCTTCCACAACTATGTTTAGAGACTTCAAGCGACATTACCACAAAGTGACTGAGGCGTACTCAGGGTTGGCCGGCAAAGGCTCTTTCAGTCTTCAGATCAACTTCGATGGGAATAACCTTTATGCAGAAAGTAAGATTCCTGATGAGGAAGCAACCGTGCGATTTGTCGTTCTGATGCGCCGCTTTCTAAATCCTTCGGACTCACTCTATCACAAGAAAACGTGGGCAACTTTGCAAGGGCAATTCGCAGACGAAGTCTCTAATGAGATTACTACTCATGTTGAAGCATTGTTTGAAAGGTTGAGCAAAGGCCATTTCGGGGTCAATATCAACGGTGAGGATCTCACGGCCGAGAGAATCTACCAAGTCCTTTCCGAAGGTGAGTATTTCGACAACAAAGATGAGGCACGAAGATATCTACAGGGCCTGGTAGATATGCCCGTGATCGGGCCACTGTTTTGGTATCAGTTTTATGAATACACTCTAGCGGGCTTCGCACTAGCGTCCACGATTTTCGATTTAGTCTCGCGTGTGGAGCAAAGCGCGAAATACAAAGCCTTGCATGGCGAGCGATCCGTTGCGGAGTCTCGATGTATTTACTGCCTGACAACCACAGGTAGTTTCATGTCGGAGGAACATATCTTCCCGGAGTCTTTAGGCAATGATGAATTGGTCCTGCCCAAAGGTCACGTGTGCGATAGATGCAACAACGAAGTTCTATCTGGCTTAGATGAAGCACTCATCAACTTTGGCCCTGTCGCATTCCTCCGAGTGCAGTTTGTGCCATATACAAAAGAAGGCAAGCTTCCAAAAGCGAATTTCCAAAACCTATCCATGAGAAGGACAGGCCCTCGCAATATTACTATCATTGCAAAGGATAAGACGGCGCGCATCAAGGATAAAAAGCATCTTGGAGACAACTGGTACTCGTTCAGAATAGATACGAGAGGAAGGAAGTTCAACCCGGTGTTGTTGGGCAGGGCGCTTTATAAGATTGCACTTGGGACAGTTGCGCTTTCACAGGGGCGTGAACTGGCTTGCAGTAGCAAGTATGATGCCGCCAGAGAGTTTATTCGAACAGGGCAAGGCGTCACAAACAACCTACTGATGCGTATGGTCAGCAGGCCTCACCCGCAAGTGCATATCGCATATCAAGACACACTCGAAGGTACGCCTTTCGTGATCGATATATACGGACTCATGTTTCTTCTTAACCTGGAGAATGCACCCGAATTGGAGTTCAATGAGATACTGACCCAGTCGGATTTTCAGTTGTTCTCGCTGCGTGTCACAGCATAACAAATCGGTGCCCCACCTTGCGGCAGGCGGTTGCAACGGGCGGGTCTGTGGGCTGGCGGTGGGGTGATGGGCACGGTGCAGGGTTACGGGCCTAACCCAGGCCTCTACCTGACGGCTGCGCCGGTCGCGCTGTGGGGCGCGGGAGATTGTGAGATGCAGCTGCAGGTGAACCCCAAACCGCTGTGCGGAGAATAAACCGCTCAAGTCAGATCATCGCCGCCAGAGTCCCGTGAGGAACTTGGCTGCTTTCTACGCCAGGAGAGAAAAGACTATGTCAATCCTAGATGCTCTGCAAGTCAACAAGATCAAGGCCGAGCTTGAACAGACTCGGAAAGAGCGCGATGATTTGAAGACCCTTATGGCCGAGACTGGTAGGCTGAATCTGCACGAGTTGCAGCAGGCTATTCTTAACTCGCAGGAACAGAAGGCCAAAGCCGAGCGTGAACTGGAAGAACAGAAGGCTAAAGGGGGGCGAGAGCTTGAGAGTTTCCAAGCGAGCCTTCAAAAGAAGCAACAAGCGTTGGATCAGGAAATCAATGAGCTAAATGCCCAGATAGCTACCAAACGGAATGAAATTGTGATCCTGGATGAGGAAATATTACTTCAATCATTCGGCTTCTACAAGCCGCGGTACGAGCTTCAGAATTCGGAGCAGTACAAAGTCAAGTTGGACCAAATCAGAGAGCGCCAGGCGGCACTGATCAAAGCTGGCAAGGCTGCATCGTGTCCGACTAACGTGACAATGAACAACAGTCAAAAAGAAGGCGAGCGCATGATCCGCGATTACACCAAGCTGGTCCTGCGCTCATTCAATAACGAGTGTGACGCGAGCATCGTTGATCTCAAGTTCAGTAACATCGAGGCGATCGAGAAGAAGATCCGTAAGGCATACGAAATCCTCAACAACCTGACGCAGAGGATGAACATCTCGATTACGAACGAGTACCTTAATCTGAAATTGCAGGAACTGTACCTCTGCTACGAATATCAGGTCAAGAAGCAGCAGGAGAAAGAGGAGCAGAAGCGACTCCGCGAACAAATGCGCGAGGAGGCAAAGCTGCTGAAGGAAATCGAGGACATGAAGCTGAAGCTGGCTAAGGAAGAGAAACACTTCAACCAGGCTCTTGAAGCACTTGACCAACGCCTCCAGCAAGCGACAGATGATGTGGAACGCAAGGCCCTCGAACGTGAGAAGGCGAGTATCCAGCAGAAGTTGGCGGGAGTTGAAAGAGACAAGTTGGATATTCAAAACCGCGAACAGAACACGCGCGCAGGTTACGTTTACATCATCTCCAACATCGGAGCCTTTGGCGAGAATGTATACAAAATCGGCGTGACGCGACGCCTGGAACCGAAGGAACGGATCGATGAGCTCGGAGATTCGTCGGTTCCGTTCGACTTCGATATTCATGCAATGATTTTCAGCGATGATGCTCCTGCACTCGAAACCGCCCTCCACGAAGCATTCAACCGACGCAAGCTCAATATGATCAACCGACGCCGCGAGTTCTTCCATGTCACGTTGGACGAGATCGAAATGGTGGTAAAGAACAACTTCAACAAGCCGGTTGAGTTCGCGCGATTAGCCGATGCTGCGGAATACCGGCAGTCCTTGAAACTCCGAGGTGAACCGGTACCACGAAGCTTCGGAGCGACATAAAGATGGAGACATGGTGCGCTCTGTGATCACCCGCCAGCGTGTGCCAACCTGCGGCGATTAGGGCAGCCGTCTGCCATGGGCTGCCTAGCATTTTGACTTCCATCTGACGGCTGCACCGGTCGCGCTGTGGGTTGGGGGTGGCTCGATGGCGCAGCCGCAGGTGAACCCCGGGTCGTTGGGTGGCCAGAGCAAAGATGCCAATAGCTTCTGGCTAGGCCGACATAGTTATAAATGAGGACGGCATGAATGGAAATATCGTCAAGACGTAAAGTGATTCGCTACCTTGCTGTAACTGGTGCCCTGTCCGGGGTTCTGTTTGTATTGGCTGGCTTGCTCATCGAAGCCAAGGCGCCGCTTTCCCTGCAGATCATCGCCAAGAACATCAGCGCCTGGAGTCCCACCCTAGCCGTGCTTGTCCTATTCCGGCAGTTGTATCCGGGCCAAAGGCTGGGGGAGTTCCTGAAGCGCAATTTCTCCGTTCGAGTCAACCCGCTCACTTTTGTCCTATTGTTGTGCCTTCAGGCGGGAATTTACGCTTTTGCGGTTGCCGCTCAATTATGGACCTCTGGAAAAGGAGTGAACTCCCTAACCCTGATAAGCCTGCCGGCGGCCATGCTGGCGCTGGTGGTTCAATTGACGAGCGGAGCGACAGGAGAGGAACTGGGGTGGCGCGGCTTCCTGCTGAGGGAATTCCAGACACGACACTCATTGCTGGTATCGGCCCTGCTGGTAGGAATTGTGTGGGGATTCTGGCATTTGCCGGTATGGTTCACGTTAGGATACACGGGAAACAATCTCGTCCTCTACATCGTGTACTTCCTCATCATGGTAATCTCGCTTTCAGTCATAATGGCTGTGTTCTATAACCGCCAGGGGAACCTGTCGATCCCGATATGGATTCATTTTCTGTCCAACTTCTTGGTAGCACTCGTTAAGATAGACCTATTGAACCTCATAGGATGGATGTCGCTGGGATACGCCGTACTGGCGACCATTTTGATAGTAGTTGAACGCAAGAATGTGTTCGAATCCAATTCGATTTAGGTGATTATCCCGAATAAAGCCACCCAACACGGGCTCCAGCGGACAGCGGCTCCGCCGCTAAAGGTATGCACCCGGCTAGAAAAGGTGCGATAATGATAGCGGCGTCTCCTCAGTCCCGCCGCTGCCGCTGAGCCATACCGTTAGGCACTAGAAAACATACAATAAGTAAGGAAAGTGGATTGAGTTCAAAATCAAAGACTGAAGACGCACCAGACCCACTCTTTCGCAAACTTGATTGCTATAGCCTGCCAGTTGAGAACCTCGATTCGGCAATCGCATTCTACGGAGAATTGGGGCATCAACTTATTTGGCGTGAAGGAACCCATGCCGCTGGGCTGCGTCTGCCCGATTCTGATGCCGAGATTGTGTTGCATACTGACAGTCATCCTATTGAAACTTATTTTCTGGTCGAGTCTGTTCCAAAATCAATCGAGCGAATCACAAACGCAGGCGGTAAGCTAGTAACTGGACCGTTTGAAATCCAAGTTGGTCTCTATGCGATGTTACATGATCCGTGGAACAATCCGTTGGTAATTCTTGACTTCTCCAGAGGCATACTGAAGACCGATTCGGATGGTAATGTTATTGGGAACCGCGATCCTGCTTAAGGGCATAACATACATATGGACGGACATTCTGCGGCCTGAGCAAAGAAGGCGGCGGGGAGATCGAGACATCGGCGTGCCTAACAAGCGCGTGCAGCCGACTCGCGCCCGCGGCGGTGGGTTCGAGTAGGGTGGTGTGTTCGGTGGGCGCGGCGGCTGACGCCGAGGCCGTTAGGCCGTCCAAACTACCAAGTGCCGTTTACCACGGCTCAAACCGCAGCAGCAGTCCTCTTTTGGAACAGGTAGGATCAAGCCATGAACACGATGATCTATCGAGGATACGCAGCTCGGATTGAGTATAGCGACGAAGATCAGTGCATCATCGGCCATATCGCCGGCATCAAGGATGTGGTGGGTTTTCACGGCGAGTCGGTGGCAGAACTGCGCGCTGCCTTTGAGGAGGCAGTGGCAGACTATCTGGAGACTTGCGCGAAGCCAGGTCGCGCCCCTCAGAAGCCCTACTCCGGCAAGCTCATGCTGCGCGTGCCGCCTGAAGTCCATGCCGCGGTGGCGGCCGCCGCGCAGGTCAGCGGCAAGAGCATCAATCAGTGGGCCACCGAGGCGTTTACGAAAGCGGTGCACGCATAGCTCGACAGGCTCAGAGCTTGCCCTCAGGCACGAAGGGACAGGCTCTGACGGCTGCGCCGGTCGCGCTGTGGGCCGCGGGAGGCTCGCTGGCGCAGCCGCAGGTGTATCCGAACGTTGTGCCAAGATCTGCAGGAGGCGAACATGAAAGAATTCAAGGATCGCGTGGCGGTCGTCACGGGCGCGGCGAGCGGGATCGGTCGGGCTATCGCTGAACGGTGCGCGCAGGAGGGTATGAAGGTTGTGTTGGCAGGTATCAACGAAGCGAACCTCACCAAGGTCGAAGCTGAGTTGAAGGCCACCGGCGCAACCGTGATCAGCGTGCCAACCGATGTCGCCAAACAGAGCGATGTCGAAGCCCTGGCGCAAAGAACGCTTGACGCATTTGGCGGAGTGCACCTGCTTGTCAACAACGCCGGTGTTGGCGCAGGTTCTTCTGTCTGGGACAGCACCTGGAACGACTGGGAATGGGTGATGGGCGTCAACCTGTGGGGGGTCATCTACGGGGTCAAGGTGTTCACCCCGATCATGCTGGCCCAGCACGATGAGGGCCACATCGTCAACACCTCCTCTATCGCGGGACTGATCGCATACCATCCCAGCGCACCCTACCAGGTCACTAAACATGCCGTTGTGGCCCTCTCTGAGAATCTGTACCGGTCGTTAGCGCAACAGAACGCGCGCGTCAAGGTGTCGGTTCTCTGTCCTAGCTGGGTGCAAACCCAAATCATGAGCTCGGCACGGAATCGGCCTGTTGACTTGCAGGACGAACCGGCTCCGGTTAGTCCCGAATTACAGGCCACGTGGGAAGCGTTTCGTGCAGCAGTGGAGGTGGGCATGTCGCCCCAAGAAGTGACCGACCATGTCTTCAAGGCCATCAGGGAGGAAAGACTCTACATCCTGACACATCCCGAGTTCACGCCGATGATTCAGGAGCGGATGGAGAACATCCTCCATGAGCTCAATCCTCGCATCCCATTCTGATGTCATGGTGTGCCGAGGAGCACAAGACGTCAGGGGGTAGCTATTGCACCGATAACCAAGCGCCACAGTAAGCATTTCAGTGAATAACGGACGGGCATCGGGCATCTTTCGCCGCGGCGGGCCTAACTCGGGCTTCCACCTGACGACTGCGCCGGTCGCGCTGTGGGCCGCGTGAGGCTGTGAGGCGCAGCCGCAGGTGAACCGCGTGGCGTTGTGCGCTCCCGTTAACAACAGGGTGGCTAAACTATCATGAATGGGATAGCATATCCAGAGATTGGCAACTCATTACCCGACACGGGTGGGTATCCCCAGATGAGCGCGAAACGACGATATGAGCGATAGTCCAGTTGGCAGGCGCGTGACGCCTACGGTGCGTTGGCGTGAGTCATGGTTTGCAGCTTAAGTTGCAGGCCGAAAGCC
>JAPLHB010000086.1 GCA_026389845.1 Chloroflexota bacterium
TCCATTGAGCATCTGAAGGCCAAAGTGCTGGCCTTCATCGAGTACTTCAACCGTACCATGGCCAAGCCCTTCAAATGGACCTATAAGGGTCGGGCCCTGGCGGCCTAACCCTAGGCTGAACTCAGCCGAGATGTACTAGTCACGGCTGCGCCTTTCGGCCTGGGCGCGCAACTCGCGGGCGTAAGCTACGCTGTCTACGATGTCGGTCCGGTCGGCCCAGAGGCCAAAGAGCGGCGAGCGAGCCAGTTCAGCGGCCGTGCCGCCAGGCTCAGGGGTGCTTTTCTGCTCGGGTGTAATCACCAACGTGATGTTCGCCGGCCCAAGCGGAACGCTTTCCGGCACGCGGATACGTACACTTCGACCTGGGAGGATGTTGGTTCTTACGACCAATGTTGTGTCCATGCGCCCCACACCTCTCTTTAGGATACTGCGCCATCCTGACATGGATTGTAGCACTGTGGGACGGGAGTGTCAATGTCGGCGGAGGCGGGGGCGTTTCACGTTTGGGGCGCGTCTGTCACCCTGAGCGGGTCTACCAGTCAAAGTATGCAGCGGCGAGACGCCAGCGAAGGGTCTCGCGCCGGCAAGCGAGATGCTTCGGCCCAAACGACGGGCCTCAGCATGACAAGGCAAACGGCGTGCCTCAAGAATGAAATGCACCCGGAGGCGGGATAGTGGCCAACCGGCGGCCAATCGAGGCGAATCGCGGGCGAGGGGGTTGGGATCACAGAGGCGCTCAGCGGCGCGAAGATCACGAAGCACGGACACGCAGGCGCGCGTCCTTCGCGTTTTTTCGTTTTTCGTGGTAGAATAGCCCCACCTGATATGCAACCTGTGTTCTCGCGATGGCTGGCGATCATCCTGGGAGCGGCCGCCGCGTGGGTCGCGGCCGAGTTGATTTTGCGCGCACGCTACCGGCGAATGATCTTGTCGCCAGTCGCGCGGGCGTCCGGACAGACAACGATTGTGGCCCTGGGCGATTCGATTACGGCCGGCGCGCCGGGCGACCCAGCCACGGCCTGGCCGGCGGCGTTGGGCGGGCATTTGCGCAGGAATTACCCTGACGTGAGCTGGCGGATCGTCAACGCGGGCGTGTCCGGCGACACGGCGCCGCTCGGCTACGCCCGCTTCGAGCGCGATGTCGCGGCCGCCTGCCCGCAACTGGTCTTGATTGCTTTCGGCTTGAACGACTGCAACCCCGTCCGCTACGGCATGGATCGCTGGTTCGAGGCCGGCGTGCCGGCCGGGCTGGCGCGCAGCTATCTGTGGCGGGCGATCAAGCAGCGGGGCGAGCGCGTGGGCCGCCGGCTGGGTTGGCTATCCGCGCCGCGGCCGGAGGCGGCCGGCTCGCCCCAGCCGCGCACCTCGCCGCAAGGGTTTGGGGACACCCTGGATGCGCTGGTCGCCAAGACGCGTCTGATCGGGGCGCGGCCGGTCTTGCTGACCATGACGCCGTTGGCCGGCGCGTCCACGGAGGGGGTTCAGATGCGTGTCGATGCCTACCCTGTCTACAATCGGATCATCGGCGAACGCGCCGCGGCCGGGGCCGTGACCTTGATCCAACTGGCTTCGGGTGCTCCCGGTGATGCCTTTGAGGACGACGGCTTCCATCTGGCCGCAGTCGGCCAGACGTGGGTCGCCGGGGAGGTGTTCCGGCAGGGCCAGGTCGCCGGCATCTGGGCGAAACTGGCGCAAGAGGCAAGGCCGTGAATGCCTCATCTCGTCCTGACCGCTGGCCGCCGCATTGGCCCGACGTGACCGATCCGCTTGTGCTGGCCGCGATCGCGGCCGTGCCCCGGCATCTGTTCGTGCCGCCGCAGCATCGCGAGGCGGCCTACGAGGACATCCCGCTCCCCATCGGCCACGGCCAGACGATCTCGCAACCCTACATCGTGGCGCTGATGACCCAGGCGCTCCGCCTGACCCGCGCAAGTCGCGTGCTGGAGATCGGCGCCGGTTCGGGCTACCAGGCCGCCGTCCTGGCGCACATCACGCCGCACGTCTGGAGCGTGGAGACGCTGCCGGAGCTTGCCCGGGCCGCCGAGGAGCGGTTGCACGGTTTGGGCTATCCAGTGCAGATCAAGACCGGCGATGGCCGGCTAGGCTGGCCCGAACATGCCCCCTACGACGCCATCATCGTCACCGCCGCATCGCCCGACGTGCCGCCGGCCCTGGCGGCCCAGTTGGGCGACGGCGGCCGCCTGGTAATTCCCGTGGGCGAGACCATTTGGAAACAGACGTTGTGGCTGTTGGTGAAAACCAGGGGCAAGCTGCGCCGCGAGTTTCTGGGCGAAGTGCGTTTCGTGCCGCTGGTGGGCAGCCCCGCCTCGGCCACGGCCGAAGAGGATGTCGCGCTGGCGGAAATCCGGCGCGAACTGGATGAGTTGTTTCGCTAGAAGGAGTTCACATGCGCGTCGTCATCACCGGCCACAACGGCCAACTGGGTCGCCAACTGGTGGCAGCTTTCGCGGAGCACGAGCTTCTCAAGCTGGATCTCCCCTGCGATGACATCACCCAACCGGACATCGTGGATTGCATCGCCGATTTCCATCCCGACCTGGTGGTACACGGCGCCGCGTACACCGACGTGGACGGCTGCGAGCGCGACCCGGAGATGGCGTTTCGCGTCAACGCGGTGGGCACGCAGAACGTCGCGTTAGGCGCGCAGAAGTCCGGCGCGGCGCTCCTCTACATCAGCACGAACGAGGTTTTCGACGGCACGCAGCGCGACGCGTATCGCGAGTGGGATCGCCCCAGCCCGATGAGCGTCTACGCCCGCAGCAAGGCGGCCGGAGAGCAGATCGTGTGCAACCTGACCGGCGGCCGGTTCTACATCGCGCGGATCGCCTGGCTATTCGGGCCGGGGGGCGTCAATTTTGTCACGAAAATTCTGGACGCGGCGACGAAAAACGGGGCTTTGCGCGTCGCGGCCGACGAGTTCGGCAACCCGACCTATGCGCCCGATCTGGCGCAGGCCATCGCGGCGCTGGCTGCCACCGGTCACTACGGCATCTACCACCTGACCAACGCCGGCTTTTGCTCCCGCTACGAGTTCGCCGCGGAGATCGTCCGCCTGGCCGGGCTGACCGCGCCGGTCACGCCGATCCTCAGCGCCGAGTGGTTGCGTCCCTCCCGGCCGCCGCTGCACGCGATCCTGGCGAATACGGCCGGCGCCAGCCTGGGGATCACGATGCGGCCGTGGCGTGAGGCGCTGGCGGCGTATGTGGCGTGGTTGGCTGACGAACGACCAACCGGACAGGGTGACAAGGTGACGGGGTGACAAGGTGATCGCGAGCGTCGTCATCCCCAACTATAATGGCTTGCGCTTTCTTGCGCCCTGCCTGGACGCGCTGCGGGCGCAGACCGTGCTGGCGGACGACGGACGTGAGGTCAAGGTTGAGGTTGAGATCGGCTCAGCCTCAGCCTCAGCCTTAGCCATGGAAGTGATCCTGGTGGACGATGCCTCGACGGATGACTCGGTGGCTTTCGTACAGGCTAACTATCCCGAGGTGAAGATCGTCCGCCTGGCGCGCAACAGCGGGCTGGCGGTCGGCTGCAACGCAGGGGCGGCCGTGGCGCGGGGCGATCTGCTGGTGATGCTCAACAACGACACCGATGTCGAGCCGGGCTGGCTGGCCGCGCTGGTCGAGGCGGCCGTGGCCCATCCCCAGGCCGGTGCGATCGCCTCCAAGATGCTCCTCTTTGACCGCCGCGACACGCTCCACAACGCGGGCGACCTGATGGCCGCGGACGGCATCCCGCGCAACCGGGGCGTCTGGGAGGTTGACCGCGGTCAATATGACGCCGATGTGGCGATCTTCGGCGGATGCGGCGGGGGCGTGGCCTACCGGCGGGAGGCATGGGAAGAGGCCGGCGGGTTCGACGAGCGGCTCTTCATGTACCTGGAGGACGTTGACCTGGCGTGGCGGCTGCAACTCCTGGGCTGGGAGGCCGTTTTTGCCCCCCAGGCGCGGCTCTATCATCACCTGAGTGCGACCGGCGGCGGCACCCTCGCCAGCTTCTACGTGGGCCGGAACACGCTCTGGGTTATCGCCAAGGACATGCCCGGCTTGCTGATCCGCCGGCATTTCGGCCGCATCGTGGTCAGCCAGGCGCGGGTGACGTGGGATGCGCTGCGGGCATGGCGTGGCGTCTCGGCGCGGGCGCGGCTGCGCGGGCAACTGGCAGGGCTGGTTGGGTTGCCGCGGGCGCTCCGTTGGCGGCGCGAGGTGCAGGGAACGCGGCGGGTGAACCTGGAGGACATAAACGGTTTGCTCATACGCGGTTGAAGCTCCTGGTACGTCCCTGCTTCTTGCTTGCCAATCTACTTGTTTTGGACTAAGATAGCGCTTGAACGCTCATGGTTCTTATCAGGAGTGAACTTATGACGAACCAGGGTGAGAAGATACTGGTCGAAGTTCGCAGAGCCGCAACCAAGCGCATCCTGTATCTGCCCCATGCGCTCAACCAAATGAACGCACCTGAGCGCATGATCTCCACGGCAGAGGTCAGGACGGTCATTTTGCACGGTTCAGTGATCGAGGATTACCCTGAAGATGTGCGTGGGCACAGTTGTCTGATGCTCGGATATGCTGAGAATGGCCGCCCGGTTCATGTGGTATGTGCGCCCAAACCGGATTATCTGGCAGTAATCACGGCGTATGTGCCCAGTCCAAGACAATGGGAATCGGATTGGAGAACTCGGAGGTAAGGAAATGGAATGCCTTTACTGCAAGGGGACTCTTGCGCGCAAGAAAGTAAGCTACACCGTAACGCGACGCGGGTATCATATGATCATTGACGATGTGCCTGCGTGGGTGTGCCAGCAGTGTGGCGAACCACTTTTCGAGGAGAAGGCGGTTGACGCGATGCAAGGGATTCTGAGCGAGCTTGATCAACGTGTCGCCGGCCTGGTTGCGATCCCTGTGTTCGCATAAGGTATCTTCTCAATAAAGCGGGGAGACTTCCGAAGTCTGATGCAGGCATACCCGCTTGCAGCAGGCCAGTGGAGACTTCGGAAGTCTTGCGCCCCCTGAACGAATGAACGAGTGGAGGGAATTATGACTCTAGGCGCCAGATTGCCGGCGTTGCCTCGTAACGTGACACCGCGCAGTGTACGGATCTTGCAAGAGAACTCCACTGCACGTGAGGCATTGCTTCAGCAGATGGTCCAGGGTTTTGAACGCAAGTACGGTACCTCCCTGGAAACCTTCGAGGGACAGCTAGCGCGCGGGCAGGCGCCTGAACATCCGGGCTGGGAGGATTCCATCGAGTGGCGGAACGCGTCTGAAGAGTTGGAGCAAACTCACATCAGATGAAGATGGCAGCATCCAACCTTCGTCGCTCACCGGTGATCCAGAGCAAGACATCTCTATCATTGCGATACAAATCAACGCACGTTTGCAAAAATAAGGAGTTCTAACCCATGCCAATCATCGAAAAACTCGGCAGCTTTTTCTTGGGCAAAGAGTACGACCTCAAGACCAAGAAACTTCTCGACGCCCCGGTCAACTACGACTCCCGCGATCTGGTCACCCATGCGCTCTGCGTGGGGATGACCGGCTCCGGTAAGACCGGCCTCTGCATTGACCTGCTGGAAGAGGCCGCGCTAGATGGCGTGCCGGCGATCCTCATTGATCCGAAGGGTGACATCACCAACCTGCTGCTCACCTTCCCCGATCTGCGGCCTGAGGATTTCCTGCCGTGGGTGAACCCCGACGACGCCCAGCGCAAGGGGTTGAGCGTGGAGGATTTCGCCGCCAAGACCGCCGGCGATTGGCGCACTGGCCTGGCGAGTTGGGAGGAAGGCCCCGATCGCATCAAGGCGCTGAAAAACGCGGCCGACTTCGCCATCTACACCCCCGGCTCCGAGGCCGGGCTACCGGTCAACATCCTCGCCAGCTTCAAGGTCCCCACCCTCGACTGGGACACCGAGTCGGAAACGCTGCGCGACCAGATCCAGGGTACCGTGTCGGCGCTGCTGGGGCTGGTAGGCGTCGAAGCCGACCCCGTGCGCAGCCGCGAACACATCCTCCTCTCCAGCATCTTGGAAAACGCCTGGCGCGCCGGCGAAGACCTGGATATCCCCAAGCTGATCATGGCCGTGCAGAAGCCGCCATTCCGGCAGGTGGGCGTCTTCGACGTGGAGACCTTCTTCCCGGAGAAAGACCGCTTCGGCCTGGCGATGACGCTGAACAACATCATCGCCTCGCCCAGTTTCGGCGCCTGGATGACCGGCGAGCCGCTGGACATCGGCGCCATGCTCCACTCAGCGACCGGCAAGCCGCGGCACAACATCTTCTATATCGCCCACCTGAGCGATCCCGAGCGGATGTTCTTCGTCACCATCCTGCTGGAGCAGATCATCAGTTGGATGCGCGCCCAGCCCGGCACCACCAGCCTGCGCGCCATCGTCTACATGGACGAAATCTTCGGCTACTTCCCGCCGACGGCCAACCCGCCCAGCAAACGCCCCATGCTGACCCTGATGAAGCAGGCGCGCGCGTTCGGCGTCGGCATGATGCTGACCACCCAGAATCCGGTGGACCTGGATTACAAGGGGCTGACCAACGCCGGCACCTGGTTCATCGGCAAGCTGCAGGCCGAGCGGGACAAGGCCCGGCTGATGGACGGCCTGGAGAGCGCGCTGGCCGAGGCCGGCTCCGCCACCGATACTGCGGTGCTGGACAAGATGATCTCGTCGCTGGACAGCCGCGTCTTCCTGATGCACAACGTCAACCTGAAGGCGCCGGTGGTATTCCAGACCCGCTGGGCCATGAGCTATCTGCGCGGCCCGCTCACCCGCCAGCAGATCAAGACGCTGATGGCGCCCGTCAAAGCCGCGCGCCAGACGGTCCCCGCGCCCGTGGCAGCCCCACGGCGCGTTGCGGCGGCAGCGCCGGTTGCGCCCATAACCGAGGACGCGGTGGCAGCGCCGACGCCCTCTCGGGCTGCCGCGCCGACCGCCAACCTGCAATCCACCTTGCCGCCCGACATCCAGCAGTTCTTCCTGCCTGCGCGGGGCCGCGGGGGCGCCGGACAAAGCCTGACCTACCAGCCCAACCTGGTCGGCGCCGCCAAGGTACGTTTTGCCGATGCCAAGACGAAAACCGAGGTCTCGCAAACCCTGGCCTACGTCACCGAGATCACCGATGGGGCTGTGGCGGTGAATTGGGAGGTCGCCCAGGAAGCCGGCTTCGAGTTGGGCGACCTGGTGAAATCGCCCGTGGCGGGCGCGCAGTTTGCGCCTTTGCCGGGGGGCGCCAGTTCCGCCAAGAACTACACCACCTGGAGCCGTGACTTCGTCAACTGGGTCTATGGCGCGCAGAAGCTGAGCCTCTATCGCAGCCCTACCACAGGCAAGTTCTCCAACCCCGGTGAGTCGGAGCGCGACTTCCGGGTCCGGCTGCAGCAAGCGTTCCGCGAGCAGCGCGACGAAGCCGTCCAGGCGCTGCGCCAGAAATACGCCGCCAAAGTGGCATCCCTGCAGGAGAAGATCCGGCACGCTCAGGACGCCGTGGATCGGGAAGCTTCCCAGGCGAGCGCCGCCAAAGTCCAAACCGCCATCTCGTTCGGCTCCACGATCCTTAGCGCCTTCCTGGGTAAGGGACGGTCGAGCGTCGGCACGATCGGGAAGGCGGCAACCGCGGCCAGGGGGGTGGGGCGTTCCATGCAGCAATCGCAGGATGTGGGCCGCGCTAAAGAGGACATGGAGACCTATCAACAACAGTTGAAAGATCTCGAAGCGCAACTGAACGACGAAATCACCGCGCTCCAGGCCAAGATGGACCCGCAGAATGAGACGCTCGACAGCCTCACCATCCGGCCGAAGAAGACGGACATCGCGGTGCAACTGGTGACGCTGCTGTGGCTGCCTTACTGGCAGGACGCCCGTGGGAACGTGTCGCAGGCCTGGTAGCCGTTAATCCCAAGATCGTCGCATACGTGCCAGGCACTTCGCAAGTGCCTGGCACGTGATGAGTTCATCGCCGCCATGCACAAACGACGTTCCCATTGGCGCATCTGGCTGCTGCTGCTTTGGCTGCTGCTCACCTTGCCGGTGGTGGCAGCCGTCGGCGGGATCGCCCTGTACGAAATCCGCCACGCCGACCGCGTCTATGAAGGCGTCCAGGCGGGCGGCATCCCCCTGGGCGGGCTGACCCTGGACGGGGCAGAGCGGACGCTGCGCGCCGGCCTACCGCCCTTCACCGGCGCGCCGATTACCGTGCGTGACGGCGCGCGCGCGTGGACGCTCACGCCCGCGGAACTGGGCCTGTCCATAGACACCCGCGCGACCGCCGCCACATCCTACGCCATCGGCCGGCAAAGCCCGGGGACAGCCTCCCTCAGTTCCTTTAGTTCCCTCAGTTCCCTTAGTTCGGTCTGGTCGGGCCTCCGCGCCGATCTGTCCGCGCAATACGACGCCTGGCGTTTCGGTATCTCCATTATCCCAACGCTCGGCTACGACGAAAACCGCCTGGCCTACGCGCTCAAACGCATCAGCCGCGAGGTAGACGTGCCGCCGCGCGAGGGCACACTGACCATTTCCGGTCTCGACGTGATTGCCGTGCCTGGCGCGTCCGGCCGGCTCGCCAACCTGGACGCCACCCGCGCCCGGCTGCTGCCGTTCGTACGCGAAGGCAAGGGCGGGACGGTGGAGTTGGTCATGGAGGACCGACAGCCGGTCGTGACCTCGGTGGATGCCGCGGCGGCCAAAGCCAGGACGCTCCTCGCCCGGCCCGTGACCCTTCTCGCCCAGGGCGCCGAATCGCGGCAGGTCTTCGAGGTGGACCGGCCGACCTTGCGCACGTGGCTGGTCTTTGTGCCAACCCTGGCCCCCGCCGGCGTCGCGGAGTTGAGCGTGCAGGTGGACAAAGGCAAGGTGGCCGATTACCTGGAGGAAATCGCGCCGCGGATTGACCGCCCGGCGTTAGAGGCGGGGTTGGATTTCGATCCGATGACCAAACAGGTCAAGGTGATGTCCCCCAGCCAGGTCGGCCAGGAGCTAGACCCGAAGGCCGCGCTGTCGGCCATCGAAGCGGCGGTGGTCAATGCTGCGGGGGCCGAAATGGGCGCCACGCTGGAGATTTCGCTGCCGGTGAAGCTCCTCCAGCCGAAAGTGGACAGCACCAAGGTTGCGGAGATGGGCATTGTGGAGCTGGTGAGCGAGGGGACGACCTACTTTGCTGGCTCCAGCCGTGAGCGAGTGAAGAACATCGTCGCCGCGGCCGACAAGTTCCGCAGCGTCGTCGTGCCGCCCGGCGAAGACTTTTCGTTCAACCAGGCCGTGGGTGACGTCTCCGCGGCCAACGGGTTCATCGAGTCGCTCATCATCTGGGGCGACCGGACCGCGGTGGGGATCGGCGGGGGGGTGTGCCAGGTGTCCACCACGGCGTTCCGAGCGGCGTTCTTCGGCGGCTTCCCGATCACCGAACGCTGGGCGCACGGCTACGTGGTGAGCTGGTACGGCGAGCCGGGGCTGGACGCCACGATCTACACCCCGGACGTGGATTTCCGTTTCCGCAACGACACCGGCCACTTCCTGCTCATCAAAGCCAGCGCAGATACGACCCGCGGCCGGATTACCTTCTCATACTACGGCACGCGGCCCAACCGCACCGTGGAGGTGTCCAAACCGGTTATCGCCAACATCCGCCAGCCGGAGAAGCCGCTCTATCAGGAGGACGCCAGCCTCCCCGCGGGGACGATCCGCCAGGTGGATTGGGCGACCAACGGCATGGATGTGACGGTGAAGCGCACCATCCGCAATGGCGACGGCACGGTGAAGGAAGAGGAACTCGTCAGCAAGTACCAGCCGTGGCGGGCCGTCTATCTCTACGGGCCGGGCACAACTCTTCCGGCCGACGCGGTGATCGCGCCGACGCCGACCCCAGAACCTTCGCGCACACCCATGCCGACGCGACGGCCATAAGCGCTACTTCAGGAATCGCTTGGGCAGCTTGCACACCATCGTATAGGCTGGATCGTATATATTGCCCAGGTCATACTCCACGCACTGTCCCAACAGAATGCTCGCGGCGACCGGGTCCAGTCCATACTCCTCGCCCAGCCAGCGGAGCATCTCGGTGGTGGCGTGTTGCACCGCCTGGTCGAGCGGCCGTGCATTCCCCACGGTGAAGATGTAGCTGGCGTTTTCCCCGCGCGGCCAGCCGATCCGCTTGCCCTTGCGCACCTGCACGGTGAACTGTACGTCGAACGAAATCTCGATCCCCGTACCGACGATCTCGCCGTCGCCCTGCACCGCGTGGCCGTCGCCCAGGAAGAAGAGCGCACCCGGCACGAACACCGGCAGATACGCGGTCACACCGGTCACAAAGCCGCGATAGTCCATGTTGCCGCCGTGCTCGCCCGACGTGACGGTCGAGATCGCCTGTCCGCCGGCCGGCGCGACGCCGAAGCAGCCGAGCATGGGCGCCAGCGGCAAGGTGAGCCGGCCCAGCTTCGTCTCCGGCGAGATCAGCGTCGCGGTCCCGGCCTGCGCGTCCACGTACCATTCGGCCAGCCGCCGCTCCCCTTTGGGCGGCCACGGCAGCTCGGCCACGTATTCAGGCTCGACCACGTTCGGCGCGACCAGCGTCTTGGTGAAGCCGGCGCTGCGGTTGGGCGTCAGCCGGTCGAAGCGCACCGCCAGCGTATCACCTGGTTCCGCGCCCTCGATGTAGAACGGCCCGGTCTGCGGATTCGGTCGCGCCGCCACCTGTTGGTTGTGTGCATCGCGGCCCCAGGCGTCTACGGTCGCGGTGACGACCGTGTCGCCATCCGCGATGTGCAGCACCGGCTCGTGCGCGCCGAGGGTGTTATGATAATGGGTGGGTTGAAAGTGGTGTATGGTCATCTGATGATTTTCCTCATGGTCTCGTTCATCTGCCCCACCAACTCCATCTTACGCCACGCGGGCGCCTGGCGCATCAACTCGATCTGGACGCGTTCGGCATCGAGACTTGTGTCGGACAGGCCGATGCTGGACATTCGATACAGCCTCCGTGGTTGCCTACATTATACGTCGAAGATGCATCATGGCGCAACTCAGTGCGACGGGATCGCCTCAAACAGATGGCCGCCAATAGCAGGTTGGCCGAGAATGGACTATAATCACCCGCAGCACCGCGCCTGCCGGAGGCATCCGTGTTTCAACGCATCTGGGCCATGATCCAGAAAGAGTTCATCCAGACCTTGCGCGACCGGCGCACGTTGGGCATCCAGCTCAGCCTGCCGCTGCTGCAATTGATCCTGTTCGGCTACGCCATCACCACCAGTGTCAGCCACGTGCCGACCATCGTGGCGGATCAAAGCCTGGATGCCGCCAGCCGCGCGTTCGTCCAGGCGCTCACGGCCTCCAACTATTTCGACGTGGTCGCGGTCGCTGCCAGCCAGGCCGAGGTCAGCCGGGCGATTGACGAAGGCCGCGCCCAGGTGGGCGTCGTGCTCCCGCCGAATTTCGCGGCCCACGCCAGCCTGGGCGACGCCGAAGCCCTCATCCTGGTGGACGGCTCGGACCTCTTCACGTCCCAATCGGCCTACAACGCGGCCACCGCGGTCGCTCAGGCGCACTCGACCCGGCTGGTGCTCCAGCGGTTGCAGCGCAGCGGCCAGGTGCGCGAGGGCGCCAACTTCCTGCCGCTGGAAGCCCTCGTGCGGATTCTCTACAACCCGGACCTGAAGGACCTCTGGTTTCTGGTCCCCGGCCTGATCGCCACGCTCTTGCAAATGCAAACCGTCGCGTTAACGGCTGCGGCCGTGGTGCGCGAGCGCGAGGTCGGCACCATCGAGCAGTTGCTCGTGACGCCGATCCGCCCGGGCGAACTGCTGATCGGCAAGATTGCGCCCAACATCGTCATCGCTCTCATCAACATGCTCACCATCCTCGGCCTGGGCGTTTTCTGGTTCCGGGTGCCGTTCCAGGGGAGCTTTTCGCTTTTCCTCCTCCTCGCGCTCCTCTACATCTTTTCAGGCCTGGGCCTGGGGCTGCTGATCTCCACCGTCTCGCAGAACCAGCGCCAGGCGCAGCAGTTGAACGGCATGATCATGATCGTGGGGCTGATGCTTTCGGGCTTTATCTTCCCGCGCTCGGCCATGCCGCCGCTCATCCGCCTGGTGGGCAATGCGTTCCCGCTGACCTATTTCATCCCCATCGCGCGCGGCATCATCACCAAAGGCATCGGCTTTGCGCATCTGCAGAACGAGGTGGCCGCGCTGGCGGCCTACATGGTCGTGATCATGCTGCTCGCGATCCGGGCGTTCCGCCAAAGGTTGGATTGACATGGGAATGCGAGCCAAACGCCTGGCGGCCCTGATCCGCAAAGAGGCGATCCAAACGCTCCGCGACCGGCGCACGCTGACCATCATCCTGGTATTGCCGCTCCTTGAATTGTTCCTGTTCGCCTACGCCATCCGTCTGACGGTGGATCACCTGCCGATGGCCGTGGCCGACATGAGCCGGGATGCCCAGAGCCGGGCCTTCGTGACGGCGCTGGTGAACTCCAAGTATTTCGACGTCGCGACCTATGTGGAGAGCCAGGCGGAGGTCGTGCAGGCCATTGACGAAGGCCGGGCCAAGGTCGGCGTGATGATCCCGCCCGATTTCGCGGTCCAGGTCGAGCGGGGCGATGCGCAGGTCTTGATCCTCCTCGATGGCTCCGATTCCTTTTCGGTCAATTCCGGCTACAGCGCGGCGGTAGCCGTAGCGCAGGCGCGAGCGTTGAATCTGGCCGCCGAGCGGGCCAGGCGCCAGGGCATCGAGCTGAAGACCGCGCCGATCACCACGTCCACCCGCGTGCTCTACAACCCCAACCTGAACGACCTGATCTTCATCATGCCGGGGCTGATCGGCCTGCTGCTCCAGATGATGGCCGTGCTGACCACCGCGCAATCGGTGGTGCGCGAGTACGAGCTGGGCACCATCGAGCAATTGCTGGTGACGCCGGCGCGGCCGCTGGAGTTGATCGTCGGCAAGCTCGTGCCGAACGTCGCGCTGATGCTCACGATCCTGGTGAACACGATCCTGGCCGGCGTCTTCTGGTTCGGCGTGCCGTTCCAGGGCAATCCCTGGCTGTTCGCCGGGCTCGCGTTCCTGTTTGTCTGGTCGGGGTTGGGGCTGGGGCTGCTGGTATCGGCCATCGCCCGCACGCAGAAGGAGGCGCAGCAGCTCAGCGTGGTCCTGTCGCTGTTCGGCATGTTGCTCACGGGCTTCATCTACCCGCGCGGGCCGATGCCGGCGGCCGTGCGCTGGGTCGGCAACCTGCTGCCGTTAACCTATTTCATCCGCATCGCCCGCGGGATCATCACCAAGGGGGTCGGGCTGACCTTCCTCTGGACCGACGTGGCCGCGCTGGCAGTCTACAGCGTACTGATCCTGGGGTTTGCCGCGTTGACCACCAGGCGGCGGCTGGATTGAGGCGAACATGACCGACGAATCCGCCATCCTGACCCGCGGCCTGGTCAAACAGTTCTCCGCGCGCGCCGGCCCGGTGATCGCGGTAGACCGTGTAGACCTGGCCGTGAGTCCCGGCGAGACGTTCGGCCTGATCGGCCCGGACGGCGCGGGCAAGACGACGTTGACCCGCGTGCTGCTCGGCTTGCTCTCGCGCACGGGCGGCGAGAGCCGCATCCTGGGCCACGACTCGATGGCCGACACCTACGCCATTCGCGAGCGGGTGGGCTACATCGCCCAACGGTTCGCGCTGCCGGCCGACATGACCGTGATGGAAAACCTGCGTTTCTTCGCGGGCGTCCAGGGTGTCAGCCAGGCGGACCAGCGGCAGCGCATCCCCGAATTGCTGGAGTTCGCCGGGCTGCAGCCCTTCACCGGACGGCTGGCCGGCCGCCTCTCCTGCGGGATGCGGAAGAAGCTGGCGCTGGCGTGCAGCCTGATCCACGAGCCGCAGGTGGTGCTACTCGACGAGCCGACGCTGGGCGTGGATCCGGTCAGCCGCCGCGAGTTTTGGAATCTGCTGGGTAACCTGCGCGCGGAGAAGGGGCTGACGATCTTCGTCTGCACGCCCTACATGGACGAGGCCGAGCGCTGCAATCGCGTGGGCCTGATGTACCGCGGCCGGCTGATCGCCTGCGACACGCCGGCCGCAATCAAACGCCAGGCGCCGGGCCGCCTGCTGGAGTTCACACCGTCGCAGTTCGAGTCGGCCCAGCGGTTGGTTGCCGCGCTGCCCGGCGTGGTGGAGCTACAAACCTACGGCCGGATGCTCCACGCGTTCGTGGATGACCCCGCGACGCGGCAGCCCGAGATCGAGGCGACGTTGGCAGGCCACGGGATCACCTGCGCCGGCATGCGCGAGATCGAGCCGCGCATGGAAGAGGCCTTCATTTCGCTGATTACGCGCCAGGCGCGCGGTGAGACATGAATCCGAACGAACATCGCAGTACCGCAAAATCCGCTTTGTCACCCTGAGCGGGTTGGTCCCGTGAAGTGCGTTGCGGCGAGAATCCAGCGAAGGGTCTCGTCGCGACATGGAGATTCTTCGCCAGATTCTCACCGTCGCGAGAGGTTAGGAGCAAACTCGCCCAGAATGACAAACACCGAGAAACAAATTTTGCGCCATTGCGAATATGCCATCGAAGCCGACCAGTTGACCAAGCGTTTCGGCGATTTCGTCGCCGTTGACCAGGTCAGCTTCGGCGTGCGGCCGGGGGAGGTGTATGGCTGGCTCGGCCCGAACGGCGCGGGCAAGACCACCACCATCCGCATGTTGCTGGGGCTGCTGAAGCCGTCAGGCGGCCAGGCGGCCGTGCTGGGCTACGATCCGGCCCGGCAGACCAAGGCGATGCAGGCCCGCGTCGGCTACATGTCGCAGCTTTTCACGCTCTACAACGACCTGACCGCTCGCGAGAACATTCGCTTCTACGGCCAGGCGTATGGCCTCTCGCGCGGCGACCTGCGCCAACGCCAGGCCGAAATCCTGGCCATGGCCGGGCTGACCGGCCGCGAGGACACGCTGACCGCCAACCTGTCGGGCGGCTGGAAGCAGCGGTTAGCCCTGGGCTGCGCCATCGTGCACCGGCCGCGGGTGGTCTTTCTCGACGAGCCGACGGCCGGCGTGGATCCGATCAGCCGCCGCGAGTTTTGGAGCCTGATTTACAGCATGGCTGAGCAGGGCGTCACGGTGATGGTGACGACGCACTACATGGACGAGGCTGAGCTGTGCCAGCGGGTGGGCTTCATCAGCCAGGGCCGGCTGATCGCGCTCGACACGCCGGCCCGGCTCAAGGAAACACAGATGCGCGGCCAGGTGTTGGAGATCAGCACTGCCAGCGCCGATCAGGCCATGCGCGTGCTAAAGGCGGCGCAGGCCGGCGGTCGCCTGTTGCTGGACGAGGTGGCGCTCTACGGCGCGCAGGTACACGCGGTCGTGCCATCGGCCGAGGCGTTCCGGGAGCCGATCCTGGCGCTCCTGCAGGCCGAAGGCATCCAGGTGCAGGCCATCGAATGGATCGCGCCGACGCTGGAAGACGTGTTCATCTCGGCGGTAAAACCGCGGGGTTAGTCGCCGACGGTTGAAATCGTCGGCTGACATGGACGAAACTCGTTGAAACGAGTTGGGTCGCCATCCTCCAGTGCGTTTCAACGCACTTTGCGTACCAGCCGGTGATTTCAATCACCGACCCGTTACCATCGCCAAAGCAGTCACAAGGTAGCAAATCCATGAAGCGAATCGTGATCGGTGCTGTGATTCTCGTGATCCTCTTGACCGGCGTCGCCGCCGTTGTCTTCGGTCCAGTCCGTGGATGGTTACAATCCCTTCCCGTGCCGGGCCTATTGCGCCCCGCGGGGCAAACTGTCGGTGAAACCGCGTCCCTGGCGGCCTCCGGCGCCGTCGAAACGGAAGCCATCGCCGTGAGCAGCTCGACCGGGGGCCGGTTGTCGGCGCTCAGCGTCGCAGAAGGCGACCAGGTCGCGGTGGGTGATCTGATTGCCGAGATAGACACTGCGCTCGCCGATGCCGACCTGACCCAGGCACGGGCGGCCGTGGCGCAGACCGAAGCGCAGGTGGCCCTGCTGAAGGCCGGCGCGCGCCCGGCCGACGTGGAGATCCTCCGGGCCGCGCTTCAGCAGGCCCAGGTGGTCAGCGCGACCGCGTCCGTCGCCTGGCAAGATGCCCAGGCCCTGGTAACAGCGCCGCGCGACCTGGACGTCAAGCTCGCCGGCGCGGAGGCCGCGATCCCGGTCGCCGAGGCGCAACTCCAGGCCGCGCAGGCGCGGGCGACCGCGGCCGACCTGGAGGAAGCGTTGTGGGGCCGCATCGTCAAACTGCTCCAGGAAGGGTTTGACGTCGCCCTGCCTTTCCCCGGCCAGCCCCCGATTCACTTTGATGCCCCCGCCGACAGGGTGAACCAGGCGTTGTTGCAGTGGAACCAGGCCAGTCAGCGGACGTGGCAGGCCCACGCCCAGGCGGACATCGCCGCCGCGGGGCTGGCAACGGCCCATCAAACGTTGGCCGACCTCCGGGCGCAGAAGGCCGATCCGCAGAGCCTCCAGGCGCAGGCCAACGCCGCCGAAGCCGCCTACCGCATGGCCGCGGCAGGTGTCGCGACGGCCCAGGCCAACCTGGACCTCGCATTGGCCGGCGTCCCGGCCGAGCAGATCCAGGCGGCCGAGGCGCTCGTCCGGCAGGCCCAGGGGGGTGTCCAGACCTCGCAGGTGAAGCGCGATCAGGCTCGTATCCTCGCGCCGCAGGCCGGCACGGTCACAGCGGTGGTGCAACGCCGCGGCGAAGTCGTCGCGGCCGGCAGTCCCATCGTCCGCCTGGCCGATCTCCGCCAGGTCACATTGACCGTCTACGTGCCGGAGCCGCAGCTCGGCCGCGTGCGACTGGGGCAGGCCGTCCAGGTGGCCGTGGATGCGTTCTCCGACCGCTTCTTTCCCGGCGCTGTCACCCAGGTCGCCAGCCAGGCCGAGTTCACACCCAGGAACATCCAGACCCGCCAGGAACGCGCCAACACCGTCTTTGCAGTGAAGATCACCCTCGCCAATCCTGACGGCGTCCTCAAGCCCGGCATGCCGGCCGATGCCTATTTCTGCGCTGAAGGGCAGGCGGATTGTCGCGGCGGTGGCGGCCAGGCGTCCGTTCGCCTGCCATCATTGGCGATCGCGCAGGGCCAACCGGTCGCGGTGGGGCCGTTGCGCGCGTCTGGGGCGGTGGAAGGCGTCGAGACCGCGATCTGCGCGGAGCTGGGCGGCCGGGTGGTGGAGGTGGCCGCGGTCGAAGGGGATCGCGTGGCCGCCGGCCAGGTGTTGATCCGGCTGGATGGCAGCGAGTTGGAAGCCAGGCGGAGCCAAGCGATAGCCGCCGTGACCGCGGCCACGGCCGATCTGGCGCGCGTCACCGCGAAACCGCAGCCCGCCCGCGTGGCGCAGACGCAGGCGCAGGTGGCCCAAGCCGAGGCGGCCCTGGCCGGGGCGCGTGCGGGACTGGCCGATGCCCGCAAGCTGCGCGACAACCCGCTCGACCTGGACACCCAGATCAACAACGCCCAGGCCCAGGTGCAAGCGGCCGCCAGCCAGATTGACCTGGCCCGCGCCAACCTGAAGGCCAGCCAGGTGTTGCAGGAGAGCGTGCAACCGGACACGGGCAGCGACATTGATCGCACGAAACGCGCCATTTATGATCAGCAGGTAGCCGCCGCCGATGCCCTGGTGCGGGCCGCCCAGGCGCAGCAGCAGAGCGCCCAGGCCGCGCTGGCGCAACTGCTGGCGATCCGCCATCAACCCGTCGCGCTCGACGCGGCCGTACACAAGGCCGAGGGGCAAGCGCTCCAGGCGAGCACGAGCGTCACGGTGGCGCTCGCATCCCTGGCCCAGGTACAGGCCTCAGCTCAACCCGAGGCGGTGGCCCTGGCTCAAAACAAAGTCGCCCAGGCCGAGGCCGCCGTGGCGCTGCTGGACGCGACCCTGGGCAAGCTGTGGCTGTCCAGCCCGGTGACGGGCACGGTCGCCAGTCGGATGATTCACGTGGGCGAAGTGGCCCAGCCCGGCATGGCGCTGCTGACGCTGGTGGATTTGAGCCAGGTAAAGCTGGCGATCTACGTGCCAGCCAGCCAGATCGGCCAGGTGAAGTTGGGCCAGACCGCTCAAGTGACCGTGGATGCCTACCCCGGTCGCCAGTTCGCGGGCCGCGTGACCCACATCGCCGACCAGGCCGAGTTCACCCCCAAGAACATCCAGACCCAGGAAGAACGAGTGAAGACAGTGTTTCGCGTGGAGATTGCGCTGGAAAACCCGGACGCCGCGCTCAAGCCAGGGATGCCGGCGGATGCGGTGCTGGTGAATCAAGGGCCTTAAGCGAGTTGCTCATTTCACAAATTCCAGATACAATGTATCTAACATACTCGACCAGGAGATGAAGCCGTGCTTGCCAAAGTCTATAGTTGCGCGCTGATCGGCCTGGAAGGCGCGGTGGTGGAAGTGGAAGCCGACCTCAACACCCGCTCCTTGCCCTCGGTCACGCTGGTCGGCCTGCCCGATGCGGCCGTCAAGGAATCTACCGAGCGGGTGCGCGCGGCCATCTTCAATTCGGGTCTCACCTACCCGCGCGGCCGGCTGACGGTCAACCTGGCCCCGGCCGATCTGCGCAAAGAAGGCCCCGCCTACGACCTGCCGATCGCCGTCGCCCTCTTGATCCTGGCGGAGCAGATTCCATCGGATCTGGAGGGCGTGCTTTTCCTGGGTGAGCTATCGCTGGATGGCTCGGTGCGCCACGTCAACGGCGTGCTGCCGATGGCGCACCTGGCGCACGAGCTGGGCTATAAGTCAGTCTTCGTGCCCCAATCCGACGCGCCCGAAGCCGCGCTCGTGGAGGGGATTGACGTCTACCCCGTGGACACCCTGGGCCGCCTGGCCGCGCATTTTCGCGATTATCACCCCATCGAGCCATACCGAACGATCCTCGACCTGGACGCGGATCTGCCAACGTATACGTGCGATTTTCAGGATATCAAAGGTCAAGAACATGTTAAGCGCGCGCTGGAAGTGGCCGCGGCTGGCGGGCACAACCTGCTGATGGTCGGCCCGCCCGGCGCCGGCAAGACGTTGCTGGCTCGCTCGCTCCCTTCGATCCTGCCGCGCATGATCCTGGTCGAGGCGTTGGACGTCACCCGCATCTACTCCGTGGCCGACACCGCGTAGCGTGCCCGGCGACACGCCGCTGATCCGCCAACGGCCCTTTCGCGCGCCGCACCACACGATCTCCAACGCCGGGCTGCGAAGCCCCGTCACTTTGGGAGTGGGCGGCGGGCGCGGGCCGCGGCCGGGCGAGATCAGCCTGGCCCACCGCGGGGTGCTCTTCCTGGACGAGCTGCCGGAGTTCGGCCAGCACGGGCTGGAGATGTCGTGTTCGTAATTGGTAAATCTCTAGCCCCTAGAATGCAGCGGGCGTAAACTACCTTCTGGTCCTCTTCAATCGACAACGTGCCTCGCACATCCAGCATCTCGATAATCTGCTTGCGGGCTTGCAAACTGGAGTCTGCGAGCACCAGCTTCTCCCCAACTTTGGCGGCGAATGATTGCAGACCCTGAATGCGTTCCGGTGTCAGCGTTTGGGCCTCCAGCCGCAGCGCGAGCCCTTCTCTCTCATGAGTTAGTTCACCAATAGTCGTCTCCATGCGCAACTTACGTTCGAGCAACAGCTCTTTGGAAAAGGCGCCTGTCAGGTACAGATCGATGAGACGCTGCAGCTGACTCTGGTTATCCGCCAGCAAAGCATTGATAGTGCGCAGACGTTCACGGATCGGACCTATCTCCTGCTCGCGCTCACTCTGGATAGCAGTCAGCCCTTGTACCAGCACCATGTCGTCCACCAACAGCGAGCGCACCCACTCCCATACCTTCGGATCGACGTGATCAGCTCGGAAGCTTGGCATGTCGCAATCATGGGCATAGTCGAGAAGCGACGTGCGGCCATGCGCCCTGCACCGATAGTACTGGTATAGGCGGCTGCCGTGGGCGGGATCGCATCCCACGGCGACCCCACACTTTCCGCAATGCAGGCGCTGGTTAAGCAGGTACTCATACTTCTGATTGCGCGGCGATTTCTCCTGGTTTTCCACCAGCTTTTGCTGGGCTACCGCCCAGGTTTCGGGGCCGATAATGGGTGGCACGTCTACAGCTAGCGATTCAGCGTTCGGGCTAAACCTCCGGCTCCGGTTTTCTTTTGAGTGCTTCCCGTAGTACCACTTGCCGGCGTAAGTCGCGTTGCCGAGGATGCTCCCGATACTGGATTGGTTCCACTGGGCCCAGCCACGCTTTTTCCTGGCCCACTGGTGACTCAGGTCGCCCGGCGTCGGGATACCCAACTCATTAAGCCGCTTTTGGATGCCGCGCTGACTCATTGGCGCCTGCGTTCCATCACCCTCGGTATACCAACTGAAGATAAGTCGCACTGTCTGCGCTTCTGACTCACTAATCTCCAGCACCTGTTTCCTATCTTGCTCGACGGCTCGATAACCGAAGGGGGGGCGCTTACCGACCATCACACTTCCGGCCTTTATCTTCAGCTGCTTGCCGCGCTCCATGCGCTCTGTGATCTTCAAACGTTCATACTCTGCGATGGAGGCCTTCACGTTTTTCATCAAATTGCCTTCCGGAGTATCTGGATATTCGCCGAGCACATATTCAATTCTCACGCCACAGTGTTTCAGTTCCTCTTCAACGATCAGTTGTTTGGCCAAACTGCGACTCAGGCGGTCTAACTCTCTGACAATGAGGACATCAAACTGGTGGGTACGCGCCAACTCGCGCACACGATTCAATTGGGGAAGTTCAAAGGCCGCACCGCTCGCGCCGCGATCGTCCTCGGCCAGTTCGTCAATGATCTGTAGACCCCGCTGTTGTGCATGTTCACGGCACATGTCGAGCTGACCCAGCAGGTTACGGTCCTCGCGATGGCGGTCGTCACTACTGACACGGGCATAGAGGACGACACGATTGGTCATTGTTTCACCTCTTCGCTTCTTGGGCGGCTTGTAGACCGGTTCAGGTAGGTCTCCAGATATTGCCTTCGAATACGCCACACGCGGCCGACCTTAACTGCGGGCAGGTCCTGGCGGTCGCTCATCCGGTACACGGTGCGCGGTACCACGCGCAGATACTTGGCGACCTTACGGATTGTGCTGTCCATTCGCTGAAAATTTCTAGAAATCGCCAATTTCTGGTAAGCTCTGCGGATGACCACTGAACTCACCATAACATCCGAGCGCATTGACGATTTTCCACTACTGCTGGCAGTCCTGCTCCAACTTGGGTTGCCAGGAATTTTCGACCAGCACTTGGGGCGCCACGGGCTGCATCAAGGCTTGAGTTGGGGCTGGATCGCCACCATCTGGCTGGCCCACATTCTCACCGAGGGCAATCATCGCAAGCAACCTGTCCAGGCCTGGGTGAAACAAGCGCAAGCGACCATTGAGAAGATCACCGGGCAGCCCGTACGCGACTTGGACTTCACGGATGATCGGCTGACGCTCTTGTTGCGCCGCTTGAGTCAGCCAGCTACCCGGCACGCGATTGAGCAAGATTTGGGCCGTAGCATCATCCGCATCTACGCCTTGAAGCCCGAACGGATCCGCCTCGACCCGACTACGGTATCGGGTTACCATGCCGGCGGCGCAGAGAGCCTCTTTCAATATGGTTACAGCAAAGACGACCCGACCTTGCAACAGGTTAAAGTGATGGTGGCTGCGCTCGACCCACTTGGGGTACCCTTGGTGAGCCAAGTGGTAGCTGGCGATCTGGCTGATGACAAGCTCTACATACCCGCGGTAGACCGGGTGCTGCAAATCATTGACGGGCTCGGCCTGTTGTTTGTCGGTGACAGCAAAATGAGTGCCTTGGCGATTCGGGCGCACATCCACCAACTGCACCAGCACTACCTGTGCCCGCTGGCGCAGACCGGTGCCACCGCCCAAGCGATGCCCACGTGGGTTGCAGCTGCCAATGCCGGCGCTGTAACCCTGCAGTCCGTCTACATCGAGAACGCGAAGGGCGAACGCAAGCTGTTGGCCGAAGGCTATGGCTTCGAACGCACCATCCAGGTCGAAATTGCACCTGTGCCCGCCGCCGCGCACGAGTCGAACCCAACGGCGGGTCAAGAGCCAACCATTGCAGAATGGACGGAACAGGTCTTCGTCGTCCGTTCAGAGAGCTACCGGCAGAGCTTGCTGGATGGCTTGGCTGGGCGACTGCAACGCGCCACCGCCCAACTGCTGGCCCTGACCCCGGCGCCGGCACGTGGCAAACGCCAGATCCAGGATGAAGTCGCCTTAGTCAACGCCGCGACAGCCATTCTCAAAGCCCACGACGTCGAAGCGTTCCTGACTTACACTTTTGAACGCCAAGAAAAACGTGCGACCAAGTACATCGGGCGTGGGTGTGGGAATCCCGATCGGCCCAAACGCGAGATTGTCACCGTGCGTTACCAAATGCTGACGGTGGTGCAGCAGGAAGAAGCTATCGCCGCCCATCAGAAAACCCTGGGGTGGCGTGCCTATGTCAGCGACACCCCGGCCGCCCAACTCAGCTTGGCACAAGCCGTGCTAACCTACCGCGATGAATGGATCATCGAGCGCGGTTTTCATCGCCTGAAAGGGGTGCCACTATCGTTGGACCCGTTATTTGTCAAGAATGACGACCAAGTGGTCGGCCTGACCAACCTCTTGAGCATCGCCGTGCGTATGCTCACCTTGCTTGAGTTTGTGGTGCGCCGGCAGCTCAAGCAGAACCAGGAAACGTTGGCCGGCTTGATTGAAAACAACCCCAACAAGGGCATAGACAACCCAACCACGGAGCGCTTACTCAAGGCCTTCGATGAGATCAACCTGACGCTTGTGCATCTACCTGACCGGATTATTCGGCATGTCACGCCATTGACGGCCTTGCAAACTCGTATCCTGGAGTTACTTGGCCTATCGGGCGCCGTCTACACTCGTTTGGCCGAAAATTGAAGAAAGTCAAAACCATTTCAGCGAATGGACAGTTGTGAGCATAGCTTCCCTGGTCCATGGGTACCTCCGAGCCGCATTATAGCACATTAGAGCTAGTCTGACTATATCTTACGTGCAACAGGCCGGGAGATGAAATCCCGCCGTCTAAACCTGATGAGCCGCGGCAGCGGCTCAGGTGAACGTCCGAGGGCGTTTCTCACCTTCAGACGAGGGTTTGCACCCCCCCGGGGCCGGCTGGGCTTCACTTGCCAGGCAGGGCCAGCTTTTCGCTCAGCCCCGATTGCTGAGTCCCTGCGGCGGCCGGCAGCGTAAAGAAGAAGGTGCATCCCTCGTCCGACACACCTGGGCTCGCCACCCCAACCTGGCCGTCCAATTTCTCGACGATGCGCCGCACGATCGAAAGCCCCAGCCCTTGCCCCTCAGCGCGAGTCTGGCTGAGCCGCGTAAAGGGGGTGAACAGGCGCGCCTGCTCTTCTGGCGAGAGGCCGGGACCGTTGTCGCGGATCCAGAAGCGCACCGCGCCATCTGGCTGCGCCGCGGCCCCCAATGCGATGTGCGGCGGCCGACCGCCGTATTTGAGCGCGTTGCTGAGGTAGTTGACCCACACCTCTTCAATCCAGGGGCCGTAGCCCAATGCCTCGGGCCACGTCGCGGGCACGGTGATTTCGGCCGCGTGCTGCTGGATCTCGCCGGCCAGGCGCTGACAAGCTTCGTCCACGATCTGGCGCATGTCTACGGGGAGCCGCTCCACGCCCACCCCGCGGACCTGGGCCAGGAGCAATAGTTCCTCGATGATCCGGTTCAACTTACGAGCGCCCCTAAAAATGGCGTCCGATAGCCCCTGTCGTTGTTCAGCCGACAGCATGTTGTTGTCAGGCGCGTTCTCCCCCGACAACATTTCTGCGTAAGCCGTGATCACTGTGAGGGGGGACTTGAGATCATGGGCAACCGTGTGCGCAAAGGCATCCAACTCCCTGATCAGGCGCTCGCGTTCTTCCTCTGCCAGTTTGCGTTCGGTGATGTCACGCAGGGATTCGATCGCGCCGGCGCACGTCCCATCCACATCGAAGAGTGGGCTGGCCTTCTCCCAAAACCAGGCCGGCTTGCCTTGGGGGCGAGCCATGATCTCGGCAACCAGGACTTGCCCACTCTGCTGCTGTACGGCGTAGCCATCGGCGCCTTGGTTGTGTGCCGGCAGTGTCAGGGCGATCAGCATTGGGCGGCGTTCAGCATAGAAGGGCAGGGCGTAAGCATGGTCGCCTTGACCGATCATCTCGGCGGCGGGTACACCGGTCGTCGTTTCCATCGCGCGATTCCAGGCTACAATCCGTCCGCCCTGGTCAATGGCGAACGTAGCATCGGGCAGGAAGTCAATGATATCGGAGAGGCGCCGGCTGTTCTCTTCCGCCTTGCGCTGCGCGATGGTGAGATCAATCGCCAGGCGCTGGCTGTTCAGCATCAGGTAGGATATCGTCAAGGCAATATCAACGATGACGATGACCAGAATACTCCCCACATTGGCGGGTGTCTGGCTGAATAGGGGCAGGTTTGCGGGCGAGACGATCCCAGCAACCACTCGCGCAATCAAGACGCTGGCACGCACAAGTTGGATGGCTGCCAGCGTCCAGAAAAGCTGCCGGGTTTGGCGCTCGGCATGCACGATCAGGAGCCATGCGCTCCGCCCCAGGATCAACGTCAACGAGAGCGTCACAATGAGATTTCTGGCGAATACGCTGTCTTGACCGAAGGTGAAGAAGGCCAGCAGGAGAAAAACCACCAGCGGCGCCAGAAAATTGGGGAGCCAAAGGCGTTTTGCGCCGAGAAAGCGCTTGATCCCCTCCAGGCGCAGCACCATCGCCAACGTGGTCAGCGCGTAGGCCACCACCACCGACCAGAAGTCGGGGATGACATCGCGCATCGTGAAAAGCGCGTAGAAGATCGCCTGGCCCGCGTTGCAGGCCACCCAGAGGCCGAAGCCGGGGTAGGTTTTCTGTGTCCGCCAGAAGAGCGCCAGGGCCAGGCACAGAAGCAGGTTGACTAAGGCAAGAAGCGCGAATAGCGTGCGAATATCAAGCGCCTGCATGGATCCCAACTCCCGCTCTCTCGATGAGCCAGATTTTCGACCTAGATTTCGCCCCAAACGAGGTGGGTGTGATTGCTCGCCAAGTGGGTCTGGAGCGCTTGACACAGCGGTTGCGCCTAGGCGTGATCGCGATTGAGGATCACGCGGATCAGTTGGCCCCGTGGCCGCAATTTGCATGATGAAAGCAAGTCTGGTATCCTAATTAGGATAAACAATATTGCACAGTTCAGAAAGCTCGTCCTCTGGAATTCATTGCGGGGGGCGGGTGGGCAGCCGACCTTTCTCCCCCAGGTCGGCTGTTTTGTTTTCACTCCGCGTCTGCCACGCTCACCGCGCTCCTGAAGCCTTCCCACGAGTTCAACCCCTCGAGGAAGGTCAGCATGGGCCCGGCCCGCAGCGACCACTCGCGGGGGGCGCGGCGCTGCCAGTAATCTAGCCACTCGGCCGGCAGGCCAGGATCAGCCAGCACGGCAGACTGATCCATGTCCGCCTCTTGTCCACCGCCGCTCAGGTCTGCGCTGCGCGTGAAAAACAGTGGCAGCTTGACCCACTGCCCCATCCTTCTCATCGCGCCGCGCCGACTCTGGTCGCGGCGTCGGATTCGACTCATCCCGCTGATTCGCTGTGACTCCCCACCCGGCGAAGCTGACGCCGGCGACCTCTGATCGTCGCTACCGTAAGAACCTCAGCTTCCGGCTTACCAGGTCCACCGCGTCGGCGACAGACGGGCATTCACCCATCGAGATTCCAGTCAGATGCGTGTCCCACAAGGCCGCGATCTCTTCGGCATGTTGAAACAGATCAACTCGTCGCCATCCGCCGGCCACCAGCTTGAACTTGATCGGTACAAGCTCGCTGATAACATCAGGATGATGGACTAAGGTCGGGTTGGTGAAGATGAAATACAGGTCATAGAGATCACCGGGCTTGGGCCTTTGGTAGAGTGCCCGTACTTTCTCGGCGATGATTTCATCGAGTTGCATCACCCGCACCGCGAAGCTATCGAAAAAGACGTTGTGAAAGGGGATCACGTCCGGCTCCAGGACCACCTCCTCGCGATAGCTAACTTCGATTTCAACCGTCCCCGGCACGCCCAACGGCCCGCGGTACGAAATTGGTCGCAGATGGAGCGAGAATCGGGTCGGCGGGAAATCCCTGGGCGTGCGGATGCTCAACCCCGCGATCGCTTCGATCACCTCGCGTATTCGTGCAGCCTCCACGCGACGCCGACCGGTGAAGTCCAAATCCACCGACAGGCGAGCGTTGCCGTAGATGTGACGCAGCGCCAGGCCACCTTTGAGGATCAGGTTGTCGGCGAGGTCTGGTTGTGCGGCCATCTGGCGCAGAAGACAGGTGAGCACGTAGTCCTTTTCCAGATGATAGACATTCAGCCCCATCTCCCCGGCCATCTGCATCAGTCTGGCACGCGTTAACGTCAGCCGTTCTCTTGCCATCCGGTCAATACCTCCTTCGGAACGTTCACCCAGAGCTTCCACCGTTCGTCGAAAGACGCTGACGTGTGGGGCAATACGGTGGAAAGGTGCGTCTTGGGGGTTCGCCCCAGGTAGGGCAGCAATTCGGCCGCTTCAGGCCAGCTCACGACTGCCATCAGATAGCCCAGCCGCCGGCACAACGCCGCACTACCCATCTGCACGGCATAGGCAATGAGTCGGGCCGGATCAGCGACTCCGCGGGCGTGGTGCAGGCACTTGGTGATTTCGATGATCCCGCCGCCGTACTGCTCCTGGTACAGGGCATCCACCAGCGCCTTTTCGACCTCTGCAATCCGGCATGTTTGCTCGCCCAGCCGTATCTCGTGCCAACCGAAGAAGCGGCCTGGCGGCAGGGTCACGAAACGATAGGTTTGCTGGTGAAAAACGAACGCCTTTTTCCGCTGTCCCGTCAGCGCCACGAACACAGTGGACGGGACTTGCTCCGTCAGGCCGTAGTGGGCCAACGCCGTCCAGAAGGATACGTAGTAGTTGCTGGACAGCAGCGCCTCTACAACGAGGAATGGATGCTCGTCCCAACCATGTGTCCCGGCGCGTGGTACTACCAGGTACTTGCCGCGCTCGATCGGGATGAGCCACCCTTTGCGGCGCAACCGGTATAACGCATCGGCCAACTCGTCAGCGGAGAGGAAGGCCAGGTGTGCCCGATCGCGAGCCAGGCTCAACACGGAGATGCCTGCCAGATCTAAAGCAGCGAGCAACCGGCCTTCTGTGGCGCCCGTTGCCGGTTGAAGTTGCATTTTTGTGCCCCCAAATACGTGCTATATGCGTGTATGATAGCATAAAAGTGCAACGATGTCTAATCGCCGATCTGACCCAGATGGATCTAGTCACGGCACAATCGCGACAAAAATCCCCGCGTAAGCGGCCAGCAGCAGTTCCAAATAAGGTCAACGGGGCGATATCCGTAAACGCCAGCAGGGGCGGCGGCGGCGGGCTCTCGGCTGGCTCCATCACCGGATCACCGCTGCCCACGTCTATGTGGAAGCTCTCGAATGTCTGGCCGTCTACCAGCGTGGTCACAAAGAAGCGCCGGCCGCCTTCTGCGGGCCCGGACAGCCACCCGGCGTCCGGCCGCACCGTAAAGCTGAACCTGTCCCCCAAACTCGAGTTGGGCCGCGGTCGTCAACGCCTGGTAGACTCCTGTCGTGGCAGGGTCAGCAGCACGTCCACATCCTTCGTAGCGCGCGTGAGCGCCCAGGCACAATTGCAGCGCCAACCCACCCTTCAACAGCCAGGCGCCAGGCTGGCCTGCAGCAACTGCGCCAGGAAGCGATCGCAGGCCACCAGCTTGCGCAGCCGCACCAGCGCCACCGCCGCGCCTTGGGTGCTCTGGGCCAGCAGACGGTCTTCCAGCGCGCGACAAAATGCGCGACCACTCTGCTAGATCATCGGCGCACCTCCGCGAATGGGCGTTGGTCGGCGCGGGCCAAGCTGCGGCGAATCACCTGCCCCAGCCGCGCGCTGCGCGGTGCGGCTGCAGCCACCAGCCCCTCCGGCGTCGCCAGCCCGCGCAGCACCGCTGCGCGCGCGGCCTGTTCCACCAGCTCGTCCGACAGACCGTTGAGCGCCACATCCGCGATCGTGCGCGGAACGGTCGTCACCGGCAGCCCCTCGTAGTGGGTGATGTCCTCCTGGCCAAGCCGGTTCGTGTGACCGAGTTAACCGAGATTGACCGAGCACCAAGGGTACCGTTACTGGCGCTGGGCGCACCGGTCACAGTACGGGTCGTCCACAGATTTGTCTTGACTTGGCGAGTTGACAGAGCACCGCTTGCCCCCTCCCTCCCAATTCCCCCACAAAAAGGCTACATAGACCCCGCCCCACCCAGATGTACCTGCCTTGTGGGGATTGTGGAGGGCGTCCATTACCTGTCGGGCAATTGGCGCACTGGCGGCGCGCCGATTATGGCAGAGCGTTTTATGGCAGTGTTGGCGCGCCGCTGCGTTCCACTTACCAGTTTTGGCCTCCTAACCCTTCAGGCTGTAACCGCTAAGGCCGGCCATCCGCGTGCCCCAGATCGGGTTCAGCAGGTCGCCAAGTTGACTACCCAGATCGAACTGTTCGGTCAGACTCTGCATCTCGATCCCGAGGGCCGCCAGGTCGCGCCGCAGCGCGCGGATTGGATTCAGGGCACGGCCAAGTCGATCCACGCGGTGGACGAGCACCAGGTCGAACTGCCCAGCTCTGGCATCCTGCAGCAGGCGTGCCCCGGCTGGTCTTTGCTCGAAACAGGACATGCCCGATACGCCTTCATCCGTGTAGAAGGCCCAAATGGTAATCTCGTGGTGGGTGCAGTATTGCCTGGCAAGGTCGCCTTGGGTATTGATGGACACGCTGTCGCCGTGGTTC
>JAPLHB010000014.1 GCA_026389845.1 Chloroflexota bacterium
ACGGTGATCATCGCCGCGCTGGTGAGCGCGAGCGCGTGGAACATCCTCACCTGGCGGCTGGGCATCCCGTCCAGCTCGTCCCATGCGCTGATCGGCGGGCTGCTCGGCGCGGTGATGACGGCCAGCCGGTTCGACTTCAGCTCCCTCCAGCCCGCGGGATTGGTCAAGATCGGCGCCGGCCTCTTCCTGGCCCCGGTGGTCAGTCTGACCGCGGCCTATCTGGTGATGAGCACCACGAAATTTCTGCTGCGCAGCGCGACGCCTCGGGTGAATTGGTTCTTCAAGCGCGGCCAAATGCTCACGACATTGGGGCTGGCACTGAGCCACGGCGCGAATGACGCGCCCAAAACGATGGGCATCGTCGTAATGGGGCTGGTCGCCGCCGGCTTGCTCCAGGAATTCACCGTGCCCCTCTGGGTCATCGTCTCTTGTGCGGGCGCGATGGCGCTCGGCACCATGCTCGGCGGCTGGCGGCTGATCCGCACGCTGGGCACGCGCTTCTACCGGGTGCGACCGATCCACGCGTTCTCCAGCCAGGTCACATCCGGGCTGATTGTCTTCGCCGCTTCGATCTTCGGCATGCCGGTCAGCACCAGCCAGGTGGTCAGCTCAGCCATTGCGGGCGTGGGCGCGGCCGAGCGCTTCAGCAAGGTGCGTTGGGGCGTGATGCGCGAGATCGTCACCGGCTGGCTACTGACGATCCCTGCCACGGCCATCGCGGGGGGGCTGATCTATCTGCTATTCAGACGGTTGCTGGGGGGATGAAGAGTGAACCTGCACCGGAATATATGAGCGAGTGGAGTCAACCATGGGCCTCAAAGATCTTTTCAAGTCGCGCGATGATGTCTTCCTGCAACTCCTGATTGATCAATCGGCGAAGACGTTGGAAGCTATGGAGGAATTGCAGCGCTTTATGGAGACGAGCAGCAAGGAGTCGGCCCGCCGCGTCAAGCAGATCGAAAAGGAGGGCGATGAGCTGCGCCGGATCATCAACCACGAGTTGAACCGCACCTTCATCACGCCGATGGATCCGGAGGACATCTACTCGCTCTCCCGCAGCATTGACGAGATCGTGGACTACGCCGACTCTACCGTGGATGAGATGGAACTGCTCAACATCAAGCCCAATGACTACCTCAAGCAGATGGTCAGCCTGGTGCTGGAAGGCGCGCAGGAGATTCATCTAGCCATGGTGCGGCTGAAAGATCACCCAGGCGTGGCGGGCGAACATGCCTCGCGCGCCCGCTCGCTGGAAAACCGGGTGGAAAAGATCTACCGCTACGCCGTAGCCCAGCTTTTCGCCGGCCCCCAGGACATCCAGCACGTCGTTGACGCCCTGAAGTACCGCGAGGTCTATCGTCATCTGTCCAACGCGGCCGACCGGTACGTGGAAGCGGCGGATGTGGTGGGGCACATCGTGGTGAAGGTGACTTGATGCGCGCCCTCATCCAACGTGTGAGCCGCGCCTCCGTCACTGTCAACGGCCACGTCATCGGCGCGATTGGCCGTGGGTTTCTGGTGCTGCTGGGCGTGACGCACGGCGATGGCCGGCCCGAAGCCGAATGGCTGGCGCGCAAGATCGCCACCCTGCGTATCTTCGAGGACGCTGCCGGCAAGATGAACCTGGGGCTGGCCGACGTGGCTGGCGCGGTGTTGGTGGTGTCGCAGTTCACCCTCTACGGCGATGCGCGCAAGGGGCGACGGCCCGACTTCCTCCAGGCGGCCCGGCCCGAACACGCCGAGCCGCTGGTGGACTACTTCGTGGCTCACCTCCGAGACGAAGGCCTCCGGGTCGAAACCGGCCAGTTTCGAGCCGTGATGGAGGTCGCGTTGGTCAACGATGGCCCGGTGACGCTCTGGTTGGATACGGCCGGCGTTATGTGAATTCATGGGAAATCAGTGCTATTGCCATGTAACGCCGGTTGCAATATACTATCCGCAAATCTGGCACTCTTTCTTGTACGAGGGCACTATGTTCGAAGGCAAACGCGTTCTAACGGTGGACGATTCAGCGACCATTCGCGTCTTCTTGCGAAGCCTGCTGCAAGCGCGAGGGGCCGTGGTCGAAGAAGCCGGCTCTGGTGAGGAAGCCATCGCGCTCTGGAGGTCCGGCAAAGAATATGATCTGGTGATCCTGGACTTGCTGCTGCCGGATTCGGATGGCATCAGTCTGCTCCAGTTCCTTCGGCGAACCAACGATGACAGCGCTGTGGTCATGCTCACCGGCATGGGGGGCATCAAATCCGCCATGGCGGCCGTGCAGAAGGGTGCAGATGGCTACATCGAAAAGCAGGACCTGAGCGTCGGCGGTGACAGCGCCGAGTTCTTCTACGCTCTGGAGCAAGCCATGAATCGCCGCGACGGCATCGTGGCCCAGAAGCAACTCCAACAGGTCAAGGCCGACTTCTATTCGATGGTGACGCACGATCTACGCAACCCGGCCGGCGTCATCTCGCTGAGTCTGAATCTGCTGCTGGGTGAAGAGGCCGGGCCATTGACGCCAGATCAGCGCGAACTTGCCGGGATGGCGCAGGCGGCGTCCAACAAGATGCTCGGGCTGATCAACGACTACCTGGACTATGCCAAGATAGACGCCGGGTATCTACGCCTCGACCTGTCTACCACCGACCTCTGCGAGGTCGTGCAGTCCTGTAGCCATCTGGCCGCCATCCAGGCCAAGTCGCGGCAGCACACGCTGAGCATTGACCTGCCGCCGGAGCCGTTGCTGGCCCAGGCCGATGGCGAGCGTCTCAAGCAGGTGATAGACAACCTACTTTCTAACGCCATCAAGTACACGCCCGAAGGCGGTCAGATCTCGGTTAAGCTTACCCAGGATACAGAACGCGACCAGGTCGTTTTTCGGATCAGCGACACCGGCCGGGGCATTCCCAAAGAGCAACTCCCCATGCTCTTCACCAAATATCATCGTGTGCCCGGTCAGGCCACGCGCGGCATTAAGGGCACGGGCCTGGGTCTGCTGATCGTCAAGGAGATCGTCGCAGCCCACGGCGGAAACATCCAGGTGGATTCCGAGGGTGTGCCGGGCCGAGGCACGACGTTTGTCATCCGGATTCCGCTTCACGCTGTGTGATGAAACGTTGTCACCCCTTCGTTGGACTGAGCCTATCGAAGGGGTCTCGTTGCGAAAAGGGATTCTTCGCTGGATGCTCGCCGTCGCGAAAGGTCAGGGGTAAACCCGCTCAGAATGACAAAGTGTAGTTGCGAAAACAAATCCAGGATGGCCCGATGTCCGTTTCCACTTCTGCGTTGACCCAATGGCTGGTCTTTCGGCTCCAGGCCCATGACTACGCGCTGCCCATCGGCGAAGTGGCCGAGGTGCTGCGCATGGTGGCGCTGACCCCCGTGCCCGAATCGCCCGTCTGGCTGTCGGGCATGGCCAACCTGCGCGGCCGGGCGATCCCGGTGATTGATCTGCGCCGGCGCCTCGGTCTGCCGCCGGAGGCACCCGGGCTGAGCACGCCCATCATCGTCACCCATGCGACCGGCCGCCCGGTGGGGCTGATCGCCGACAGTGTCAGCGAAGTCATCACCCTGCCCGCGGACGCCTTCGAGCCACCCGATGCCCTGGCCGGGCCAGGTCGGGCCGTGTCGTGGCTGGCGCATGCGGGCGAACGTCTGATCCTCGTCCTGGACCTGCCACGGCTGACAGCCGGCTTGCCCAATGCGGATGGCCCCCAATGAGCGAGCCACGTCTCACGGACGCCGACTACCTCCGCTTTCGCGACCTCGCCCGGCAGAAGACCGGGCTGGAGTTCGGCGAGGTGCGCCGGCCTGACCTGGAGCGGGCCATCTTCAGCACCCTGCGCCTGGTCGGGCTGCCAGACTCGGAAGCCCTCTTCCATCTGCTCACCGACAGCCCCAACGGTCAAACCGGGCTGGCGCTCGACGCCTTGGTCGCCGGGCTGACCGTGGGCGAGACGCACTTCTTCCGCAACCGGCCCCAGTTCGCGGCCCTCGAACGGACCATCCTGCCCGACCTGATCGCGCGGCGCCGCGCCACGCGGCGGCTGCGCATCTGGAGCGCAGGTTGCGCCACCGGTGAAGAGCCGTACTCGCTGGCGATCTTGCTCCAACGCCTGCTGCCCGACCTGGCCGACTGGAACATCACCCTGCTGGCGACCGATCTCAACCGGCAGGCGCTCGAAAAGGCCCGCCGCGGGGTCTATGGCGCCTGGTCGTTCCGCGAGGTGCCCCCGGAAATTCAAGCCAATTATTTCATCCAGCACGGCCGCGAGTCCGAGATCACCCCGGCCACCCGCAACCTGGTAACATTTGCGCACCTGAACCTGGTCGAGGACACCTACCCTGCGCTGGCGAACAACACCGCCGACATGGATCTGATCCTCTGCCGGAACGTGCTGATCTACTTCAACGAAGCGACGACCCGCGGCGTCGTCGGTCGCCTGTACGGGTCACTGGCCGCAGGAGGCTGGCTGGTCGTGGGTCACGCCGAGCCGTCGCAAAGCATCTTCAGCGAATTCCACACGCAGAATTTTCCCGGAACCGTCATCTATCAACGGCACAATGGGGTCGGGAAATCCCCAATGCCGAGCCCTACATTCCTACCGGCCGTTGCGCCCCCGCTACAACGCGAGCATCCTGAGCGGAACGGAGCGTTTTTGCGAAGTGCAGTCGAAGGATGTGGCCAGTGTGCGAAGACCGCTCCGCCTCCTTCGACTACGCCCGCGAAAATCAACGGGCTCCGCTCTGGATGCTCCGCTGCGGAACGGCCGGCCATCAAACCCGCACTCGCCGCGGCGCCGGCATCGTCAGAAGCCGAGATCGAGGCGGCGCTGGCTTTGTGGAAGGGCGGTCAGCAGGCCGAGGCGCTGCGCCGACTGGAAGCCGCGGGGCGCGCGTATCCGCAGGATGGCCGGCCGGCCTACCTGGCGGCCAGATTCTACGCCAATCAGCTCCAACTGGAAGCGGCCGAGACGCAGATCAAGCTCGCCCTGGAACGCGCGCCGTTGCTGGCCCCCGCGCACTACCTCCACGGCATGATTCTACAAGAACAGGGCCGATTCGAAGAAGCCCTGGCGGCCATCCGCCGCTGCGTCTACACCGACTCGAGGTTCGTGCTCGGCCAGTATGCCCTGGCGACCCTGCTGGATAGACTGGGGCAGGCGACCCGAGCCGCCACGGTGCGCGAGACCGTGCTGAACCTGTTGGAACGCTACCAGCCCGGCGATCCCCTCCCTGACGGCGACGGCCTCACCGCCGGGCGTCTGTTGGAGATGGTGAAAAATCAGTGATGGGACAGGACACCAT
>JAPLHB010000037.1 GCA_026389845.1 Chloroflexota bacterium
CCACCCCCAGGATTGGGGGCCGGGGGGCCATCGCGCCGCTCAACCTCCCCGAACGCGGCGCGCTCAAGGGCATCCGCGGCATCTCGGCCGTGGCGAACCTCGACACCGCCATCGCCGAGCGGATGCGCGATCACGCGCTCCGCCGGCTGCAGGGCCGCCACAATCGGATCGAGATCGAGACGCTCGACCTGCCCTCGCGGGTCAAAGGCGCCTTTCTGCTGCTCCTGGCCGAGTTCAAGTATGGCAGCGCGTGCTATGTGGGTCTCGGCGCACTCGGCAAGCGCGCCGAGCAGGTGGCCGACGAAGCGTGTCTCTTCCTGGAGAAATTCCTGGCAACCCACGGCGCGGTGGACGAGTACCTGGCCGACCAACTCCTGCTGCCCCTGGCCTTCGCCGACGGGCCATCGGAGTATCGCACGGCGAAGGTGACGCCGCATCTGTTGACGAACGCGGAGGTCATCAGGACGTTCACGCAGACGAGGATCGAGATCGAGGGCGAAGGCGGCCGTTCGGGGTTGGTGCGAGTTGTGCCGGGTTAGACCACGTGCAATGACAGGCGCTCGTTTTTTGATCGGCGTCGTTTGTGCTACAATTGTCCCCCTGTGGATGAGCAGAAGCGCATCCTGGCGATGCAGACGACCTGAATCACCAACTGGAAGAAGCGAACGCCGATCATGACCGAAACGACCCTGGCAGTCAAACAACGCCTCGAACTCTACTACTGGATGTGCCTGACCCGTACCTTCGACGAGCGCATGGTGGCCCATTGGAAACAGGGCCGCGGCCTGGGTGGCACCTTCAGCCAGCGCGGCCACGAAGCGATCAGCGTCGGCGCGGGCTACGCGCTGGGGCCAGAGGATGTGGTCGCGCCCATGCACCGCGACCTGGGTACGTACCTGGTGCGCGGGATGACCCCGCGGCGCATCTTCGCCAGCCTGCTGGGCCGGGCCACTGGCGTCAGCGCGGGCCGCGATGCCAACATCCACGGCGCCGGCGATCTGAGCCTGGGGATTTTCGGCTTCATCAGCCACCTGCCCCATTCGTTGCCGGTCGGCCTGGGCGCGGCGATGAGCTTTCGCTACCGCGACGAGCCGCGCGTCGCAATGTCCTTCACCGGCGACGGCGCCAGCAGCGCCGGGTTGTTCCACGAAACTCTCAACCTGGCCGCGGTCTTCAACGCGCCGTGGGTTTGCCTCGTTGAAAACAACCAATGGGCCTACTCGACGCCGGTGTCCGAGCAGATGAAGGTTCCCGACATCGCCCGGCGGGCCGACGGCTATGGCATCCCCGGCGTCATCGTGGACGGTAACGACGTGGAAGCGGTCTACGCGGTGGTCAAGGAGGCGCTCGACCGGGCGCGGACCGGCGGTGGGCCGACCCTGATCGAAGCCAAGACCATGCGGATGCTCGGCCACGCCATCCACGACGGCGCCGAGTACGTCCCGCGCGAGCTGCTGGCCGAATGGGAGGCCCGTGACCCGCTCGCGCGCTTCGAGGCCCGACTCCTGGCCGAACGCGTCACCGACCGGGCCGAGCTGGACGAAATCGGCCAGCGTTGTGCGGTCGAGGTCGAGGACGCCGTCGCCTATGCCGAAGCCAGCCCGTGGCCCGATCCGGGGACCGTGATGGAGGGGGTGTACGCGACGTGAAACGTGGTGCGTAAAACGTGGTGCGTGGTGCGTGACGTAGTCCCCCAATCTACCAGTTTCCCAATCTACCTATGACCCAAAACACAGAAACCTTCGGCTTTTCCGATACCCAACGCGGCGACCAGGGCCGCGTGATGACCTACCTGGCCGCCATCAGCGAGGCGCTGGCCGAGGAGATGCGCCGCGACCCGAACGTCCTGCTGATGGGCGAGGACATCGGGGGCGACTTCGGCGGCGCGTTCAAGGTTACAAAGGGCTTCGTCGCGGAATTCGGCCCCCGGCGCGTGATGAACATGCCGCTGGCCGAGCTGGGCTTCACCGGCATGGCGACCGGCATGGCGCTGATGGGCCTGCGCCCGGTGGTCGAGATGCAGTTCGCCGATTTCATCAGCTCGGCGTTCGACAGCATCGTGCAGTTCGCGGCCACCACGCATTACCGTTGGCGCGGCGCGGTGCCCATCGTGATCCGCGCGCCCAGCGACGGCGGCCTGCGCTCCGGCCCCTTCCACAGCCAGAATCCTGAGGCGTGGTTCGTCCACACCCCCGGCCTCAAGATCGTGGCCCCAGCCACGCCGGCCGACGCCAAGGGCCTGCTGACCGCCGCGATCCGCGACAACAACCCGGTCATCTACTTCGAGAGCAAGCCGCTCTACCGTTCGCTCAAGGGTTACGTGCCGGCGGGTGAGTACGTGGTGCCCATCGGGGTGGCCCACCTGGCCCGCAGCGGCGACGATCTCTCGATCATCACCTATGGCGCGGAGTTGCACCAGGCGCTCGCCGCGGCCGAACGACTGGCGGCCGAGGGCGTCGAGTGCGACGTGCTCGACCTCCGCACGCTCAAACCGCTGGACGAAGACGCGGTCCTGACCAGCGCCCGGAAGACCGGCAAGGTGCTGATCGTCCACGCGGCGAATCGTTTGGCCGGCCTGGGTGCAGAGCTGGCCGCGCAGATCGCGGATCGGGCCTTCGAGTGGCTGGACGGCCCCGTGCGCCGGCTGGGTGGGCTGGACACCCCCGTCCCCTTCAGCCCGCCGTTGGAAGACGCCTACCGGCCGGATGCGGAAAAAATCGTCGCGGCGGCAAGGGCGTTGGCGCAGTACTGACCATGACCAGGGATAGCCTTGTTGGAAAAGACGCTGACCGCCACCAAAGCGAAGTCGCCATGTGGCACAAGCTGAGCGGGTTGCCCGACAACGTGACCGACGAGGGGGTGGTCGTCGCCGCCGCCGAAGGCCAACGTCTGCAAGCCGAGAAACAGTTGCTGCGCGGGACGATCGCGAACTTGCGCACCGCGGCCGTGCCCGTCGACGTGAGCGATCTGGCCCGACTGGCGGCGAGCTACCTGCTCTGCGGGGATGTCGAGACCGCGCAGCGCTACGTCGCGATGGCCCAGGCCCAGCTCGACCCAACATCAAAAGGGTTTGTCAAAGAATAAGTTCCCCTGTCCCAGCGGAGGCGGCTCCCACGCCGCCGGAGCGTCGGGCATGGGAGCCCGACCTGCTGTAGAACGGGAAGTTGTTTCTTGACAAGCCCAAAGGATAACATCATGCCCGTTCCAGTGCTCCTCTCCACCATCTTCATCACCCTGGCCCTGGTCTTCTACTCCATCGGCGTGTGGAGCGAGCGGATCGCCGGGCGACTCAAGGCCTGGCACCTGGTCTTTTTCTGGCTCGGCCTGGTCTGCGACACCGCAGGCACCGGCATTATGATGAGCATCGCCGGCGGGCTGACCTTCGGCGTCCACGGCGTCACCGGCGTGACCGCCATCCTCTTAATGATCGTCCACGCGATCTGGGCGACGGTCGTGCTGATCCGCAAAGACGAAATCGCGATCCGCAACTTCCACAAGTTCAGCGTCGCGGTGTGGGTCATCTGGCTGATTCCCTACCTCTCCGGCGCGGTGTTTGGCATGACGCGATAAGGGTTGTATAATCACGTCATGTTACACCGTCACCTCACCCATCAGCAGTTCACCCTGGCCGCCATTGACGACGTCATCGCCCGCGGCAAGCGGCCAGATTGGGCTGCGTTGCGCCGGGCGGTGCTCGAGGATCGGGCTATGCTGGAAAAAGTGCTGCGGGTGTGCCAGGCGCACGTCGCCGATCCCTATGCCCAGCGTTACCATTTCTGGAAACAGTACGCCGAACGATACCTTGCCTGATTGGGAGCAGGTGCTTGCCGCGGCCGCCCACCTCCAGCGCATCTTGCCGGGTGTTGGGAGGCCAAGATGACCCAATGGCATGATCCTGTGGTGGAAGAAGTCCGGCGCATTCGTGAACAGCAGGCGGCGGAGGTGAACTACGACCTCAAAGCCGTTTTTGAACGCGCCCGCCGACGGCAGAAGCAGTCCAAGCGCAAGACAGTGTCGTTTGCCAGTGCTGCGACGTCTGATAATCGCCAGGAGAGACAGGACGCGCTCCACAGACCTGTGGCATACGGGCTTCGGATGCCGCGCAGGGCCGCACGTCAGCGCGTGAGCGCCTTGCGCCTCGATCCACCGTGTGTCGCTACCATCCGTGACCAGGCTATGCAGCGGGACACGCTGGCCACGGCGCGCCAGATGAATCCGTAATTCGTTAGTTTGCCAAGGCAGTGAGAAGATGAGCGAGGATCCATACAGGCGAGTTGCAGGTTTCTATGACCGGCTATTCGAGCCCATGAATCGCGGCTTGAGAGTCCTTGGATTTCGCATGTTCATACCACCACGAGGCGCGGCCGTTCTGGATGTTGGATGCGGGACAGGAATCCACCTCGAGATGTATCAACGCTATGGCTGTAAGCTATATGGCATTGATACCTCTCAGTCAATGCTTGAGCTGGCCAGAGCCCGATTGGGCGAGAGCGCAGTACTCCGTTTGGCCGACGCAACACAGATGCCATATGAAGCCGGTTTCTTTGATCTTGTGATTTGCATGCTTGCATTGCATGAAATGGATGAGAGAGTGCGCAGAAAAGTTATCGGTGAGATCAAGCGAGTTATCAAGCGCGACGGCCGCATCCTTTTCATTGATTTCCACGCTGGCAGCCCGCGCCCGCTCAAGGGCTGGCTCTCAAAGTCGGTGATCCTACTCTCCGAAGTTGCCGCAGGGCGCAGGCACTTTCGCAACTACCGCCATTTCATGTCTATTGGAGGATTGCCACACCTATTCGAGGAGAGTAAGTTATCGATTGAGAAAGAGAAGATTGTGGGCGATGATACGCTGGCCCTGTATCTTCTTCGTGCGAGTTGATCGCAGGTTGCCGCTTTTCGGCACAATCTGGCAAGCTAACAACTCGCTGGAGCCGACCCGGCCGGCCAGGTGTTAGTTTTCCGCTCGACACTAGCCTTGGCTGGCCGATGGGTTCAGCTCGAGGCCGTTAGGCCAGGACACATCGTCGCGTAGGATGTCGCAGCGGTCGTCACGCCAGCAAGGCAGCGTCAGGGGTCAACCACGCACGACGCAGGAGCGGGACGCGGCTTTCCGCTGGCTTCGCCCGCAGATTTCTACATTCTCACCACGGAGGCACGGAGTTCACGCAGATCATCCTCCTCTCCGTGCCTCCGTGGTGCATTTTCTTTGCCCGCCTTACCCCAACCGCAGCGGCAGCCGCCGCAACCGCTGCCCCGTGAGCGCGTAGACCGCGTTGGGGACGGCCGGCGCGATGGGGGCGAGGGGCGGCTCGCCCAGGCCACGCGGTTCGGGGCCGCCGCCCAGCAGGATCACCTCGGTTTGTGGGGCGGCGGCCATCGTCAGGATGCGATACGCGCCGAAGTTCAGGGCCGCCAGGCTGCCATCCTTCACCGTCGCCTCCTCCACCAGCGCCGAACTCAGCCCCATGATGATGTTGCCCTGCACCTGGGCCGCCGCGCCGTCCGGGTTGATGATGCAGCCGGCGTCCACGGCCGCGGTCATCCGAGTGTCTCGCCCCTACATGGAAAGGCGACGCCGCCCTTTGACATCCTCCACTGTGTGCGCTATAATGGTGCAAATAGGAGTCAATACAGATGCAAGAAAATCTCAAGCCAGGCGCCGCGACAAGCGCCGGCACCCATCCACACGCCGTCTTCTTCCAAGACTGGTCCCGGTTCATCACCTTCCGGCCTGAGTTGTACTATCGGCCGCAGGATTGGGACGATCTGCGGGCCTTCTTGGGCAACATTCTGAGTGGAGCTTTCAGACCCCGCACACTGCGCGTGTTAGGCAGTCTGCACTCTTGCTCCGATATCTGCGTCGCCGACGCGATCATAGATGTGAGCGAACTGCCCAAGACAATCGAGTTCAACGCCGACAACACGCGTGTGATCGCGTCGGCTAACTGGAGCTTGCACGACCTGCTCCTCGCGTTGAGCGCCCGCGGCAAGTCACTCAGCGCGACGGGCGGCACCGACCCGCAGACGTTAGCTGGGGTCATCTCGACTAACACGGCGCCGGCTTCGCCCGGGCACACGCTGTATGAGCTGCTCGACTGGGTCGAGTATCTGACGATTGATGAGGACGGTCAGACGGTGGTGGAACGGCGCGCGACCAGGGGCGATGCCGCGTTTCCGGCCGTGATCGGATCGTTGGGAGCGATCGGCATTCTGACGAAGGTTCAGTTCAGGCTGCTCGACGAGCTTTTCTTCGAGACCATCCAGAAGGTCGTCAAACTCAAGGAGGTGCTGGCGGATGTCGGCCAGACCTCGCGACAGTATGATTTCTGGCGCATCGACTGGCTGCCCGATACCGACGTCGGGTTGTTATGGGCCGCGACCCGCATCGCGCACGCGGACCCTGAGGGGGATTATCCGGTACAGCAGTCGGAGAACCTCCTGAAGATCCTGTTCGAGGCCCTGGGCCGCATCGAGTCGGCCGGAGCGTTGCTCGATAACCCCATGCGCCTGGTGTACTCCGGTCTGGCGCTGACGTATGGCGTGATCAAGGCCAGTGGTCCGCTGCGCAACATGCTGCCGGTCGACCGGCGCACCCCGCTGCATGTGGCGATGGCCGAATGGAGCTTCGACCCCGCAGACCTGGTTCGGCTCATGGCGTGCTGCCGGGAGTACTTCGAACGTCACGGTTGGCCCAACCTGCCCATCGAGATCGAACTCACCAAGACAGACGACTACTTCATGTCAGCCTGGAACTGGCCGGGCCTGGACTACATCGTCAAGTTCAACTTCATGTATTCGACGGACGTCGGCAAGACCGAGGGCCGCCGCGGCGAGGTCATGACTCACTTACAGGGCCTTTGGGAGCATTTGATCCAGGCCGGCATCGCGTTCAAGGCCCATTGGGGCAAGATCAACTTCATGGACTATGACTTCGTGCGGGAGCGCTACGCCCTGGACCGCTTCAAGCCCTTCATCCGCCCGTTGTTCCTCAATCAGTATCTGACCGAACGGCTGACGCCGGGCTCATAACGGAATCGAGACGATCCAGGCGGGGGGATCGTCGGTTCCGCCTGCGCGGCGCGATCGGCCCCTGCTCACGCGGTCGGTCGCTGGGTGCCGGCCTCCTGCGATCCGACACGATATGGTAGAATGCCCCTGACGCACAAGCGGGACGCGAATTCCCGCAGGCTTCGTCTGCAGATTCCCACGTTTTCACCACGAAGACACAGAGTTCACGGAGATCATCCTCCTCTCCGTGCGCTCCGTGCCTCTGTGGTGCATTTTCTTTGACCGCCTCACCCCAACCGCAGCGGCAGCCGCCGCAGCCGCTGCCCCGTGAGCGCAAAGACCGCGTTGGCGACGGCCGGCGCGATGGGTGCGATGGGCGGCTCGCCCATCCCGTGCGGCTCCGTGCTGCTGCTCAACAGGATCACCTCAGTCTGCGGCGCGGCCGCCATTGTCAGCAGGCGATTCGCGCCGAAGTTCGGGGCCGCTAATCCTTCACCGTCATCTCCTCCCCCAGCGCAGCCCGCATCCGCTCCCCCAGCGCGCCCGAAACTCCAACAGATCCAACTGGGCGACGTGTCAGAGTGCCTCGCCCCTACATGGAAAGGCGGTGTTTGGCGGCGGGCGCGGAGGCGTGTATAATCCGTCTATCTCCAACGCACTGCGAGGAACCCAAGATGACTGCATTCACCGAAGCCGATATCCGCGCCGGGGCCACCAGCCAATCCTTTGAGCGTGGATCCAGCTACCATCACAGCGGCGCGGTTTCCGACGTCGTCCGGCGCGGCAACGTGCTGACGGCGCAGGTGGCCGGCAGCGAAGATGCGCCCTACGAGATCGCCGTCACCCTGCTCGACGATGGGGGCATCGGCAGCGCGACCTGCACCTGTCCGTACGATTGGGGCGGCTACTGCAAGCACATCGTCGCCGTCCTGCTGACCGCGCTGCATGAGGACGCCATCGCCGTCAAGCCGGAACTGGACACGCTGCTGGCCGGTTTGACGGAGGCCCAGTTGCGCCGCATCATCCGTGCAGTGGCGGAGGATGAGCCGGCGTTGGTCGCGGCCATCGAGCAAGAGATCGAGTGGCTGAAGACCACGCCGGTCGCTGGTACCGCCTCGACGGCGCCGGCCGCTCACTCGATCACTTTTGACGTTGCCGCCATCCGCCGCGAGATGCGCAAGGATTTTCGCCAGGTCGCTTCGAGGGGCGGCGGCAGCGGTTATTCCGGTAGCTACTGGGACGATGATGAGGCCGGCACGATTGATCCGGACGAAGTGTTGGGGCCGCACCGGGAAGTAGCCCAGCGCCTGTTGGCGGCCGGGGACGCGGCCGCGGCAACCGACGTGATCACCGCCATGATCGAAGAATGGGGCGCCGGCATCGCTGACCTGGATGAGTGGATCGCTGAGGCCAACGAGGATATGTTCAGTGAGACGGCGTTGGAACTGGGCGTGCTGCTGGCCGAGGCGCTGTTGAGCCAGGATTTCTCCCCGGAGCAGCGGGACCAATGGCTGGCCCGCGTCGAGGACTGGGGGGAAGAGCTGATCAACCTGGATATCGTCGGGACCGCGCTGGATCAGTGGTGGGACTACCCGCAGCTGGCGGCCGCCATGCAGGGGGAGATCACCGAGCAGGGCGCCTGGGCGGGTGAAGCGCCCGACTTCGCGGACGAGCTGACGCTGGCGCGGCTGCGCATTCTGGAGCGCCAGGGGCGGACGCAGGCGTACATCCATCTGGCCGAAGCGGAAGGACAGATCGGCCTCTACGTCAACATGCTGGCCCGCAGCGGCCAGGTGGAGCGGGCCGTCGCCGAAGCTCGGCAATTCATCCAATCGCCTGCGGAGACCCTATCGTTGGCCCAGGTGCTGGTCGAACAGGGTGAGCGCGCGGCGGCGCTGGCGGTGGCCGGCCATGGGCTTGACCTGGCCGGGCAGGAGAGCAAGACGGCGTTGGCGCGCTGGACCGTGACGCTGGCGCAAGGTGCGGACGACCCCGCGCTGGCGCTGGTCGCGGCGCAAACCGCCTTCACCAGCAGCTATGAACTGGCCGATTACCAGGTTGTCGAGCGCCTGGCCGGGGCGGAGTCCCCGTTGGGGAGGCTGTCGCACTGGCCGGCCATCAAGGCCGGACTGCTCGAACAGATGGAGCATTCCACTTCCTACCACAAAGTAGATATCTACCTCCACGAGCACATGCTGGCGGAAGCGATGGCGGCCGTGGATGGCCCGTTCTACAGCAGCGACCTGGACCGGGTCATCCAGGCGACGCGTGCCGAGTTCCCCGATTGGGGCATTCGGAAATGCCAGCGGCAGGCAGAGAGCATCATGAACGCGGGCAAGGCGAATGCCTATGACAGGGCCGTCGCCTGGGTGCGCACGGCCCACGACATCTATCTTCTGCACAATCGCGGGGCCGAGTGGCAGGCCTATCTGGCCGGCCTGCTCGAGACGCATGCGCGCAAATACAAGCTGGTGCCTATGCTGCGCGGCATTCAGTAGGCTTCTGGGTCGAAGCGCATCAACGAGATCATCAAGGGCAAGGCTTCAGTTCTCCAATTCAGTCGCGCCGACTGACGTTTGGTGCTACATCGTTGTGCGGCTATAATCTTCTAAGCGACCGTGTAAGACACCCCTGTGCCGCGTCGAAATGGGAAAACATGATCTACTCCTTGATCCAATCCAAGAAGAAAGCCTGGGTTCAATCAGACGACTGCGCGGTGAAGGGTTTGCTGGCCTACATGCGTCAGCGCGGGCAGTTGCGCGACGCGCAGATCGAGGCCATCGAGACCTATCTGTTCCTGAAGTTGGCCGGCGGCAACAAGCCGCTGACGCAGCTTGTTGCTGAAGGCTTCTTCTTTGATCCCCTTGATCTGAGCCGGCTGGCGCTGACCGAGCGCGCTCGTCAAGTGCTTTCGAAAAACGTCGCCGCGCGGTCGCTGTTCCAGTTCGCCCGCATGAGCAGCAACGGCGGGACGCTCCTGCCCGAATTAGAAAAGGCCATCGTCAATTCACCGGATAGCGTAGATTATGCCGACGTCATCCGGCGGATCTTCTACAACGTCGCTTACCCCGACTACCTGTTCAGCCTGCCGATGGGCGCGGGCAAAACCTTTCTTATGGCGTCCATCATCTACCTCGATCTCTATTTTGCCCTGCAAGTGCCGGAAAACCCACTCTTCGCGCACAACTTCATCGTGCTGGCGCCGTCGGGGCTGATGTCCTCCATCGTGCCGAGCCTCAAAGCCATCGAGCGCTTCGATCCGACCTGGGTGCTGCCCGGCAACGCGGGCGCCGAGGTGAAACGCCTGATCCACTTCGAGGTGCTCGATCAGCCGAAGTCGGCCAAGAAGAGCAACCGCGCCCGCAACCCCAACGCGCAAAAGGTCAATGCGCTCATCAGCCAGCCCGACCCGATGGGGCTGGTCTTCGTGGTCAACGCCGAAAAGGTGATCCTGGATCGGCTCGAGCTGGGCACGCAGTATGAATTGATCGAGAAGACCGACGACGAGCGCGCCCGCAGCGCCAACGAGCTGCGCCATCTGCTCGGCAGGGTGCCCAACCTGGGCATCCACATTGACGAGGTACATCACGCCACCGACGATGAGATCAAGCTGCGCCAGGTGGTCAACCAGTGGAGCCGCAGCGGCACGGTCACGACGGTGATGGGTTATTCGGGCACGCCGTACCTGGCCGGCGTCGAAAGGGTGCGGGCCAACGATGGGATGGAGCTGCGTTTCAAGCAGATCACCAACACGGTCTACTACTATCCGCTCGTGCTGGCGATCCGTCGGTTCTTGAAGAAGCCGAAGATCCAGACGGGCCGCGGCTTACCGCCGCTGGAGATCATCCGCAAGGGCGTGGACGAGTTCTACAAGCTATACGGCGCCAAGACCTACGGGGACGGAAGCTGCGCAAAGCTCGCCATCTACTGCGGCTCGATCGAGCGGCTGGAGGAAGAGGTCTATCCCTTCCTGCGCGACGAGCTGAGGATCCCCGCAGACGAAATCCTGAAGTATCACAAGGGCAACAAGCGCCACAAGCCGGCGACCGACAGCGAGCTGCAATTCGCCTCGCTGGATACGCCGGTGTCCAAAAAACGGGTGATTTTGCTGGTGCAGATCGGCAAAGAGGGTTGGGACTGCCGCTCGCTGACCGGCGTCATCCTGGCGCAGCGCGGCGACAGTCCCACGAACATGGTGCTGCAAACCACCTGCCGCTGTCTGCGCCAGGTGGATCGGGGCCAGCACGAGACCGCGCTGATCTGGCTGAACGAGGACAACGTCAAGTACCTCGACAGGCAGTTGCAGGAAGAACAACAGACCAGCGTCCAGGAGATCAACGCGCTGACCCGCGGCGAAGAACCGGCCGCGATCCCTCGCTATGCTCGCGCCGAGCACCTGCACCTGCCCCTCATTGATTTTTGCCAGTTGCACATCCGATATGAGGCGGTCAGCGTAGAAGAAGCGCCCGATGCCTCGGCGCGCCTGGCAGACCTGCCGGCCGACCTGGATCGGTATCGCACCTTTGCCCAGGTGCAGACCGGCGCGGTGGTGGGCGAGACCACGACCCGGCTGGCTTTCGACGGTATCAGCGTGGTGAGCGACGTGGCCGGCGAGACCGCGCGGCTCGACTTCTGGCTGGCGCAGATCGCCAAGGAGAGCTTCGGCACGCTGGCGCTGGCCGAGTTGAATTGCTGCCGGCCGCAGTTGGCGCAGATCTTCGAAGCCATCACCGTCGCGCCGCAAGCGACGCCCCGACAAGTCGGGGACTCCGAAGTCGGTCCGGACGGAGTCCCGAACTTGTTCGGGCAGTCTCCCCGACAGGGCGGCCGGCGCCGGTTCAACGAATTATACGACCAGGCACGAGTACGCTCGGCCGTCCGATTGGCGTTCAGCCCCAAGCGCGAGCTGCAAACCACCGAAGAGGTCATCCCGCAGACGGCACATTTGCTGCTCGCCGCGAAGCTGGACGCGACCGCGGACAAGAACCTCTATCCGCCACAAGAAGACGTGGCCCTGATCCTCAAGGCCGACGCGAGCGGGCGAACGGTCGCGCAGATCGAGGAGGATCACGCGCGGACGCAGGCGCAAATGCAGGCGCTGCAGGAACAGATGCTCAAGCAGTTCGCGGGGACTCTTTTCGGCGTGCCGCAGATGCCGCCCCTGCCCGACCTGAGCCTGGCCGTGCGCAGCAAGGAGCACACGTTCCACTACCTGCCCTACAGCTTTGCGCAGAGCAAGCTGGAACGGAGCTTCATCGAGGAGTGCCTGAAGCTCGACCTCTTCAAGGCCAGAGGCCTGGAGGTCTATTACAACGGCAAGCGCGGGCTGACCGAGTTCGTCATCGCCTGCTATCAGCGCAAGAACGGTTTCTGGAAGCGCCTGGGCGATTACACGCCCGACTTCCTGCTCCTGCAACGCACTCCCGCGGGACAGGCGCACAAAGTCCTGATCGTGGAAACCAAAGGCACAGGCTTCGAGCAGGCGTTCACCGCGCGGCGGCAGTATGTTGAGACCGACTTCCTGCGTCTGAACGCCGACAAGTTCGGCTATGCTCGCTTCGACTTCCTCTACATTCGGGAACACGACAGCCCGGAGCAGAACGCCGCGAAGCTGGCGGCCAAGATCAACGCGCTTTTTGCAATACCGCAAAGCTCATCATTGTCACCCTGAGCGGGTTAGCCCCGTGAGGTTCGTTGCGGCGAGATTCCAGCGAAGGGTCTCGTTGCGGCAGGAGATTCTTCGCTGGTGTCACGCCGTTGCGAGAGATTTAGGGCAGACCCGCTCAGAATGACAGGCAATAGGTAGCGAGTTTTGCGCCATTCTCGTTTCTTGATTAATGGGGAGAGGTTTTTCCATGCCCATTCGCTACATTCCCTACTACCCCGAAACCATCGAAGGCCAGGCGATCCTGAACAGCTTCACGCGCACGGTGCGCGCGTTGAAATACCGCGACAACGACCAGGTGATGACGCGCATCCTGCGCGGGATGCCGTTGTACGAAGTGGAGACGGTGGAAACGGTGGGCAAGGCTCCCGATGGCAACCGGGTGATCCGCGGCGAATGCCTGGCCGCGTGCGCCTACCTGAAGGCGCAGGGGATCACGATTGACCTGGTCTACATTGACCCGCCCTTCGCCTCCGGCGCGGACTACGCCAAAAGGATCTATCTGCGGCGCAACCCGCAGGTCGCCGCGGCGATGGAAGCCGCCGAGCAGGAGATGGACGACGACGCGCTGCAAAGCTTCGAAGAGAAGATGTACGGCGACATCTGGAACAAGGAAGCCTATCTGAACTGGATGTACGAGAACCTGGTCGCGATCAAGAGCGTGATGAGCGACTCGGCCAGCATTTACGTCCACCTGGATTATCACATCGGGCATTATGTCAAAGTGCTGATGGATGAAATCTTCGGGGAGGATAACTTCCAAAGCGAACTGATCTGGAAACGCACTACCGCACACAGCGACGCGACAGGCTACGGCGTCAACTACGACATAATCTTCTTCTATGCGCTGAATGGTCAGGTCACGTTCAACCAGCCGATGCAGCCCCATTCACAGGACTACCTCAGCCGCTTCAACCGCGAAGACCCCGATGGGCGGAAGTGGGCCGACGGAAACCTGACCGCCAAGGGTCTCAGTGGGCAGGGTTATAGCTACACGTACCGAGGTTGCACATCCTATTGGCGCTGCCCCCCGGAAACGATGGAACGCCTGGACAAGGAAGGTCGCCTGCATTTCACCTCAACGGGTGGAATCCGTTTGAAGGTTTACCTCGACGAACTCGAAGGCATGCCCTGTCAGGCATTGTGGGACGATATTAACCCAGTCAATTCCCAGGCGGCCGAGCGGCTGGATTATGCCACTCAAAAACCAGAGGCCCTACTCAAGCGCATTATCGAAGCCAGCAGCAACCCCGGCATGGTCGTCGCCGACTTCTTCGGCGGCAGCGGCGTGACGGCCAAAGTGGCGCACGACCTGGGGCGGCGCTTCATCCACGTGGATGTCGGCATCAACAGCATCGAGGCCGCGCGCGATCGGCTGCTGGCTGCGGGCGCGGCGTTCGACGTGCTCGAGGTCAAGGACGGCGTGGCGCTCTTCCGCAACCCCGCGCAGACGATGGACAAGCTGGCCGAGCTGATCCCCGGTATGGGCGCGGCCGAGGGGCTGAGCGATTTCTGGGCCGGCGCCATCCACGACCCCAAGCTGGGCGCGATCCCCGTCTGGCTGCCCAACCTGCTCGATCATACGCAGCGAGTGCTCGATAAGCCGCTGCTCAACCGCATCCTCAACGAGGCGTTGCCCGATCTGCCCGACGGCGTGCGCCAGGCCGTCGTCTACACCATTGACCTGGACGACGAACCCGACCTGCGCGACTTCATGGCGGAATACAACCCGACCGAGATCGCCATAGAGCTGCGCGATCTCAAGCAGGTCCTGCACGAAGTCGTCGCCAATGACCACATCGAGTACACGGTCGCGCCGGCGCCGGACGGCTATGCGGTCGAGATCACCC
>JAPLHB010000057.1 GCA_026389845.1 Chloroflexota bacterium
CTTGTTAGAGGGTGGTTCGGAGCGAAGTCCGGATGCGGCTTTACTATACCCAGGGCAGGTGGGGATGTCAAATCCCCAGTGTCACCCCATCGTCTTGTCACCCTGTCACCGTGCCACCCTGTCACTTTTGTCCGGCGTCACGTTTTGTGCTACACTGGCCTCTTGTCAACTGCACGTCAATCCTTTCTTGAGGTGATCCGTCTATGAAGCGGCCACTGATCGTTGCGATCTTGGTTACCGTATCATTGATATTCGCTGGTTCAGCCCTGGCTGCCCCGTTGGCGCAGGAGCAGCGGCCCACGATTGCCGAGCCGAAAGCGGATGCCGCGGTGCGCGGCGTGGTGCAGATCGTCGGCTCGGCCACGCACCCGCAGTTCCAACGGTATGAGCTGTATTATGCGCCCTTCCCGGTACCCTCGGACCAGGCGTGGATTTTTATCGGCGACGCGCACTACCAGCAGCAGCCGTTAGGTTTGTTGGGCACCTGGCCCACCAGCTCGTTGCCCGACGGCCAGTATGCGCTGCGCGTGCGTGTGGTGAAGCAAGACGGCAACTATATTGACAGCGAGCCGCGGCGGGTGCAGGTCGCCAACAGGCGTGCGGTTGAATCGCCGACCCCGTTGCCGACCTTCGAGAGCGCAGCTACGGCCGCGCCGACGGTCGCTTCCACGCCGACCCTCGCCGCCGCGCCGACGATTGCGGCGCCGCGGCCCGCGACCGCCACGCCCAAGCCCGAGTCCACGCCGATCCTGCAACTGACGCCAGGCAGCGGGACACCTGCACCCGGTGGCAGTGAGCTATTCAGCGCCGCGCGACTGCTGGATACAGCCAAGAAAGCCGCCGTTTACACGTTCGCCGCGTTCGTCGCGATCGGCGTGTTTTTCGGGGTCAAGTGGCTGCTGGCCTGGCTGTGGCATAAGATCAGGCCGTGACGTGGTGCGTGGTGCGTAGTCCGTACTGCGTACTGCGTAGTGCGTGGTGCGTAGTGCGTAGTGCCTGCTCCATCGAGATATTATGTGTTGCAGGATGGTCACGCAACACGCAACACGCAGTACGATATATTGGGGAATGACTTACAAATAGAGGCATCTTATTCAAGGGGCTAGTCCGATCGGACGGCCCCTTGTGGTGTTGGACGATGCACCTTCTTCGCACCCTCATGCGCCAACCGGCTGCGGCCGGACCTTCGGCGCCGACCAAGATGATCGTGGGGCTGGGCAACCCAGGCCCGGAATATGCGCGCAACCGGCACAATGTCGGCTTCCAGGTGATTGATCTCTTCGCCGGGCGGCATGGTCTGGTGTTCGACAAGTTCCAGAAGCGGGCGCGGGTGGCGCTCGGTCGCGTGGCGTTGACAAACGGCTGGGTCGGCCGCGTGCTGCTGGCGAAGCCGATGACCTTTATGAACCTGAGCGGCGAAGCGGTGGCCGCGCTGGCCGCGTTTTACAAGATCGCCCCGGCCGACATCTTGGTGATCTCCGATGACCTTGATCTGCCCGCGGGCAAGCTGCGGCTACGGGCCGAAGGCGGCGCGGGCGGGCAGAAGGGCATCAAGTCCACCATCCAGTACCTCCACACCGAGACGTTCCCGCGGCTGCGCATCGGCATCGGCCGGCCGCCGGGCCAGATGGACGCGGCTGACTACGTGTTGCAGAATTTCTCCGCCGCCGAAGAACAGGAGATGGCCTTCCTGCGCCCCAAGGCCGCCGACGCGATCGAGGCCTGGCTGGCGCAAGGAATCGCCGCGGCGATGAATTTGTTTAACGCGGGGGTAACGTAGGGGCGGGTTTCCCCCCATCAACGGCGCGACAGCCGCCGCGTCGAATGGTCAATGTGTCCACAGCGTGGCGTGGCGACGCGAAACCCGCCCTGTCGCGGCGGCGCGTGCGTGGGCGGGTTTCGCGTGCGCCGATGCGACGTCCATCGTTGGGCTGGTGCGTGCGAGCAATCACCACCCATCGTCACGCGGGGAAACCCGCCCCTACCAGGACATCGGGAATGAAACTCAACGGCTTGCTCGAACTCGGTCAGAACTTGCCGGCGCTCCATACGCTGGCAGAGATGCTCGCGGCCAACGAACGCCCCTCGGCGCCACTCGCCATCTACCACGCCGCGCGACCCTACGTGGTGGCGACGATCGCGTGCGCGGTCAACCGGCCGCTGGTCCTGCTGACCGCACGCTCCAACCGTGCGCGCCAATGGGTGGATGAACTGCGCACCTGGCTGCCTGACGAAATCCCCGTCCACAACTTCGCCGACCCCGATGCCCTCTCCTACGAACGCATCCCGTGGGCATCCGAGACACGGCAGCGGCGGCTGGAGGGGCTGGTGGGGTTGTTGACGAACGACGAACGACGAACGACGGACGACGACGGACGGCAATCTCCAATCTCCAATCTCCAATCTCCAATCTCCAATCTCCAATCTCCAATCTCCAATCTCCAATCTCCAATCTCCAATCTCCAATCTCCAATCGTCATCGCCTCCGCGCGTGCGCTGATGGCCGCCACGCTGCCTGTTCGTGAGATGCGGCTGGCGCTGCGGCCGATCCGGCAAGGCCAGGAGTTCGATCTAAACAAGATGCTGGCGGCGTGGGTGGGGTTGGGCTACGAGAGCGCGGCCGTGGTAGATGCGCCGGGCCAGTTCAGCCGTCGCGGCGGCATCGTGGACGTGTGGCCGCCCAATCTGCGCAAGCCGCTGCGCATCGAGCTTTTCGGCGATGAGGTGGACAGCCTGCGCAGTTTCGATCCCTCCACGCAGCGGACGATCGCGCGCGTTGAGCAGGCGTGGATCGGTCCGGCCAGCGAGGCGTTGCCGCGCCTGGGCGTGCGCGCGGCCGAGCGGCTGCAGGCGCTGGACCTGTCCCCTTGCCACCCGCCCGCGCGCATCGAGTACGAGCGGGAGATCGAGGGGCTGCTCGCCGGCTCCGGCTTCCGCAACCTGGAGTGGTGGCTGCCGTACCTCTACAGCCAGCCTGCCACGCTGCTCGACTATTTGCCGCCCCAGGGCATTGTGCTGGCAGATGACGCCGCCGAGCTATCGGCTGCCTTCGCCGATCTGGAAGGCCAGGCCCAGCAACTCGCCCGCGACCTCGCCGCAGCCGGCGACTTGCCTGCCAGGCTGACGCCACCCTACTTCACCGCCGCCGTTCTCGGTGAACGTCTGGCCCGCAGCCAACCTATCATTCTTGGGAATGGATGGCTCGGTGGTCAGACTTCTGAGGGGCCAGGGACTGGGGGATTAGAAATCAGAGAATCCGGCAGTGACCACACTGTCGCACCAACTCACTATCGCACTAGCGCCCTCTCCGACTCTTTTTTCGCCGGCCCACGCTACGGCGGCCAGGTTCGCACCGCGGTGACTGAGCTTCAACACAACCTGATCGGCGGCGACCGCATCGTCATGGTCACGCGACAGGCCCCGCGACTGGCGGAAATGCTGGAGCAGGCCGGTCACGCCATCGCGCCCAGCGAGAACGCCATCACTCTGCCCCCGCCTGGGCTGACGTTGATCCAGGGTGTGATGGATGAGGGGTGGCGGCTGGAAACTGGAAACTGGAAGCTGGAAGCTGGAAACTCGAAGGTGGAAGCTGGAAGCTGGAAACTGGAAGCTGGAACCCAGCAACCAGCTTCTAGTAACCAGCAACCAGCTTCTAGTAACCAGCAACCAGCTTCTAGTAACCAGCTTCTAGCAACCAGTAACCAGCTTCCAGTTTCCAGGTTTTGGTTCCTCACCGACGCCGAGTTGTTCGGCTGGGGCAAGCCGAAGCCGCGGCGGCCGCAACGCACCCGCGCCATGTCGCCGGAGGTCTTCTTTGCCGATGTCAAGCCCGGCGATTACGTGGTGCACATCGAGCACGGCATCGGCCAGTTCAAAGGACTGGTCAAGCTGATGCTCGACGGGATGGAGCGCGAGTATTTGCAGGTGGAGTACGCACAGCGCGACCAGCTTTACGTCCCCGTGCATCAGGCCGACCGGCTGGCGCGCTACATCGGCCCCGGCGAGGGGACGCCGGGCCTGCACCGGCTGGGCACGCTCGAATGGGAGCAGGTAAAGGCGCGGGCGAAGAAGGCCGTGGCCGAGATCGCCGACGAGCTGTTGGAGCTGTACGCGGCCCGCGAGGTTGTCCAGGGCCACGCGTTCAGCCCCGACGCCACCTGGCAGGCCGAGTTGGAAGCCAGTTTCCCTTACGTCGAGACCGAAGATCAACTGGTCGCCATCGAGGCGGTCAAGCACGACATGGAGCAGCCGCGGCCGATGGATCGCCTGATCTGCGGCGACGTGGGCTACGGCAAGACCGAGGTGGCGCTGCGCGCGGCATTCAAGGCGATCATGGACGGCAAACAGGTGGCCGTGCTGGTGCCGACGACCGTCCTGGCGCAGC
>JAPLHB010000143.1 GCA_026389845.1 Chloroflexota bacterium
CTGAACATCCAACTGCTGGCCCCGCGCGACGCGCCCGGCGCAGCCGACCCGTTGGCAGAAGTGGCGCGAGCGCTGGACGGCCGACCATTGACCTCGGACCGCGGGCTCTCATCCATCGGCGGTCATCGGTCGTCCGTCGGCGGTCGTCCGTCGGTCGTCGTCGGTCGTCCTCCGTCCGTCGCGGTCGCCATCAACGACAAGACCCGCCCCGTCCCACACAAATACCTACTCCCGCCTCTGCTGGCGCGGCTGGAAGGGCTGGGCTTTGCCCCCGCGGACATCACGCTGCTGATCGCCTCCGGCACCCACGCGCCCATGCGCCCCGACGAGTTTCCGCAGGTCGTCCCGCCGGAGGTGCTGGCCCGCTATCCGGTGATCAGCCACGACTGCGACGACGCGGCCAACCTGGTCTACCTGGGGCAGACGGGCCGCGGGACGCCGGTCTGGGCCAACCGGCGCTGGTGGGAGGCCGACCTCCGCATCGTCGTCGGCGACATCGAACCGCACCAGTTCATGGGCTTTTCGGGCGGGGTCAAAAGCGCGGCCATCGGGTTGACCGGCCGGCTGACCATCAACACCAACCATGCGATGATGTCGGCGCCGGGCAGCCAGATCGGCGTCTACGAGGAGAACCCGTGCCGGCAGGACGTGGAAGAGATCGGCCGGATGATGGGCGTGCACTACGCGCTCAACGCTGTGCTCAATGAGGAGAAGCAGATCGTCCACGCGCTGGCGGGCGACCCGGCCACGGTGATCCAGGCCGGCATCCCGCTGGTGCGCGGCATCTTCCAGGTGGCCGTGCCCCAGCCGCTCGACCTCTGCATCGTCTCCCCCGGCGGTCATCCGAAGGACATCAACCTCTACCAGGGCCAGAAGGCGCTCGGCCACGCCACGCTGGTGATGCGGCCCGGCGGCACAGTGATCCTGGCCGCGGCCTGCCCCGAGGGGACCGGCAGCAAGGGCTATGAGGCGTTCATGGCCGATCCCGCCATGACCTCGCACGCGGCCGTGCTTGCACGCTACGCCCGCGAGGGCTACCGCATCGGCCCGCACAAGGCCTGGCAGATTGCGCGCGACGCCAGCCAAGTGCTCCTGGTCTTCATTTCCGACATGGCGCCCGAATTTGCGCGCCACCTGCTGCTCAACCCTGTCACCGACCCGCCCAACCTGGCTCCGCAGGCCCAACTGGATGCCGCGCTGGCCCAGGCGTTGACCGCGCTGCCCCCGGAGGCCCGCATCGGCGTGATGCCGTGGGCGAATGCGACGATACCGGTGTTGGCGTGACAAGGTGAGGGGGTGACAAGGTGAACGTCCAGTGTCACCGTGTCACCCGGAACCGCTCCCACCGATCAACTCTGCCGCCAACTCCTCGATCTGGCGCGCCCGTCCCCGCGCCGCAGCGGACGCAAAAGCGTCCGCCGGCAGCCGCGCCTCCAGATCGCGAAGCCCCTGCCCGGCCACCTGCTTGAGGCCGTACGGCGCGCCCGACCACGCCTCCGCGGCGGCAAGCAGCTCCACCGCGCGCGCCAGTTCGCCTTCTTCGGCGAGCGCGTAACCCATGTAGGTGATCGCACCAGCCATCGGCCAGGCATCGTGGTTCGCCATGGCCAGGGCCTGCCTGAAGCAGGCCTTTGTCCCAGCCACGTCGTGCTCAGCCAACGCGACTCGGCCCAGTCCCACCTGGAGGGCAGCAAGGGAGAAGTTCGAGATGTTCCCTGACCAGTTGAAGGAGGCCTGGCTCTCCTCAAACAGACGCCTGGCCTCAGCCGGACGCCCCTGCGCCAAGGCCACATCCCCGAGCTCGTACATAGCCAAGGCGGCGTAGGCGGACGAGCCTAACTGCCGCGCCAGCGCCAGATGCCGGCGGTAGTACGCGCGCGCCCGGTCATACCGGCCCAGCGCCACCTGGGCCTGCCCCATGTACGGCAGCACGTCCAGGGCGAGGCCAGGAACCTCACCAGTCCGCGCCCAGTCCAGCATTTTCCGTGCCCGCTCCTCGGCCTGCTGATCGTCGCCGGTAGCGATCGCAACCTGGTGGAGCAGATGTTGCCCGAGCATGGTATCTGGTTCCTGGCTGCGCCGTTCCCGAAAGACGATACACTGCTCTGCCAGGCGGCGCGCCTCCTCGTAGCGCCCCAGGCGCAGGACGCTCCAGCCCCACCCCTCGCAGATTTCTGTCTGCCATGCCCAGGGGGCATCATCCGTGTACGGCCAGAGCTTGAGTCCGCCCGCCTGGACCTCGGACAGCAGCGCCCGAAACGAGCGCGCTGACTCCTCATAATGGCCCCGGTAGTACCTGACCCAGGCTGACACGCGCCGCTGAAACCAACGGGTCTCCGCCCAGCGCCAGTCACCCCGGCCACCGCCCTCACCCTCTCCAGAGAGCGCGCCGGCTGCACTGATAGATGCTTCACTTTCCTGCAAACACGCCTCCGCCCGGCTCAGATCGGTCATCGTGGCAACACGGGCCAACCAGACCAGGAGCGCGGCAATCACCAGGGATCGCTCCGCTTGACGCTCCGGGGCGTCCCTCGCGGCCGCCTCATCTTGCCGGAGCACGCGCACCCCCGCGTCCAGAAGCTGGCCCACCTCGTGATACCAGCCCTGCCGGTAGGCAAGCCAGGCAAAGACCACAGCCATCACCCGGATCGTCTCCAGATCACCGACCTGGAGGTACCGCTGCCACGCCGTCAACAGGTTGGCGTAGTCCGCTGCCAACTCCTGGCGCGCGGCCTTCGTCCAGAAGAACCCCGCTGGCCGCTCTAACATCCGCGATCTGTAGTACGCCGCGTGCCGGTCGTAGACCCTGTCCGCGCTCTCGCCTGTCGCGACCAGGTGCTCGGCCGCCAGCTTCTCTCCGCAATACTGCCGGATCAGCTCGTGCACCAGGTAGCGGCCTGACGCGTCCACCCGCAGCCACGAGGCATCCGCCAGCCGCGCCAGGTCGCCTAGCGTCGCACCCGCCACCACCTGCGCCGCCCCCTGCGTGAAGCCCCCCCGAAAGACCGCCATCTGCCGCAGGCAGCTCTGCTCGCGCGGCGTCAGCAGCCGCCACGAGTAGTCGAACACCGTCGTCATGCTGCGATGCCGCTCCGGCACGTCCGCCAGGCTCGTCTGCAAAAACCCCAGGCCATGCGCCAGCTCCGCTGCAATCGCGGCCACCGGCAACGTCCGCACCCACCCCGCGGCTAGCTCGATCCCCAGCGGCAGCCCGTCCAGCAGCCGGCAGACCTGCACGATGTGGCGGGCATCGTCGCGGCCGGGCTGCCAGTCGAGCCGCAGCCGGCGCACGCAGCCCACGAAGAGCGTGCTGGCGCTGTAGTTCTCCAGATCCATCGGCTCTGCGCGACGCCCGGGCACGCCGCGGCCGTCCCCGTCCGGCGGCACCTGTAACCCTTCCAGCGGCGCCAGCCACTCCTCGCGCAAGTTCAGCCGCACGCGCGACGTCACCAACAGCTTCACCCGCGGCGCCGCCCGCAACAGTTGCGCCAGCAGCCCAACGCCCCCCAACAACTGCTCGAAGTTGTCCAGCAGAAGCAGCATCTGTTTGTCGCGTAGATAGGCCAGGAGCTGCTGCTCCGCCTGCCGCGTTGCGCCGCCCTGTGGCACGTCCAGCCCGCGCAGAATCGCCGGCGCCAGCAGGCCGGCCGCATTCACCGCCGCCAACTCCACCAGGTAGACGCCGTGGTCGAAACGCTCCACCTGGCCCCGCGCCGCCTGGATCGCCAGCCGCGTCTTGCCCACCCCACCGGGACCGACCACCGTCAGCAGGCGACAGGCCGACTCGGCCAGCAGGCCGGCGATCTGCACCAGCTCGTGCTCTCGGCCCACGAAGGGGGTCGGATCTGGCGGCAGGTTGTGCGGGGCCGCAGACGGCGGGAGCAGGCCGGCAGTGTCGCCGGCCCCCGACCCGCCGCGTACCAGCGCGTCGTGAAGCGCGACCGTCTCAGGCTCCGGCTCGACCCCCAGCTCCTCGGCCAGCGTCTTGACGCACGCCTGGTACTGGCCCAGGGCCACCGCCCGGTCGCCGGCCCACGCGTACAGCCGCATCACCGCCCGCTGCGCCGTTTCGTCCAGCGGATCGAGCGCCAGCCAGCGCCGGCCATGCACCAGCGCCGCCTCGTGTTGACCTCGCGCCGCCAACCCCGTTGCCAGCTTTTCCAGGGCCGCGGCAAGTTCCCGCGCCAGGCCGTCGCTCTCATACGCCTGCCAGTCGTCGAACTCGGCCGTGTCGTGCAGCGTAAAACCGGCCAGGAAATGATCGCGGTAGAGCGCCGCCGCCTCGTTCAATGCCGCCAGGCAGCCGTCGCAGATTCGGAATTGCGGATGGTTGTGCGCCGCCGCCTGCGCCAGCAGGCTCCGGAAGCGCAGCACGTCCACGCGCAGCTCCGCCGCGTCAGCCAGCGCCACCTGATCCCCTGCGGTCAGCAGCCATTCCTGGCCAAGCGTCTGGTGGAGATCCACGAGAACGCGACGCAGTCCGGCGCGCGCCCGCGTCTGATCCTGGTCGGGCCAGAACAGGGTCGCCAGCGCGTCACGGCCGTGGGGTTGCCGCGTGACGGCCAGATAGGCGAGCAGCGCTACCGCCTTACGCCGCGCGAACGTCACCTCCGCGTCGTCGCGCGCAACGCGGGGCATTCCGAAGAGACGGAGGTCCAGTGCCGGCATGTACCACCTCGCAGTCACGCCCATTATATACCGGAATCGGCAGAAATGCCAGACACCTGTGTCTCTGCAACGTTTCTGCAACGCCGGCCGGCTATTCTGGAGCTGGTGTTCATCCAATTCCCGACGGATGAGAGTGTGCTCGTTTGTCTCAACTGTCGCTCCAGTTCAAGCTCATCAGGAGGTGAAACATGAAAGGGTCACGATCGAAACTGTTCGCCGTCGTCGCATTCCTCTTGATCGCGGGCGCCTGCGCCCCCGCGGCGCCACCCACGGCGACACCCGTGCCGCCGACCACCATCCCTGTACCGCCTACACCGACGCCGGCCCCGACAGCGCGAAGCGCCGACACGTTGGCCTTTGCCCAGAAGTACATTGACGCCATTGACCGAGGGGACATCGCTGCCGCAATGGCACCGTTTGAGGATGACGGTCAGATCGTATTGGATACGCCGGGGGGCGATTGTTCCAATTTATTGCAGCAGCTCTCCGACGCTGCTAAGATACGGGGCTGGCTCGAGTACCGTGTTGCACTCCATACCCAATCGGCAGGCAGCGACTGCCAGGCGGATGGCGCCCTTGCAACGTGCACCTGGCGGTATACGGACGACTGCAGCTTCGGCGTCGAACAGGCTCCTGCTATGAAGGTCGCGATTGAGAACGACAAGATCCACATAATCATCATCTCTATGAAGCGAGACAGAAAGTTTATGGACTTCGAGTATTGGCTGGCAAGCGCTCATACGTCGGATGCGATATGGTTCAGCAAGACGATCGATAATATCGCAGCTGGCTATGACCGGGCAGCAGGAGAGCACCTCAGCAAGCTGTGCCTGGAGTACGCCGCGACCTTGAAATAATCGCTGCTTTCGGGTTCATCCAATTCCCGACGGATGAGAGTGCGCTCGTTTGTCCCAACTACAGCTCCCGTTCAAGCTCATCGGGAGGTGAAACATGAAAGGGTCACGATCGAAACTGTTTGCCGTCGTCGTCGTTTTCCTGTTGATCGCTGGCGCCTGCGCCCCCGCGGCGCTACCCCCGCCGACGCCCGTGCCGCCGACCGCCACACCGGTGCCTGCCACGCCGACATCCGTGCCGCCGGCACCAACGCCGGTCCCGGCCAAGGCAGTGCAGCCGCCAAACACCGTTCCCCTGGTCGTCGCCGCAGTCAGCATGAACGCTCACACGGACAAAGCTGCCAACTTGAAGGAGTTCGAACGTTACATGACGGAGGCTGCGGCGCAGGGAGCGCATCTCGTGGTATTCCCAGAGGTCGCCCTTCAGCAGAATCCTGGCTGGGGGTATCTCTCAGATAAACCGACATCCGAACAGATGGCCTATATTAACGAGACAGCCGAGCCAATACCGGGGGAGAGCACTGTTTGGCTCACCGAGAAGGCGAAACAGTTGGGGATCTACGTGATTTTTGGGATGACCGAGCGTGGAGACGACGGCAAGCTTTACAACACCAGCGTCTTCCTTGGCCCAGAAGGGGTGCTAGCGCGTTATCGCAAGAGCTTCTTGTGGGATGCAGATGATAACGGAAACGAGCACTTGTTCTGGACGCCGGGAACTGATAAGGGCATGGTGGTCAAGAGTCCCCTGGGTAAGATCGGCCTGATGATATGCGTGGAAATGTCCTTGGGCTACGGAGTGGAATTGAGTGAAAAAGGCGCAGACCTGCTCGTCACCGTATCGGCGTGGCCCGCCGAGTATGGTGACTTTTACAGGTGGGCAGCAAAGACAACTGTTCTCCAGTGCCATTGCTGGCATCTCGTCGCAAACCAGGTTGGCACAGTCGGCTACGCATCGGACTACGGACACAGCAGGATCATTGATCCGAATGGCACAGTGATCGCCGATACAGGTTCCGACGAGGGAATGGTGATAGCACAGACGGGACTATTCATTGGGGATTTCCTGGCACAGGCCCAGGCATCCCCCACGACAGCGGGGCCTGCGAAGACAGGCGGAAAGCCTGTCCTTCTCGTCGCGCAGGAAAAATCGGATGACATGGAACTCATGCTGACCAAAGAAGTGGGCGTCATGGTCAGCATGCTTGAGAAGGCGGGCTACAAGGTGGTCGTGGCCTCGGCTTCAGGCCAGCCCATTACGGGTGGCGCCGCAACCTTGAAGCCTGCCCTGAAACTGGCCGATGTGAAAGTGGACGACTATGCCGGTGTCATGCTGCCGTGTATGGGCGTGCCGATGGATCCGCCGAAGCCGCCTCCTGAAGCCGTCAGGATCGCCAAGGAAGCCGTGGCTGCAGGAAAGCCCGTGGCCGCCCAGGTCGGCGGTGTGACGATCTTGGATGCCGCAGGTGTCCTGGACGGGAAGAAATTCGCTATGGTGGCCGACATGAAGGACGTGATTAGCCGAGGCAGCTATGTGGGCGAGGGTGTCGTTCAAGATGGCAAGCTCATTACTTCTGGGGTTTGTCCTTACATCGCGAAATTCACGGGCAAGCCGGACGGAACTGCTGAGCTGACCCAGAAGTTCATTGATTTACTGGCGTCAAGCCGTTGAGTCCAAGTCCTGAAAGCGCGCATCACAGCGCATCATATCTAAGGAGGCAACCCATGTCACCGACAAACGTCTCGTCCCGTTCGGAGCACAGGCGCCCACCGCGCTTCGCTCGCGCCATCCTGGTCGCGCTTGTGCTATGCAGCCTCGCCCTCCTGCCCGCGCCTGCCAGCCTGGCGGCGCCCGGCGGCCCGCTGGTCAAGATCGAAACCGGCTGGCTGCGCGGCATTGAAATCAACGGCGTCCAGGAATTCCTGGGCGTACCCTATGCCGCGCCGCCTATCAGCGACCTCCGCTGGCGCCCGCCCGCGGCAGCCGCAGCCTGGTCCGGCATGCGCGACGCCACCACCCTGCCGGAAGCCTGCTCACAGTTGGCAAGCGTTACCCTGCCCAGGATCGAGAATGAGGACTGCCTCTATCTCGACGTCTACGTCTACCGCCCCAAGAACACGCCGAGAGCCGGCAAGCTGCCGGTGCTGTTCTGGATCCATAACGGCGGGTTCACCGGCATCGGCGCCAAGCAGTTTGACGGCAGTCCGCTGGCGACTGCCAACGGCGCGGTCGTGGTGGTCCCCAACTGGCGGCAGGATCTGTTCGGGTTCCTGGCGCTGCCCTCACTCACCGGCGAATCGGCGGATGCGTCATCCGGCAACTACGGCATCCTCGACCAGCAGGCCGCCCTGCGTTGGACCCAACGCAATATCGCCGTCTTCGGGGGCGACCCGCACAACGTCACCATCTTCGGCCAGGACGCCGGCGGCGCATCGGCGTGCATTCACCTCGCCTCGCCGACCTCGGCCGGCCTGTTCCGGCGGGCGAGCATGCTCAACGGCTGGTGCGATGGGCTGTCGTCCCTTGCCAGCGCCGAGGGATCCGGAACGTCGCTCGCTGAGAGTCTGGGCTGCACGGACCCGGCGAACGTGGCGGCCTGCATGCGCGGCAAATCCACGGCGGAGCTGCTCGACGCCAGTGGGACGTGGGCTTCTGCCAATCCCAACGTGAGCGGCACGCTGCTCGCGGCGCAGCCGCTTGACGCCATCAAGGCGGGCACGTGGAACAAAGCGCCGGTCCTTATAGGCTCGGCGCACGACGGGTACACCTTTATCTTCTACTACGGCGGGCTGTACTATGTGGTGAACGCCGACAACTATGCGGACTGGGTCGCGTACTTCTTCGGGGCGGCGGCGCCGCAGGTCCTCGCCGAGTATCCGCTCGGCAACTACCCCAGCGCGCTTTTCGCCCTGAACGCCGCGGCCACCGACGCGTGGCTGGCCTGCCCGACCCGAACCTTGACCGGCGTGTTCGCCGCCGCGGCGCCGACCTACGCTTACGAGTTTGCCGCCACCGGCTGGCAGCAGAACCAGATGCCTGCGCCGGATGACTTCCCGTTTGGCGCGTTCGACGGCGCCGAACTGCCGTACTTGTTCCCGAGCTTCCCCCATATCGGCGCGTTTACAACCAGCCAGCAGCGGCTCTCCAGTCAGATGATCCACTACTGGGGGTCGTTCGGAGCCGCCGGCATCCCGACGGCGCCGCTGTCCGCGCTCTGGCCGCTCTACACGCCCCAGACGCAGGGGGTGCTTCAACTTCGCGAGGGTGGGAGCGGCGTCATCAGGGACTTCGCCGCCGATCACCACTGCACGTTCTGGGACGGTTTGTCGGGTTATGGGATTACCCGTTCAAGTGAGTTGAGGATGAAGTGATTCCAACCGCACCTGGGAGGCGCTGAGGCGCCGTCCCGTGACAAGGTGATAGGGTGACAGGGTGACACTGGATGATCGCCTTGTCACCCCCTCACCTTGTCACCTTGTCAGGTCATCCCTTTACCTTGTCACCTTGTCAAGCACATCCAGGGCCGCGGTCACTGGTCGTCCATCCGTCGTTCGTCCTTCGTCGTCTTGACATCCTCGCCCCAACCCCCTATAATATCCGCATCCCCCCAGGGGGGATACGCGACCGTGCCCACAAGTCGCCACCTCGCCGCCGGTCAGAAGGGATCCCGCCGCCATGGCCCTCGAAACCTCACCCGCTGTCCCTTGTGCGCCGTGCTCCACCGCGCACTACCGCCCCTCTTTTTGGGAGCGGTACCGCAGCTTTTTCCTTTCCTTCAACGTGCTGGTCACAGTCGTCAACGCGCTCCTGCTCGTCGCGGGCTTCGTGGCGAGCTGGGCCTTCCATGCAACGCTGGCCGCGGATATCCTATGGATCGCCTCGGCGCTGATCGGCGGCTCCCCGATCTTCGTCCTGGCCGCCAGGGGGATCGTCAAAGGCGACCTGACCGCGGGGGTGATGGTCAGCGTGGCGATGATCGCGGCGGTGCTGATCGGCGAATACAGCGCGGCCGCGCTGGTGGCGTTTATGATGATGTTCGGCGAGATGCTGGAGAACTTCACCATGGCGCGCGCCAACAATGCGCTCAAGGAGTTGGCCCGGCTGATTCCCGCCGATGTGACGTTGTTGTGCGATGGCCGCGAGCTTGTCGTGCCGGTGGAACAGATCCACATCGGTGACGTTCTGCTCGTCCGCAACGGCGAGCGCATCCCGGTGGATGGCGCGGTGACGGCCGGCCAGGCCGCGGTGGACCAGGCGACGATCACCGGCGAGTCGGTGCCGGTGGACAAGCAGGCTGGCGACACCGTGTTCGCGGGGACGATCAACACCGCCGGCACGCTCCAGATCCAGGCGCAAAAGATCGGCCGCGACACCACGCTGGGAACCATTGTCAAGCTGGTGGAAGAAGCGCAGAAGACACAGGCGCCGGTGCAACGCGTGGCGAACAAGTACGCGCAGATCCTCGTGCCCATCACCTTCGCCATCGCCATCCTCGTCTACCTGCTCACCGGGCAGCTTGTCCGATCGGTCACGGTGCTGGTGGTGGTGTGCCCGTGCGCGCTGGTGCTGGCGACGCCGACCGCGCTGGCGGCCGCCATCGGCAACGCGGCCCGGCACAACGCCATCGTGAAGAGCGGCACCGGCATGGAGGCGTTGGGCAAGGTTCAGGTCATCGCCTTCGACAAGACCGGCACGCTCACCGTCGGCCAACCCCGCGTCGCCGAGGTCGTGGCGCTGGACGGGACGGACGCGAACGCCGTGTTGACCTATGCAGCCAGCGCCGAGAAGTTCAGTGAACACCCGCTCGGCCGGGCGATTGTGGAAGCCGCGATCGCGGCCAGTTTACCGCTCACCGAGCCGCACGATGCCGAAGTTCTGACCGGCTACGGCGTCCGCGCCCGCAGCGATGGCAGGCAGGTGCTGGTGGGCAACCGTGCGTTGTTGAACTCAGCCGCAATCCCGATCACCCCCGAACACGATGCGCGCATCGCCGGCCTGGAGGCGGCCGGTTACACGGTCGTTCCGGTCGCCCTCGATCGGCAAATGGTGGGGCTGATCGCCCTGGCGGACACGATCCGGCCGGAGGCCATCGAGGCGGTGCGGGCGCTCAAGATGGCCGGGCTGGACAAGACGGTGCTGATCTCCGGTGACAACGCGGCGACGGTGGCGGCCGTGGCAGCCCAACTCGGGGTAGACGAGTACCACGCTCAGGTCTTGCCGCAGCAAAAGCTCGATCTGATCCGCCAGCTCCAGGTAGGCGGCCGCCAGGTGGCCTACGTGGGCGATGGCGTGAATGATGCGCCCGCGCTGGCGACCGCAAACGTCGGCATCGCAATGGGCGCGGCCGGCACCGACGTTGCGATCGAGACAGCACACATTGCCTTGATGACGGACGACATGCACCAGTTGCCGCACCTGCTGCGCCTTTCGCGCGAGACGCTGCGCACCATCCGCCTCAGCGTCGCCTTCTCGATGAGCATGAACCTGCTGTCCCTAACGCTCAGCACGTTCGGGATCATCGGTCCGGCCGTCGGCGCGATGATGCACGAGCTATCGGCGCTGCCGGTGCTGGCCTATTCGGCCCGCCTGGTCTCGTACAGTTATCGGCCCCGTTCGTAGTCCGTATGTGGATTGGGAGCAACTGTCATTCTGAGAACTGCCATGCTGCGTGGCGGCATTCGTGAAGCAAGAAACCCCACCGCGTGTCATGCTGAGCGGGTCGTTCCCGTGTCTTGTGTTGCGGCGAGCTTCCAGCGAAGCATCCGTTCACTGCGCTCAGAGCCTGTCCTGAACACAGTGAAGGAACAAGTTCTCCTTGCCGCGACGAGACCCTTCGCTGGATTCTTGCGGCAACGAACTTCACGGGGCTAACCCGCTCAGAGCTTGCCCTGAGTGCAGCGAAGGGGTGACATCCCGTGGGTAATCACTTTTGCGAGCGCGGTTTTGGCATTGCTGGGTCTTGACAGAACCGCGGCAACCGGTTAAGATGCCGCGCAGTGTTCGCCGATAGGGCGAACGACGATCCGAGCGCGCTACCCCTGCAAAGTCCTTGCGAAAGGAGGTGAGACCGACATCGCGTTGTCATCGAAGAATCTCCGATAGAATGCCCCTATGTTTGGGCACTAAAAAAAGCCTCATGTTTGACCTGACCAAAGGAGGATCCACATGCACCGGCGCACTCTGTCTCTCGTTCTGGCAGTCATCTTGTTGACGACGTTGCTCGCGGGCTGCACCTCTCTACCCGCGCCCACCCCGCAGGTGATCGAAAAAGTGGTGACCGCCACACCCAAACCCCTGCCCAAAGAGGCCAAGATCGTCCTGCGCGTCGGCACGGGCGACAGCGGCGAGGGCCTCAACCCCCATCAGGACATCATCGCCAAGTTCGAGGCCGCCAACCCGGACATCATCGTCCAGTTGGAAGCGGTCGCGGGGAATGACTACTACACGCGTTTGCTGACCCAGATCGCGGCCGGTGACGCGCCCGACATCATGCAGATCGGCGACGACGCGGTGCCGATGTTCGTGGATAAGGGTGCGTTCCTGCCGCTCGATAGCTACATGACGGGCAAGTATCCGCTGGATCCTAAGATCTACCTGCCCGGCGTGATGAAGCCTGGGGCCTACAAGGGCAAGCAGTATTTCCTCCCCAAGGACTTCACCCCCTTGGGCGTGATGTACAACAAGAAGATCTTCGACAAGTACGGCGTGGCCTACCCGAAGGACGGCTGGACCTGGGACGATCTGCTGAAGACCAGCCAGGCGCTCACCAAGGACGGCATCTACGGTCTGCAACTGCCGGCCAACTGGACCAGCGGCTTCGAGTACTGGGTGGCCGCGGCCGGCGGCAAGCTGATCAGCCCGGACGGCAAGAGCTACGTGGGCTTCATGGACTCGCCGGAGGTGATTGCGGCCGTGCAGTTCTATGCCGACCTGTACAACAAGTACAAGGTGGCGCCGCCGCCGGCCGATCTGAACCTGTGGCGCGGGGGGAACGCCGAGTTCGACAACGGCAAGGCGGCCATGCTGCTGGTGGGCCGCTGGCCCCAAAGCGGGCTGAAGAAGAACCCGAACGTCAGCCTGGCTGTGGTGACGCCGCCCGTCGGCAAGGCCACGGCCAACGTGCTCTTCTGGAGTGGCTTCGGCATCTTCTCCGGCGCCAAGAACCCGGAGGCCGCGTGGCGCTTCCTGCGCTTCTACGTGGGCGAGGAAGGCAGCAAGGTCTGGAAGGATTGGGCCATTCCGCCGGTGGCCTCGGTGGCCGCAGCGGCCGGCATGAATTCCGATCCCATCGAGGGCGCGTGGATCAAGGGGCTGGACAGCCTGGTGGATCGCGCTTACGTCTTCACACCCTATTGGGGTGACTCGGCCGACCCGGCCCTGAACAAGGCGCTGCAAACGGTGCTGATTGACCCGAAGGCCAACGTGGCCGACGTCATGAAGAACGCCGCGAAAGAGGCGCAGGCCGCGCTCGACAAGAAGCTGAAGCAGTAACTTGACCGCGTCATTGCGAGCGGAGTCCGGCATCCTGAGCGAAACGCAGTGAAGTCGAAGGATCGCCGGACGGAGCGAAGCAATCCCACACATGCTTGGGATTGCTTCGCAAAAACCGCTCGCAATGACGGGTGGCCTCTAAATCGCTTGCTTCCCTGACCTCCCCGGAGCACCGGCATGAGCGTATCCAGTATCTATCCCCCGTCTGCCGCGCCGCGGCGCGACCTGCGCAAACGAGAAGCGATCGCCTTTTACGTCTGCATCTCGCCCTGGTTGATCGGGTTCCTGCTCTTCGTCCTCGGCCCGATGCTGGCATCCCTCTACATCAGCGGGACGCGGTGGGATCTGCTCAGCCCAGCCCGTTTCATCGGACTGGGCAATTACCGGGAGATGCTGACCGATGACCCCCTGTTCTGGAAATCGCTCCAGGTCACCACGATCTACACCCTGGCCTACGTACCCCTCGACTTGCTGGGGGGGCTGGCGATTGCACTGCTGATGAACCAGAAGCTCAAGGGCATCGGCGTTTTCCGGACAATCTTCTACCTGCCTTCGGTGTTGGCCGGCGTCGGCTACGTCGTGCTGTGGATGTGGCTGTTCAACCCGCAGGCCGGACTGATCAACACGTTCCTCCACTACCTCGGCATCCAGGGGCCGCGCTGGCTGCAAGACCCGCACTGGGCGCTGCCCGCCATGATCATGATGTCGCTGTGGGGCATCGGCCGGAGCATGGTGATCCTCCTGGCTGGGCTGCAAGACATCCCGAGCCATCTCCACGAGGCGGCCGAGATTGACGGCGCCAGCCGGTGGCAGGGGCTTCTGCGGATCACCCTGCCGCTGCTCACGCCGTCTATCCTGTTCAACCTGGTGCTGGGCATCATCAATACCTTCCAGACGTTCACCAATGCCTTTATCGCCACCGACGGCGGCCCGTTGGACTCGACCCTGTTTTTCGTGCTCTATCTTTACCGGAAGGCATTCCGTCACTTCGAGATGGGCTATGCCTCAGCCCTGGCCTGGGTGCTCTTTGCCATCGTCCTCGTCTGCACGTTGATCATCTTCAAGACGTCGGGGCGGTGGGTGTTCTACCAGGCGGAGGCGGAATAGATGGAACGCGCCCTGGCCTGGCGAGAGCGCCAACAACTCTCCGGCGGATCGGCCCGCAGCAACCGGCGTCTCTGGCGGGCGTTCGTCTTCGTCCTATTGACCATCGGCTCGCTGGTGTTCTTGCTGCCGCTCTTGTTCATGATCTCGTCGTCGCTGAAGCCAGAATACCAGGTGCTTGACTTCCCGCCGAGGTGGATCCCCAACCCGGTGCAATGGCGCAATTACCCGGAGGCGCTGACCTATATGCCCTTCGGCCGCTATGCGCTCAACACGCTGACCATCGCGGCGGGCGCCATCGCCGGCAACTTGCTCTCTTGCACCGTGGTCGCCTACGGCTTCGCCCGCTTGCGCGCACCAGGCAAAAACGCGCTCTTCATGCTGATGCTGGCGACAATGATGTTGCCCTACCCGGTGACGATGATCCCGATCTACGTGGAGTTCGTCAAATTAGATTGGGTGAACACCTTCTTACCGCTGATCGTGCCGGCCTTCTTCGGCAGCCCATTTTACATCTTCCTGTTGCGGCAGTTCTTCATGGGGATCCCGACCGAGCTGGAGGATGCGGCGCTGATTGACGGCGCCAGCCGGGCGCAGATCATCTGGCACGTGATTCTGCCGCTGGCAACGCCGGCCATCGCCACGATCGCGATTTTCAACTTCCAGGGGGTCTGGAACGACTTCCTGCCGCCCCTGATCTATCTGCACGACCAGCGGAAGTACACCATCGCGCTCGGGCTGAACTTCTTCCGCAGCACCTACAGCATCAAGTGGGCCTACCTGATGGCGGCCTGCGTGGTGACGATGCTGCCGATCGTTCTGGTCTTTTTCCTGGCCCAGAAGCAATTTATCGAGGGGATTTCGATGTCGGGACTGAAAGGCTAACATCGTTATCAATGCGAGCATTGATTGTCAACGCCGACGACCTGGCTTATTCGCCGGAAGTGTCGGCGGGGATTTGCGAAGCGCACGTACGCGGGGTCGTCACCGAGACCACGGCGTTGGTGCGCAGCCCCTATGCGCGGGCATCTATCGCCCAGGCGCAGGCGGTCGGCCTCTCGGTCGGGCTGCACCTGGACCTGGTCAGCCCCTTCGTCGCGGACCGGTCAGCCTGCTGCGGGCCGCAGGGAAAGTTCCGCCGGGAGTTGTTTGCGCGGGAGTTCAAGACGACGGTAGGGCCGGGGCTGACGTGCGAAGACCTGATCGGCATCCGCGACGAAATCTGCGGCCAGATCGGGGAGTTCGCGGCTCTGGCGGGTCGCTTACCCTCGCACCTGGACTACCACTACGGCTGGCACTATCTGCCGGAGATGATGGCGATCTACCTGATGGTTGCGGAGCAGTACGCTGTCCCTGTCCGCTGGGGCGCGGCCTATGCCGGGCATAACCCGTACCGGTTGGCCCCCGTTGACCTGCGCGATCGTTTTACCGGCAGAGAAGACGCCGGGGTCGAGTCGTTCCTCAGTACCGTGGATGAACCCTGGGAGGGCGTGGCGGAGGTCGTCTGTCATCCGGGCTACACGACCCCCGGCGGCCTGCCGGACCCCTACAACGGCGGCCGAGAGCGCGAGCTGAGGACGTTGACCGATCCCCGGCTCAAGGCGGGGTTGGCAGAACGGGGCATCGAGTTAGTCACCTACGACTGGCTGAAGACCGAACTCAGCCGATAAAACGCTTGAGCGAGCGGTCGAGATCCTGATAGGCGATGTCGAAGTCCCCGGTTTGGACCGCGGTGACCATGCAACTCTTGATGTGATCTTCGAGGATGATCCGGCCCACGCTGTCCAATGCCGAGCGGATGGCCGCGATCTGCACCAGCACGTCCGGGCACGAGGTTCCCTCTTTCACCATGCGTTTTACGGCCCGGGCGTGGCCCTCGATGCGAGCCAGGCGGTTGATCACATCTTGATGGTGTTCGTGGACGTGCGCGTCGCCGTCCTCGCGGCCAGGCTCCTTCACCTCTGCCGAAGGGGTTGTCGTGTCAGTTTCCAAGCTGCGCCTCCGCGATGAATGAGGAATGATTGTACCCAGAATGCGCCTGCGCATGATCTTGGGTGGCTGTCACTCTGAGCGGGTTAACGGTGAGCGATGCGCCGCGGCGTGACACCAGCGAAGAGTCTCGCGGCCCGCCGCGGAAGAACCTGTTCCTTCACTGTGTTCAGGACAAGCTCTGAGCGCAGCGAACGGATGCTTCGCTGGAATCACGTCGCTACAGACTTTGGCTCGTTAACCCGCTCAGCATGACAAAGCAAGCTCCTGTGCGATTATACAAGCAATCGAACCAACAACCAAAGGGAGCATCTCCTGAATGGCGCCATCCGCGTACGACGTCCTGATCCTGGGTGAACGCATCTTCTGCGACCTGATCTTCGCGGGGCTGCCGCAGCTTCCGAAGCTGGGCGAAGAGCTGCATTGCCGCAAGATGACGATGACCGCGGGCGGCTCGGCCAATACGGCCATCGCCCTGCGCCGGCTGGGGTTGCGCCCTGGCCTGATCGCCGACGTGGGCAACGACTTCTTCAGCCACTTCGTGCTCGACACGTTGGCGAGCGAGGGGGTGGATACGGCGCTGATCCGCCGTAACGCCTTCCCCGCGGCCGCGGTCACGGCTGCGTTCCCGCTCGATGACGACCGGGCCATGGCGACCTACCTGGAGGCCGAAAACCAGCCGCCTTACGCCCCCAGCCTGCTGGAGACGGCCCCCGCGCCCTTCTTGCACCTCTGCGGCATCCACAATGGCCGCCGCAACCTCGCCTTCGCCCAGGCGGCCCACGCCGCCAGGCTGACCGTCCTGCTGGATTGCGCTTGCGAGGAAGTCAGCCTGACCGACCCCGCGACACAGGCGTTGCTGGCCGTCACCGACTATCTTCTGCCCAACGCGGCCGAGGCGCGGGCGCTCACCCGCTGCGACGACGTACATCAGGCCGGGCAGATCCTGCATTCATACGGGCCGACCGTGGTCATCAAGCTGGGCTGCCGAGGGGCGATCGCACTCAACGACCGCGGCTGGGCCGCCTACCCTGCGCTCGCGATCGAGCCGCTGGATACGACCGGCGCCGGCGATTGCTTCGCGGCGGGCTTCATCCTGGGCCTGCGCTCGGGGGCGAGCCTGGCCGAATGCCTGCGTTACGGTAACGTGGCCGGAGGGCTTTCCACCCTCGGCTGCGGGGCCACCTCCGCGCCCTCCTACGAGCAATTCGTTGCGTGCCTGGCCCAAACCCCGCCGGCGGAGTCCGCAAGCAGATTGCCACAATGACACAATTGGGGTATACTCGGCCTCGGAGGTGCAAGCTCGCCTTCGCCTGACAATTGCCGTTTAGATTTTTGCGCCATGCAATACCTCACCGAATCGGGTCGTCGGGTGTATAATGGCCTTGAGAATTCACGGAGGTGCGCGATGAAGCGATCGGTCCGAACCAAAGAGCGGGTGTTATCCCTGATTGCCGCACAACAGCCCACGCTGCGAGCATTGGGCGTGCAGCGGTTGGGCCTGTTCGGTTCCTTTGTACGCGGCGAGCCGCGCCCAGACAGCGATGTGGATTTCCTGGTCGAATTCGCGCCCGGCCAGAAGAATTTCGACAACTTGATGCAACTCGGTTTCTTGCTCGAAGATCTGCTCCGGCGGCGCGTCGAGCTGGTGACGCCGGAATCTATCAGCCCCTATCTCCGCCCTCATATCCTGGGCGAGGTCGAATATGTCACTATCGCCCCGTGAGTACTTGTACCACATCCTTGACGAGACGACCTACCTGAGCCGACGCGCGGCGACGGTCTCCCAAACGGAGTTTCTGGTTGACGAAACGCTGCAAAGGGCGTTTGTCCGCAGCCTGGAGATCATCGGTGAGGCCACCAAACGCATGCCGATGGAACTTCGGACAAAATACAGTACGGTGGACTGGCGCGCGATGGCCGGCATGAGAGACCGCCTGGTCCACGATTACTTCGGGGTTGACCTGGACATTGTCTGGGATGTTGTGGTCAACAAGATACCACTTCTCCGCCAGGCCATTCAGCAGATTATCGAGGCCGAGAGTGGTCAGGAGGCCCTTTTATGACCGCCGACCGCCACCCTCTGCCCGCCGGCTGGCATCGGACACGGCTGGATGACGCCAGCTACGTCCCCTTCCCTCGCGAAGGCAAGCCGAAGGATGTCATCCTGCGCGCCATGGCGGATGCCCGCGACCTGGACGTACACTGGCGCGAGGGCAAGGCCTTCAGCATGGTCTATTTTGCAGGCGATGAAATCCTCGACCTGCTCAAAGAGGCCTACACTCTGTTCTTCTCGGAGAACGGCCTCAACCCCACCGCCTTCCCCAGCTTGCGCAAATTCGAGACCGAAGTCGTCGGCATGACCGCCTCCCTGCTGGGCGGCGATGCCGAGGTCTGCGGCAACATGACCGCGGGCGGCACCGACAGCATCCTGGCGTCGGTCAAGACCGCGCGCGATTGGGCACGCGCCAGGAATCCAGCCAACACGGCCCCAGAAATGGTGCTGCCGATCACCGCGCATCCCGCGTTCGACAAAGCCGGCCACTACTTCGGCGTCAAGGTCGTCCACACGCCGGTGCGGGCCGATTCACGGGCCGATGTGGCTGCTGTGGCCGCGGCTGTCACCGAGCGCACCATCCTGATCGTCGGCTCCGCGCCCTCCTACCCGCACGGCGTGGTAGACCCCATCCCCGAGCTGGCCCAGGCCGCCCTGGAGCGCGGCCTGCTCTGCCACGTGGATGCGTGCGTGGGCGGGTTTGTGCTGCCGTTTGCCCGCAAGCTGGGCTACCCGGTGCCTCCCTTTGATTTTTCGGTGCCCGGCGTCACCTCGATCTCCGCCGATCTGCACAAGTACGGCTACGCGGCCAAGGGCGCGTCGGTGATCCTCTATCGCAACGCCGAGTTGCGCCGCCATCAATTCTTCGTCGCCACGGGCTGGCCGGGCGGCATCTACGCGTCGCCCGCGCTGGCGGGCACCCGTCCGGGCGGGGCCATCGCGGCTGCCTGGGCGGTTATGAATTTCCTGGGCGAGACCGGCTACATGGCGATCACCGACACGATGATGCGCACCGCCGCGAAGCTGCGCGACGGGATCAACGCCATCCCCGGCATCAAAGTGTTGAGCAACCCCGATATGTGCGTGATGGCGATCGGCGCGGACAAACTGGACATCTACGAAGTCGCTGACGAGCTGCAAGGCCGCGGCTGGCATCTCGACCGGCAGCAATTCCCGCCCAGCCTGCATCTGACCGTCACCTATGCGCACGCGGCCACGGCCGATGCCTTCCTGGCCGACCTGGCGGCGGCGGTGGGGCAGGTGCGCCGTCCTAACCTGCGCCGCTGGGCCAGCCACGCTGGAACGGCGGCCGTGGGTGGAATCACGCGCATCTTACCGGAGCGCTGGGTCAGCCGGCTGACCGCGCTGGCCGGGCCGCTGGCGGGCAAGGGCGGGGGCCTGCCGGGCCGTTCCGCGCCGATGTACGGCATGATGGCCGCCTTGCCCAATCGCGGGGACGTGGATCAGATCGTGCTGGATGTGTTGGATGGGCTGACGAAAGCGGGGTAGTTTTGACGGGGGGTGAAATCGCTATGGCAACCATCATCGCTGCGCCGCGCGAGCGGCTCTCGCTGGGTACCAAGCTGCTCTACGGCACCGGCGATTGGGGCATGGCGAGCTACAACACGCTGCGCCAGATCTTCTATGCCATCTTTCTCACCGACGTGGTGGGGCTGGATCCGCGGCTGGCGTCGGTGGCGGTCTTTGTGGGCATCCTCTGGGATGCCATCAACGATCCCCTGGTGGGCATGTTGAGCGACCGGCTGCACACCCGCTGGGGACGGCGCCGGCCCTTCTTCCTCTTCTTCGCCGTGCCGTTCGGGCTTTGTTTCTTGCTCCTCTGGTGGGCGCCGCCCTGGACCAGCCAGCTCGCGCTGATGGCGACCATCACGCTGGCCTTTATGATCAGCGACACGCTGCAAACCCTGGTCGTGGTGCCCTTTCTCGCGCTGACGCCGGAGCTTACGCCCGATTACGACGAGCGCACCTCGCTGACCAGCTTTCGCATGTTCTTCAACCTGCTGGCTTCCCTGATCACGGCCGCGGCCGCGCCCGAAATCTTGCAGGCGATGCTGGGAGGAGGCTTCACACAGCAACAAGGCTACCTGTTGATCGCGGCGCTCTTCGGTGGCCTGGCGATGCTGCCGTTCCTGGCAATGTTCTTCTTCCTGCGCGAGCGTCCGCAGCCCGAGACGCCGAAGGGTGACGAGGTGGGGCTGCGCGAGACAATCCGCACGGCCTGGGGCAACGTGCCGTTCCGCTTCGCGACGGCTCTAAACGTGTTCGCCTGGAGTACTCTCGATCTGATCTCCCTGATGCTGCCCTTTTTCCTCACCTACTGGATCGCCCAGGGCAACCTGCTGGCAAAGGCTGACCTCTTCGGCGTGCGCCTGGCGCTCCAGTCGGCCGTGCTCGGTATCCTGTTCATCGTCGCCATGATCTGCCTGCCCCTGTGGGTGTGGCTGGCGCGACGGCTGGGCAAACGGAACGCCTTCATCATCGGAATGGCCTCCTGGGGCGTAGTGCAGTTTGCGATGTTCTGGGTGCAGCCGGGGCAGATGGGGCTGATCCTGGCCCTGACGGTGCTGGCGGGCATCAGCGTCTCCTCGGCGCACGTGTTGCCCGACGCCATCTTCCCTGACGTGGTGGAGTGGGATGAGCTGCGGACGCGCCGGCGCCACGAGGGGGTCTACTACGGGGCCAAGAACTTCTCACGCAAGCTGACAGGGGCGTTCGCGACCTTCATCGCCTTGCAGGCGCTCGGGTGGTTTGGCTACCAGGCGCCGCCGGCGGGCGCGCTGCAATTCAGCCAGCCGGCGGGCGCAGTAAACGCCATCCGCGCGTTGACCGGCCCCATCGGCGCGCTGCTGATGCTGGGCGCCATCGCGGTCGCCTGGTTCTACCCGATCACCCGCGAGCGCCACGGCCGCATCCGGGCGCTGTTGGCGCGGCGGCAAGGTCGCTCAACATGATGACAGGCGGTCTGGGCATAATGCAAAACTGTCGGGCCGCGTCACCCTGAGCGGATTGGTCCCGTGAATTGCGTTGCGGCGTGCCACCAGCGAAGAGCCTGTCCTGAGCGCAGTCGAAGGAGTCTCGTCGCGCGACAAGGAGATTCTTCGCTGGTGGCGCGCCGGCGCGGAAGGTTCGTGGTAAACCCGCTCAGAATGACACCGAGGCCACCGATTCTTCTGCGATCTACTCAGGCGCTCTATTGACATAGCCGCCAAGATGGGTAGAATGGCGGGTAGATCACTTCGCTCTGGAGCGTTTATGCCACAATCCTTGATCCACAACCCCCATCTCGAAGGCGACGCTTTCTTCTGGCCCGGCGGGCCGGACGGCGTGCTGCTGATTCACGGTTACACCGCCACCACGGCCGAGGTGCGTCCGCTGGCGAGATTTCTGCACGAGAAGGGTTTCGCCGTTTCCGGCCCGCTGCTGCCCGGCCACGGCACGACCCCCGAAGACGCCAACCGCTACAAGTGGCGCGATTGGGTGCGGACGGTCGAGGCGGCGTATCGGGAGCTTGCCTCGCGCGGCCAACGGGTGATCGTCGGCGGCGAGTCCACCGGCGCAGTGCTGACCCTTCGCTTGGCGGCTGAGCATCCGGAGATCGCGGCGATTCTGGCCTACGCCCCGGCTTTGCGACTGACGCTGCGGCCGTTCGACGCGGTACGACTCCGCCTGATCGCGCCGTTCGTCGCTTATCTGCCCAAAGGGGCGATGAGCAACGCCGATCTGTGGAAAGGCTACCCGGTCAACCCACTCAAGGGCGCGGTCGAACTGCTCAACCTCCAGCGCGCCACCCGGCCGCTCCTCCCGAAGATCACGCAGCCCATTCTGGTCATGCAGGGCAGGCTGGATACCACCATCCACGCCAGCGCGCCGCAGGAGATCTACGACGGCGTCCGTTCGACGGTCAAAGAGCTGCACTGGATGGAGCAGTCGGTACACACGCTCATCATCGGCGCGGAACGGCAGCAGGCGTTCGAGATCACACAGCGCTTTATCGAGAAGGCGTTGGGGTGATGAAACACCATCTACAACTGAGGTCACTACATGAGCTACGGCTACACCGGAAAAATCCTCTGGGTTGACCTGACCGCAGGCAAGACCTGGAGCGAACAGATTGACGAAGCAACCTACCGCCTGTATCCGGGCGGCAAGGCGCTGGCCGCGTATATCCTATTGAAGCATATGCCGGCCGGCGTTGACCCATTGGGGCCGGACAACATCCTGGTGCTGGCGAACGGCCTGCTGACCGGCGCGCCCTTCTCCACGGCGACGCGTTTCAGCGCGGTCGCCAAGTCGCCTCTCACCGGCGGCTACGGCGAGTCGGAGGCGGGCGGCTTCTGGGGGCCGGAGCTGAAGATGGCCGGCTATGAAGCGATCGTGCTCACCGGCCGCGCGGCGACGCCGGTCTACCTGTGGATCAAGGACGAGCACGTGGAGATTCGCGACGCGTCCCATCTCTGGAACCGCGACCCGGAGGAGGCGCAGGCGACCATCCGCCAGGAACTTGGCGACAAGCTGATCCGCGTGCTACAGATCGGGCTGGGCGGCGAGAACCTGGCGCGCTTCGCGTGCCTGACCAATGAGCTGCGCCACTTCAACGGCCGCACAGGGATGGGCGCGGTGATGGGGGCGAAGCACGTCAAGGCAGTCGCGGTGCGCGGGTCAAGCAAATACCTCGACCTGGCCCATGACCCGCAACCCATCGCCGAACTGGGACGCAAGCTGGCGAAGCTGGTCAAGGAGCACCCGCAGAGTTGGGACTTGCAGTTCAAGGGCACCCCCGGTCTGACCAGCGGCCTCAACGCGGCCGGCATCCTGCCCACGCGCAACTTCCACGGCGGCGCGTTTGCGGAGGTGGACAATATCGCCTGGGATGCTTACGAGAAGGAGCTGCTCACCGCCCGGCGCAGTTGCTATGCCTGCGCGATCCGCTGCAAGCGCGAGGTCAAGGTAGACGACCGTTACCAGGTGAGCGACAGCTACGGCGGCCCGGAGTACGAGACGATCGCCGGCTTCGGCTCCAACTGCGGCATCGGCGACCTGCAGGCCATCGCCAAGGCCAACGAGTTATGCGGCCGCTACACCCTGGACTCGATCTCGTGTAGCTCGACCATCGCCTTTGCGATGGAGTGCTTCGAGCATGGGCTGATCGGCCCCGAGGACACCGGTGGGGTGGAGTTGCGCTTCGGCAACGTCGAGGCGATGCTTAAATGCGTCGAGATGATCGCCAGGCGGGAGCAGATCGGCAATCTGCTGGCCGAAGGCACACGCCGGGCGGCCGAGGTGATCGGCGGGGATGCGAAATACTTCGCCATGCACGTCAAGGGCCAGGAGCTGCCGATGCACGATCCGCGCGGCAAGTTCGGCGTCGGCCTGGGCTTTGCCGTCAACGAAGCCGGCGCCGACCATCTGACCGCGCCCCACGATCCGCTGCTGGCAAACCCCAATTCGGTCAGCTTCCAGGCCGCGCGACCATTGGGGATCACCGAAGCGCTGCCCCCGCGCGACGCCAGTCCCCAGAAGGTGCGCAACTACGCCATTTTGGAGAACTGGACCAGCTTTGAGAAAGTAACAGGTCTCTGCTTCTTCGGTCCCGCGCCCCGTTCGTTCATTCCGCCGGAGGACGTGGTCAACGCGGTCCGCGCGGCCGCGGGGTGGGATGTCACGACCGAAGATCTACTGCGCATCGGTGAGCGAGCCACGAACCTCGCGCGCGTCTTCAACATCCGTGAGGGCTTCTCCCGCCAAGACGATATGCTGCCCGGCCGCCTCTTCCAGCCGCTCGAAAACGGCACGCTGAAGGGAGTGGCGATCTCGCGGGAGGACTTCGAACGCGCCCTGACCGATCTATACAACTTCAAGGGCTGGGACCCGGTCACCAGCGCGCCGACCCGCGAACGACTGCGGGAACTGGGCATCGAGTGGGCAGCCGACCTGATTGAGTAAATGCGTATCCATCTTGCCGGCCACCTGACCTGGTACGAGCCGCAAAAGCGCGTCTGGCTGGAGCTGCCCGACGTCGGGCCGATCGGCTTGCTTGACCTGCTGCACCGGTTGGGCGTGCCTGACGCCGAAGTCGCCGTGGCCGTGGTCAACGGCCGCGCCGTCGAGTTGGAAGGAACGGTTGCTTCAGACGCCGACAAGGTGGAGTTCTTCCCCCCGGTGGGCGGCGGCGGTTTAGCCAAGAGTTGATGCGTTATTCCAGAGCGATGCCCGCTCAAGGCGCAGGGGACAGTGGAGCCGGATATCGGCAGAGGAACTGCCTACCATGATGTCTATCGGGCCAGGTTCCACCGTCCACCCCTCGCCTGTCCAGTAAGCAAGCTGCGACGCGGTGAGCACGAAGGCGACAGAGCGAGTTTCGCCGGGCGCGAGCGTGAGACGCGTGAAGCCTTTGAGTTCCATAATCGGCCGCTCTGCCAGGGAGCCAGGGTACCGCGTGTAGAGCTGCACCACTTCGTCGCCGGCACGCGGGCTGGTGTTGGTCACACGGAGGCTCACCTTGATCGGGCGATCCGGGTCTGCGTCCGCCGCCTCGACGTGGAGATCGTGGTAGGCAAACTGCGAGTAGCTCAGCCCGTGGCCGAAGGCATAGAGCGGCTCGGCGGTCAGATAGCGATACGTGCGCCCTGCCATGCGATAGTCGTCGAACGGCGGGAGCTGATCGAGCGACCGGTAGAACGTCATCGGCAGCCGGCCGCCGGGGTTGTAATCGCCGAACAACACGTCGGCGATCGCCGTGCCGCCCTCCTCGCCGGGGTACCAGGCCTCGACGATTGCCGGGACGTGCTCATCCGCCCAGTTCACCGCCAGCGCGCTGCCGTTCAGCAACACCAGCACCATCGGCTTGCCCAGTGCGTGCAGTTGTTGGAGCAGTTCTTCTTGCGGCCGGGGCAGCGCGATATCCGTGCGGTCGCCGCCGGCAAAGCCTTCGATCTGAACCGGCATTTCCTCACCCTCCAACATGGGCGACAGCCCCAGGACCACTACAATGACTTCGGCCTTCGCGGCCACGCGGAGTGCTTCAGTGGCATCGTCCTGAGCGGCGCGCAAGCGGCCCCACAGCAATTGCGCCCGCGGATCATGCCCCGTGTTTACGAAATCCAGTTGCACAGCGTAAGGTCGCCCCGCCTCAAGCGCCACCGGCGCCGTGCGGGTGAATGGTTCGTGTTCGTACGTCGCGAACGGCAAGATTTCGCGGCCGTCGAACAACAGGCGATAGCTGCCCCTGGCGGTAGCGCCCAACTGGTACTGACCATCCGCCGGCGCGATCAGCGTCCCCGTCCAACGCGCCGAGAAGCGGTCGGTGCTGCGCCCACCCAGGGGGGAGATGTGGCGCCACAGGAAATCCACACCCGGATCCACCTGCACGAGCGCTGGCTCGCCCGCGAAGTCCGCGTTGGCGTAGTACATCGCGGTCAGGCCGCCAGCACCGCCACCGGCAGCCAGCGGGTGTAAGCAGGCGGATGGAACAGATTGCAGGCGCGGCACGCCGGCCGCGATCTCGCAGCCCGTGGCATAGTACACCGTGGTTGCGGGTGACACCTTTCGGCGGATGCCCTCCAGCGGAGCGACCGCCTGTGAGGGTGTGCCGTGATAGTTTCCCAGCAAAACGGTTTTGTCGTCGGCATTCGGCCCGATCACCGCGATAGACTGAAGGTCCTTGCGCAATGGCAGGAGGTTGGCGTCATTTTTCAGCAGGACGATCGCTTCTCGCGCCGCCCGCAGGGCCAGTGCGCGATGTGCGGGCGAATCATTGACCTCAAATGGAATCTGGGCGTAGGGAACTTGTGCAGGAGGATCGAACATGCCCAGACGGAAGCGGGCCATGAAGAGGCGTTTGACGCTCCGATCCAGCGTCGCTTCGTCAATCAAGCCCTGCGCCACGGCTTCAGCCAGGGCGGGGTAGGCGCAACCACACTCCAGGTCGCAGCCCGCCTTCACCGCCAGGGCCGCGGCTTCGGCGGCGGTCTCGACCAGCCGATGTCCCACGTAGATGTCGTTGATGGCCCAACAGTCGGAGACGACGTAGCCGGTGAAACCCCATTCGTGCCGCAGGATCCGGTCGAGCAGCGTTGGGCTGGCGCAACAGGCTTCCCCGTTCGTGCGGTTGTAGGCCCCCATCACAGAACCTGCCGCGGCTTCTCTGACGCAGGCTTCGAAGGCCGGCAGGTAGGTCTCGCGCAGATCGCGCTCGCTCACGCGCGCATCGAAGCGGTGGCGCGCTGGCTCCGGCCCGCTGTGGACGGCGTAGTGTTTAGGGGTCGCCACCACCTTGAGATAACGCGGATCCTGGCCCTGCAGGCCTTTGACGAACGCCACGGCCATGCGGGCGGTCAGGTAGGGGTCTTCGCCGTAGGTCTCTTGCCCGCGGCCCCAGCGCGGATCGCGGAAGATGTTGACATTGGGTGACCAGAAGGTGAGGCCGGTGTAGATGGCCCGCACGTCGCGCCGGGCGAACTCGTGATGCTTGGCGCGCGCCTCGTCGGAGATGGCCGTGGCGACCTGGCCCATCAGCTCCGTATCGAACGTCGCGGCCAGGCCGATCGCTTGTGGAAACACAGTCGCGATGCCGGCTCGCGCCACGCCGTGCAGACACTCGTTCCACCAGTTATACCTGGGGATGCCGAGCCGCTCGATCGCCGGCGCCTCATGCACCATCTGGGAGATTTTCTCGTCCAGTGTCAGGCGGGATACCAGGTCGGCGACGCGTTCCTCAAGGGGTTGGCTGGGGTCTTGAAAAGAGAACGTTGAGGTCATTTCGTTCACTCCATTGCCTGCATTGTACCGCCGAAAACTCAGCATGGCAAGCGATTGCGGCGTTTTGTTCTTCGCCCCACTCCAACAGACGCGGCCGAGTTCAGCCGGGTAGGGCTGGCTCGTCGAACACGTCCCCCGCGCCGAAGTCCACCAGCACGGCCTCGTCACCGTCGCGGAGGACGTAGACGTGGCAGGTGTTGGTGAAGCGATAGAGGTGGTTGGTGATCTGTAACATTGCTTATCCATTGACCGGTTTTTATCGCGTCACGCTGTTGCGCCGCGAGGTCAGTTCGAGTATAATGTCAATTGAGGTGTATCTCATGCAACGCCGGTCAGTTGTGCGTGCCGATGCTTGTCATGCGCGGTAAAATGCCAGCGACTTGACTGAGATGGGAGGTGCGTTATGACTACCCTTGCGACTGCGACTCCTGACACCGTGCTGACGCTCTTGCGGCGCTTACCGCCGCGTGAGCGGCTGCGTGTGGTGGCGCAGGCCTTGCCGGAACTGGAACGTGAGCTACCTGCTGCTCCGGCGGCTATGAATTTCTGGCGCGGCGCCTCCATGCAAGCGTTGATCGAACAGCAGAATGTGCGGCCGGCGAATGACTTCGACGCCTTGCTAAGCGGCTGGCCCCCCGATGAATCAATAGACGACTTTGCCCAGGCTGTGCGTGAGTCGCGACAGCAGAATCTGACAGTACCGCAAAACTCGCTTTTGTCACCCCTTCGCTACACTTAGGGCAAGCTCTGAGCGGGTTGATCCCGTGAAGTGCGTTGCGGCGAGAATTCAGCGAAGAGCCTGCCCTGAGCGCAGTCGAAGGGGTCTCGTCGCGGCAAGGAGAACTTGTTCCTTCACTGTGTTCAGGACAGGCTCTGAGCGCAGCGAACGGATTCTTCGCTGGATGCTCGCCGTCGCGAGAGATTAGGGGTCAACCCGCTCAGAATGACAGACGCCG
>JAPLHB010000142.1 GCA_026389845.1 Chloroflexota bacterium
CAACGGCAAGAATTCATACAGCGGCACCAGAAGCAAGAAGTAATACCACGGTTGGCCGCCGCGCATCACTTCTTGCTGGTCAATCCAGTACCCCAGCGAGCCAATCAGCCCCGTGCCGATGCCCTGGCCGTTGGTGAAGAAGGTGGTGAAAAGCAGCAGCTCGATGGCCCAGAAGATGCCGGCCGCGGCAAACCAACGCATCCGCAGCCAGAACCAGCCGAGCAGCGCGCTGACGATGAACAGGATGCCCAAGACCAGGAAACCCTGCCACACCATCGCCAGGGTGATCTGGCCTGGGTTGCTGAATTGGCTGATCTGCCAGCCGAACAGCTTCAGCACGACGGCCGAGAGAAACGGCAGCACCAGGGTGAGGAGCAGAACCATCAGGTCAAGCTCCGCAAAGATGCGCAGCTTCATCCGCCAAGTGCTCACAACCAGCGTTACGGCCAAGAGCGCGACCACCGCGCCGAGGCCGATCAGCACCAGGCCGGCCGTCTTTTGCTTGAAAATCACGGCAAGCAGGCCGGCCGCCAACAACGGCAACGCCGCACCGACCAGACCGCGGAACGACTTTCGCCGGTTGGCTTCGGCCCAGGGGATGGCCCACAGTTGCGCGGCCAGCGCCAGCACCAGGAAGATGCCGAACAGCCCGCTGAAGATGAAGGAGGCCTCCATCGTCGTAAACGCCAGGCCGAGCGCCACCGCGGTCCAAATCAGCCACTTGGCACTGCGCGTCTCCAGGTAGCGGAACATGGCGACGACCAACAGCACCAGCAGCGAGCAGAGCATCACCTCGTCGCGGATGTAACGGCTGTGATAAAGCAGCGCGGGCGAGATGGCGAACATCGCGGCCGCCAGGAACGCGCCGGTCTTACCCAGCCAGCGGCGCATCATCCAGACGAAGGCGACCATCGCCACGCCGAACAGGGCCACCTGGATACGTGCGCTCCAGTCGTTGACGCCGAACAGAAAATACATGACCGGGTTCAGGATGAACTTGAGCGGCCCGTGCATCATCGGCTGGTGCTGATAGCCGCGGCCATCGTAGAGCTGCCACGAATAGACCGTGTGCAAGCTCTCGTCGTGCGTCATCGAGCGGTCGCCCAGTCCGATCACCCTGCTGAGCAGCGCAACGATCAACAGGACGGCCCAGGCCACCTTCTCGCCGTCCAAGCGGAGCAGCGAGACAGCCGCGCGGTCGAGAAAAGATGGAGATTTGGTTTCGACGTTTTCCATGCAAAACTCCCGTAGGCGTATTGCGTACTACGTATTGCGTGTTTCCTGAGTATCAGGCGATTCACACCGACAAATCACGCACCACGCATTACGTTTCACGTTGTTACTTTTTCGTCCGATCCACCCACAAGACCACCTGCCGCGCCTCAGTCTGCGTCTTGGCTTCGCGATAGAGCACCCAGCGCAGCCAGGGATAGTAGCCGGTCAGGCTTTCGGGCCGCCAGCGTTGGAGCAGGGTGAAGTCGGCACCTGTGTAACGTTCGGCAAGGGTTGGATACTTCTGCGCGTCGGTGATGACCACCGGCGCGGGATCGGCGGGCAGACTGGTGACGACGCGGACATTGGGATAGCGACGCAGGCCCCACCGCAACATCGGCGTCAGTGGATCGCGCCCGGCCGCGGACAGCAGTAGATCAATCTTCCCTTCGGCGCCGCCACCCGCGCCGCGCAGCGATGTGGCCGCAAGCAACTCGGCGTCGAACTCGGCCCAATTCGCCGCGGGCGTCTCGTTCAGCACGGCCGCCCGGCGGCCCGGATCGCGGTCGTAGCTCAAACCGCTCATCTGACCGATCCCCCACGCCAGCAGGAAGACCAACGGCACCACCGGCAAGGCCCGACCAACGGTTCGCCAACTGCCCCAGATACCGTACACCGACCAGAGCAGCGCGGTAAGGATAGCAGTCGCGATCCCGACCGCCGTGTAGAGCTGCTGCCAGTCGAGGCGGTTGGCCGTATTCGGCGCGCTCGCCAGGCAAAGGACCGCCGAGGTGAGCAACACCAAGCTCAGGCTCATCAGCAGCCACGGATCCAGCTCCCCGCGCCATGACCAGGCCGTACGTAGGATCGCCGCGACGGCCGGCCCAGCCAACAGACACAACGCCAGGGCCACCAGCGCCAGGTCGGCCGGATGCCGTCCGCTCCCGATCAGCGGAACCAGCAACGCGATGCCCGCAGCGACGCCCGCGAAGACGCCGAACCGGTCGCGGCGGCGGAGTGCCATCACCAGCCCGGCGATGCCGAACCCGAGCAGCAGCGGCTCGCTCAGCAGCAAGCGGCGCAAGATGTCCCACGCGCCGTATTCGCCCGCGCCCGGCATCAACCCGCGCAGCCACGCCCCCAGCAGTTCCGCAGCCGCGGCCAGCCCGGCCGGAGTTGTCAGGAAGCAAGTCGCGCCGAGTGCCAGCGCCAGCAGCCCGCCCAATGCCACACCGCGACCCTGGTTTTTGACCACCTGCCAGAAACCGGGCGCTTCTGCGCGCCAGATAATCGCAGCGGCCGCGCCGACGAGCAGTACGGTGTACGCCCCCGCCCCAGAAGAAAGCAAAAGGCCCAGCGCGATCGCCGCGAATAGGCCTGCCGATTTGGTTTCGGAGTGGTCTGGAGTAGAGGCTTCAGCCGGTTTCGTCGCCTGACGCGGACCGCCTAAAGGCTCGACTCCTGATCTGTGCATGGCACGGTTAAGCCCCACAAGCACCATCAGCGCCAACGGCGCCACCAACGCCTGTCCAATCGCCAGCCGCCCGGTGAAGACGGCCATCGGCGAGATGGCCCACAGCAGCGCAGCCATCAACGCGCCGCCGCGGCCTAACCGATCGCGCAGCCCGAAGAAGAGCAACACGGCCAGCCCGCCAAAAAGTGCGGGCCACCAGCGCGCCAGCGCGTCCGTCGCGCCCAACGGCGTGAAGAGCAGCCGTTGCAGGGTGAACAACAGCGGGCTGACGCCTGCCAAGCCTGTGGTGAGCGCAGTCGAACCATCGGCCTCGCGCCCAACCGCCACGGCCCACGCAGGCAACGCCTGGCTGGCCTCGGCCGGCCCCAACGGCGTCCATCCCAGCCCATGCAGCCGCAGACCCAGGGCCAGTGCGGTCAAACCGGCATAGGCCACCCGCTCGACGGTGAGCCAATCTGCCAGTGCGACGCTTCGGTCGGTGCCGCTCAATCGCAACTTTGTTTCAATCATCGCGCGTACACCCTCACCCCATCTTTATCATACACCTTCCGCAGCGCCCGGTCGAAGCGCGCGAGCGTCGCGTCGCTCACGCCGTACTTCTGCCGTTCCAACGCGCCGATGTAGACGTAGTCCACGCCCCACTGCACCAGCAGTCCAGGCAACTCTTCCGGTCGCGCTGAGCGGTAGATCTTGTCAATCGCCTCGGGCCGACCGGTTGCCAATTTGTCGTAGCCTGCGTTGCCGCGCCATTGCCGCTCGTGAAAATCCCAGCCGAGCAGCGTCGAGTTGCCGGTGGACATCGAGACCCGCTCCGCGCCTTCGGGGCTGTACGAGCCGCCGGTCGCCTCCAGCACCACCGCGGTCGGCGGGACGTTGGCAGCCAGCCATTCGATGGCCGCCACGTCGGCAGGGTTACTTCGCCGCAGGTACATCAGGCCGTCGAGTGTCGCCTGGCCCTTAAAGTTATCGGCCTTGCTGAGGATGGCGGCCAGCGGGTAGCAGAGTCCTCCGAGGACGAGCACACCGGTCAACAGCAGCGCAGGCAGCTTCAGCCACAGCGCCGTGCCTCGCTCGGCCAGGCGACTCAACCCATACGCCGCCGCGATCCCCAACATAACCCACGCCTGGTAGTAGAACTTGAACACCGTGTTCATCCGCGAGCCGAAGAGATCGCGCAGGTAGACGAACTCGACGACCAGGGTGAGGAGCAGAGCCAGGCCGATGAGCAAAAGGACGAAGTGATCCGTGACAGGGTGACAGGGTGACACGGTGACACGGTGACTTCCGTCGCTCACCTTGTCACCTTGTCGCCCGGTCACCTTGTCAGATGACGCCAGCCGCGTCCACAGCACCCCACCCGCCCAGGCGATCAGACCGGCCAGGAACAGATACGTCCACGGGGTTGCAAGACGAACGCGGGCGATCAGGGCGATCAACTGCGCGGGGGCGCGTCCACCGATGTTGGCTTTGACCGCCGGGTTATCCATGACGGTGTCGAGAAACGCTTTGCCCTGGGGCAGGATCAACAGACCCGCGAAGATCAACGCGATGAACGCCAGCGGGAGGAGCAGCGTCCAAGGCAGCAGCGCAAGGGTTTTGCGGCCGTTCTCCCCCGCCCCCCTGCCCCCCCGCTCCCCGGCTCCCCGGCTCACCAGCAGCAAGAAGAAGATCGCCACGACCAGGAACGGCCCGAACATCACGAAATACTGGCTCAACCGCGTGGGGAAGAGCAGGTTAGGCAGGATACCGCCGAGTTGCGATTGGAAGCCGATGTAGAAGGGCAGGTAGAGCAGCCAGCCGAGCACGAGGAAGACGAGGCCCGCGGCCGCCGAACGACCGATGACAGCCCAGTTGAGACCGTTACTCAACGCCAGCCCTACGCCAAACGTCAGCGCGGCCAGCGCGACGTAGATCGGGAAGTCCCAGGTATTCAAGAACCCCAACGCGCCGAACGCGACGGCATAGAGGATGATGCCGGACGTGCCGAGACCGGTGGCGGAGCCGAGCGCGGACCAAAAACTGGATATTAGATATTGGGTATTGGGTATTATGCCTGTCCCGGAGCGTTCGCCTTGAGGCTTCGCGCCTCGAGCATCCAACTTCCAATATCCAATACCTAATACCCAATCTCTCGCCCCCAGCAGCAGATTCAGCGCCAACCCGACCGCCAGCAACACAAACGGCAGCGCAAGCACGTGCGGGTGCATGTCGCCGAGGAGGAAGCTGAAGAACGGAAACTCGTCAATGACCTCGATGGTGTTGCCGAGCAAATCCTTGTCGTGGACCACCCGCGACGCGCGCCACCACCACCAGAACCCGCCCGTCCAGTTGCCCGTCGGCGCCGCGTCCATGAGTTGCTTTATGTCGAGCCACTTGAGCCAACTCAGCGGCACCAGACCTCGGTTGTATGCGAACTCGGCCAAGACTTCCAGATTACCCAGAAAGCCGACGAACAGTGCGCCCAGCAGCCCGAAGCCGATGCCACGGCCCTCGCCGTCCGTATTGCGTATTGCGTATTGCGTGTTCCGTGTTGCATTCTCATCTGCCCCAGCTTCCAGCTTCCGGTTTCCAGCTTCTAGCTTCCAGTTTCCACCTTCCGGCTTCCAGTTTCCAGCCAACCGCACCAGGTCATACACGATCCCAAACGCGCCGATCATCACCAGCGCGAACCACGACGCCACGCCCAGGTTGAAGCCGATGGCCGGCGCGACGCCGCTCAGTCGAATGAGCACGCCGAGCATGACGTAGCCGAAGTAGTAATAGCTGATCGCGTAGCCGGAAAGCCAGGGGTCCTGCGGCGGGAAGAAGCGGCTGCCGAGCACGCCGTTGATAAAGGCGAACTCCATCGGCTTCTCGGTGCCGGCGATGTCGGGGTTGTACGCTCGGAACGCCGTCCAGCCAACGAAGACGACCAGGAACAGCACCTCGGTGGTCAATACCAGACGCCAATGGCCGCGCAGCCAGGCGATCAAAGGCCGTGCAGAGGCGTTGCTGCCATCACGCCGCAGACCCTCTCGTCCCAGCCAGGCTGACAACGCCGCGACGACGGCCAGCGCCACAACGATGCCGCCCACGTCGTTCGGCAGCAGATGGAATATAGCTCCGAGCCAGAGGATGAACGAAACGAGCAGCAGCCCCAGCGCCTTCGCAAAGGGATAGCCGCGGCCAGGCAGCCGCGCAAAGAGTCGCCAGGCCAGCGGGAGCGCGGCTAGGGTGAACAATTGGATGACGAGCCACCACGAAAGGATCGCAATCATGCCGGTATCCTGAGCTTCAAGCATTGAGACAACAGATAGATTCTAACACGAGGGGATTGCTTCGCAAAACTTGTCCTGAGCGAAGCCGAAGGAACCACTCGCAATGACGACGGCGCTGGCTTTATGGCGTCCCCCGCGCAAGGACGGCCGGCGTCAAGCGGACGGCAGCCAAAGACGCGGCCGAGGAGATGAGGTTAGTCGCTGCGTTGTGCGGGCTTCGCTCTGGACGTCGCGTGGCGTACCGGTCCGGCGGGTCACTGCCGATCACCGCGCCGCCGAGCTGCGACGAGGCCAGGGCTAACGGTGTCGCCGTGGGTGTGACCGACGGCGTCTCGGCGATTTCATGGCGGATAGGGGTCACAATCTGCGCCACGAGCCACACGCCGAGGATCAGTAGGAGTGCCAGACCAACCGGCACGAAGACGCGCCTGGGCCAAAGCGGCCGGCCGGAAGCCTTCGCCCGCCCGCGGCTTGCCGGCTTCTCGCCCCGCGCGATGGCGTCGAGCGCCCGCGATAGTCCAGCCGGCGGCCGTGGGTCTTGGAGGCGCGCCAGCGAGCCATCCATTTCGGCATAGGCCGTTTGGCGAGCCGCGCACGCAGCGCACGTACGGATGTGGGCGTCTACTGCCTGCTGCCCGGCCACGGTCAGGCTTCGGTAAATCGCCAACTGCTGCTCGATCTCAGTATGGCCCCTCATGGGCGGTTCTCCTGTTCATAAGCTTGCCGGAACATCTCGCGTGCCCGGTAGAGACGAGTCTTGACCGCGCCTTCGTTGATCGCCAGCGCCTCGGCCACTTCGCTGACCGTGAACCCATCGTGGGCGTAGAGGAGCAGCGGCGCCCGGTACTTGGGCGGCAGCGCCGCCAGCGCCGCCGCCACCGCGCTGCGCCGGCCGATCTGTTCGATCGCGTCCGATTCAAGCAGGGCCGGCGCGGAAAAAGGGTTCCAGGGCAGCCAGGTAAAACGCCTCCGGCGCCGCAACGCGTTGAAGCTGGTGTTGGTGGCGATGCGATAGAGCCACGCCCGCTGATTGACGACCTCGGGCAGCCGGTCACGCGCGTCGAAAACCCGCAGGAAGGCCTCCTGTGTCAGGTCCTCGGCCCACTGCCGATCCCCGACCAGCCGCCAGACGTAGGCGAAGATAGCAGCCTGGTGCTCACCGAACAGCTTTGTTACCAGGTTCGTGTTCTCATCGCAGGCCGGAATCCCCGCCATCAGTACGCCTGCCTTCCGAATAGAATCCTGAATAGTATGACAATCGAGAGCGCCATTTGGTCACAACTTCTTTGGTCACTCACCGGTCATCACCTGATAGATCGTCACCTGCGCGTTGCGGTAGACCACTTTCAGATCGCCTGAATCGGCCAGCGCATCGAACTTGCGCAGGCTCTCAGCAGAGAATAGCGTGCGCTCCAACGTTCCAATGTAGACGTAGCCGACGCGCAGCTCCGCCATCAGCTCTCGCGTGCGGGCGATGTCGCTCGTGCGGAAGAACTCCTGCCCCAGATCGCCCCGACGCCCCACCTGATCGCCCGGCCGCTGTTCGGACTGGTGCTGACCGACAAATGTAGGGAAACCGGTGAGGCTCGCCACGCGTAGACCGCCGGCCCGGTAATAATCGTAGCCCACCTGTTGCCCGGCGAGCGTGTACCCGCCTGCCGGCGCCTCTGCGATCACGGGGCTGCCGGCCACGTTGTCCAGCAGCCAGTGAATTGCCAGGTAATCGTAGGCCAACTCGACCGTGTGCTCTGCATCGGGCCAGGTGTAGCGGCCGACGGTCATAAATGCGGTCCCGTCCAGCGTGCCGATCGCGGGCCGCGGCCCGGGGAAGCGATCGCGGGCGCGCGCTGGGATGCCCAACGGCAGAAACGCCAGTCCGCCGGCCAGGAGGAGGATCAGCGCGCCTCGCCAGGTGCCGCGCAGCCAGCCCGGCGCCCGGCCCGAGGCCGCCCACAAGCGCGGCAGCATGACCCCGCCGGCCAGCCCCAGGAGCAACCACGCCGGCACCGAGAACTTGAAGAGCGTGTTCATGCGGTACCAGTCGCCGCCCTCCAGGAAATCGCGCAGATAGATCAGCTCCGTCCCACCGACGATTGCCAGACCGACCGCCACGAGCCAGGAGAGGAATGCATCCTCGGCCTCCAGCCACCGGCGGAAGGCATAGTACACCGCCAGCGCCAGCGGCAGAAACACCAACGCCGCGGTCGGCCGTTCGAGCGCGGCCAGCAGCATCGCCGCGCCGATGAGCAGGAGAAGCCCGATCAGGCGGAGGCGCGAGGGGAGCGGGGGGGCAGGGGAGCGGGGGGGCAGGGGAGCAGGCGTCTCCGTATTCTCCTCGGCAAGACTGTCCTCCGGCATAAGCGCCGTTGTATCGTCCCCCAAAAGCTCTGCTGCCTCTGCATTCTCCAGAGACGCGTCGCGATCCACGTTCGCCAGCGAAGAATCTCCCTCAAGCTCATCCTCAAACTCCCAGCTTGCCAGTTCCTCGGCGAACGCTACCCCCTCACCAGTTCCCTCAATTCCCTCAGTTCCCTCGTCTCCCCCCAGTTCCCCCCAGTTCCCTGGTTTCCTCCGCCGCCACTCCACGACCACAAAACTAACCGCCAAGAACAGAAACAGCCCCCACACCACCAGCCACGGCCACGTCGGACTCGCCGCATGCACCCAATCGAGGAAGCGAGCGACCACCGGGCCTATCCGGCCGCCGACCTGCGCCTGGTAGTGCGCGTAGAAGGGCCAATAGGCGGCGACCGCCAGCGCCAGGATCGCGCCGGCCGCCGCGACTCCGCCGATCAGCGCCAGCGGCCGCCGGCTGCGCCAGCCCACGATCAGCAGCGCCCCCGCGACAATCAGGAAATAGGTCGGCAGGTCCCAGGTGTTCGTGGCGCCCAGGGAGCCGAGGGCGAGAATGACCAATAGGAAGGTAGATAAGGAAACAAGGAAACAAGGAGACAAAGAGACGAGTCTCGAGCTTCCAGCTTCCAGCTTCCAGCTTCCAGCCTCCAATATCCAATTCAGCGCGATCCCCACCACCAGCATCCCAAACGGCATGGCGATCAGATGCGGGTGCAGATCGGCGAAGAGGAAGGTCCAGAGCGGGAATTCGTTGATCGTGTAGGGGATCACCCGGCTGGGCTGCCAATAGTCGTAGCCGGGGAGCGTCGCGCCCGCCAGCAAGCGGCCCAAGCCCCGCGCGATCGCGTCCACGTAAACGATGACCGGCTCGTTGTAGCTCAGCGCCCCGCCGCCCAGGCTCACCAAGCCCCGCAGCAGTTCGCCCAGACCGGCCTGGTTGCCCGTGAGCAGTGCCAAGACGACCGCGAGCGTCGCGCCGGCGATGGGGCGAGGGGGTGACAGAGTGACTCGGTGACAAGGTGACAAGGTGACAGGGTGATAAGGTGACTCGGTATCTCCGAGTTCCTCCGAGTTCCCCTGAGTTCCTCCGCGTTCCTCCGAGTTCCCCTGAGTTCCTCCGAGTTCCTCCGAGTTCCCCTGAGTTCCCCCGAGTTCCTCCGAGTTCCCCTGATTTCCTCCGCGTTCCCCCGAGTTCCCCTGAGTTCCCCCGAGTTCCTCCGAGTTCCCCTGAGTTCCTCCGAGTTCCCCCGAGTTCCCCTGATTTCCTCCGAGTTCCCCTGAGTTCCCCTGAGTTCCCCCGAGTTCCCCCGAGTTCCCCTGATTTCCCCCGATTTCCCCCCCGTTCCCCTGAGTTCCTCCGAGTTCCCCTGAGTTCCCCTGAGTTCCTCCGCGTTCCCCTGAGTTCCCCTGAGTTCCCCCGCGTTCCTCCGAGTTCCCCCGAGTTCCCTCTAGTTCCCTCCGCCCCACCAAGCTATACCCCACGCTGAAGATCCCCACTGCCGTCAGCGCAAACAACCCAGGAATTGCCAGGTTGAACGCCACCTCGGGCGCGATGCCGGTCAGCTTGATCGGCAGGGACACCAGGTAAAGGCCGTAGTAGTAATAGTTGATGATCCCACCGGCGAAATACGGGTCGTAGGGCGGGAAATGCGGGCTGCGCAGGATGGCGTTGAGGAAGGCGAACTCCATGAACTTCTCGCCGCCGTTCCACGGCTGCCACAGATCAGGATTGAGCAGCCGGATGCCGACGAACGCGAGGAAGGCCAAGGCGAAAAGCGCCTCCATGCCGAGCAGGAGCCGTCGCCGCTCGCGCCAAAACGCGGCGATCTGCCGGCGTTGGATGCGCCAGGCGATGGCGCCGAGCACCACCAGCCCGGCCAGGATGGCCGCCAGCGGCCCCACCCGATTCTGCCACCCCCCCAGGCTGACGCCGATCCAGTGTACCCAGCCGACGAGCAGCCAGCCAGCCGCCCGCGCCAGCCCGTAGCCGCGATCACGCAGTCCGCGAAACAGGGGGAAGAGGAGCGGCCACGCCGCCCAGCCAAAAATACCCAATACCAAATACCATAGAATCACCGCCGGTGGCGCCCATTCGCTCGCAAAGCGGTTCCAGCGAAAATCGTTCACGACCGGCAACGTGTCCACCGGCTGCGAAAGCGTCAGCGGCGCGCCGGGCGCCGGCGCTTGGGGCAGGTAGCGCGCATGACCAGGGACGCGACCCCCTGACACCTGACTCTTGACCCCTGCCTCATGATCCCTGATTCCTGACACCGGCAAGAATCGCCCCAGCCTCGCCCGCAGCAAACTCTCACTCAATCGCCCCGTGTTGGCGAAGATGAGCGTGCGCGGGTGATCGTAGACGGTGAAGCTCTCGTCCGCTCGATCATCGCGGATCGTGAGCGGGCCAAGTTGTGGATAGGCTGTGAACTCCGCGACCGGCGTGTAGCCCAGGTCGCCGCCAAAGAGGAGCCGGTAATACTGGCTCGACATCGGGTAGCGCTGCGGAAGCCGCTGGATGGGGACGTAGAGCCGGTTGCTGGCGATGACCAGGTAGTCGGCGCTGCTCAACTCGGCGACGAGCGTGTCCAACTTGACCGGCGTGTCGGGATCATAGAGGGGCAGCTCGACCCGCGTGTATTCGCGCTTCGCGGGCCGGTCGGAGATTTCGTCCAACGTGAGCGGCAAGGCATCGTCCCAGTGCTCACTGAGGAGCTTGCTGTTGGCAGGGACGTTCTCGTAGATCCACCGCGACGCCTGGATCCACGGGTGCTCTTGCCGATAGACGCCGGTAAACGCGATCGCCCAGCCGATGGTGAAGACGGCGACGGCCGTGACCGCAGCGCCCCAGGCGATCTGCCCACGCCGGCCGAAGCGCGCGACCAGCCAGCGATAACCGACTGCTAACGCGCCGGCGCCGAAGACGAGCAGGAACGGCAGCAGCGGCGCCATGTAGCGCAGGAATTTGGCGTGGAATGCGCCGGTGGTGGCAAAGTAGGGCAACGCCCAGGCCAGCATCACGACCTCCATCGGCCCGGCGCGACGCCGCGCGGCCCGAATCACCGCCCAAACCAAGCCGCCCCAGACGATCAGCCCCAGCGGCCAGCCCAAGCCCCACTGGCCGAGCTGTTGGATGAAATAGAGATAGGGCAACGTGCCAGCGTACTGCCGCGTATACGGCGCGTCCATCAGCCCGCTGACCATCGCCTGCTGCGAGAAGATGTTCGTCAGGTAGGCGCGCGCCTCAATAAGCGCGAAGGGATTGGTCACGGCAAAGACGACCGCGGCCACGCCTCCCACCGCGGCCAGCCGACCGATAACGGCCCCCGCTTTGCGTCGTCGGCCACCTTCAGGCAGCCGGTAGAATGCGGCCGCGAGCAGCGACAAGCCCACCAGCACCGCGCTGAACTTCGACCCGACCGCCAGCCCTGCCATCGCTCCCGCGGTGAGCCAGGTGAGATGCGACGTGATGCGTGATGCGTGATGCGTGAAACCTGAGGCGACCGGTCCTTCCGCCCATTTCGCCGCGAGCGCCACCGTCGCGACGACGCAGAACGTCAGCACCATGTCCACGGCGTAGAAGTGACTGAGTTGGATCGGCAGCACCGCGAAGGCGTAGGCCCCCGCCGCCAACAACCCGGCTGCTCCCCTGCTCCGCCGCTCCCCCGCTCCCCTGCTCCCGTACGCCCGCTGCGCCAACCAATACACCAGCGCCATCGTCCCCAGGTCGCTCAACACCGAGATCACCCGCCCCACCAGCGCCAGATAGTTGTATTCGGTCAGGTGGCGGCCCACGGTGTAGACCGGCATGAGCGCGGCCGGGAAGGCGAGGGTCGTCTCACCGAACCAGAGCGCGATCCGCTGCGCGACGTGCGCGACGGCAACCAGCAAGTAGAGGGGGAAGTGACCGTAGGCGTAGCTGCGCGGCTTGCCGGCTAGGTCGCCCGCGCCGGGGGGCCAACGAAAGGGATTGATCGTCGAACGCGCCGGATCGAGCGCCTCGGTCAGATTCGCAGGCAAAGAGACAGAGTCAACGACCCAGACGATGAACCGCTCGTCGGGGTGGACGTGCTGGAACTGATCCCAGTTGACGTGGGTGAGGCGAAACGCGGCGGCCGCGACAAAGAGCAAGACGCAAAACGTAAAACGTAAAACGTAAAACCAGCGACGGTACGTCGGTGAAGGCGAAGTTGGTTGCACGGTTATGTCACGCATCACGCATCACGTTTCACACGTCACGTTTCACCTCACCGGCGACTCGAATGGCTGCGCCGCCGGCACAGGCGAGCTGGTCGCGACGGGCGCGGGTTGCAGCGTCGGCGTGGGCACGGGCTGCGGGCCGACCCGCGTGGGGCGGACCGGCTCGACAGAGACCGGCTCGCCCCGCCCCACCACCTGGTAGATGCGCACCGCGCCGCCCGCATAGGCCAGACTCAAGTAGCCTTGCTTGACCAGCGTGTCGAACTTTGCCAGGCCGGCCGGATTGTAGTAGGCTCGCTCCAGCTCGCCGACGACGATGTAGCTGACGTGGTAAGTGTCGAGCAGGTGTTGCGCCCGCTGGAGATCGGTTGTGTCGTACAACTCCTTCACCTGGGCGACGCGGCGATCTACCACGCCCGGCACCACCGACCGTTGCTGCTTCTGGTGCCAGCTCCAGCCCTGCACCGTCGGCAGGCCGGTGTAGATGCTGAACCGGCTGCCCCAGCGGTATTCGGGCGTCTGGGCCTCAAGGATCACCGGCGAGCCGGCCACGTTGCGCAACATCCAGAGGATCGCCGCCTTGTCGTCGGCCAGCTTGAGATCGCGGTTGTTGTCGGAGTAGAGGGCTTTGTCCATGTAAGCCATGCCGTCGAGGCCGTGAGGCGACGCGTCGGCCGAGAAACGATCGGCCACCTTGGCCCGTGCGGCGAACGCCGGGTAGAGCATCACGCCGGCGAAGAGGACGGCCGTCACCACCCAGGCCGCGTTGCGCCGCCGCGGCCGCCAGCTCGCGGCCCGGCTGGCCCAGCCGGCCAGCCCGAATGCCGTGCCCACGCCAAACAACGTCCACGCCTGAACGTAGAATTTGAACACGGTGTTCATCCGGCCGATGTCGTCCTTCTGCCGTACCACCTCCACGCCCATCGTGATCGCGAACGCCAGGGCGATCAGCAGCAGTCCCAGCCGCCGCGATGGCGGCACATCGCGGCCGAAGGCCAGCACCGCGGCCAGCACCGCCAGCGGCAGCGCGATCAGCCACACCTGCGCCTTGAGCGCCAGACCGGCCGCCAGGACGACGATCGTCGCGCCGAGGATGTAGCTTAACGACGAAGGACCAAAGACGAAAGACGAGACTGGAAGCTGGAAGCTGGAAGCTGCATCTTCGTCCGTCGTCCGTCCTTCGTCGCCCGTCCTTCGTCGTTCGTCCTCCGTCCGTCGTCCGATTTGCGCCCCCAACTCGCTCACCAGGTAAATCGCCGCCATCACCACGAAAAACCCGTGCACGATCAGATAATCGCCAATCTTGGTCTTCGCGCCGTCCCAAAACTGGAGGCCGGCGTAGGCCGTGGCGTAGTTCTTGGTGTAGGGGTAGAAGGTCACGACTGCCACGACCACCAGGATCACCGTCCGCCAGAGTACCGAGACGACGGCCCGGAAGATGAACGCCAGCCGCTCGTCCAACGCCTCGGGGAACGGCATCTGCCGCCGCCGCATCGCTTCCAGCACGCAGAGCGCGGCCAGCCCGATCAGCAGATACGTCGGGAAGTCCCACGTGTTCGTCGCCCGCAGCGCCCCCGCCACCAAGCCGAGCAGGAGAATCGGGAGGAGTTCGGGGAGCGTAATGCACCAGGGACTTGGTTCGGTATTAGATATTGGAGATTGGAGATTGGCGCTCTCGCCAGAATCTCCAATCTCTAATATCCAATCTCTATTTCGCACCAGAGCCACCGCAATCGCAAGCCCCAACAGCGTCAGCGGCAGGGCGACCATGTGTGCGTGCAGGTCGGCGTAAGTGAAAGTGAAGAAGG
>JAPLHB010000122.1 GCA_026389845.1 Chloroflexota bacterium
GCTCAGAAACTTGCAACGCCGGATGCTTCGCTGGATACTCGCCGCAGCAATCGTTGGCTGGTAGGCCCGCTCAGCATGACAAGCGCGGGAGTTTCTATCTTCAAGAATGCCGCCGCGCGGCATGGCAGTTCTCAGAATGACGTTTTCGTCCGATCCGCTTTTGGAAATGCTGGTGCGCACTGGATCGAAACGGCCCAGAAACGGCCAAGCTGTCGCCGTCAGAACCGCCCACGTATCGCGCCAGTCAGGTGCGCGATGCGCACCCCTACCCCAGTCCGGCCATAGCGCGCGACCAGCCAGTCATCCTCCGGCCACAGCGCCCGACCGATGACGTGTGCGGCGTCCGAGGGACGATCCACCAGGAGCAGGAGCAGCGCAAAACGCCACGGGCCGCGGGACAAATCACGCATAGCGAGCATGGATCCGGCATTCACCAAGCCGGCCAACAGGCGGCGACGCAAGGGAGAAGGCGCCAGCCGGCCAAGGGCCGAGGCAGCCTCGGTCAGCCCCACCAGCTCGGCGGCCAACTGCAGGACCAGCCAGACGGTCGTGCTCACCCGCCAGGCCCGCGCCCGCTCCGCCACCAGGCGCCAATCCACGGCCTGCGTGCGCGCCAGGAGCGCGATGTCCATCAACCCGCGCAGCCAGGGTTTCGCCATCGAGTGGTTGATCGCCAGGTGTACGGCCACCTGGATGACGGCATCCTCCGGCGCTAACGCCAGGGCCGGTTGGCCGGCAATCATCACCGGCGCCGCACGCTCGCGCATGAGCGCGTGATCCACCGCGGCCGTCCGGGCCAGCCACACGCCAGGAAAGGCGCTCCAGTGCAGCTCGACCAGGATGGCGCGGGGATGCTCGCGCCACATCGGCACCTCGCCGAGATAGCGCTCCTGGAAGGCCGGCGGCCGGGCCTCTTTGACGCATCGCCCGTAACCAAGCCCCTCCAGGACGGTCCGGGCAGCCGGCATCTCCTCGGCCGTCAGCCACAGGTCCAAATCGCCCATCATACGACAGGCGGGATCGGGATAGGCCGTGTACGCCAGCGCCGCGCCCTTGAACAGCACCGGCGTGATGCCGGCCGCCGCCAGCGCGGCCAACACCTGCCCCAGTTCCCGCGTGCGCTGTTCGGCCTTGTCCCGCGCGATGTAGTACGCCAGCCGCAGGACGGCCTGCGGTTCCTCCGCCGCCTGGGCGATCAGGCTGGCCGCAGATAGCCGGTAGAAGGTGTAAGGCGCCAGACCGCGGACGCGCAGCCATTCGACCGCCGCGTTATCCAACTGGTGCGCCGACATCCAGCCGGCCAGCGCATCGGCTTCGGGCGTCACCAGGGCATGAAGGAATGAAACGGCCCCCTGGAAATCACTCCCAGAAGGCCGCGCTTGACCCTTGTCATCGGGCATCTGCAATTGACCATCTGCCGGGGTTTTCATGTCGGCTATGATACACCACGAGACGGGAAAAACCCAAGCCGCTCTGGACTTGACTCCGGCCAGACGGCGGGCGAGCCGGCCTCAATTCCTCAAGTGATAGGGCACGTCAATAATCACCCGCTGAAACCCCGACCGGCGTCGCCTGTAGAGCAACGCCGTCTTGAGCAAGCGGGCGCTCTGGTTGTGCAACAACCCCTGCCATCGCTTTGCCGGTACGAACTCCGGCAGCACGATCGCGGCCAGTTGGCCGTCGTGGTGCTCCTGGTCGGTCTGGTCGAGAAAGTCGAGCAGCGGCCCGACGATCGAGCGATAGGGCGACGGCACAATGGCGATGGGCACGTCGGGCCACCACGCCTGCCATTCCTCGCGGATGCGCTCGCCGCTGTCCGGCTCCAGCTCCACGTAGACCGCCGTCACATCCCTGGCGATGGAGCGGGCGAAGCCGATGGCGTCTACCACACCACGGTGGATCCCCGAGATCGGCACCACGACGCGCGCCGGGGGCGGCGGCTTGAGGGATGGCGGCAATCCGTGCAGCGAGAGTTGCTTTGCCACCGTCCGGTAGTGCCGGCGCACCTGCAAGAAGCCGACTGTCAACGTCGGAATCACGACCGCGGTGATCCAGGCGCCCCCGACGAACTTGCTGACGAAGACCACCAGCAGCGTCGCCCCCGTCACGAGCGCCCCCAGCCCGTTGATCGCAGCCTTGACCCCCCAACCGCGCGTCCGGGCGCGGCGCCAGTGGATCACCATGCCGGCCTGCGACAGGGTGTAGGCCAGAAACACACCGACCGCGAAGAGCGGGATCAGCGCATGGCTGGCGCCGCCGAAGACCACGATCAGCACAGCCGTCGCCAGCGCCAGCGACAAGATCCCGTTGGCGTACACCAGCCGGTCGCCCAGGCCGGTCAACTGCCGGGGCAGGAAGCCATCCTGGGCCAGCAGCGCCGCCAGTTGGGGGAAGCCGGCGAAGCTGGTATTGGCGGCCACGGCCAGGATCAGCAGAGTCGCCACCTGGATCGCCAGGTAGGCCGGGCCAGTGCCCAGGATGCGGTGGGCCAACGCCGACAGGATGGTCTCATGCGGGCCGCTGACGACGGCCAATTCCTGCGTGAGCCAGATGCTCCCTGCGAACAGCACCCCCATCAGCAGCGCCATGACCAACAACGTGCGGCCGGCGTTCTTGGCCTGCGGTGGCCTGAAGGCCGGGATGCCGTTGCTGATCGCCTCGATACCGGTCAGCGCGGTGCAGCCGGTTGCGAACGCGTGCAGCAGCAGAAGCATCGTCAGCGGTTCGCTGGCCGGCAGCGTGGTCGCCGGCAGCGAGCCGGGGCCTTCGACAGAGAGTCGCCATGCGCCCAAGGCCAGCATCGGCAGGTAGCACAGCAGGAAGAAGTAGACCGGGATCGTCATCAGCGTGCCGGTCTCCCGCATCCCCCGCAGATTGAGCACCGTGATAACGGCCAGCATCAGCAGCGCGGCGGGAATGCGATAGGCCCACAGCGCAGGATAGGCCGAGGCAATGGCCTCCATGCCGGCGGTCAGACTGACGGCCGCGGTCAAGGTATAGTCAATCAGCAGCGCGGACGCGGCGATCAGGCCGGGCAGCGTGCCCAGGTTTTCCCGCGCCACCATGTACGAGCCGCCGCCCGATGAATAGCCATGGATCGTCTGATAGTACGAGAGCGCCACGATCGCCAGTAAAGCGGTGATTGCCAGGCTGACGGGCCCCGCCTTCCCCAGCCCGACGCTTCCGGCCACGACCAGGGCCAGGTAGATCTCCTGGTTGGCGTAGGCGATGGACGACAGCGCGTCGGGCGAAAAAGCCGCCAGGGCGCGGACTTTGTTCAGCCGGGTCTCTGCCAGTTGCTTCGTGGGTAGTGGGGAGCCGATCAACCAGTGTCGGAACGTGTCCAACATCAAACGCCTCCAGAGGCGGGTGCAGCGCAAGGATGACCGGGTTCAGTATACTCCTATGCGCGGCAAAGGCAAGTTGAGATCGGCCGACGTGCTGTGGACGGATCGCGCCGGTTTGGGTATAATGACCGCATAGAGATTGGAGCGTCCGCCCATGAAACTCGTCGCTGATCTGCACATCCATTCCCATTTTTCTCGTGCCACCAGCCCGAACCTGACCTTCGAGCATCTGACCTGCTGGGCGCAGCTCAAGGGCATCCACGTCGTCGGCACAGGTGACATCGCGCACCCCGGCTGGCTGGCGGAGATGCGGGAGAAGCTGGCGCCGGCCGAGGAGGGGCTATACCGCCTCAAGGACGAGGTCGCGGCGGCCGTACAAACGCAGGTGCCGCCCGCGTGCCACGCGCCGGTGCGCTTCATCCTGGGCGGCGAGATCAGCAACATCTACAAGCGGGGCGAGAAGACGCGCAAGGTTCACAACGTCGTCTTCGCGCCCTCATTCGAGGCCGTGGAGCGGCTCCAGGCCCGCCTGGAGAAGATCGGCAACATCCGCTCCGACGGCCGGCCGATCCTGGGGCTGGATTCGCGCGATCTGCTGGAGATCGTGCTGGAGACCGATTCCGCCTGCCGCCTGATCCCCGCGCACATTTGGACGCCCTGGTTCTCGCTGCTCGGCTCCAAGTCGGGCTTCGATTCGGTGGCGGAGTGCTTCGGTGACCTGACGCCGCACATCTTCGCCCTGGAAACCGGCCTTTCGTCCGATCCGCCGATGAACTGGCGCGTGTCCGCGCTGGATCGCTATACGCTGGTCTCCAACTCCGACGCGCACTCGCCCGAAAAGCTGGGCCGCGAAGCGAACCTGTTCGACTGCGAGCTGGCGTATGGCGCGCTGTTCGATGCCCTGTGGAAAGACCTAACCCCCTCTGCTCCCCCTTCCCTGCGAGGGAAGGGGGATGGGGGGATAGGTGGCTTCCTCGGCACCATCGAGTTCTTCCCGGAGGAAGGCAAGTATCACCTCGACGGCCATCGCAAATGCAACATCGTCTGGGACCACGTCACCACCCTGGCGCACGGCGGCCTCTGTGCGGTCTGCGGCAAGGAAGTCACGGTCGGCGTGATGCATCGCGTCGAGAAGCTGGCGGACCGGCCTGCGGGCGGCCGGCCGGCACGGACGCATCCCTTCATCAGCCTCATTCCCTTGTCCGAAGTTCTGGGCGAGGTGTACGGCGTCGGCGCCGGCTCCAAGCAGGTCGAGACGGAATACATGAAGCTGCTGGCCCGCCTGGGGCCGGAGCTTGCCATCCTGGCTGACGTCCCGCTGGAGGAGATCACGGCCGCGGGCGGCGAGCGTCTGGCCGAAGGGATCGGCCGGATGCGCCGCGGTGAGGTGACGGCCGAGGCGGGGTACGATGGGGAGTATGGGGTCATCCGGCTCTTCCGCGGCGCCGCGTCCGTCTCGGCCGCGCAGATTGGGCTGTTTGGTGGCGAGACGAAAAACGAAAAACGAAAAACGAAAGGCGCGGCGGCCGTGCGGGAGCAAGCGGCGTTGTACGATCTCACCGAAGATCAGCCATTGAACGCGCCCCAACAAGTTGGGGACTCCAGAGTGGCCCAACAACCTGGGGATTCCGTAGCGTCGGACTTGTCTGGTCGGCTGACACCGCTCGATGTGGTATCACGCAACACGCAACACGCAACACGCAGCACGCAATACGCAGTACGCAGTACGCAAAACGATACCGGCCTCCTCGACACCCTCAACCCCCAACAACGTGCCGCCGTCCTCTGCACCGATGCGCCGCTGGTCATCGTCGCAGGGCCGGGCACGGGCAAGACCCGTACGTTGACCGTCCGTATCGCCTATCTTGTTCTGGAGAAGCAGGTCGCGCCGGAGTCCATCCTGGCGATCACCTTCACCAACAAGGCCGCGGGCGAAATGGCCGAGCGGTTGACCGGTCTGCTGGGCGCGGAGATCGCCGGCCGCGTGACGGTCAAGACCTTCCACGCGTTCGGTGCGCTCTTGCTGCGAGAATGGGCCGCGTGCCTGGGCCTCAGCCCTGATTTCGCGATCTGCACCGAGGAGGATCGCGCGGCAGTGCTGAGGCAGGCGTGCCCGGAGCTTAAGCAGGGCGAGGTGGACGCATATCTGGTGCAGATCTCGGAGGCGAAGAATCGGCTGCTGGGGCCGGACAACCTCCGATTGAAGTCGGAGGCTGATACCGCAGGTCTGGTGGACGCCTACCGCTGCTACGAAGCCGCGCTGCGCGCCAGCGACGTCGTGGATTTCGACGACCTGATCCTGCTGCCCGTCCGTTTGCTGGAAGATCATTCCGACGTGTTGGCGGCCGTCCGGACGCGCTACCACTGGATTTCGGTGGACGAATATCAGGACGTCAACCTGGCCCAATACCGGTTGCTGCGGCTGCTGACGGCCCCTGCCCCCCCTGCCCCCCCCGCCCCCCAACTTTGGGGGGAGCCAACTTACCCCCCAGAATTGGGGGGCAGGGGGGCCAACCTCTGCGTCATCGGCGACCCCGACCAGGCCATCTACGGCTTCCGCGGGGCCGATCCGCGCTATTTCATCCGCTTTGAACAGGATTATCCCGGCGCGGTGACGTTGAGTCTCAACCGGAACTACCGTTCGACGCAGCTCATCCTGGACGCGGCGGTGCAGGTCATCGCCAAGAACCCCGACCGCAAGGCCGTCGAGATCTTCTCGGACTTTGTGGAGCATGTCAAACTGGACGTCTACCGTGCGCCCACCGACAAGGCCGAGGCCGAATACGTGGTGCATCAGATCGAGCAGATGGTCGGCGGTACCAGCTACTTCTCCCTGGACTCCGATCGTGTGACCGGCGACACGCCGGCCGCGGCGCGTTCCTTTGCCGATTTCGCCGTGCTCTACCGGTTGAGCGCGCAGAGCCGCCTCCTGGTCGAGGCGTTCGACCGCTCCGGCATCCCCTATCAGACCGTTGGCCAGACGCCACTCTATGCGCACAAGGCGGTGCGAGAAGTGCTGGCCCACCTGTGGCTGCTGCACAATCCGCGGTCACGTCTGCACCTGGCGACGGTGTTGGCGGCGGGCGGGGTCACGTTATCGGCGGAGGATATACGGGAACTTTGGGAACTTGGGGGAACTCAGGGGGGGGCGCTCGGCGAGGCATTTCGCTGTGCTGCGAGGGCGGATGGCCGAAAGGCGGCGCAGCGACGACGGCTGGACGGCCTGGCGACGCTTTGGCACGAGCTGGAGGGGGGCCGCAGGGTCGCGCCGGTCTCGCAGTTGATCGAGCAAGTCAGCCGGTTCATGGCGCAGGAGCGGGGCGAGCCGCTGGGCGATGCCGACGCGGAGCGCATCCGCCAGCTCGGTCTGCGCGCTGCACCGTTCGACAACCGGCTGGCCGACTTCCTGGAATCCACGGCCTTGCAGAGCGAGACCGACGTCTACGATCCCCGCGCCGACCGCGTGACCCTGATGAGCCTGCACGCCTCGAAGGGGCTGGAGTTCCCCGTGGTCTTCATCGTCGGCTGCGAGGAGGGCTTGCTGCCGTATGAGCGCAAGGGCGAGGCAGTGGACGTCGAGGAGGAGCGCCGGCTGTTCTACGTCGGCATGACCCGCGCGGGGCAGAAGCTCGTCCTGGCGCACGCCCGCACCCGCTTCCTCTTCGGCCAGCGCATGGAGAACGCGCCGTCGCGTTTCGTGGGCGACATCGAGGCCGCGCTCAAGGAGTGGCAGGAGATGAAGTACCGGCGGCCGGAACAAAAGCCGGAGAGCGGGCAGATGAGTTTGTTTTGACACCGTGCGTTACCAGTATTTGCGTGTTGTCTCTTATGGACATCGTCTCGATATATTGTCACGTCCCCGACATCTGATTTCATCACTTATTCACTTTGTTAGCCTATAGTCAGTGATGTCATTGGGTCGTTGCCTTTCTCACGCAGGTAAGCTCGCATGGGGGCGAAATGTCCAGGCAATGGTTTCTCGCTGCGAATCGCACTATCCCGCTTCTTCTCACCACTCTGCTCCTGATGATCTGCTCCGCAGCCGCGGTAAGTGGGCAATCCACCGGCCATATCACCGGCACAATTACCGATGAGAATACCGGCGCGCCCTTGGCGGGGATCCGGGTCAACGCGCATCAGGCGACGGGTTCGTGGGAGATTCGCGGCAGTGCGATCACCGGCGCGGATGGCTTCTATGACGTAGGCGGCCTGGAACCTGGCGCCTACCGCGTTGAATTCTCCGATCCTGCTGGGGATTACTCCGCCGAAACCTACGATAATGCCCCCGATGTTTCTGCTGGCAGAGATGTGCAGGTAAGCGCCGGACAAACGACGGCCGGCATCAACGCCGCGCTGGCCGGAGCAGGCCATATCGTCGGCCGGGTCACCGCCCAGGCGACTGGCGATCCCTTGCCGGGCATTCGGATCAGGGTGTGTCGGCGGGATGGCGCGCGCTGTCAGTGGCTATGGGACTCAGCTAAACAGGATTTTGTCTCAACGTTCACCCGCGTTGACGGCGCCTATGATCTGGGTGGCCTACTGTCCGGCGTCTATCGCGTCCGGTTTTCCGATCCGACAGGGATATACTACACGGAGTTCTATGATAGCGTGCTGAACGATACCGAGGCAACCGATGTGCGTGTCGGCGCGGGCCAGACAACGCCAGACGTCAATGCCGCGCTGCCGGAACGGGGCAGCATCGCCGGCAAGGTGACGGATCGGATCTCCGACCAGCCGCTTTCCGGCATTCGTGTCGGCGCCTACATCCCGGTCGGTGGCTGGCCCCCATGGGCCATTATGGGCACCGCCGCCACCGATGCCGCTGGAAGCTATCGCATCGGCTTGGCCGCCGACGTCTATCGCGTGGAGTTCACTGATCCCACTGGCGTTTATGCGCCTGGGGATCCGGTGGATGCCACCGTCTACAACCACGGCATCACATCAGGCATTGATGCGACCCTGGTGCCTTGGGGGCGTATCACCGGCACGGTCACTGCACAAGCGAGCGGTGAGCCGTTGGCCGGTATTCAAATGGCTCTGTATCAATGGAATGGCGCATGGTGGGAAGAGAAACCGGCAGTGATGACGGGCAGCGATGGAAGCTACGACAGCGGCAGTCTAACAGCCGACACGTATCGGATTCGCTTCTCGGACCCCAACCGTAGATACCAGACGAGGTTCTACGCTGGCGCCGCTGACATCGAAAGCGCCACTGCGGTAAGCGTAACCCTGGGGCGCGTCACAGCCGGCGTCAATGCGGCGCTGGTGGAACGTGGCCGCATCACCGGCACGATCACGGCCGAGGGCGCCGGCCAACCACTGGCGGGCATCCAGGTGACGTTCGCGCCTGCCGCATCGTGGGGCTGGGGCGACGCGACGGCCACCGTCACTTCTGCCGCCGATGGCGGCTATAACAGCGGCGGGCTGGATGCCAATCTCTATCGCTTGCGCTTTGCGGACCCCAACGGCAAGTACGCGTCCTGGGAGCTTGGCTCAGGTGTACGAGTTATAGCTACCGAAACGACCGCGGGCATTGACGTGGCATTACACGAGTTGGGTCGCATCACCGGCCGGGTTACCGCCCATGACACGGGCCTGCCGCTATCTGACATTCGCGTCACGCTCTATCATTGTTATTGGTATGATGGCTCGCGCGGCTGGCGTTGGATATGTGACGGAGGCAACACGACACCTACCGCACCCGATGGCCGCTATGAATTCCGCTATCTGGTCGACGGTTTCTATGAGTTGGAGTTTGCTGACTCGCAGGGCATCTACGTCGCCATGCGCACTGACAAAATCCAACTTGTCGACAACCAGGCGATCACCAGCATGGACGCCGCGCTGGACAGGTGGGAAAGCATCACCGGTCACATCACAGGTACGGTCACCGCTCAGGCGACCGGCGCTCCATTGGTCGGCATTGGGATTGCGACTTTCTCTTGCAGCGGTGCCTATTGCTGGTCCTGCGGCCAGGGATGGACGAACGCCGATGGCGGTTACAATCTTGCCCACCTGTCGCCGGGGAGCTACCGCCTCGGCTTCTGGGATCCGGCCGGAAGATTCGAGGGCGAGTTCTTCGACAACGCGACCAGCGTCGAAACCGGCGCGGATATCCACGTTACTGCGGCCGCCACGACGTCGCACGTCAACGCCGCCCTAATCGAACGCGGCCACATCACCGGCCGCGTGATCGCGCGAGCGACGGGCAAGCCGTTGTCTGGCATCACGGTGGGCTTCTGGCAAGGAGGAGACTGGTGGAAGGCATGGACATCTACCGACGATGAAGGCGTTTACGACAGCGGCTATTTGCCTGCGGGCGTCTATCGAGTCTGGTTCTCGCATCCCGATGGCGAATATCAGGTGCAGGTCTACCCTCACGCTCGCAGCATCGAGGCCGGCGCCGATGTGACGGTCACCCTGGCGCACGAGACCGCTGGCATTGATGTTGCGCTGATCGCCTCGGGAGGTATCACCGGGAGAGTGACCGACCAGGCCACTGGAAATCCGTTGCCAGGAATTGGAGTTGGGGCTTACCTGGCGACGCAATCCTATTGGCAAAGCGACGCTGCGGTCACCGATGCAGACGGCCTCTACGAGATCACTGACTTGCCTAGCGGTGTCTATCGGGTGCAATATGCTGGTCCCAGCGCCAGGTACTTTACGGAATTTTACGATGATGCAACGAGCCTGGCCGCGGGCGCCGATGTCCGCGTCCTGGCCCCGCGCGTCACCGCCGGCATCAACGCCGCCCTGACAGAAAAGGAAAGGAACCGCATCGCCGGCACAGTTGCAGATCAGGGGACCGGCGCCCCACTGCCGGACATCAGGGTTGATCTTTTCTCGAATAACGGCCAGAATTGGTACTGGCTGCGCGCAGTCACCACCGCCACCGACGGCGCCTACGATAGCGGCAAACTGGTTGATGGCGTCTATCGAGTCGGTTTCTCTGATCCTGCCGGTCTTTATCAATACGAATACTATGACAACGCTGCGACTCTGCAATCCGCTATTGACATAGACGCCAGCGGAGGCCGATTCATCGTGGGCATTGATGCCAGACTGAACAGGCTGGGGGTCATCACCGGCGTGGCGACCGATCAGGCCACCGGCGCGCCGGTCGCGGGAATCCGGGTCACAGCCTACCAATGGGATGGTCAGTATGGGAACTCGCGGAAGACCGTAACGACGGGCGCAGACGGTTCCTATGCCATCAACGGCCTGCCTACCGGAATCTACCGGGTCGGATTTATGGAGGCCTGGGGACGGTATCTGGGCGGATACTATCGCGACGCAGGGAGCATCGCCAGTGCAACCGACATCAGCGTGACAGCCGGCCAGGTGACCGAGAACGTCAACGCCGCGCTGGCGCCGTGGGGCCAGATCACCGGCACGATCACCGATCGAGTGACGGGCCAGGATGTACCTGGTGTTTGGGTGATGCTTTGGCAATGGTACACAGGGTGGCAGACCTGGTACTCCAGTTCTTCGCAGGCCGATGGCGTCTACGCTTTCGGCAGTTTGAACGCTGGCGTCTATCGCATCGAATTCTATGACCCCAAATACCGCTACCGCTCCGAGTTTTATGCAGATGCTGTGACCATAGATGCGGCAACCGATGTCACTTTTACGGTCGGCCAGACAACCTCGGGCATCAACGCCGCACTGGTCAGGCTCGTCGCTGACTTGACACCGACGCCGACGGCTACCGTTACGGCGGAGGCGACTCCGCCGGCAACCGCTACCGTCAAGGCAACGCCGACACCGACCGTCACGGCAACCGTCACCCCGACTGCGACACTCACCGCGACATCTACGCCGCTGTCACCCTGGAAGCAGAAGCATGTCTATCTGCCGGTGATCTTGCGCTGAGGCGTGATGTTGCGCCTGTCATACCTGTTCAACCGTATGCCTCGAGATTGACACAATTGGGCAGGCGCTCGCCCCGCAGCCCGGCGATGAGATTGTCGGCGGCCATGCGAGCCATCTTGCCGCGGGTGGCGACGCTGGCGCTGGCGATGTGCGGCACGATGAGGACATTTTCCAGAGCCAGAAGCGGGCTGTCGGGCGGGATCGGCTCCGGCTCGGTCACGTCCAGGGCCGCGGCGCCGATGACGCCGTCGCGCAGCGCGGCGTAGAGCGCGGCGTGGTCAACCACCGGGCCGCGCGCGGTGTTGATCAGGATCGCGGTCCGCTTCATCTTGCCCAACGCCTCGGCGTTGATCAGGTGCCGCGTGGTGGGGGTCAGCGGCACGTGCAGCGACACAAAGTCAGACTCGCGCAAGAGGGTATCGAAATCCACGCACTGCGCGCCGAGCCGGCTGGCTTCGGGGTCATCCTGGCACACCGGGTCGTAGTAAAGGATCCGCATTCGGAAGCCCTGGGCGCGGCGGGCCAACTCCTTGCCAATGCGGCCAAACCCGACGATCCCCAGCGTCGCGCCGGTGATGTCCTGCCCCAACAGCAGCATCGGCCCCCACGTCTGCCACCGGCCGGCCCGCGTGAAGCGGTCGCCTTCCGCCACCCGCCGTGCCGCAGCCATCAGCAAGGCAAAGGCGAAGTCCGCGGTCGTGTCGGTGAGGACGCCGGGCGTGTTGCCCACCGGGATGCCGCGGCGGGTCGCCTCGGCGACCGCGATGTTGTCGAAGCCGACCGCGTAGTTACTGATGACCTTCAATTGCGGCCCCGCGACCTCCATCAACTCCGCGTCCACCCGATCGGTCAGCAGGCTCAACAGGCCGTCTACGTGCTTAACGCGCGCCAGCAACACGTCGCGCGGGGGCGGCAATTCCCCCTGCCAGACGTCCGCGTCGCAGAAATCCCGCACGAGGGCCAGTCCCGCTTCGGGAATGATGCGAGTGACGAAGACACGGGGTATAGTCATGGGGTCTCCTTCGGAACCTTGTTCGCCGCGGATGGTTGCGGACTTTTTTCTTGCCTTCGTATCCGCGTTCATCCGCGCAAATCCGCGGCAGCATCCAATGTTCGCGTCCCTGAAAAGCCTACAATTTGGGCCGCGGATTGACACGGATGGACGCGGATTTTCCTCTTGCCTTCGTATCCGCGTTTATCCGCGCAAATCCGCGGCAGCGTTCATGTAGAGGTGTTTGCGACCCTCGACAGCCGCTTCCGGTCGTTGTCGAACACCAGGCGTTTGAAATCTGGTCTCTCGCCAAAGTTTAAGATGAGCGCGACTTCGACCTCGGTGGCGCGCAGGTAGTTGAGCGCCTGCGCGTGGTGCTCCGGCGTGATCGCCTTGACAGCTTTGAGTTCGAGGATCACCTTGTCCTCGACAAGCAGGTCACAGCGGAAATCCCCCACTTGCTGCCCACGGAAGTAGACGGGAATAGGCACCTGCTGCCTGACTCGGATCCCAGCCTCGATCAACGCGATGGCCATTGCGTTCTCGCAGACCGACTCCAGAAACCCGAACCCAAGCTCGTTGTACACCTGGTAGAAGATCTTGATGACCTTCTCGGTTAGCTCCGCATGCTTGAGATGCCCAGGATTCTTCTCCATCGCTGCTCCTCCGATAAGTGATTGTGGGTGATAAGACCGGCCGCGGATTATCGCGGATAAACGCGGATAAAAACAAACCCCGTGTTCATCTATGCGAATCCGCGGCCCCGTTGAAATCGGCCGCGGATTGCCGCGGGTGCACACAGATCAAAAACAAAGAAATCCGCGTTTATCCGTGCGAATCCGCGGCCCCGTTGAAATCGGCCGCGGATTGCCGCGGGTGCACACAGATCAAAAACAAAGAAATCCGCGTTCATCCGTGCGAATCCGCGGCCCCGTTGAAATTGGCCGCAGATTGCCGCGGGTGCACACAGATCAAAAACAAAGAAATCCGCGTTCATCCGTGCGAATCCGCAGCCCCGTTGAAATCGGCCGCGGATTGCCGCGGGTGCATACAGATCAAAAACAAAGAAATCCGCGTTCATCCGTGCGAATCCGCGGCCCCGTTGAAATCGGCCGCGGATTGCCGCGGGTGCATACAGATCAAAAAACAAAGAAATCCGCGTTCATCCGTGCGAATCCGCGGCCAATTAAAAGAGCCTGCGCCGACGCAGGCCCTTCAATCGGTTAGAACCACCATTCCTATCGTAGCGCCAACATCCCCACCGCATTCGTGATGGTTTGCAGCCACGGCCACTGCCACAGCCCTAGCAGAACTGTGCCGACCGCTGCGATGACTACCGTCGCCCAGACGGGCCACGCGATCTTCGGACTCTCGACCGGCTGGCCCGCCGGCTCGGTCATGAACATCGAGACGGTCACACGCAGGTAGTAGTACGCGCCGATGGCGCTGTTGAGCACGCCGACGATCGCCAACCACGCCAGCCCCGCATCCACCGCGCCGCTGAAGACGTAGAGCTTGCCGAAGAAGCCGGCCAGGGGCGGGATGCCCGCCAGCGAGAACATGAAGACCGCCATCAGCACGGCCAGGAGGGGTTGGCGGCTCGCCAGACCGATCATCCGCTCGCCTGCCACATCGTTTTCTTCGCGCCGTTGGATCGCCAGCAGCACCGCGAATGCGCCCAGGTTCATAAAGGTGTAGGCCAGCAGGTAATAGAGTGCGCCCTGTGCGCCCGTCTGATTGCCCGCGGCCAGGCCGGTCAGCAGATAGCCGGCGTGCGCGATGGAGGAATAGGCCAGCATGCGTTTGAGGCTGGTCTGGCGCAGCGCGGCCAGGTTGCCCAGCGTCATCGTGAGCACCGCCAGCGCGGCCAGCGCGATCAGCCAGGGCCGGTCGGAGCTTGCCAAGCTGACGAGCACGCGGATCAGCGCCGCGAAGGCCGCGGTCTTGGTCCCCACCGACATGAACGCTGTGACCGGCGTCGGCGCGCCCTGGTAGACGTCAGGCGTCCACATGTGGAACGGCACCAGCGCTACCTTGAACCCGAAGCCGACCAGCAGCAGCCCTACCCCCACGGGAAGCAGGGGGGCAAACGGTAACGACATGGACATCATCAGGAGGCGCATGGTCATGTCGTTCAGGTTCGTCGTGCCGGTCGCGGCGTAGATCAGCGCGATGCCGTAGAGGAAGAAGCCACTGGCGAACGCGCCGAGCAGGAAATACTTCAGCGCCGCCTCGCCCGACCGCATCTCCTTGCGGTTGAAGCCGACCAGGATGTAGAGCGCCAGCGAGAGGATTTCCAGCGCGATGAAGATCATCATGAAGTCGCTGGCCGTTGTCATCGCGGTCATGCCGGCCGTGGCGAGCAGGATCAGGCTATAATACGCGCCGGCCCGCGGGGTGAAATCCGCGACGCGCTCCACCGCCAGCAGGATCGCGAGCGCCGCGGCGATCAGCACGGCTGCGCTCGCAAAGAGTCCCAGCCCGTCAGCCAGCGCCATAGTTTGGAACGCGGGCGCGGCGGATTGGCGGAGGAAGGCTGCCTGGCTCCAGAAGACCGCGGCCAGCGCGCCGAGCACTGCGACCAGGCTGGCCCAGCCCAGGATGCGCTTCTCCGCAATCACCAGATCGGCGATCAGGATCACCAGCGCCGCCACCACCAGGACAACCTGAGGGGCGATGACGGATAGGTTCAGAGTCGGAAAAGTCATAATCGCTCACTTCCGATATGGGACGCGGAGTACGCGGAGATCGCGGACAACGCGAAAAGCTAACGGTCGGGTTCAGCTTTTCGCTCAGCGGCCCGTCATCTTCTTCAGGTCTACGGGGTACCGATCCCCTTGTACCGTGATCTTTGAAATGGCACTTTCGATCTCCCGCAGATCGTCGGGCTTGAGTTCGACGGCAAGTGCGCCGATGTTCTCATCCAGGCGCTCGATCTTCCGGCTGCCCGGGATGGGAACAATCCACGGCTTCTGAGCGAGCAGCCAGGCGAGCGCGATCTGAGCGGGCGTCGCCCTCTTCTGTTCTCCGATCCTGGCAAGCAGATCAATTACCACCCGGTTTGCTTTCAGCGCCTCCGGCGTATAGCGAGGGAGGCGGCTGCGGATATCAACACTGGCGAAGGTGGTGTTTTCGTCCATCTTTCCCGTGAGATAGCCCCTGCCCAGGGGGCTGAATGGCACGAAGCCGATCCCGAGTTCCTCGCATGCAGGCAGCACTTCCTCCTCAACGGTTCTCCACCACAGCGAGTATTCGCTCTGAACTGCCGTGATTGGCTGGACTGCGTGGGCGCGACGGATGGTTTCTGCTCCTGCTTCCGAAAGGCCGAAGTGCTTAACCTTGCCCTCCTGAATCAGTTCCTTGACTGCGCCTGCCACATCTTCGATGGGCACCTCCGGGTCAACCCGGTGTTGATAAAACAGATCAATGGTCTCGACCTTGAGTCGCTTGAGCGAGTCCTCGGCGACTTGCTTGATCTGCTCTGGCCGACTATCCAGTCCAACCGTAGGACTCGGTCCCCTGTTCGGATCGTGTTTGAACCCGAACTTGGTGGCGATTACCACTTGTCCGCGGAAAGGAGAAAGCGCTTCACCAAGGAGTTCTTCGTTGGTGAATGGACCATAAACTTCAGCCGTATCGAAGAAGGTGATGCCACGGTCAACCGCCGCGTGAAGAAAAGAGATCATCTCCTGCTTGTCGGGAATCGGGTATTCATCGTGGCTCATTCTCATGCAGCCGAGCCCGAGAGCTGAGACTTCCAGGTTACTGTTTCCAAGATTGCGCTTTTGCATTTTCTGAACTCCTTTCTCCAGGTTATTCGCTAGCACCATGCGTGTCTTGCTTAGAGACCAGTCATTTTCAGCACTGCTTCGGGAAGCCGGGCCCCTTGTACTTGTATCTTCGCAGCAGCATCTTCGAGTTTCCGGAGATCATCGGGGGTCAATTCCACATTGACTGCCCCAATATTTTCCTCCAAGCGATGCAGCTTCGTCGTGCCGGGGATAGGAACGATCCACGGCTTCTGGGCAAGCAGCCAGGCGAGTGCGATCTGTGCGGGGGTCGCCTTCTTCTGTTCTGCGACCTTGCCAAGCAGATCAACCAGGGCCCGATTCGCTTTCCTGGCCTCTGGCATGAAGCGAGGAGAAATGTTGCGGAAATCAGTGCTATGAAATGTCGTGTTCGTATCGATTTTTCCGGTGAGGAATCCCGCACCCAGCGGGCTAAATGGAACAAAGCCGATTCCGAGTTCTTCCAGGGTTGACAGCACTTCTGCTTCAGGATCTCTCGTCCACAGCGAATATTCACTCTGGACTGCAGTGACCGGCTGGACGGCATGTGCGCGACGGATCGTCTGCGCACCTGCTTCAGAAAGGCCAAAATGCTTAACCTTGCCCGCCTGAATCAGGCCCTGCATCGCTCCTGCCACGTCTTCGATGGGTACGTTCGGGTCAACCCGGTGTTGATAGAACAAATCAATAAAGTCCGTTCTGAGCCGCTTGAGTGCTGCCTCAGCCACCTGCTTGATATGTTCTGGCCGGCTATTCAGGCCACCCGAACGCGATCCCGTGTTGGGATTAATATCAAACCCGAACTTGGTGGCGATCACCACCTGGTCGCGGAGAGGCGCGAGCGCTTCGCCCACCAGTTCTTCGTTGACGAACGGGCCATAGGCCTCTGCGGTATCAAAGAATGTGATACCGCGTTCCACAGCCGCCCGTATCAGCGCGATCATCTCCTGCTTGTCTGCAGCCGGGCCATAAGCAGAGCTCATGCCCATACAGCCCAGCCCGAGAGCCGAAACTTCCAAGTTGCTGTTGCCAAGTTTGCGCTTCTGCATTTTCTAATCTCCTGTCTTTGAGCTAAAGGCCGAAGCGATTTTACTTCGCGTTTGCACCGCCGTCTAGCAGTTTTTCTCCGCGGACTCCGCGTCATCCGCGTAGTCCGCGTTCATCGTCTTACGGCAGCCGATCAACCACCATACTCACCGCCGGTCGTTGCTGCTGTAAAGCCTGTACCACTGCCTCAGCCGACGGGTTGATCTTGTCGAAGAACAGGTTCGGGAAAAGCCCGATGACGAAGAACAGGATGATGATCGGGGTCAAGGTCAGCACTTCGCGCCAGTTGAGGTCCTTCACCGTCGCGTTCTCCGGCTTGGTCAGCGGACCGTGGAGCATCTGGCGGACGGCGGACAACAGATACCAGGCGGCCAGGATGATGCCGACGGTGCCGAAAACCGCGAAGACTTTGTTAGCCTGGAACACGCCCAACAGGATGTTGAATTCGCCCACGAAGCCGTTCAGCCCAGGCAGTCCGGCCGACGACAGCGCCACGACGATGAACAACATCCCGAACAACGGGATCTGCTTCCACAGCCCGCCGAAGTCGGCCAGCAAACGCGTGTGGCGCCGGTTGTACAACATGCCGACCATCAAGAAGAGGGCGCCGGTGCTCAGCCCGTGGTTGATCATCTGGAGCGTCGCGCCCGCGATCCCATGCACGTTCAGGGCGAAAATGCCGAGCATCACGTAGCCCAGGTGCGCCACCGACGAATAGGCGACCAGCGACTTGACGTCTTTCTGCACCAGCGCCACCAGTGCGCCGTAGAGGATGCCGATGATCGCGAGCGCCGCGATCCACGGCACGAACATCTTCGTCGCCGCGGGGAAGAGCGGCAGGCAGAAGCGCAGGAAGCCGTAGGTTCCCATCTTCAGCAGAACACCGGCCAGGATCACCGAGCCGCCGGTGGGCGAGGCCACGTGGGCATCGGGCAACCAGGTGTGGAACGGGAAGAGCGGCACCTTGATCGCGAACGCCAGCCCGAAGGCCACGAAGAGCCAGGTTTGCAGGTTGGGCGTCAGGCTCAGCTTTTGCAGCTCCAGCAGATCGAACGTGCCCCCGCGGAAATAGAGGAACAGGATCGCGACGAGCATCAACGCGCTGCCGGCCATGGTGTACAGAAAGAATTTCAGAGCGGCGTAGATGCGCCACGGCATCACCCGACCGAGGAACTTGTACTCGCCATGCGGATCCCCCCACCCGCCGATCAGGAAGTACATCGGGATGAGGGTCAGCTCCCAGAAGACGTAGAAGATCACCAGGTCGAGCGACGCGAACACCCCGATCATGCCGGCTTCGAGCATCAGCATGAGGAAGAGGTACGCCTTCAGCCGCTGGGCGATCCCTTCCCAGGAGAAGAGCAGCACCAGCACGGTCAGCAGGGTGGTGAGCAGCACCAGGAGCAGGCTCAGCCCATCCACGCCGAGGAAGTACTGGATCTTGAACTGCGGCACCCAGGGCAGGCGCTCGACGAACTGCATGCCCGCCTCGCCGGCCTTCCAGCCGATCCACAGCAGGCAGGAGACCGCGAAGGTCGCCAGGCTCACTCCCAGCGCCCACCATTTCTGGAGTTTTGCGCCTGGTAAGAAGATGAGCACCAATGCTCCCGCGAGCGGGAGGAAGGTAATGATGGAGAGTAATGGAATACTAGATAGATTCATAAGAACTCACTCAGGCAAACGCAAGCTGTTCAGTCGGAACCGCTTCGCGTGCGACACCGTACTGCACAGGCAATAGCTGCCCCAAATTGAGATGCTCGGAAGCGTCAAGGATTTCGATGCCTATAATGCGATCTTTTTCGCCGATGTCTAACACGATGTCGTCGGAAAGCTGCCGGTTGATGACCGGCTGTCTCCGGTCGTCCAGGCGGATATAGAGTAAGTCAGTTTTCGCATTGTAAGTAATCTGCATCTGCTCAACCTCATTTCCCGTAAAACACGTAGACTGTCACGGTTACGATTATGCCCCACTCGATAGTATAAATCACTTCAACTCGTTTCTGCTCATAGTACTTGCCGTGCCGTTCCTGCTGGAACGCGTAGACCTTCGCTTTCCCCAGGCGACCATGTTTCGCCGGAATGGGCGACCCGCTGCGGATCACATCCTCGACTTCCGCTTCGTTCGTGCCGCGTTCAAGAGCTCGTTCGAGCGTGTGCGGGTCAACTTGGATTTCCACGCGTTTCCTTCTCGATCTCTTGACCTGTGTAGTTGAAACTGCTTGGAGATCTTCTCAGCCTATGATACATCCATCGCGAAAGTACCGAACAGAGTGCTCTCTACTTGCGTGGTGGTCCATCCTTTGGCTGTCGCCCACTTGTTGATAGCAGTCATATAGCGGTTGTATGCATCCCAAGAATAGCTGCTGTCTCGCCATTCACCAGGAATGAAAGTGTCCCCTTGAGTTCTGGATTCCATTTTCACTTTATTCTTGAACGCTGGCCAGATTTGATTGAGGATCACCTTGTTATCGATAGGAACTGGCGGATTAGCTTCGAACCCAAGGGATCGCGCCATAAAATGAAGGCTCTTGGAGATCATCACATCCGTCCAGGATAATCTGGCCCTAAGCAGCTTCCAAGCGTTTTCGACACTTGCATCCCCTGCGATTAGCTCCTGACTCTCCAATAGCACTTCTTGGATTTCTTCGTACTCTAGTTTAGAGTAGTCGCAGGCAGGCGGCAGCCTGCGCTCGGCGTTGCGGCGCATGTTGCCAACCTGCGGACGGTGTTTAGCGGCCCCTAAAGTGGCTGCGTTGCCGGTTTAGGAGCCACTGGTGGTGCTGTTTGGGCGCCCTTTTCCGGCCGGTCTGGGCGTTGTGGCCGGACTGCCCAGCTTGAGCAAAAAGCGCAGCGCCCCGCGTTGCACTTGGCCGGGGGTCAAAGGTTGCGTTGCACTGCGCACCGTGCGGGCGTGCCAGGCGGGCCGCAGGTCCTCGACTTCGTGGCGCATCAGCAGCAACTGCCAATAGGCCAGGGCGCACACCTGCATCCACAAGTGAATGCTCGTGGCTTGTGTGGAGCAGTTGGCGTTGAGTCCCAAGTGCTGCTTCATAAACCGGAAGGCGTGCTCAATGGCGAAGCGCCACAGGTACATCAGGCAGATGTCACCGAGGGCGACCGTGAGCGGGCCCGTCCAGAACAACCATAGCGGGCGTTGGTAGCGTGGCGTGCCATCGGCTTTCTGGAACTCGACCCGGAGCGCCAGCCCCACCAGGGGGGCCACCTTTTTCAGATGCAGCCCGTGCCAGGCGGTCAAGACCACGGTCAGGGGCCCCAACGCCAACGTGGCGGTGCGGTCGGGGGCGCGGGCGGGCTTGTTGAGCTTGAACTTGGCGCCGTGTTTGCGGGGCGCACCTTTGCTTTTCGCGGGTTTGGGTGCCGGCGCCTCGTAGAGCGCGCAGTTGTGGCGCATGCGCACCAGGATGATCACCGTTTTGAGCGCCACGCAGAGCGCCAGGAACAGGTGATTGAAGTAGCCGCTGTCCAAGACGGCGACCTTGGGCCGGGGACTCTGTTTGTCCAGGGCGGCAACCTGGGCTCCCGCCACCTGATTGGCCGTGCTGTCCCTCGGGATCTGCTGGACAGCTTGCGGTGCGACCCAGGACGTGCCGCGCTGCACCAGGCGCACCAGCCAGGAGAACTTCCACCCTGGCACGGCCGGGGTGTCTTTGTCCGACTTCAACAGCACCCGGTCGGGCAGGGTTTCGGCCTCCGGCCGCGGATTGGGGGTCGCATCGACGGCGTAGACTTCATAGCCGGCCAGGGTTGCGCAGTCCGCCGGTTGGGCCTCGTACAGCACCTTGCCCAACTCGGTGACGTCAACTTCGCCGTCCTCAAGCACATCGTAGACCATACTGAACTTGCGGCGAAAGGGCGGCTCTTCGCTCATGGCGACCGGCGAGGCGACCACGCCGTCGCTGGTCACGGCGTCGACCATGTCCAGGGCGGCGTCCGCACGTTTGCGGAACTTCTGGTACACCTTCTGACGAAATGGGGCCAACAAGGATGGGATGCTCATGGGTCAACCTCCAACCAGGCAGGAATTAGCGCACCAGCCGCGCCGCGCCGCGCGCAGCCCGTACGCAATCCTGGTTATACCAGAAATCCCGCATTTTGTTAAGGTGCTACATCAGCCAAGCTGAACTCTAAACTAGAGTATCTAATACCCAATATCTAATACCTGGAAGGCACAAGACGATGAGTGACACAGCGACTATACCGCTCCAGACCAACACCGGTCTC
>JAPLHB010000202.1 GCA_026389845.1 Chloroflexota bacterium
CCGGCGAGCGTTTCCAATTCCTGCGCCAGGGCTACTTCTGAGTAGACCGTGGTTCGGTCAGCGGGAAGCCCGTGTTCAACCGGACGGTAGGGCTGCGCGATACGTGGGCGAAGGTCGAGAAGGGACAGAAGAGCGGCGGGGACAACTAATCTCATCCCATCGCCTTTAAAGACCTTCGAGGTCTCGTAGACCTCGAAGGTCTTTGCATGTTTTGGGCTTTCGCCTTACCGGATGGTATAATCGTTGTGTCTGGCTTGGCTGCACGCCCCAGACCGATTCTGCATAGGAGCATAGCGCGCGTGGTTAGCCCACTCAACTGGCTGCTAGGCCTGTTTTCGCTGGATATCGGCATTGACCTGGGGACCGCCAATACCCTGGTGTATGTGCGGGGCCGCGGCATCGTCATCAACGAGCCGTCGGTGGTTGCCATCGAACGCAAATCCAAAAAGGTGCTTGCGATTGGCTCCGAGGCCAAAGAGATGGTCGGCCGTACGCCGGGCAACATCGTTGCCATCCGGCCGCTGCGCGACGGCGTCATCTCGGACTTCGACGTGACCGAGCAGATGCTGCACTACTTCATCCACAAGGTGCATGATCGCATGTTGCTGCGGATTCCACGGCCGCGCGTGGTCGTCGGCATCCCCAGTGGCGTCACTGAGGTGGAGAAGCGCGCGGTTTTCGACGCCACCATCAGCGCCGGCGCACGCGAAGCCTATTTGATCGAAGAGCCGATGGCGGCTGCCATCGGCGCCAACTTGCCGGTCTCCGACGCGCTGGGCAGCATGATCGTGGACATCGGCGGCGGCACCACCGAGGTGGCGGTGACTTCGTTGGGCGGCATCGTGGTGGCCCGTTCCATCCGCGTGGCTGGCGACGAGATGGATGAGGACATCATCAACTACTGCCGCCAGAAGTACAACCTCCTCATCGGCGAACAGATGGCCGAGGCGGTCAAGATCGAAGCCGGGTCGGCGTATCCGCTGGAGCAGGAGCAGATGGTCTCCATCCGCGGTCGCAACCTGATCTCCGGGTTGCCCGAGGCGATTGACGTGAGCAGCGTGGAACTGCGCGAGGCGTTGCGCAACTCGGTAGGCATCATCATAGATACGGTGCGCCAGGCCATTGACGAAACGCCTCCGGAGCTGATCTCCGACCTGATGGAGCATGGCATCGCGCTGGCCGGCGGCGGGGCCTTGCTGAAGGGGTTGGCCCAACGTCTCAGCGAAGAGACCCGGATGCGCGTCTACGTCGCCGAAGACCCGTTAAGCTGCGTGGCCCGCGGGGCCGGTAAGGTGCTGGAGGATTTCGACATCCTGCAAAAGACCCTCGCCTCCATGCAGCGCGGCAGCACGCTCCATTAGATTGCAGATTTGAGATTGCAGATTGTCGCCGGACAATCTGCAATCTGCAATCCGCAATCCGCAATCTGAAATCCCATGGCTCGTCTTTCCACCCGCACCGCGCTTTTCTTCGTCTTGGCGACTGTGAGTCTCGCCTTGCTGGTGCTCTCCTCGACGGGCCGCCTGGCCCCGCTGGAGGGAGTCGCCATGAGCGCGGCGCGGCCTTTTTTGAGCGTCTTCAATAGCCTGAGCCGACAAGCTGCCAACATGCTTGCCACCGCGCGTGATCTGAGCACCTTGCGCGGCCACAACCAGCAATTGCAAGCCCAGGTAGATACCCTGACCATTGACAACCTGCGGCTGCAAGAGGTGGAGGTCGAAAACGAACGGCTGCGCGCGTTGCTGCGTTTCCAGCAGCTCAACCCGACCTACGACTACCGCGGCGGCCAGGTGATCGCCCAGGTCATCAGCCGGGGGACAAGCAACTACTTCTCCACCATCGCCATTGACCTGGGCACGGAGCATGGCATCACCCAGGGTATGCCCGTCGTCACCGAGCGCGGGCTGGTCGGCCGCATCTTCCAGGTTCAGCCCACCACGTCCACGGTGCTGCTGATCACCGACCCCTCCAGCGGTGTCCAGGCGCTAACCCACCTGAGCCGGCTCACCGGTGTCATCGTCGGCCAGGCGGGCGCGCTGCCGGTCATGGACTTCATCCCGCAGGATGGCGAGGTTAGCCTGGGCGACTACGTGATCACCTCGGGTCTGGGCGGCGCCTTCCCGAAGAACCTGGTGATCGGCCAGGTGGTCGAAGTGCGCAAGCGCGACTACGAAATGTATCAGCAGGCCACCATCCGGCCGACGGTGAACTTCGACCGGCTCGAATTCGTCCTGGTCATCACCAACTTCAAGCCGTTGCCAGGCCAGCCCGCCGAGCTGGAAAGCGTAGGATAGCGACGTGACGCGCGGGATCGGCGGCCGGGCCGGCGCGGGCGGTCGCGACTTAACCAACGTTTACCTGGCCGCGGCGGTGCTGGCAGTCCTGGTGTTGCTCCAGGCCACGCTGCTGGCGCGTGTGCGCGTCCTGGGCGTGGCGCCGAACCTGCTCCTGGTGGCCGTAGTTGCCTGGAGCCTGCTGCACGGGATCGAAGAAGGGCTGCTGTGGGGTTTTATCGGCGGCTTGGGCGTGGACCTGGTGGCCGGTATGCCGCTCGGCGCCTCGTCGCTCGCGTTGATGGTCGTCTGCTTCCTGGGCAGCATCGGTAGGACGACTGTTTTTCCCGGCAACCTGACCCTGCCGATTTTCGTCGTCGCCCTGGCGACGCCGGTGCATGGCTGGATTATCTTGTTGATCGAGGCCGTGGCCGGCACACCGGTCAACTGGGTGACGGACACCGTGCGGGTCATCGGCCCGGAGTTGCTGCTCAACGCGGCCTTGACCATCCCAGTCTACCCGCTCTTGAGCGGACTGCGCCGGGCCGGCGGCCGCAAGACGGAGTTGTAAGGCGTATGCAACGGGGAAGGGATCTGGCAGAGGGTCGGCTCATGCTGCTGCGACTGGTCGTGCTGGTCGTCGCGGTGACCCTGGCCGGCCGGCTGTGGCAATTGCAGATGGTGCAGGGCGAGACGTACCGCGTCCTGGCCGACCGCAATCGGTTCCGACAGGTGGACGTGGCGGCCCCGCGTGGGGTCATTTACGACCGCAACGGCGCGATCCTGGCGCGTAACCGGCCCAGCTTCACCGTCGCCGTGGTGCCCGCGGATCTGCCCAAGGATTACCAGGGCGAACCGGACGCAGCGGCTGAATCGGCCGTGCTGGACCACCTGTCCGATCTGCTCAACCGCCCGGCGCCGGCCGTCCAGCCCAGCCCGACGCCGACCGGTGCGCCGCGGGAGCTTCAACGGCTCGCCAGTCCAACCCCCGCGCCGACCCCGATCCCCGACCGGCAGCCCTGGCTGCGGCCTCGCGACGAGATCGAGCAGGGCATCGAGGACGGCCGGCTGGGCGGCGCATATCGCCCCGTCACCGTCGCCACCAACATCCAGGAGGCGACCGCCTTCCTCATCGCCGAGGATGCGGCGAACCTGCCCGGCGTCGAGTTGTTGCTGGACCCGATCCGCGACTATCCGAGCGGTGCACTCACGGCGCACCTCATCGGCTACATGGGCCACATCCCGCAGAACGAAGTGGCCGACTACGAAGCACAGGGCTACGGCCCCGACGCCCAGGTAGGGCTGACCGGTTTGGAGGTCAGCTTCGAGCAAGAGCTGCGCGGCGACCCAGGCCGTCAGACCATCGAGGTGGACGTCAATGGTCGCAAGGTGCGCACGGTCGGCGAGGCGGACCCGGCGCAACCGGGCCATAACCTGGTGCTGACAGTAGATTCGGAGCTACAACGCGTCGCGGCGGCCGCGCTGCAAGAAGCGCTGGATCAGTCGAAGGGCTTCACCAAGGCGACCCAGGGCGCGGTCGTGGCGCTCGATCCGCGCAACGGCGCAGTGCTGGCAATGGTGAGCCTGCCGAGCCACGACAACAACCTGTTTGCCAAGGGCATCACGTCCGATGCCTGGAACGCGCTGGCGACCGATCCAAACCTGCCGCTTTTCAACCAGGCCGTCGCCGGGCAGTACCCGCCCGGCTCCATCTTCAAGATCATCGTGGCGTCGGCGGGGTTGCAGGATGGCGTCATCAACATCCGCACGCAGTTGGGTGACGGCTTCGACGGGGTGAACGACGGGATCATCTGGCTGCCCAACGAGTATCTACCGTGGGATCGCACGCGCGATCAGCCGTTCTACTCGTGGATTCACAAGTACGGCCAGGGGCATGGCTTCGTGACGGTGCGGATGGCGCTGGCCGTCTCCGACGATATCTTTTTCTACCAGTTGGGCGGCGGCTACCTGAACATCTTCCATGGGCTGGGCGTCGAGGAGATCGGCTATTATGCCCGTGATTTCGGCCTGGATGCGTTGACCGGCATCGAGTTGTTCAGCGAAAGCGCCGGCCACATCCCGGACCCCAAGTGGAAGCGGCTGAACTACGCGCAGAACTGGCTGACCGGCGATACGTACAACATGAGCATCGGCCAGGGCTACGTGCTGGCGACGCCGCTGCAAATGGCGAACGCGACCGCGGCCGTCGCTAACCGCGGCTATCTGTACAAGCCGCAACTGGTGGATCATATCACCGACGCCGAAGGCAAGGTCAGCCGGCCGTTCACGCCTGCGCTGATCCGCGAGGTATCCGTGGATCCGGCCAACCTGGACACCGTGCGCGAGGGGATGTACGGCGCAGTCAACTGGGCGGAAGGGACGGCGCCGCTGGCCCGCCTGGCGAACATCGCGGTCGCCGGCAAGACAGGCACGGCCGAGTTCTACCGCGATTGGGATAAGGACAGCCTGCCCGATCGAGACGAGAAGGGCAACCTGCCCACGCACGCCTGGTTTACCTCCTTCGCGCCCTACGTGGACCCGGAGATCGTCGTCACGGTCTTCATCGCCAACGGCGGCGAAGGCTCGTCCGTGGCCGCGCCGGTAGCGGCGAAAGTGCTGAAGGCGTACTTCGGGGTAGAACAGTAGTTATGCCCAAACACAGGGGCATTCTATGAGACGAGTCTTTTGGCGCCGCTTCGACTGGGTCTTACTGGGCCTGGTCTTGATATTGAGCGGCTTCGGCCTCCTGATGATCGCCAGCGCGCTTGCGGGCAACCAGGTGTTAGCGATGTGGCCCTGGCGACAGGCCGGCTTCCTGGCGGTAGGGCTAGTGTTGCTGTTTGTCACGGCCGGCGTGGACTATCGTCTGCTCGCCAGCATCACGTACCCGCTCTACGGCGTACTGCTGCTGGCGCTGGTGGTCATCACCGTCATCGGCACGGTGGCAGGCGGCTCGCAGCGGTGGCTGACCCTGGGCGAGCTCTTCCTCCAGCCGTCTGAGCTGATCAAGCTCGGCGTGATCCTGGTTCTGGCGCAATACCTCTCTTCGCACGAAGAACACATGGAGAAGCTGGGCACACCGCTGGTGGGTGTGCTGTTGCTCGTGCCGGCCGTGACGCTGATCTACCTCCAGCCCAACCTGGGCACCGCGCTGGTACTCCTGGTGATCGGCGGCGTCATGCTGCTAGTGAGCGGCCTGCGGTGGCGGCATACCGTATTGATGGCCGGCGCGGCCGTGGCCGCGGCCGTGGCTGCCTGGCGATACGTGTTCCAGGATTACATGAAGGATCGGGTGCTGATGTTTCTGGACCCCAGCAAGGTCCCGGCGGCCGACCGGTACAACGTGGAGCAGGCCACGATCAGCATCGGCTCCGGCGGATGGCTCGGCCGTGGGCTGTTCCGCGGATCGCAGAGCCAACTGCACTTCCTGCGGGTGCGCCACACCGACTTTATCTTTTCGGTCACGGCCGAAGAGCTGGGCTTCGTCGGCGGCCTCCTGCTGATCGTCCTATTCGCGCTTCTGCTCCTGCGGCTGCTGCGCATCGCCAGCCTGGCGCGCGATACCTACGGCCGGTTGATCGTGAGCGGCGTGACTGCCATGATCCTGTTCCAGGTCATCATCAACATCGGCATGAACCTGAGCCTCATGCCCGTCACCGGCATCCCGTTGCCGTTCATCAGTTATGGCGGCAGCACGCTCTGGACCATGCTCATCGGCATTGGGCTGGCCGAGAGCGTGGCGATGCGGTATAAGAAGATCGAGTTTGAGTAACGTGGTGCGTGATGCGTGGTGCGTGGTGCGTGGTGCGTGGTGCGTGGTGCGTGGTGCGTGGTGCGTGGTGCGTGGTGCGTGATGCGTGGTGCGTGGTGCGTGGTGCGTGGTGCGTGGTGCGTGGTGCGTGGTGCGTCCCTGCGTCCCCGCTTTATCTGCCTTGGAGGTCTGAGATGAAATTGCGTGCTGTCCTGGTTCTAACGCTCGTCGTGACCGCCGTGCTGCTGGCGGCCTGCCCCACGCCGACGCCGACGCCACCATCGCCAACGGCGCCGGCACCCAGCCCCACGCCGGAAGGCTGGGCCAGGCACGAGACGCCGGGCCTGGTGATCTGGCTGCCGAAGACCTGGGAGATCCTGGACACAGAGAAGAGCGACCCCCAGACCGTCTTCGCCGAGTTCCAAAAGAATAACCCACAGCTCGCGGCGGTCATCGGCAGCGCCGACGCCCTGAAGGGGGTGTCTCTATGGGCTTTCAACCGGCCGGACAGCGCCACCGCGACCTTGGTGGACAACCTGAACATCCGTCGCGTGTCGCTGGAAGGCCAGCCATCTACCAATATCCAGGCGGTCCTCGACCAGGTGCTAATCCAGTATCGCCAACTTGGTTTCATCATCAGCGAAAGTAAGGCCGACCTGAAGATCGGCGATCAGCCGGCCGCGGCCATTCGCTACACATTTCCGATCATCGCCGGTGATGGCAAGAGCATCAGCGCGGATGGCCGGCAATATCTGGTGCTCACCCAAAGCGACCTGTGGATCCTCAGCTACACCATCGGTCCGGGGCAAGCCGCCGCCCTGGCGCCGGTCATCGAGCAGAGCGCGCAGTCGTTTCGGGCGAAGTAGGCTGAAGAAACAAGTAGACAAGGTACAGTAGGGGCGAACCCTTGCGGTCGCCCTGGATGAGGCATCAACATGACCAGCAATCATCCCGTCCGCGTCCGCATGGCGCCCAGCCCCACGGGCTATTTTCACTTGGGCGGCGCCCGCACGGCGTTGTTCAATTGGCTCTATGCCCGGCACACGGGCGGCAAGTTCATCCTGCGCATCGAGGATACCGACCAGACCCGCTATGTGCCCGAGTCGCTGCAAGACACCATTGACAGCCTGCGCTGGCTAGGCCTGGACTACGACGAAGGGCCAGAGATCGGCGGCGACTACGGGCCTTACTTCCAGTCGCAGCGATTGCCGCTCTATCACCAGTGGAGCGAATGGCTGATCCGTGAGGGCCACGCCTACCGCTGTTACTGTTCCGAGGAGCGGCTGGATGCGCTGCGCAAGGAGCAGGCCGCACGTAAGGAAGATGCCCTGGGCTACGACCGGCATTGTCGCTTCCTGACGACCCGTGAACGCGCTGAGATGGAAGCGACCGGCGCGCGCGCGGTGGTACGCTTCGCCATGCCGCTGGAGGGCCAGACAGCCTTCGTGGATATCCTGCGCAAGATGAAGCCGTGGGAAAACAGCCAGGTGCGCGACCCGATCCTCATCAAGTCAGACGGCTTCCCGACGTACCATTTCGCAAACGTCGTGGACGACCACTTCATGGCGATCACGCACATTCTGCGCGGGGACGAGTGGCTCAGCAGCGTGCCGCTGCACGTCAACCTGTATCGTGCGTTCGGTTGGGAAATGCCCGTCTACGCCCACGTGCCGTTGATCCTGGATCCCAGCGGCGTGGGCAAGTTGAGCAAGCGCAAGAAGCGGACTGAGGGGAATGAGGATCTGCTGACCTTCGTCCGGGAATATCGCGACGCGGGCTATCTGCCCGAGGCGATGTTCAACTTCCTGGCGGTCATGGGCTGGGCCTACAGCCCGGATACCGACCTCTTCAGCCGGGAGCAGGCTGTCGCCAAATTCGACATCGTGGATATCAATCCCGCGGCCGGCGCACTGCCGATGAGCAAGCTGGATTGGATGAACGGGCACTACATCCGCCAGCTCAGCCCGGCAGACCTGGGCGAGCGGCTACTGCCGTTCCTGGCCGAAGACCTGGGCTGGCCCGTCGCGGCGTTGGCCGCCGATCCGGCCTTGCCTCTACTCGTCCCGCTGATCCAGGAGCGCCTCAAGACCTTGGCCGACGCCGGCGAGCTGGTGGATTTCGCCTTCGTGGCCGAGATCAGCTACGATCCGCAGATGCTGGTCGCCAAGGGGCTGACCGCGGCGCAATCGCTGGCCGCGCTGGAGACGGCGCATCGGCTCTTGAGCGGGCTGCCCTTCACCGTGGAGGTGCTAGAGCCGGCTTTGCGCGACCTGGCCGTCGAGCTGAGTCTGAAACCGGGCCAGCTTTTCGGCATCCTCCGCGTCGCGACCACCGGCAAAAACGTCGCCCCGCCCCTCTTTGGCAGCCTGGTGGCCCTGGGTCGCGAGCGAACGTTGGCCCGCTGTACCCAGGCGGAGCAATTGTTACGTCAACTGGAAGCTGGAAGCTAGAGGCTGGAAGCTAGAAGCGGGAAGCTAGAAGCGGGAAGCGGGAAGCGGGAAGGCGGAATCCGGCGCTTAATTCAGCTTCCAGTATCCAGCTTCCAGTATCCAGCTTCCAGTATCCAGCTTCCAGTATCCAGTACCCAGCTTCCAGTACCCAGCTTCCAGTATCCAGTATCAAGTCACATCATGCCAGACACCATCACCCTGGACGAACACGGGCTGCACGCGAGGGTCGCGGGGTACCCGGTCACCGTCCAAGCCTACAGGACTTACCTGCAAGCGGCCGGTCTGCCGACGCCGCGGCCGTTGGCCCATCCCGACAGCCTGGCCGCGCCCGTCACCTACGTCTCCCAGATGGACGCGCTCACCTATCTGCGCTGGCTGGGGGGCCGGGAGGGGCAGCCCTACCGTCTGCCGACCATGAATGAACTACTCGAACTGTATGCCGAGGATGCTGTGGATGGCATCAACCCCGAGATCTGGCCGCACACCCACGAGCAACGCCCCGAGGTGCGCGGCGGCATGAAAGCGCACTACCTGTGCGAATGGACGTCGGAAGTCGAAACCATCGTTCAGCCTGGCAATCCTCCCCGAACGCGTGTACTGGGCAGCGTCTTCTACCCGCCCTGGCTGCGCGAGGGCAGCAATGCCAGCCATGTCCAGGCCGGTCTCCTGGCGACCGAAGGTTACTCCTTCATCACCTTCCGCGCCGCCCGCGACCTCTAGCTGCTCTGTCCCTACCTGCTAACATGTCAGATGGTTCCACAGTTGTAGTTATCGGACTCTATCGCGATCTGGCTCATCGGATCATCCTCCGTCCCAACACACCATTCTCAATCCCGGCTCAACGGACCAACGTAGAAGGTATCGGTCGCAGGGTCCACAGCAAAACGTAGCCGATCCAGGCAGCCCTGCGTCCCCAGGAATGAGGGCAGCGTTCCCCAAACTTCGGCGTACCCGGCGTCGGGAACAAAAGCGATGACATCCACAGTCAGACCATCCCCGCGCAAAGGCGAAAGGGTCAGACCGAATACGTAAAGCCCTCCCCTGACCGAGACACCGCGAATCAAAATCCGGCTTCGCTCCAGAGCCGCGGTGGAGTGAGGACGAATTTGCCTGGCGACCGATGGCGCGCAGATCAAATAGGGTGCGCCGGTGTCCACCGCCGCCGAGGTCAGCACGCCTTCGATGGCGACGCCCAACATCAGTCGGAGTGTCGGATCGCGATCGCCTATCGGGCGGTAGCTGTAGGGCATCGCACCCGTCGCAAATGGCTCATCGTCAGGAGAATGCAGTAGCATCAGCCCACCGGAGCCAACATCACACCCTTGATGTCCCCAATCCGTGCAACCAGGTCATCCAGCACCTTTGCCGCACCGAGCAATTCGCCGTTGCGGATGGCGACCCATTGACCACGGTACTCGCGCCAATGCGCATCGAGCCACGCCATATCTGCATGCACGCCTGGATCGGGCGGCGCGTAGCGTACGACGTAGGGCGGGTTCAGGATACTGGCAGCCTTGCGTAACTCGGCATGATTGGGAAAACGCTCCGCGCCCTCCACGGCCAGCGAGCGAGCCAGCACGTGATGACCGGCCCACAGGGCGTGACGGACGGCGTCGGCATACCGATCCGCAGACGCGGTCTGCCAATTGATAGCCCCACAGGCACGCTCGAACGCAACCACATCCCCCGCCTCGGCGGCGGCCTGAAGCGACGCCATGTCGTCATCGGCGGCCGGCGTAACCGGCACAACCGGTGCTGTGGCAGTGCGCAGCGAAGTGGGACGCGGCGGCGTCCGCCGCGTGGGCCGGGTGGTGTACGCGACAGCCGCTTCGCGCACCGCGGGAACGCCGGCCTCGCCCGTGGAGGCCGGCGTTCCCGCACGGTTTTCCTGTCCTTCTTCAGTCTGGCTCATGGAATCACGCTGCCTCCGGCCGTGAACGCGCTCCCTATTCCCCGCCCTTCTGCCCCTTCTCGATCTTCGCCCAGGTGTCGCGCAGCCCCACGGTCCGGTTGAAGACCAGTGTCCCGCCGGTCGAGTCGCGATCCACGCAGAAGTAGCCCTGGCGCAGGAACTGGACGCGAGCGCCGGACGCCTCGGCCGCCAGAGCCGGCTCCACCTTGCAACCGGTCAGGACGATCAACGAGTTCGGGTTCAGGTTATCCTTGTAGTCGCCTCCGGGTGGCACGTCCTCCGGTGCGGCCTTGCTGAACAGGCGGTCGTAGAGCCGCACCTCGGCGTCGGCCGCGTGGCTGGCCGAGACCCAGTGCAGCGTGCCCTTGACCATGCGGCCGTCCGGCGTCGTGCCGCTGCGAGACGCGGGATCGTAGGTGCAGCGCAGCTCCACCACTTCGCCGGCCGCGTCCTTGATCGCCTCGCGGCAGGTGATGTAGTACGCATGCTTCAGCCGCACCTCGCGGCCCGGCCCCAGGCGGAACCACCCCTTGGGCGCCTGCTCGCGGTAGTCGTCCTGCTCCACGTAGATCTCGCGGGAGAACGGCAGCATCCGCGTGCCCATGCTCGCGTCTTCGGGGTTGTTGAGCGCCTCCAGCCATTCCACCTGGCCCTCGGGATAGTTCTCGATCACCACCTTGAGCGGACGGAGCACGGCCAGCACGCGCGGCGCGGCCTTGTTCAGGTCCTCGCGGACGCAGTGCTCCAGCAAGGCCACGTCTACAGTCGTATTGGCCTTGGAGACCCCGATGCGGCTGCAGAAATCGCGGATCGCCTAGGGCGTGTAGCCGAGCCGGCGCAGACCGGCGAGCGTCGGCATGCGCGGATCGTCCCAGCCCTGCACGTGGCCGAGCTGCACCAGCTCCCGCAGCTTGCGCTTGCTCAGCACCGTGTAGGTGAGCACCAGGCGGGCGAACTCGGCCTGCTGCGGGTGGTAGATGCCCAACGCGTCCAGGAACCAATCATACAGCGGCCGGTGATCCTCGTACTCCAGCGAACAGAGCGAATGGGTGATCCCCTCGATCGAGTCGCTCTGCCCGTGCGCCCAGTCATACATCGGGTAGATGCACCAGGCATCCCCGGTGCGGTGATGCGGCGGTTCGTGGAGAATCCGGTACATGATCGGGTCGCGCATGTTCATGTTGCCCGCAGCCATGTCAATCTTGGCCCGCAAGGTGCGTGCGCCGTCAGGGAACTCGCCCCGGCGCATCCGCGCGAACAGGTCCAGATTCTCCGCCACCGACCGGTTCCGGTAGGGGCTTTCCCTGCCCGGCTCGGAAAGGGTGCCGCGATACTCCCGCACCTCGTCGGCGCTCAGGTCGCAGACGTAGGCCTGGCCCTGCTCGATGAGTTGCACCGCCCACGCATAAAGCTGCTCGAAGTAGTCCGACGCATAGAAAAGCCGGTCTTCCCAGTCGAAGCCGAGCCAGTGGATGTCATCCATGATGCCTTCGACGTATTCGACCTCTTCCTTGACCGGATTCGTGTCGTCGAAGCGCAGGTTGCACTTACCGCCGAACTCCTGGGCAATCCCGAAGTCAATGGTGATGGCCTTGACGTGGCCGATGTGCAGATAGCCGTTCGGCTCCGGTGGAAAGCGCGTGCAAACGCGTCCGCCGAAGCGGCCGGTGCGGTTGTGCTCGTCAACGATCTCGCGGATGAAATCGCGGTTTTCGGTTTCAGGTGCGGGCATGATGAAAGCTCCCTTCTCGTCCTGGTTACGGCAATTCTAGCACGACCCCGCGAGTCGGGCAAATCGCACTCCGTTTTTGGCGACGGCGCAAAATCCACTTTGGGGGCGACTGTCATCCTGAGCGGGTCTGTCCCTGAACTCTCGTTACGGCGTGACGCCAGCGAAGAATCCCATCTCGCAACAAGACCCTTCGCTGGATTCTCGCTGCACCGAACCTCACGGTGCCAACCCGTTCAGGGTGACATCCAGCGGGTAGTCACTTTTGGAGTTGCTGAGACCGGCCGCCCCAACTTGCCAAAATCACGCCCTCGTGCTAAGATGCGCTCGTATTCGGGGATAGTTTAATCGGCAAAACAGCTGACTCTGGATCAGCAGTTTGGGGTTCAAATCCCTGTCCCCGAGTGAAACCTCGCGAAGGCGGCCATCTGACTCACGTGCAGGTGGTCGTTTTTTTGTTGCTCCGAACATCTGATGTAACCCATCCACCCTCCCGCTTACCCCAGGGTAGTAGAAATCTGCGCTCGACCGCTACGTCGAGCGATGACCGGTTGGGTGTGCGCTCGATAGGTTGACAATGTCACACGATTGTTGTATTCTGGCCTTATCAGCAGAGGGAAAGGGGCGATTGGTGAAATGAGCATAATCAGCGCTGAGCTAACCTTCAACCAGCTTGGCGCGGCCGTTCAGCGGTTGCCATACGAGCAGAAGGTGGCGTTATGGCGATTGCTGGGCGCCGAGGTGGATCGCCAGGACAGTCTTCGTCGCCAGGCTCGCCAGGAGTTCGCCGAGGCCGTGCGCCTCATCCGGGCTGCCAATCGGGGAGTCAGCGAAGATGAAGTTATGGCCGATGCTGACGCGGCTGTGCGCGAGGTTCGCGCCGCGCGCCGCGCTACGTGTAGTGGTTGACACCAACGTCCTGATCAGCGGCACGATCGCTGAATAGATGTTGAATGGGGGTTGATCGCAAGTCATCGGAGGTTGCCATGGATGGACTGGCATTGTCAAACGTGCTTACTTCTGTGCAGTTCGTAAATGCTCCCAGCGGTCACCGCCTGGCTGTGTTGGATGCCGACGAGTGGGCGGGGCTGGTCGAATGGCTCGAGGACGTGGAAGACCAGCGGATCGTTCGCGCCGCGGCGGACCGTCTGCGCGCCGGCCCCGAAGCTTCGGGCGCAATCCTACTGGAATCAGTCTGGAATGAGCTATAGAGTTTGGATTGACCCGTCGGCCATCGCGGAGACGAAGGCGACCCCTGGGAATATGCGGCAGCTTCTCAAGCGGGCCATGAAAGCGCTGGCGACCGATCCGCGTCCTTCCGATAGCAAGGAATTAGAATGGCCGCCTGACCGCTTCCAGCCGCGGCGGGTGAAGATTCGCAATTGGCGCATCGTTTATGCGGTTGACGATGCGGATCGTTGGGTGTGGGTGTTGGCGGTTCGCAAACGTCCGCCCTACGATTACGGCGACTTGGCTCAACTGCTACGGCGAATCGGATGAGCTTTGATCCAGGGCACAGATAAACGATATCAAAAGTTTTTGGAGCAGTGTGACAGAGAATCAGACCAACTTCGATCAATACCTGGAACGCAAGCTACAAGACCCTGAATTTAGCAAGCGTTTTGCCGAGGCGGCGCGCGCCTGGGATGTCACACTCCAGTTGGCTGCTTTACGCGGAGCGCGAGGCCTGACGCAGCAACAGGTCGCTGAGATGTTGGGCACCAAACAGCAGGCGGTCGCTCGCCTGGAGAATCCCTCTTACATGGGCCACAGTCTGAGTATGATCCGCAGGTACGCCGATGCTTTGGGGGCGATTGTGGATGTGCGGATAATTCCGGGCGAACACCTTGCTTCAGCAGTGGCCTCTTGATGCTTATGATGAACCTTGCTTCTTTTTGACGTAACCGCCATCCCGTGCTAGAAACCGGTCAACAAGATTCCTGGGGCTACTGAGCATCTTGGTTCACAGCCGTTGCGCAGATGCCTCAAAGCGGCCAACCCGGCAAATCGCGGCCACGTGCTCCTGCGCCAGCCCGTGTCGAGTACCGAGATGCGCCCGAATTCGGGGATAGTTTAATCGGCAAAACCGCTGACTCTGGATCAGCAATTTGGGGTTCAAATCCCTGTCCCCGAGTGATTCTCGATTGTTAAGGCGCTGGCCCGGGCGGGCAAAGCTCTGACGGTCGGGAAGGAGCAAGACGGCGGTCCTCGCAGACTGCCGTCTTGTGTTTAAGCGGTCAGTGTCGGTGTTTGCTGGTTTGGGGCGTTTGCGCGGCTGCGGAAACCCGAACTCCATTCTCCCAGTATAGGAGTTGGAACGAACGCGCTCCCAAACTATCATTCTGATGGGCAGGAGGAAATCCCATGAAGACCGTGCTGTTGGCAGGGCTGTTGGTCCTGGCGTTGGTGATGTTGGCGGGCTGTGTAGCAGGGCCAAATGCGCAGGTAGACACGCCAAACGAGGGGGGCAAGATTGCCGGCTTCTGGCAAGGCCTCTGGCACGGAATCATTGCGCCCGTGACGTTTGTGATCTCGCTCTTCTCGGACAAAGCGCACGTGTTCGAGGTGCACAACAACGGCAACTGGTACACCTTTGGTTTTCTGCTGGGCATCACTGCGGTTTGGGGCGGCGGCGGCGCGAGCAGCGCACGGCGGAGACGCTGATTCAGGGCACGATTGGCGGCGCGATCGTCGTCGGCACCGAGTGGGGCGTTGGGTTTGACGTCAGGCCGCCCGACCATGAATGGATCGGGCTACCTGGCAGCGCCCGATGATGATCGTTAAGCAAATAATCGGGTAATCGTCCGAGTCGCGCCGCGGCAAGGCCGCCGAATGAATTCGGCGTCTGATATGACCAAGTGCGCTGAAGCGCACTGCCCCGCTGGCAACGCAACCTGCTTCAGCAGGTTTGGCGTATCAGCCTGCCGGTTTCAACCGCAGGCGTGGCGACGGCGAGCAGCGGGGCGTTACCCGAATAAATTCTTAACGTTCATAGCCGGGCTTGACCGCGCGGCGTCGAAATGGCAAGCAACGAACTAAACGACCCACTCAACAAGATTCCTGGGACTACTGACCATCTGGGTTCACAGCCGTTGCGCAGATGCCTCAAAGCGGCCAACCTGGCAAATCGCGCCCACGTGCTTCTGCGCCAGCCCGTGTCGGGCGCCGAGTTGCGCCCGTATTCGGGGATAGTTGAATCGGCAAAACATCTGACTCTGGATCAGCAGTTTGGAGTTCAAATCCCTGTCCCCGAGTGAAACTTCGCTAAGGCGACCCTCTGACTCACGTTCAGGTGGTCGTTTTTTGTTACTCCGAACGTCTGACAAACCCGTCCGCCTCAGGGCTTCTTCGGTAGTAAACGGCATCTTCCTCCTTTTGGCGAAAGTGTAGCACGGGTTTTGGAAAGTGCCGGTTGCGGGGAATTATAGAGGGGATGTTGAGGTGTCCTATAGTGTCAAAGGAAATCACATCTTGACAGCACCTTCGTTCTCTTGCAAGGTGTGGCAAAAAAGCAGACATGCTCGGGCAGGTCCAATCAAAAAATCATCCGTGATGAGAAGGTGCATGCGCATCGGCTTTTCGTAACTTTCTCCTCTTTATCTGTTACTGCCTCAAAATCATGGAAGGAACTTACTTACTGCATACTGTGTAACTGTGGAAATTACACCGGTTGCAAGTGGCAAAACCCAAGTAACCCCTACTCTTCGGAGCAGGTCCATTGAGAACGGCCAATCTGGTAGTTCATCAACCATCTTGTGCCATGAACGTAGAGTCTCTATTTCTTCGAAAAGAGCTTTCATTTTTGACTTCTCAATCAGCTCGCTAATATTATGACCGCAGCTATCTTGAGATGTTCCGCTAAGAGGGTTAGGCAGCCTATTTTCGGCATCCCCAGATATCAACGAAGCGTCTCGTGGTGGCAAACGAGATACTTCGGCCGAAACTACGGGCCTCAGCATGACAAGTGCGGTTGTAGTACTAGTTCTTGCTGCGTTTAACAAGACATTTATTAGTTGGGAGATCTCACCAAGAACAGATTGCTTATATTTTTGCATTGCCCTATGCGTAGACAACATTGGTAATAGAAAAGCGATAGGGGCAAGCAAGGTGAAGAGCATCCATGCTGAAGTCTGTAGGGGCAAGCTATAAATAGTGGGTAGTTGTGGGCTAATCGTGAGGCCAACAGCCCAAATTGTTATAGCAACCACAAGAAGCGACAACGCGGCTGCCTGTCTACCGACTGCAAACCAGCCGCCGGACTTGTCAGGATGGTTGAGCAAAACTACGATATCGAATTCATGAAATAGCCTGTTCAGCCAGAATACAGTAAGAGACTGCCTAATGGCTGCCGCAAGAACCATATACTGTGATAGTGAATAAGTCGATATTTCCAAAGCTCCATACCAGGCATGTTTCTGCGGCTCATACCACAAGTACGGGTTGTTAGGCCAAAATATTCCAACCTGGCATGCAGATCCCAACAATGCCAGGCCCATTGCAATAATGAACCATCTTCTATGATTGAAGGAAGTCTCTATCCGATCCAGGAAATTCTTATACGAAGCTGTTTCAATCTCCTTACTCAATAAACCCTTTGTCAGAACCACGTTGAAGATATCAGGAATCGCGGATGCCGACAAAATGAAATACGCCCAAATCATTGGAGTCTCAACAAAAGCCAATAGCATGCCATTGAGATCAGGGGGGAATCCCATCGGCAAACTTGATAGCTGAGTAATCAACGGTAAAGCAAGGCGCCAGATGCAAGCATAGATAAGTAACAGGAGGAACACAGTTACAGGCTTCAACTTAAGCCTGTAACGCAGAAATCGGCTAATAGGGTCCGAAGTATCTATCGCAATCATGTTGCCCAGCAATTCTCGCAGTAAGTGGTGCTAACTGAAACGGTATTGCTTAACAAAGTGCAGGAATGGATGACCTAATGGGATCTCAAGTAGCGAGGGGTAATGCCAGCAAGGTTTCTGAAACGTCCCCAAGAATCAACTTCCCCTAAGAACCCTTTTGCGGAACCTTAGATGACGCAAACTGGCCAACGCAAGGGCGTTTGCTTCTTCTAATGGATTATTAGGGGAAGATCGCGTCCAAAGGATAGCAGACTCCACTGGCAGAATCAAGAGCGGACGAGGACTTCCAGAACTCATCATGCGCTGTCAAAGCCAGAGACTTCAGATTACGCGGAATCAGAGCTCAAGTCTTCTATGCCATATTCGTAGTGAAATCTCTTGGATCAAATCCTTGGCAGTCTCAATGTAGGATCTAACATCTTCTGAGCATAGGTCTGGTTGCTTATCTCGTCTCGGATGTACCAGACTATCCCTTATATCCTTGAACAACTGAAAGCGATTCCATAACGTTCCACCTTTTAGTCCTGTTGCCTTTTGGGAACTCGACTTTGATAAAAGGAAGAAGATTTTGTTCTCTAAGGATTGGTACTCCTGGCCCTGTAGTACAAACTTACCGATGTTGGTCCCACTGTCCACAAAATGCAGACGCTTCTCCAATAGGAAAGCTCGCTCGTGCAACTGAAACATGTCACTTGGCACAGAACTGAGATCACTGCAACGGTTATTAACGAAGCACTCTATGGCAGACCATGCAAGGACAATCGCTGGGATTAGGAGCCACTCAGCATCCTCGTGCCGAGAGATAGCATCTTCAGCCAAGTTTAGATACTTATCGGCGTATCTGAGATATTCTCTGAAGCCACTGCGCATGTTACGCATACCCCTGAGATAGAGAAAGCAAGCCAATAACCTGACTAACAGCTTTATCCATAAACTTCTCGTCTATAGCTACATTTTCTTCTAAGCTTTTGGCTAAGAACAATTGGGCAATTCTTTGCCTATCCTTTGTCGCAGACCGTGTGCCAAGTCCTCGATAGGTGGGATCATCTTTATCATGTTTATACTTCGACATGTCCTTCGCATTGAGCGGGTCTGGGATCTTGCCAGATGTTTTGGGTATCCGATAATGATTGCTTAGACGTTCAGGGTGCGACTGCAACAGCCCAGCTACATAGCTCCAACCACATAGTACAGATTCGATGAGGGCCTTATTTCTATAACCCGTTATGTTCTTTATCAGAGTCTTGGAGTCGACAACCGCTTTATATTGAGCATTATGCAAAGCAAGGAATCTTTGACCAGCCAACAGTAACGCGGAATCATTAAGAATATCATATTCTTTCATGATTTCGCTGTAAGTGCGATCAACCGTTATCCCCGTACCTGCCTTTATCCCGGTTTCGGCCAAGTACGGCTCGTACACATTATGATCTAGTTCGGCAGTATTTAGTTCCTGCCCGCGTTTATAGCCCAGATAGAAGTTAACGACAAAGCTTCGCGCCTTCTTGACTGTGATTTTCTCGGAGCGCGAGCCTACATCAGGGAAATCTTCCTCATCTCCGAGGAAACCGACTTTTTGGCACCATTTCCGCAGTACACCACCAAACAAGGTTTCTTCTATGATTCGATCAAAAGTATCATTGGAGACAGCGATATTTGTGTTCGATATCAACGCAACTTCCGTTCGCTGATCCTTGTTTAGATTGAAGTATATCCTGAAGCCGTGATATCGATTGGTCTTTGTGTAGGCAGTAGAGATCGCCCTGATACGATGCTGCCCACCCCACACCTTCAGAGGATTTCCAGAACTGTACTCTGTGTTGTACTCAACAATAATGTCGTTGAACTCGCGCCCTTTGGCAGCATCGCTCGCCATACGCTGATACGTAAAGTGCGTTAAGAACAACACTCGATTTGCCCTGTAACTCTCAGGACTTGTAATATCAAGTTTGGCATCCAAGTCGCACAGCCTCGCAGCGTCGCTGGCCAATAGAGAGCACTTGATGTAATACGCGCAGCTCGCGCCATCTTGAAAGATGATAACTGGCATATCGTGCTTGGCCTCAAGTGTCTCTACTCGTTCAAGAAAAGCAGACACTGAATTTCTTGCCTGGGCACTCTCTCTTGCTGTCTCATTGAAAAGTATCTTGATCATCTCGACCTCATCTTGTGAATCGTTTGAAAGACCGCCACGCTTGGTAGCTCAATCATTGATAGGGCGCGTTCCGCTTTCTCTCCCACAGCGTGCTAGCTGGAATGCATCCGACCAACCGTCGGAATCGATAATGCTGAATCTTTCCGCATATATACCGCCCGCGACGGTTCATCAAGAAGCAATCGCCGATGGGAACGAGGATACTTGCGATTTCAAATCTGCGCCGTCAAAGACCACCTGAGGTGCGCCTCTGGATTTGGACACCAAAAAGGCGCCCAAAACGAAAAGACGGGACGGTGTCAAATGCCGCCCGACAGTGTACCGGCATAGGGCCGATCCCTCTTGCTTTCCGGCGGGGGTGCCTCCATTATAGGCGAGATTCGGCATCGGTCAAGTCGGTCGCACCACTCTGCTTTACGTGGTTGTGGTTTTGTCAAATGCCGCCGCCCAGACCATGCTCTTCATGGATTCACGGAATGAGGCCTGGAAAAATGTAATGAAGAAGCGTGAAGATGACTTCCTCGACAAATATCGCTATCCATACGAACACCAAGACTCGGCGAATCCATGTTACCGCTGTGCCGCCACTCTTGAAACTGTAGTAGTGCCGATTTTTCTGAACCAATCGCTTCATCTGATCTCTAGAAATGGCGTCGAGATCGCCGTCCTCTGCCTGCGAAACACCGCGCATGTGTAGATCCATGTAGTCAATGTATCGGTTCTTCCACATGCCCAACTCGCGCTCGATCTCTCGCATCCGGTACTGCGTGATGCCGTCGAAGCTTGTCCATCGTCGCAGAATGCGTGCCCAAAACGTGAGAATACTGACCGCTGCCAGGGCGATAATTGCGATCAGGCCCAGACGAGACCAACTGTGTGCGCTACTCTGTCCCAAAAAAGCAATTCCTGCCAAAGAAAGAGCAATGAAAATGGAAGCGGTTTGCCATACCTGGTTGCCCATTTGAGTACTGAAAGCCTGACTGACTTCGTACTCCTTTAGCAGGATCGAGATTCTTTCTTCGGTCATGGCCTACTCCCGTTTTTCCGTCATAGGGTTGAATGCCCAAGTACGTACTCGACCGTTTGCGGTCGAACTACCCTCAGGTCGGGATTATCACGCGTCCGGCAGAACAGCGCCATCCAACAAGCGATGGTATGACCCCCTTGTCATTGGTGTTCTGGCTGTGACAGTATGGTCTCCTGTCAAACGCAAGGCAACGTTCGTTGGAGACGGAGAAAAAGAAGACAGCCATCATTATATACCAAGCGGCCTTACTGTCAATCTGGCCCCGCCTCATAACAGTTCACCGTTCGGGTAAAAGGTTTGAGGTGGATGGGTCTTTCAAGAACCGGCCGGCCTTTCAAGCGCCAGCCGGTTTTTCGTCAAAAGTCACCGATCCCCACCGGTCGCATTTGTGCTATACTGGCGTTACGATTGCCCGCTCGCGCCGTCATCATTAGCACACGCCACACGTCTTCAGCGCTTTCATCGCCGCCAGTCCGCACGGCTCTTTGTCTCGATGCAGCTCGTTTCAACGCATTCAGTAAGGAGGTTCACCGTATGAAAGCCAGAATCAACCCCACTCTCATCCTCACGTGCGTCCTCTTCACCGCCCTGCTGGCAGTGAACGCGGCCGGCGCGGCCCCGCCGGCCCGACCGCCCAACCAGGCCGCGACCGTGACCGTCGCCCCGGCGGTCCTCACCGTCCGCATCAACGAAGTGATGCCCATTCCCCCCTCCGGCGGCCACGACTGGGTCGAGCTCCTGCGCGTCCGCTCGGCCCACACCCTCTACCACCCGATCGCCAGCAAGCGCGCAAACACTCAGGGAGCGGAATCTCCAATCTCCAATCTCCAATCTCCAATCTCCAACCCCCAATCTCCCGCCTCCAGCATCAGCGCCTGGCAGCTCGGTGACGGCGACGGCCACTTCTACACGATCCCCGCCGCGCTGCCGCCGGTGCCGATGGGCGGTCGCGTGCTCGTCTACTTCGACGGCCTGGGGCCGGCGGCCGACGACTACGACTTCGCCGACGGCGTGGCCGTGCTGCACACCGGGGCCGGCCTGGTAGACATCCTGGATAACGACGCGGATCAGGTGGCTCTCTACGCGAGCAGCACCCACAACAGCCAGACGATCCGCAGCTTCATGGCCTACGGCGGCCTGGCCGGTCAGGCCGCGGCCGACGCGGTGGCCGCGGGCCTGTGGCCTGCCGGCGGCGCGGCGAGCCTGTCCGTCGGCTCCGGCGCGCAAGAGGAGGGGGTTGTGCCGTCCAGCCGCTCGGTCGGCGTTCTGCCGGGCCAGGATGGCCGCTCGCCCGACGGCTGGGCCGTCTACATGGGCAGCGACATCACCCCCGGCCAGCCCAACCCGACCCCGCGATCCTATTGGAGCACCACCGCCGACGGCGCGGCGATGGGCAGCGACGGCTTCGCCCTGGGTTGGGCGTGGACGCCCGGCGCCACGTATCAGTTCCAGATGGACGACGACTCGGCTTTCGGCTCACCGCTGGTGGACACGATCCTCACCCAGCCGCGCTACGTGCCGACGATTCCGCCGCCGGCCGGCGCGTACTGGTGGCGGGTGCGGGTCATTTTGGCCGGCGTGCCGGCCGCGTGGACCACCGCGGTGCGGGTCACGGTGATCCCCGCGGTCGCAGCCTACGCCGCGGGCGACGAGGCGGCCGCGCTGACGACGGTTGACGAGGTCGTGCTCGCCATGACCTGGCTGCGCCAGCGCAAGGACACCCGGCTGCTCTGCCTGGATGGTGACAACGAGGGCAACCCCGCCAGCTCGGCCAACGAGGAAGCCTGGGACGCGATTCACCCCGACGCGATCTACACGCACGGCCAGAACAACTGCGTGCGCGCGTCCATCGCGATGATCGTCACCCACTACGGCGGCAATCTGAGCCAGGATCGCCTGTCGTACCAGCTTTTCGAGAACAACGGCAGCCCCATCGAAAATGCGGGGCAGGTCGGCAACCCACAACTCGACCTGGGTCACGATCACACGACCCTGGTCTGCGGCGGCGACGGCTCGAACGCCGGCACGTTATTTGCGTGGGCGCTCGGGATCAATAAGGCCGACTACAGCTACGGCGGCGGCAAGCCCACCTTTGCGCAAATCCGCGCCTGGATTGACGCCGGCCGGCCGATCATGCGCTTCAACAGCGGCCACCAGACCGTGATCGGCGGCTATCGCACCCTGGCCGGCGGCACGGAGCAGGTGCGCCTCTTCGACCCGTGGACCGCCGTCACCTGGGAAAACTATAGCGGCGTGGGCATCACCTGCTGGTACGTGCCGCCCGCTGCGGCGCCTGGCGTCCGTTCCGACGAAGCGACCATCTGGAGCGACGCGGATGGGGACGGGATGATGGACTGGGACGAGCAGGTGCGTTTCCATACCGATCCGACCTCGGCCGACACCGATCAGGATTGGGTGCAGGACAAGAAGGACATACGCGAATACGTCTTCGACAGTGCCGGCGCCTACAACCTGCGCAATGCCGACCTGGACGGCGACGGCCAACGCAAGGAGCTTGACCCCGACAACGACGCCGACGGGAGCGTGGACGGCTGCGAGGACACCAACTACAACGGCAAGTACGAGAGCGGCCTGGGCGAGACCGATAACTTCAACGCGGCCAGCCACCAGAACTGCACGCCGCAGTTCGAGATCCTGGAGCCGACGCAATCCACCCCGGTCAACGCGGGCGCGTATAACAACCCCGACAAGATCATGGTGCAGGTGAAGACGGCCACGCCGCCGTCATCCCCTGTCACCTACACAGCGAGCGACTTCAGCGTGCAGATCGGCGGCCAGACGAGCACCGTGCAGGCGGCCTACCGCGTGGCCGACACCCACTTCCTGGTGGTCAGCCCCGCCACGCAGCCTGCGGCCGACTACTACGACCTGCGGGTGCAGCTCGGCACGCAGAGCGACACCGAGACGCGCGCGGTCTTCTACCTGCCCCGGCTGCGCGCCGACCAGGTGTTGGTGCTCGACCGCTCCGGCAGTATGTCCGATGCCGGCAAGCTCGACGCGGCCAAGAATGCCGCCCGCGCCTTCATTGACCACGCCAACGTGGGCGACATGATCGGCGTAGTGTCGTTCGCCACGTCCGCCGGTCCCGCCGCCGATTACCCGCTGACGACCATCGCGGGCGCTACGCAGTGGGACGCGGCCAAGACCGCGGTCAACGGCCTGATCGCGGACGGCACGACCGCGCTGGGTCAGGGCGCGCTGTTGGGCTATAACGAGATCGTCGCCAAAGGTAAGAGCGACCACGACTGGACCATGGCGCTCCTCTCCGACGGCATGGAAAACGTCGCGCCCTACTGGGCCGATCCGACCGTGAGCGGGGTGATCGTCCCGTCGCGCGTCGCCGTCCACACGGTCGCGCTCGGCTACGACGCGGACCTGACGCTGATGGCCGCCATCGCCAGCCAGACCGGCGGCGCGTTCTACCAGGCGGGGGTGGATCTGCTGCCGCTCGCCGCTGCCAACGTGCCAGGCACTTCGGAAGTGCCTGGCACGTGGATAGAAGTGCCTGGCACGTGGATGGAAGTGCCTGGCACGTGGATAGAAGTGCCTGGCACGTGGGCAAGCCCCGCCGCGCCGCCCGGCCCCAACGTCCCCGCCACGCTGCCCAACCGCCTGGCCGACGTTTACAAGGCGATCGGCGAGCAGGCGGGGCATCAGCAGCGGCTGTGGGAAAAGACGGGCACGGTGAGCGGCCGGCTGGTCTTCGAGGTTCCGGTGGAGCGGGACCTGCCCGAGGCGATCTTCGCGGTCAACTGGGATGACCCCGGCAGCCCGCTCACCATGAGCCTGACCGACCCGAACGGCAACCACATCTCGCCGACGGGGCCGGGGGTGATCTACCGGAACGACACGACGCATCAGCAGTACCGCATCGCTTCTCCGGCGGGAGGAACCTGGGTGGTCGAGTTGGTGACGCGCGAAAAGACCGCGAACTACCTGTTCATTCTGTCGGGCTGGTCGTCCACGACGATGCACCTGGGCTTCGGGCTGCCGCCGCGCGACCGGGTCGTCGGCGCGGCGATTCCCGTACTGGTCTACCTGGGCGACACCAAGCCGATCCTCGGCGCGGAGGTGTGGGTCTTCGTGCAGGGGCCGAACTCGGACCTGGCGCAATCGCTGCAACTGTTCGACGACGGCAGCCACGAAGACGGCCGGCCGGGCGACGGCGTCTACGGCAACCTCTTCACTCACGCCTATCTGCCCGGCCCCTACTTCGTGAAAGCCACCGGCTGGGGCGTGAACCACAGCCGGGAGAGCTTCATCCGGCACCGCACCGGCAGCTTCCGCATCCTGCCCAACGCGGCCTACATCTGGCGGGACGATCTGCCCACGGCCGACGACTACCGCCAACTGCTGGAGGCGAGCGGCTTCCACGTTGACCTGATTCCGTTGGCGAACGTCCCGACCACCAACTGGAGCCGCTACAGCCTGGCGGTGATCGGCCCGGAGACGGGCGAGGGGGCGAACTGGGGCACACCGCAGGCGGTGGCGACGCTGGCGCAGTACTCGGTGCCGATCCTCGGCCTGGGCGAGGGCGGCTACGCCTTCTTCGGCGAGCTTGGCCTGGCGATCGGCTACCCCCACGGGTGGTCCGGCAGCGAGTATCGCGCCTACGCGATGGACACCGCACATCAAGTCTGGAACAGCCCCTACGACATTCCGATGCCGCGGGAGCGCGTGGTGACGATCTACAAGCGAACTACCCATGAGGGGGTCTACGTTCCCAGGCCCTCGTCCGATATGACGCTGCTCGGCCGCGAACCGGCCGACCAGACGCACTACAACCTGATCCAGCAGACCGCGCGCTATCTGCTGTGGGGCTTCGATGCCGGCCCCACGGCGATGACCGAGGACGGCTGGCACCTGTTCGTCAACGTGGCGCGGTATCTCGCGGGGATGTAGGGGGAATCAGAAACCGGGTTTCTTTAGTCTGTCAGATAAAGATTCGGGGGTGATGAGACACTGCAACCTAACCCGGACAAGCCGGAGCCAAATAGTCTCACGCCAAGACGCCAAGACGCCAAGAAAACACTCTGCGGCTTTGCGCCTTTGCGTGAGAATTCCTTGCTCGCTGTACCAGAATTTCACTGGTAAGATCCTAAACGTCGCAGCATGAGACGGCTCGTAGGCCCCGGCGTTCAGGCTGGGGTGTCCCGTTACCTCAAAAGCTTACCTGAGTACCTATCGTAGAAACCCGGTTTCTGCGTTAACGTCTCATGCCTCCCACTTTCTGAACACCAAACACGCGTTTTGCCCGCCGAAGCCGAAGGCATTGGTCAGCACGGCGTTCACCGCGGCGGCCCGGGCGACGTTGGGCACGTAGTCCAGGTCGCACTCGGGATCGGGGGTCTGATAGTTGATGGTGGGCGCGAGCACGCCGGCATTGATGGCCTGCACGGCCGTGACCGCCGAAATCGCGCCGGCCGCGCCGAGCATGTGGCCCAGCGCGCCCTTGACCGAAGTCGCCGGGACGTGACGGGCCGCCGCTTCGCCCAGAGCCAGCTTAATCGCCTTCGTCTCGCAGGAGTCGTTGAGCTGCGTCCCCGTGCCGTGGGCCACGATCCAACTCAACTCCTCCGGCGCCACGCCGCCGTCGTCCAACGCCTGGCGCATGGCGCGCGCGGCCATCTCGCCGGTGGGGCCGGGCGCGACCAGGTGGAAGGCGTCGCAGGTCAGCCCATAGCCCATCACCTCGGCCAGGATCGGCGCGTTGCGCTTGACCGCGTGCTCCAGTGTCTCCAGCACCATCACCGCCGCGCCCTCGCCGACGACCGTGCCATCGCGGCCCTTGTCGAACGGCGCGCACGCTTGCTCCGGCGTGTCGTTCTTCTGGGAGGTGGCGCCGAGCCGGGCGAACGCGGTGATCGCCAGCGGCGTCATCACGCTTTCGGTGCCGCCCGCAATCATCAGGTCGGCCATGCCCCAGGCCAGCCGGCAAAACGCCTCCCCGATGGCGACGGTGCCGGTGGCGCAGGCCGCGACCGGGGAGCCTACCGGGCCGTGGATACCGTAGCGGATGGCGATCTGGCACGCGGCCGAGTTGATGATGATGGCCGTGACCACCGTCGGGTTGATGGCCCGTGGCCCCTTGTTCTCCAAGATCAGCCGTTGTTCTTCGAGCACGCTGGTGCCGCCCAGCGCGCTGCCGATCTCCGCGCCGGCGCGGCTGGTGTCTTCCGTGGCGAAATCCAATCCAGCCCCGGCCACTGCCTCGGCTGCAGCAGCCACGGCGTAGTGGATAAAGGGCGACAGCCGCCGCGCCTCCTTCGGATCCATGAGCTTGCCGGCATCGAAGCCTTTGACGTTGGCCGCGATGCGCGTAGGCAATCCACTGGCGTCGAAGGCCGTGATCGGCGTGACGCCCGACTTGCCCGCCAGCAGGGCCTGCCAACTGCTTGCCGCGTCGTTGCCGAGCGGCGTCACGGCACCGATGCCAGTGACCACAACGCGTTGGCGGCCGTTTCGGGTGTACGTGTTGTTCATGGGAACTCCTTGTGGATAGATGTTTTGTCTTGGAACGGGAGATTCTTCGCAGTACCGCAAAACTCGCTCTTGTCACCCCTTCGTTGCACTCAGGGCAGGCTCTGAGCGGGTCTGCCCCGTGAGGTGCGTTGCGGCGAGAATCCAGCGAAGGGTCTCGTTGCGAAAAGAGATTCTTCGCTGGATGCTCGCCGTCGCGAGAAGTCATGGGCAGACCCGCTCAGAATGACAGGCAACGGGTGTAGAACCACTCAGAATGACAAACGGTGTTTAATCATCTCACCGCGTCAGCGTGACTTTGTGCAGTCCGCGCGGCCGGTCGGGGTCCTGCCCGCGCTCCAGAACCAGGTGCAGCGCCAGCAGTTGGCCCGGAATGACCGTGATCAGCGGCGACAGCCATTCGGGCAGCGAAACCGGCAGCGGCAACGCCAGCCGGCCCTGCGTCAGCGTCTCCGCGTCGTCGGAGATGACCAGCAGCTCGGCCCCGCGCTCTCGGATGAGCGCCAGGGCTGAGCGCACTTCGTCCAATAGCGCGCCTGCCGGTGCGATGACGATGACCGGGTAGCTCTCGTCGAGCATCGCCAACGGGCCGTGGATGAAGTCGGCGGGCGAATACGGCTCCGCCGCGATGTAGTTGGTCTCTTTGAGCTTCAAGGCCACTTCGTAGGCGTTGGCGTAGTTGAACCCACGGCCCAGCACCACGCAACGGTCAATGAAGCGGTAGCGTTCGGCGATGCGCTGCACCTGGGGGGCCAGCTCCAGCGTGCGCCGGGCGGCTTCGGGCACGCGCTGCAACTCGGCCAGGAGGGCCGGGTCGTCGCTCAGGAGCGCGTTCACCAGCGCCACGGCCGCCAGTTGCGCGGTGTAGGTCTTGGTAGCCGCGACGCTGCGCTCGGCGCCGGCGTGGAGCGCCAGCACGTGATCGGCCGCGACGGCCAGGGGCGAATCCGGCTCGTTGGTGAACGCGGCAGTCAGCGCGCCCTGGCGCCGCGCCTCGGCCAGCACGCTCACGATGTCGGGCGACTGGCCCGATTGCGAAATGCCCAACACCAGCGCATCGCCGAAACGGGGCGGCAGCCCGTAGATCGAGAAAAGGGACGGCGTCGCCATCGCCACCGGCAGCCGATTCATGGCCGCAAAGAGATACTTGCCGTAGCGCCCCGCGTTATCCGACGTGCCGCGGCCGGCGACCATCACGTACTGCACGCCCCGTTCGCGGATCGCCGCGGCCAGCCGGGCCGCGTTCTCGACCTCTTCAGACAGCAACCGCGCCAGGATCTCGGGTTGTTCGTAGATTTCCTGTTCGAGATAGGACATAGGGTTATCTCCCGTCAACAAAGATTATCGGGAATAACGGTCATTCTGAGCGGGTCTACCCCGAACCTCTTGCTGCAGCGTGAAACCAGCGAAGAATCTCCATGCGCAAGGGATGCTTCGCTGAAATCTCGCCGTCGCGAACCTTGGCTCGTTAACCCGCTCAGCATGACAGCACAGGCGCGTTTTGCGTTTTGCGATTTGCACTGTCACCCTGAGCGGGTTCGCCCCGTGAACTGCGTTGCGGCGACAATTCAGCGAAGAGCCTGTCCTGAGCGCAGTCGAAGGAGTCTCGTTGCGGGATGAGATGCTTCGCTGAAATCTCGCCGTCGCGAACCTTGGCTCGTTAACCCGCTCAGCATGACAGCACAGGCGCGTTTTGCGTTTTGCCGTTTGCGTTTTGCCGTTTGCGATTTGCGTTTTACCGTTTGCGTTTTGCGTGGTATGATTCGCCCTGTCAACCCCACCACCCTTCTCACCACCGAAAGGAGCATCTATGACCGACCGTCGTTTCCCCTGGGCCAAGACCTTCATCCTGGGTTTCGGCTTCTTTGGCATCAGCGTCATCGGGCCGCTGTTCAACAGCCTGATCCCACCGATGCTTGAAGACCTGGGGCTATCGGCCTTTATCACCGGCTTCATCCTCACCTGGGACAACATCATCAATCTGTTCGTGCAGCCGTGGGTGGGCAGCCGCTCCGACCGCACCCGCAGCCGCTTCGGCCGGCGCAAGCCGTGGCTGATGCTCGGCGCGCCGCTGGCCGCGGTCTTCTTCATCCTGGTGCCGTTTGTGCGCCAGAACTTCGTTTTGATCGCCCTGGCGATCCTCGGCACCAACATCGGCCTGGCGCTCTTCCGCTCGCCGACCATCGCCTTCCTGGGCGATCTCTTTCAGCCGGGCGAACGCAGCAAGGCCAACGGCGTCATCAACCTGATGGGCGGCGTGGGCGGGGCCATCGCGCTCTTCGGCGGCGGCGCGCTCTACAAGCTCGGCGTGCCCCTCCCGTTCATCGTCGGCGCGGGCATCATGCTGATTGCCATCGGCATCGTCCTGGCGCTGGTGAAAGAACCCGCGCTGGAGGAATTACCGGCCGCAGCCGCCAAAGAGCCGGGCGTGTTGGACAACTTCCGCCAGGTGGCGACCGATCCCGACCGGAGCGGGCTGTTCCTCCTGGGCGCCATCTTCTCCTGGTTCGTGGGCTGGAACGCGATGGAGGCGTTCTTCACCCTCTACGCCCGCAACGTGCTCAAGCTGTCAGTAGGTTCGGGCACGCAGATGCTCACCGCGTTCGCCGCGGCCTTGATCATCTTCGCCATCCCCAGCGGCCTGATCGCCACGCGGGTCGGCCGCAAACCGACGATTATGACGGGGCTAACCGGCATGATTGTCGGCGTCATCGCCGGCTTCACCGTGCGCAATCCGACGATCCTGCTGGTCGTGCTGGCGGTGATGGGCGCGTTCTGGGCGTTGGTCAACATCAACTCGCTGCCGATGGTTTACGATCTGGCGGGCAAGCGCAGCATCGGCGCGTACACCGGCCTCTACTACTTTGCGTCCTCGGCGGCAGCCATCACCGGCCCCATCGTCGCCGGCTGGCTGATTGACCTGACAGGTCACACCGTCATCTGGCTTTTCACCGCGGTCTTCATGGCCCTGGCGATTTTCTGCATGAGCCAGGTGAGGGTGAAGCGGTAAAACGTATTGCGTACTGCGTATTGCGTATTGCGTATTGCGTATTGCGTATTGCGTATTGCGTATTGCGTATTGCGTATTGCGTATTGCGTATTGCGTATTGCGTATTGCGTATTGCGTATTGCGTATTGCGTATTGCACGTACCTCGATGCTACGCAATACGCAGCACGCAGCACGCAGCACGCAGCACGCAGCACGCAGCACGCATCACGCCATCACATCCTCGCTTACCTCTCCCTGGCACACCACCCCCACCGTCCCCGTCAGCCGGACCGACCAATCTTCGGCAACCTCGACCAGCATCTCGCCGCCGGGCATCTGCACCGTGACCGGGCTGGCGCAGCGGCCGGTGCGGATCGCCGCGCCAGCGGCCGCGCAGGAGGACGTGCCCGAAGCCAACGTGTAGCCCGCGCCCCGTTCCCAGATTTCGATGCGCAGCCTGTGCGGGTCGAGCGCCTGCGCGAATTGGACATTGGTCCGGTTGGGGTAGAGCGGCAATTGCTCCAATTGCGGGCCTAACGTCCGTGCGAGACCTTCGAGAGCTTGCCCTGAGTGAAACGAAGGGTCTTTGGAAACCTCGAAGGTCTGGTCGTCCACGAACACGACACAATGCGGGTTGCCGATGGTGACGGCGGTGATGCGCAGCGATCGGCCCGCGACGATGATTTCTTCTTCAACCACCTCTCGCGGCGGCCCTGCGACCGGAATGACCGCGCTGTCGAACGACAGCGTGCCCATGTCCATCGCGATGTGCGCGCCGGTCGGCTCCAACACGTGCGCAATCACCGGGCCGCCCGGCGTGCCGATGGTGAAGTCCGGCGCGCTCACGTAGCCGCGATCCCAAAGATAGCGGGCGAAGATGCGCAACCCGTTGCCGCTTTTCTCGAACTCGCCGCCGTCGGGGTTGAAGAGACGGAGCGCGGGGGACGCCCCCCTCGCCCCCCAATCCTGGGGGGAACCGGACTCCCCCCAACGTTGGGGGGCCGGGGGGGCCGTTGGCGGAATTGGCCCCCACAGAATCCCATCTGCCCCCACGCCGCGATGCCGGTCGCAGATGCGGCGGATTTGCTCGCCAGTCGGCGGCTCAGGCCAATCGGCCGGATCGAGCACGATGTAATCATTGCCGAGCGCCTGGTATTTCCAGAAACGTGCTGCGTGCTGCGTGGTGCGTGCTGCGTGATGCGTGCTACGTAGTGCGTGTTGTGCGCCGTGCAGAGGCAGATCGCGGGTCATCAAATCCGCATAGGTCTCGCGCCGTTGCATCAACCGCGCGTGCCCATCGTTTACCAGCACCACAGCCGGCCGCGGAGTCAGGTTGTAATTGCTCGCCATCGAGAGCGTGTACGCGCCCGCCATCGGGATCGCCAGCAAATCCCCCGCCTCCAACCTCGGCAGCTCGATGTCGCGGATCAGCACGTCCCCGGATTCGCAGAACCTCCCTGCAATCGTGACGATTTCGGATTGCGGATTGCGGATTGCGGATTGCGGAGACCCAAATCCGCAATCCGCAATCTGCAATGCTGTATACTTCGCCCCATACAGCGCCGGCCGGATGTTGTCCGCCATGCCGCCGTCCACCGAGACGTAGGTGCGAACGCCAGCGATCTCCTTGCGCGCACCGACGGTGTAGAGAGTGACGGCCGCCGGCGCAATAAGCGAACGGCCCGGCTCCAGAACCAGGTGTGGTAGTTCCAGCCCGTGCGCCCGGCACGCGGCGACGACCGCCCCCGCCAGCACGGCCACGTATTGCTCGATCGGCGCATCGGGGTCGTCATCGGTCATCGGCACGCCCCAGCCGCCGCCCGGGCTCAACTCCCGCAGGACAAAACCGTAGCGGTCGCGCATCTGCGCCGCGAACTCTGCCAAACGGGCTGCGGCCTCGGCCAGGCTCTCCGTCTCGTAGATCTGCGAACCGATGTTGCAGTGCAGGCCGACCAGCGTCAGACCGGGCGTCTGCAGCACCCGCGCCACCGCGGCCTCGGCGGCGCCTGTGGCGATGGGGAAGCCGAACTTGGTGTCCAGGTGACCCGTCTGGATGTGCGCGTGGGTGTGGGCCTCGACGCCGGGCGAGAGGCGGAGCCAGATGGGCGTGATGCGTGATGCGTGTTGCGTCCCAAGGGGAGGCTTCGCACTGTTGCGTGTTGCGGCGGTCAGTTCGGCCAGCAGGTCAAGCTCGCGAAAGTTGTCCACGACGATGCGGCCAACGCCTGCCCTGAAAATCGGACGCGGACTACGCGGACGACGCGGAGAACGCAGACAAAAGCCTAAAATATCCGCGTCGTCCGCGGCCTCCGCGTCCATCCGCGTCCCGTTTTCATGCGCTGTGGCGGCGCGTGCGGCATGGGCATCTGCCCTGGGCGCAGTCGAAGGTCTCGCGTTGAGGGCCAAGGCCAGCTCGGCGGCAGACTTGTTGTTGCCGTGGAAATGGATGCGCTCCGGGGGAAAACCCGCGGCCAGGGCGACAGATAGCTCACCGCCGGAGACGACGTCCAGGTCCAACCCTTCTTCGTCGAAGAGCTGGGCGATTGCCAGGCTCAGATAAGCCTTCGACGCATACGCGATCTGGCTGCTGCCGGGGTAGTGCTGCTTGAGCGCGGCCTGGTAGGCGCGCGCCCGCTCGCGCAACGTCCGCTCATCGAACACGTACAGCGGCGTGCCGTAAGTCCGCGCCAAAGCCGACGCCGCGCAGCCGCCGAGCCACAGCTCGCCGTTCTCGTCCACTCGCGCCCCGCTGGGCCATAGTTTATTCATGCAAGACTCTCTTCTTAGTAGACATTATTGGAAATGAGGGTCATTCTGAGCGGGTCTGCCCCGAACCTCTCGTTACGGCGTGAAACCAGCGAAGAATCTCCTTCATGCGGGACCGAGACCCTTCGCTGGTGTGACGCCGCAGCGTGATACACGGGACTGACCCGCTCAGGGTGACAGCCTTTCATATTTCCGATAAAGTATAGTGCCCCGAATAACTCGTAGCATCGGGCCTTGTGCCCGCTCAGGACGCCCACGAGGGGCTATGCTACCCTTTTTTAGATAGGTTTTCAGGCTCGCGGCAACGTAAAACAGAACTTCGCGCCCTGCCCCGGCGCGCTCTCTACCCAGATACGGCCGCCGTGGCCTTCGACGATATGGCGGGCGATGGCGAGGCCCAGGCCGGTGCCGCCCTTCGAGCGGGCGCGGTCGGCCTTGTAGAACCGCTCGAAGACGCGCGCCTGCTCGGCCAGGGGGATGCCGGGGCCGGTATCGGTCACGCCGATCCGCACGTCGTCGCCCGCAGCCTCGGCGTAAACGCTGATGATGCCGCCTTCGGGCGAGAACTTGATCGCGTTGTGTGCCAGGTTTCCGATCACGCGGGCCACCTGCTGCTCGTCGGCCAGAGCGACCAGGCCGGCGGGCACGATGACGCTGACGTGTTGGCCTTTGGCCGCGGCCAGGGGCAGGAGCGCGGTCAGGCTGCGCCGCACCAACGGCTCCACCTCGACGGGAACCAGCTTGAGCATCACCTGGCCCGATTCGATCTGGGCCAGATCCATCATCTCCTGGCTCAACTGGCTGAGGGCCTGCACCTGGCCTTCGATCTGGTCGAGCATCCGCCGATGGATCGCCGTATCCGCGCCGCCGTTGCGAAGGGTCTGGGCTGCCAACGCGATGTTGGCGAGCGGGGTACGCAACTCGTGGGAGATGTTCGCCACCAAGTCGCGACGGGCGCGGCCCAGGCGTTGCAGTTCGGTCACATCCTCGATGGACACAGCCGCGCCACCGGTTTCCTGAATCGCCACCACGCGCATCCGTAGCGTGCGCCCCCCAACCGCAACCTGCCGGACGACCGGCCGCCCCCCGGCGATGACCTCCAACACGGTCTGGCTCAACTCCGCGTCGCCGACCAGGGCGATGAATGGTTGGCCGACGACAGGCTCGCGGCGGTCAAAAAGCTCCCACGCGCCCTGATTGCCCCAAACGATCCGCCGGTCGGCGTCCACCAGGAGCAGGGCGTCGAAATCGGCCGCGCCCAGGGCGGCCAGTTGGCCGCGTTCGCGCTGGATTTGCCGTTGCAGCTCGATGCGCGCCTCAGTCGCCTCGGCCCGCTCCCGCATGGCGCGGCGGAACTGCTCGCCGACCCGCTGGCCGCGCAGCCAGAGCCAGGCGATTGCCAAAATCGCCACGAAAAGCAAGCCGAGCAGAAGATAATTCAGGACCTCACCCCCCCGCCCCCCCTCTCCTGACAGCGAAACGACTGCCGTCAGGAGAGGGGGGGCGAATTTTCCATCATCCTTCCAGTTTCCAGCTTCCAGTTTCCAGTTTCCAGCCTCACCCCTCAAACCGATACCCGATCCCACGCACCGTCACGATGCGCGCCGGGTTGGATGGGTCAACTTCGATTTTCTCGCGCAGCCAGCGGATGTGCACGTCTACAGTGCGCGTGTCGCCGTAGAAGTCATAGCCCCAGATGCGCGTCAGCAGCAGGTCGCGGGTGAGCACCGCGCCCTGGTGGCGCATTAGCTCGGCCAGCAGGCTGAACTCCCGCGGGGTCAGCAGCAACTCCTTGTCACCTATGAAGGCTCGCCGGCTCACCAGGTGCAACGTCAAATCGCCGGAACGGATTTCCTCGCCCGCGGCGCGCGGGCCGGCACGACGCAGGAGCGCCCGGATGCGCGCTTGCAATTCACCCAGGCTGAACGGCTTAGTCAGGTAGTCGTCCGCGCCGCTCTCCAGGCCGACGATTTTGTCCAACTCGCCGGTGCGCGCGGTCAGGATCAGGATCGGCACCTCGGATGTCTGGCGCAGGCTGCGGCAGACCGTCAGCCCATCCAACTCCGGCAGCATCAGATCGAGGATGACCAGGTCGGGCTTTTCGGCGGCGGCCTGCTCCAGCGCAGCGGCGCCGTCCAGCGCGGTCACAACCCGGTAGCCAGCGTGGCGCAGGTTGAACGCCAGCGTGTCGAGCAAGATCGGATCATCGTCAACGAGGAGAATTTTGTCGGACATGGGAATGGCAGATTGCAGATTGTAGATTGCAGATTGCAGATTGCAGATTGCAGATGGCGAATACGAATGGCGAATGACGAATGACGAATGACGAATGACGAACGACGAACGACGAACGACGGAGGACCGAGGATGGGTGGCGCGCCTGTCAGCCCGTCACCGTGTCACCGTGTCACCCTGTCACCGTGGTGGCGGCCGGCAGGGTGAAATAGAAGGTGCTACCCTGGTCTACGACGCTTTCGACGCCCACTTGTCCGCCCATGCGTTCGATGATGCGCCGGACAATGGACAGGCCCAGGCCGTGACCTGCCTCGCGGCGCTCGCCGAAGCGGTTCAGGGCCACGAACAGCCGCTTCTGGTCTTCGGAAGCGATACCACGGCCGTTGTCTCGAATCGTAAAGCAGACGAAGCCGTCGGCCTGCACTTGCGCGGCCAACTCGACGCGCGGCGGAATGGGCGGGGTGAGATCGGACCGGCCGCCGTACTTCAGCGCGTTGCTGAGATAATTAACCCACACCTCCTCCACCCAGGGGCCGTATCCGACGGCCGCGGGCCAAGTTGCGGGCAACGTGATCTCGGCCTGGCGCAGCTCGATCTCGCGCGCCAGACGCCGCTGCACTTCGACGAGAATGTCCGCCGTCTCCAACGGCCCAACCGGCACGCTCTCCTGGCGCGCGTTGGCAAGTAACAACAGGCTGTTGATAATCGCCGTCATCTTTTCGACGCCGCGCTGAATCGCCTGCAAATGCCCCTGGAGTTCATCCGTGCGCTGATCCTCGTAGCTTTCGGCCAGGAGCTCGGCATAGCCGGCAATCAGGTTAAGGGGCGTCTTGAGGTCGTGCGCCACGGTATGGGCAAAGGCATCCAACTCCTGGTTGCCGGCCTGCAACTCAGCATTCGACTCCTGCAACGCCTCCTCGGTCCGTTTGAGAGTGCAAAGGTGCCCCAAAATCCGGGCGTAGAGAACCAGCAGCTCGCGCTGACGTTCAGTGATCGGCTGGCCGGTGAGCAGGTTGTCAATAGATACCTGGCCGATCACCGCCTGGCCATCCCACATAGCCGCCCTCGCGCGCGCCCCCCGGCCGACTACCGCAGACTGATCGTCTAGGAGATTGGCATTCGGCCGATAGATCAGCGGGGCCTGACCGGTCAGCAATTCGCTCCAGATCCCTTCCGGCCGCACCTGTACGCGCCGGCCGCGTTCGTCGCGCAGTCGCCCTTGCTCGTCAACGCCGAAGGCGCCTCGTATGATCTCGGGGGCATCACGATCCACGAACCAGATGGCTATGCGATCGAAGCCCAGCCGGCTGCGTCCCAGCTCGATCGCCAGGCGACACAACTCGTCCACCGAGCCGGCGAGGGACAATTCCATGCTCACCTGGTGCAAAGCCGCCAACTGCTGCGAGAAGCGCCGCTCGACTTCCTGCTGCTCGCACAAGGTGTCTTCGGCGCGTTTGCGCTCGGTGATGTCGTGGATGATCGCGAAAAGTAACAGGCGGCCCTGTACCTCGATGGGGCTGGAGTAGACTTCCACGTCTCGAATTTCGCCGGTGGCGAGCCGATGGCGGGCAAAGAAGTGGGTATCTTCCCCTGACTTCACCCGCACCATGATCGCCCGCACCTCCGGCTCCGGTAGGACGTTGATGTCGGTGATCCGTTTGGCCTTGATCTCTTCGAGCGCGTAGCCGTAGAACCGGCAGGCCGCCTCGTTGGCGTCCACGATAGCCGCGGTTTCGGGGTCAATCAACAGTTTGACGGCCTGGTTCTTAGTAAACATCGCACGGTAGGTCGCCTCGCTCTCGCGCAGCGCTGCCTCGGCCAGCTTGCGCTCGGTGATGTCTCGCAGGAGTACGAGTCGCCCAGTAGAGCGCCCGCGCCGGTCACGCACCGGCGAAATGCGCAGCTCCAGGTGACGCGGCGCTTCCACGCCCAACTCGATCTCAGCCTGGCCCTCCATCACGTCTCGGAAATGTTCAATCAGATCGGGCTGCGATGCCAGCACTTCCCGAGCGCTCTGCCCGATCCTCGCGACCGCGGGGCCGAGGAGCCGCTGGGCGGCGGGATTGATGTCCACGATCCGGTTCTGCGCATCCAGTACCACCGCGCCGTCCCCCAGGCCCTCGAACAGCAGATCGCGCGCCACGGGCGCCAGATCGAGGAGGTGAAAACGCAAAATGCCCCAGGCCAACACCAGGCCCGCGAGCATGATACCAAGCGGGGAGATGTCGAGACCAGGAACCGGGCTGAGGCCCGCGATGTAGAGACCACTCGTCGCAAGCGGCATGACCGCACCGATGAGCACGGTCAAGGCCTGGCTGCGGTACGGACGAGCAAGCCGCGTCGTCGCCCGCATAATCACGAACGAGCCAAACATGATGACGAGGTAGAAGTACGCCACGGAAACGTAGAACCAGATCCCATGACCGTAGATCAGGATATTGTCCCCAACCGGACTGGGTGTAAAGCCCGTCCAAACGAGATGATGCCACTCGTTGACAGCAGCCAAGAGAAAGGTGAGTGCGGGAATCACCCAGATCAACGCGGCTGTCCGGCGTCCCAGCGTCCGCTCGGGGCGGCTATAGGCCAGCGCAAACAAGAGAAAGAGCACGGGACTGCTGTTCGAGCCCAGGTATTCGACCTTCGACCAGAACACCTTTGCGGGGATGCCCACTGCGGCCGCTTCGAGACCGGCAGCCAACGACCACTCGGCGCCAGCGGCCATCAGCCACGCCAACTGCACTGCGCCCGGCCTGGTCCGCAGACGCCACGCGTAGGCCGCCACGCCCGCCGAGACGGCCGCGGCGATGAAGTAGATCGCGACATAGACGTTGAAGTGCCAGATCATGGGACGCTCGTGTTGGCTGGATTCTCGCCGCAACGTGTCACACGGGACCAACCCGCTCAGCATGACAGCGCACAGGAGTATCTTGCTTCACAAATGCCGCCGCGCGGCATGGCGGTTCTCAGCATGACGCCCCAAGTTCGGCGCCGGCCGGCAGACCGCCGGCGCCGACGGCCGATCGAGCGGCGCGGCCGATGGCCTGGGCCACCACCTCGGCGGCGTAAGCGCCGACCAGGGTGACGCTGGCCCGCACCTTGCCGGTCGCCAGCGCGAAGAGCGTATCGCCGTCGAACAGGGTATGAGCCGGGCGAATCGCGCGGGCCACGCCATCTTGCGCCATCTGGGCGACCTTGTTGGCGCCTTCCTTGTCCAGCCGTGCGTTCGTCGCCACAACTCCTATGACGGTCGCGCCTGCCACTCGTAACGCCAACTTGCCGGTAATCGTGCGCAGCAGCACCAGTGTATCAGCAAAACCCGCGCCGCGCAACCGCCGTGTGCCTGCCACGATCCGGCTGGCCTCGTCCACCACGTCGCCGAATGGATTGACCGCGATAAGCGCGGCGACGACCAACCCGCCGCCCAGGTCTATGGCCGCGCTGCCCAGCCCCGTCTTGGTGGCGCGACCCGCGCCCAGCGCCTTGCCGGCGCTGCACCCCGTCCCCGCGCCGACGTTCCCCTCGGCCACGGCCGCGTCGTTCGCCGCCAGGCAGGCGGCATAGCCCATTTCCGCATCGGGATAGACATCGCTGCGGCCCACGGCCAGGTCGAAAAGGATCGCGGCCGGGACGATTGGCACGCGTACCGGCCCCGACTTGTAGCCGACGCCTCGCTCGCGCAGGTAGCGCATCACGCCGTCGGCCGCGGCCAAGCCGAACGCGCTACCGCCGGCCAGGACGACGGCGTGTACCTGCTGTACCAGGTGCAACGGCCGCAGCAGGTCGGTCTCACGTGTGCCGGGCGCGCCCCCGCGCTGATCCACCCCGCCCACCGCACCCGACCCTGAAGGGCCGTCGCAGAGCACGACGGTGCAGCCAGTCAGGCCGACAGGATCGGTCGCGTGCCCAACCTTGATGCCGGGCACGGCGGTCAGAGTCAGATTGCCGGACATCGCCCCCTCCATAATGCAAGCCGCCGACTTGCGCCACTTGCCCTGTAAACGCCCCGCCTGTCACTCTGAGCGGGTTGACGGCGAACAGTGCGCGGCGACGAGACACCAGCGAAGAGTCTCGGCCACGCGAAGGAGATGCTTCGCTGGAATCTGCCCGAAGCAGACTGCAATTCGTTAACCCGCTCAGCATGACATTTTCATGGGCTCAGCGGTCGAAATCGCCCCGCATCATCACGGCGAAGACGCCGAGCGCGGCGATCAGATCGGCCAGGATGAGCCACATCGCCACCTGTGGACCGATTCGCTCGAACAGTTGCCCGATCAGCCAGGGCATAGTCATGCTGCCGACGCTGGCGCCAACCAGGAACCAGCCCGTCACCCGGCCGGTAAGGGTCATGCGGCTGCCGGCCAGAGCGATCGCGGTGGGGAAGATCGCGGACATGCCGAAGCCGGTGAGCAACGCGCCGACCCACAGCGCCACGACCGAACCGGGCAGCACCACCAGGATCGCCACCCCGGCCAGGCAACCCACCAGGTCGGCCAGGAGCACGGTCGCCAGCTTGAAGCGTGCGGCCAACGGGATAGACAGCAGCCGGCCCAGTGTCAGCGCACCCCAGAAGGCCGACGTGAGATACGCCGCGGACGTCGCCGTGCCCAGGCCGCGCGTCATTGCGTAGGTGTAGACCCAGCCGCCAAAGCTCGACTCGGCGCCGACGTAGAGCAGCAGGAACAGCGAAATGGCGACGACCAGCAGCGGTCGAGCCGGCCCATTCGCGCCATTTCCACCGGCCGCGGGCGATGGCGGGCTGGGCGTGCGCAGCAACCACAGAAACGCCGGCAGCATCAACAGCGCCAGCGCCCAGTAGGCCCAGTTGATATCGCCGCTGAACAAAACGGCCTGGGCGATGATAATCGGCGAGACGAACGCGCCGAGGCCGAAGCAGAAGTGCAGGGCATTCATGTACGGCCCGACCCGCTCGCCGTGAACCCAGACGATGAGGGTGTTGCCGCCCACATCGAGTGCGCCCTCACCAATGCCGAGCAGCGCCAACGCGACAGCCAACAGCGCCAGCAGCGGGACGAGCGGCACGAGCGCCATCATCACCGCCATCAGGGCCAGCACGCCGGCCATGACCAGATGCCCCTTCAGGCGGTCATAGAACCGGCCGCCGATAAACGAGCCGATCAGATAGCCCAACGCGCGGGCGGTGAACAGATAGCTGATTTCGTTCAGCCGGGCCTGGGTGTGCCGAGCCAGTCCGGGCAACGTTGGCCCCAACGAGGCGCTAAACAGTCCCAAGGCCACGAACGCGAGACAGTAGCCCGCGGTCTGGGCCAGGCGACGCCTGCGAGTCTCGGCCGGCGGGAACGAAAAAGACGCGGATTCTGGAGTCATCGGTCGCATTTTACAGGCAAACTGTCCGTTCGTCAACGAATGACCCCCGTTCCAAACGCGCGGTCGCTCGGGTCCCTCTCCGACCGAGTTGGGGGTTGCATCGCGTTTGCCAAGCACCTGTGGCTTCTGTTATAATAGCTCCCACTCCTGGGCCACAAAGGGATCGGGTATCATGCGCTGGCTGAAGAAGCTCATTTCCTGGACGGTGCACGCGGGCGTACTCCTGGCAGTCGGGCTGATTCTTCCAACCGCCGCCCTGCCTCGTCCCGATCCGGCGCCATCATACGGACTTGCTTCGACCGTCGCGCCGATCTACGACTACGATCCGGCAGTCGAGCCGGAAAAGTTCGCGCGCGAGGTGGACGCGGTGGCCGCGCCCGATGGCGCGCTCTACGCGGCTTTCATTACGGACGCGCCGGCCGACGATCAGCAGTGCCAGCAATCGGTGCGGGTGTTTCGCTCGACCGACACCGGTCAGTCGTGGCAAGACGACGGGCTGCCGATGCCCGATCCGCCGGCCCCGCCGTGCGACCAACCGCGGCCAGGCTGCCGCATTGACCAGCTCATGGATCCGAGCCTCACGCTGGGGGCTGACGGCTATCCGCGCCTGGGGATGATCTGGATCCACGGCTGCGGCTCGACTACGGCGCGCAGCGTGCGCGGCCCCACGGGCTGGACGAAGCCACAACCGGTACTCCCGATAGATCAAAACGCAGGGATGGTTGCCGATGGCAGTTTTGCGCTGGCAACGGCCGACGGAAACGAATACTACGGCTGGAGTTCCGGCCTGCCGTTGGCGCTCGGCGGCGAAATCGCGATCTGTCCGGCCGGCGATTGTGCAGCGCCGATCACCGCAACCCTCAGCTCCCGCGTCGAGTTCGGCGGGCTGAAGCTGTACAGTCACCCGGCCGGCGGCGCGGCCGTGGTGTGGAGCAAGAGCCTCGGGGTGCGCACGATGCTGCTATATCGCCATCTGCGGCCCGACGGCACGTGGGCGAGCGCCTACGACATTCCGATCACAGACAATTACCCCTCCAGCATCGTCGCCATCGGGCTACGAGCGTTCAGCCTGGCCTTCGTGCCCGACCAGCCGGAGGAAGCCATCGTCGCCTACATCGTCAACAGCGGCGGCCAGTTCGATGAACGCGCGTCCTACCTGGCCTATCGCCGCACGACCGACGCCGGCGCGACCTGGTCGGGAGCGCAATTCATAGACGGCAGCCAGGGCACGACCGGGAACGACCAGCCCCAATATGAGCTTGTACAATTTCCGGTGCTGGCAGCCAATTCCGGCGCCAGCCGCGTGGGCCTGCTCTACCAGATGCGGGACACGCACCAGGATCCTTCGCTGGTACACACCTACTTTCGAGAGTACGAGAACGGCGCATTCGGGGAGCGGCGGCTGACTCTATCCGGTGAGCAGCCCAGTCTCTACACTACTACCAGCGGGGCCTGGCGGATGGGCGAGTACAACGGGCTGGCTGCCATCGCGGATCCCTGTTACCTGGGCGCCTGGCAGAGCATTGCCCAGGTGAACGGCATCCAACAGGGGCGCATCCTCACCCGCCGCGTCTGCCTGGGGAGCGACCTGCCGCCGTTCCGGTCTTATCTGCCGTTTGCGCCCTTTAGATCACGGTTGTCCTATCAGGCCAACCTGCCCTATGTCCCGATCATGACGACACCCTAAAATCCTTTTAACAGGAGTTGTGCCAATGCCCAAACTCATCCTCGACTATCGTCAGACAATCTGGCAGGCCTTCGAACGCGTCGTGCGGGTCTACCCCGACCGGCTGGCGCTCGTGGTCCAAGACACGCGGCTCACCTATCGTCAACTAGGTGAACGGGTGGAACGCCTGGCGGCCGGGCTGCACCGCCTGGGCCTGCGCCGCGGGGAGAAGCTCGCCATCGTCACGGCCAACGGCGAGGCTTTTATCGAGGCGGTCTTCGCGGCCGGCCGGCTGGGGCTGGTCTTCGTGCCCATCAACCCGCTCCTGCGTCCGCGTGAGCTGCGCCACATCCTGGATGACGCCGAAGCCGCGGCCGTCGTCGTGGCCGAGCGGGTTTGGGGTGGCGAGCCGCTGAAGACGTTCGCTGCGGTCCGGGCCGACCTGCCCGGCCTGCGCCACGTCATCGTTGCAGGCCAGGGAAGCCTGCCCGATGCCCTACGGTTGAGCGAGCTAATCGCCGAACCTGCGAGGGAATTGCCTCCGGCCACAGGGTCGCCGGACGACATGGCCGCCCTGGTCTACACTTCGGGCACGACCGGCGCGCCCAAAGGCTCGATACACACGCACCAGACATTGCTTTATGCCACACTAACCTTATCCCGAGAAGTCGACGCGATAGTATCCAGACCCTGGCTTCTGGCAAAGGTCATCTGGTTGACTGTGAAGCGCTACCCGTCGCGCCTGCGCGGCCTGATCAGCTTCGTGATGGGTCACCAAAACACAACGTTGGTCGCGTTACCGGCCTACACCATCGCGGGCTTCGCCGGTGTGATCGGGGCGCTCATCGGCGGTGACTGCCTGGTCCTCATGGAGCGTTTCATCCCCGCAGAGGCTCTCCGATTGATCCAACAAGAACGGATCACTGCCATCGGAGGTGTGCCGACGATGATGGCGATGATGCTACGCGTGCCCGACTTCGACCGCAATGATCTGAGCTCGGTGCTGTTCTGCTCGATGGGTGCCGCGCCGGTGCCGCCCTCGCTCGTCGAAGAGATCGAGAAACGCATCGGTTGCGCCGTACTGATCGGCTTCGGCACCACCGAAGCGGCCGGGGGCATCATGGGCACCAACCCATTCCTGGATTCACGGCGCGCCGCCAGAGAAACGATCGGCAAGCTCAACCCTGAGTGGGAGGCCAAAGTCGTAGACGATCAGAGACGGCCCTTGCCTACGGGGCAGATAGGCGAACTGATCCTGCGGGGCCCTAGCGTCATGAAGGGCTACTACAAAGCCCCCGAACTGACTGCCCAGACCATTGACGCCGAGGGTTGGTACAGCACGGGCGACCTGGCGACGATAGATGCCAAACGCTACATCCGCATCGTAGGCCGCAAGAAAGATATGATCATCCGCGGCGGGCAGAACATCTACCCGGCCGAGCTAGAAGCGACGCTCGTTGCACACCCGCAAATTCGCCAGGCGGCCATCATCGGCATCCCCACCAATCTAGGCGACGAGCGCGTGCTGGCCTGCCTGGTGCTCGAACCGGGCGCCAGCCTCCTGCCGGCCGCGGTGCTGGACTTCTGCCGCGGACAGTTAGCGCCCTACAAGGTCCCGGACGAAGTGCGCTTCCTGGATGAGCTGCCGATGAACCCGACCGGCAAGGTGCAGAAGTATATCTTGCGAGAAATGGTCACAGCGAAGACCTGACAGGTTTCGGAAACCTGTCAGGTCTGGCTCTTCAAGGAGGAAACCATAACTATACCCCCCTCAGATACGTCTCCTATTGCAGAAAACGACCCGGCCCGGCCACCGCTTCTGAACTGGCTGCTGGCCCGGCTGCGCATTGACCCGGCCATCCTGGAAGACCCTGCTATCCAGGAGCAACTGGGACCGATGTGGCGGCGGGCGCCGGCGCGCTTTCGGCCCTATGGCCTGCTGATGTTCGCCATGTGGGGCGGCCGGTTCATCTGGTTCACCCTCGGCAGCCAGGTCTTGATGGGCCTGCTGTTGTTTTACTTTGTGGCGCACACCGTCTTGCCCCATATCACCGGCTGGTGGCTGACGCTGGTTCCCGTCATCCTTGGGCTTGGGGTCCTGAGCGGTTTCACCGTCAGCCGCCGCGTCGAGGTCACCTGGAGCAGGGCCGGCGGCTCGTTCTCCTACCCCAGCATGTGGCGCGCCATGCTGTTTCTGATTCCGATCTTCATCCTGCGCGGCGTGCTGATCGTGCTCATCAACCGGGGCGTCACGGCCGTGCTGCCGTTGCGCAATCTGCTCTTCTTCTTCGTGCCAGGCATGTTGACCACGCGGGCGACCATGCTGATCGTTCGCTTGCGTCACCTGCAAAGGAAATTTGGCAGTACCGCAAAATCTGCTTTGTCACCCTGAGCGGGTTAGCCCCGTGAAGTTCGTTGCAGTAAGAATTCAGCGAAGGGTCTCGTTGCGACGAGCAGAACTTGTCCTGAACGCAGTGAAGAGCCTGCCCTGAGTGCAACGAACGGATTCTTCGCTGGTGTCACGCCGTCGCGAGAGATTAGGGGCAGACCCGCTCAGAATGACAGACTTCCAAGAGGAGGAATATCTGACTCATGGAACCGACGACATCGAAAGAACGGCTGCTGCTGGTGGCGGCCGACTTGCCGCCGGCCGGGCCGCTCGCGACCTGGCTGCGACACCTGCCCTATCTCTCCAACCTGGCCGAGCGCGGCGCGCGGGCGCGCATCAAAGCCCCCGCGAACGGGCTTGCCGCATGGCCTTCCCTCGTTACCGGCACGCCGCAGCATACCGAGTCGTGGGACGAAAGCGCGGCTTTCTGGCGTCTTCTCACCGACAAGGGGCGACGCGTCGTGGTCTGCGATGCCGCGAAAGACGAAACCCAGGCGTTAGCCGGTCAAAGCGACTGGGATTTCATGCTGCTCCGCTATCACGATGCCGCCGCGCCGGAGCCAGGCGCGGACGCGTTGCACCGCTGGCAGGATTGGGATAAGGCGATCGCGGCTGTGGGCATGGCTGCGGGTTCGCACACGGCGGTGATAGCTCTGGCTTTGCCCCCGGCCGCGGGGGAAGGGACGGTGGTGGCGGGCGGCGGCTTCATCGCCAAGATCGGCGACATGGGGACGATCAATCTCCTGGATCTGGCGCCCACGATCACGTGGCTGCTGGACGTGGCGCCTACCAGCCAGATGACCGGCCGGGTCTGGGACGAGCTATGGCAGCCCGAAGCCGGCTGGAGCGAGGAGGAGCAACAGGCATTGTTTCAACATTTGAAGGGCTTGGGGTATCTGAGCTAAAAATGGACAATCGTGACACAATCCTGGTATTGCCTTTCAGCACTGCGGTGGCGCACGTCGCCCGGCTGATGGAAGTGAGCAAAGGCCTGCACGACCTGGGCCACGAGGTCGTCTTTGGCGGCGGCGGGCCGGCGTTGGCCCTGGCGCAGCAAGCGGGTTTCGCGGTCCGGCCGTTGCCCGAGCTGGACATCGCCTGGGCGCTGGCGCGCATCTGGCAAGGGCCGCGGGCGATCTACTCGACCGAACTGGTCGCCAGTTTCGTGCAGGCCGAGTTGGCCCTCCTGACCGAGCTCCAGCCCGCGCTGGTGGTGGTGGACGGCCGGTTGAGCGGCGGAACCTCGGCGACCCTGGCCGGCCGGCCGTGGGTCTCTTTGTTGAACGCCTACATCACGCCTTGCGCGGTCAACGGGATGCTGGCCTACACCTTCCCCGGCCCACCGCCACTGCTGGGACCGGGCGCCGAGGCGGCGTTCAACCAGGTGCGCGGTCAGTACGGCTTGCCGGCCGTGGCAAGCACGCTGGACCTGCTCGCCGGTGATCTGAATCTGATGTGCGACGTGCCGGAATACGCGCCGGTGCAGGATGCGCCGGCCCACTATCGCTACGTGGGGCCGATCATCTGGGATGGGACGCCGGAGCCGCCGGACTGGCTGAGCAGCCTGGATCCTGGCCGTCCCACCATCTATTTCACCATGGGCAGCACCGGGCCAGTTGCCGCGTTCCAGGCCGTGTTGGAAGCGTTCGGCGGCACGGAATATCAAGTGCTGATGACCACCGGGGGCGTGACGCGGCCGGAGGACTTGAGGCCGCTGCCTACGAACTTCCACGTGGCCGGCTTCGCGCCCGGGGACGAGCTGATGCGCTGGGCCGACGTGGTGATCTGTCACGCCGGCAACGGCACGACCTACCAGGCGTTGCGCGCCGGCTTGCCGGTCATCGCCTGGCCCTTCATTCAAGACCAGCGCTGGAACGCGCGGCGGCAGGCCGAGCTGGGGGTAGGGTTGACGCTGGCAGCCCTGAATCCGGCTGCGTTGCGCGCCGCGGTCGAGGAGGTGCAGAGCAATTCAAGTTATCGGGCTGCGGCCCAACGGTTCCAGCAGATCCTGACCGGTTACGACGGACCGCGCACGGCAGCGCAATTGATCCACGAATTCATCAGACAATAGAGAGGAGGTATGCACCATGAAACTCATCGGCGCCGGATTCGCCCGGACGGGCACGATGTCGCTCAGAACGGCCCTGGGCAAGCTAGGCTATCAAGCCTACCACATGGAAGAAGCAGCCATGAACTACGAGAGGGGCGATCTGGCCGCGTGGAACGCCTGTTTGGAAGGCAGGAGCGACATGGATTGGCACAAGCTGTTCGCCGGATACGATGCGACGACCGATCTGCCGGCCTGTCTCTTCTACCGTGAGCTGATGGAAGCGTTTCCCGAAGCGCGCGTCATCCTCACCGTGCGCGACCCGGAAAAGTGGTGGCAAAGCTTCGAGAAGTTAACACATTGGCACAACACCATGATTGAACGGCTCAAGTTCGTCCCGCGTTTCAGGGAGTTCCAGCGGCTGTTCCGAAATGTCGAGCGGGTCGCGTTCGGTGGTATGTCGGAGCGAGAGAACTGCATCGCGCGTTTCAATCAACACAATGAAGCTGTGAAAGCAGCGATTCCGCCGGATCGCCTGTTGGTCTTTGAGGTCAAGGAGGGCTGGGAACCATTGTGCAGGTTTCTGGGCGTCCCAGCGCCCGATGAGCCGTTCCCCCATGTCAACGAAGGCATCGCGACGGTTGATCGGAAAGCGCGCAGCGTGTTGATCAGCGACCTCATCAAGACCGCTTTGCCGGTGGTGGCGGTCGTCCTAGTGGTGATAATCGTAGTACTCTATCTTCTCAACCAGTACGTGCTCCGTTGATTCTCGGCGGAAGAAGATTCTCTTGAAAGGAACACACGATGAAACTCATTGGTGCGGGGTTTTCTCGAACAGGCACGATGTCGCTCAAAGCAGCCCTGCTGAAGCTCGGTTATCGCTCCTACCACATGGAGGAAGCGCTGGTGAACTTCGAAAAGGGCCATCTGGACATGTGGAATGCCTACATGGAGGGGCGAAGCCCCATGGATTGGCCCAAGCTGCTCACCGGCTACGATGCCACGGCCGATCTTCCGGCTGCCCTCTATTACCGCGAGCAGATGGAGGCGTTTCCCGAATCGCGCGTCATCCTGACCGTGCGCGACCCGGAGGCGTGGTGGCAGAGCACAGAAAAGCTGGTGCACGTGCAGAACACACTGGTTGAACGCCTCAGGTTCATGCCCCGTTTCCGAGAATTTCAGCGGCTGTTCAGAAACATCGAGCGGGCTCTGTGCGGTGGTCCGGTCACTCGCGAACCCGCCATAGCACGTTTCATCCAACACAACGAAGAGGTGAAGGCGACGATCCCAGCGGACCGCCTGTTGGTCTTTGAGGTCAAGGAGGGCTGGGAGCCACTCTGCAAGTTCCTCGGGGCGCCGGTGCCCGACGAGCCGTTCCCCCATGAAAACGCAGGCATCGCCACGGTCGAGAAACTCATGCAGAGGATCTTGTTGACCGATCTCCTCAAGATCGCGTTGCCCGTGCTGGTGGGCATCGCGGTGGTGGTCATCGTTCTAATCTATCTTCTCAGCAGATAGCGGAAAGGTGAAGGATGGCTGGAAGCCGCTGTGTGACTTCCTGGGCGTGCCGGTTCCCGATGAGCCGTTTCCCCATGAGAACGCGGGTACTGCTACGGCCGAGGCCATCCTGAAGAAAAACCTCGTCTCCGATTTGAGCAAGATCGCCCTACCCATTCTGGCGGGCCTCGTGGTCGTAGTGATCGTGGTTGTCTATCTCCTGACCCGGTGATCACGCCGAATGTTCTATGCTCGACACGGTCGCAAAGTGCGCTTTTGGGCGTCTGTCATTCTGAGCGGGTTTGCCCCTAACTTCTCGCGACGGCGAGCATCCAGCGAAGAATCCCTTCGTTGCACTCAGGGCAGGCTCTTCACTGCAGTCAGGACAGGTTCTCATTCCGCGGCGAGACCCTTCGCTGAATTCTCACGGCAACGCACTTCACGGGACCGACCCGCTCAGAGCTTGCCCTGAGTGCAGCGAAGGGGTGACAAAGCAGATGTTGCAGCTACTCAAAGAAACGCAGTTTGTGCCCGAGGGCAGTATAATCCCAACTGAAAGCGAGCAAAGCAGCTGTGAGACGCACGCCTTTCGATCCCAAGCGCCCCCGCGTGATCGTGCTGGGCTTCGACGGCCTGTCACCGCGGCTGATGGAGCCGTGGATGGAGGCCGGGCTGCTGCCTAACTTCGCCCGGCTGGCGCGGGAAGGAACCTACCGCCGCCTGCAGACGACCGTGCCGTCGGAGTCGCCGATTGCCTGGTCGTCCTTTGCCACGGGCTGCAACCCGGGCAAGCACGGCATCTTCGGCTTCCTGCACCGCGCGCCTGAAACCTACCTGGCCGAGCCGTCGTACCTCAGACTCGGCCGGCGGATCGGCCGGCGCACCGTGCCGCTGCCGCAGCGCGGGCGGCAGGGGCAGTCGTTCTGGCAAGTGGCGGGCGAGCACGGCATCTCGACGACCGTGATGCGCGCGCCGCTGTCGTTTCCGTTCGAACGGGTGAAGGGCGGACTGCTGCTCAGCGGCCTGGGCACGCCCGGCCTGTTGGGATCGGCGGGCGGGTTCACCGCGTACCGCACTAACTTGCAGGGCGAGCACGAGCCTGCGGTGATGGGCGGCGACTGGGTGACGGTGCGGGTCGAAAACGACCGGGTCGAAACGGAGCTTCTCGCCCTGCAGATGCCGGCGCGCGGTATCACGAAGACCGTGCCGCTCCGCTTCCTGGTGGATCGCGCCGGACAATGCGTGACCATCGAGCTATCGGGCCAACGGCAGACGGTCGGGGTGGGACAGTGGAGCGACTGGTTCGAGGTGGCCGTGCCGTTGTTCGGGCCGCTCATCCGGCTGCGGGGCACGTGCCGCTTCTACGTGGTCAGCGTGGAGCCGGAGCTGTGGGTCCACGCCACCGCGCTCAATTTCCATCCGGCGTCGCTGGTTCCCCTCTCGTCGCCGTTCGGCTTCGCGCGGATGCTGGCGCGGGAGCTGGGTCTGTTCGCCACCCTGGGCATCCCGGAGGAGGTGGGCGGGCTGATTGACGGCGACCTGCCGGAAGATGTCTACCTGGCCGATATGTACGATGGCTGGCGGCAGCAGGAGGCGATGGACGAGTTCGTCATGGCGCGCTACCCGGCCAACCTGTTCGTCGCCCTGCACCTGCAAACCGACGTGCTCCAGCACGGCTTCTGGCGCTTCACCGACGAGACCCACCCGCTCTATGATCCGATCACGGCCGAGAAGTATCGCGACGCGATCCTGACCGGCTACCGCTATGCCGACGGCGTGCTCGGCCGGATGCTGGCGAAGCACGTAGACGAGCAGACGACCGTGCTGGTGCTCTCGGATCACGGGTTCGAGTCGTTTCGGCGCAACGTCAACCTCAACACCTGGCTGGCGCAGAACGACTTCCTGAGCGCCAAGCCCCCCATCCGGCAAGACGCGGGCGCGGCGCGCCGGTTCTTCTTCCGGCACGTCCACTGGGGCCGAACGAAGGCCTACGGCCTGGGGCTGGGGACGCTTTACCTCAATCTGCTGGGCCGCGAGGGTAAGGGGATCGTCGCGGCGGGCGAGGAGGCGCAGCAGGTGAAACAGGCGATCCGCCACGGCCTGAAGGCGCTGGTAGACCCGCGGACCGGCGTCCATCCCATCGCCGAAGTCTACGATGCGGCCGAGCTGTATCATGGCCCCCACGTCGGCAGGGGGCCAGACCTGGTGGTGACGCTGGAGCCGGGCTACCGGATTTCGTGGCCGTCCATGCTGGGAGTCATCGAGCCGGAGATTTTTTCCGACAACCTGAAGAAGTGGAGCGGCGACCACGTCAACCTGCCGGCCGACCGCAGCCACGGCATCTTCTTCGCCAACCGTCCACTCGCAGCCGAAGCGCCGAGCATCATGGATCTCGGTCCCACCGCCCTGTCCTTGCTCGGCGTGCCCGTGCCCGCAGAGATGGACGGGAAATCGTTGATCTAAAAGCGAACAAAGAAACCCCATGTCCAATACCCGCCAGACCGTCTTCATCTTCCCCTTCGGGCACGTGCTCTCCCATGTGGCCCGCTGCCTGATGATCGCCCGCGGCCTGCGGGAGATCGGCTGCCGCGTCCTCTTCGGCGGCGACGGACGCTACCTGGAGCTGCCCCGGCAGGAGGGCTTCGATATCCGGCCGTCGGTCGAGATAGACTACGGCATCTTCCTGACCGCGGCGCGCAAGCCGCTGGCCGGGGTCGGCGCGTTCACCGCAGAGCTGGCCGGCCGCATGGTAGAAGACGAGCTGCGCCTCTACCGCGAGGTCAAGCCGGACCTGGTGCTCTACGATCTGCACGTCAGCGCCGCCACATCGGCCCAGGTGGCCGGCATCCCACATGCCGCGGTCGTCAACGCCTACCTGACCCGCTATTCCGCCACCGAATGGGTCAGCTTCCCGCCGCTGCTGCGCCTGGCGCTGGAGCCGCTGCGCCGCCGGCTGAACGTCGGACCGGCCAACCGGATGCGCCGGCGCTATGGCCTGCCGCCTATTCCCACCTGGGAAGCGCTGTACCACTCGGACCTGGTGTTGATGCCCGACATCCCCGAGCTGGCGCCGACGCGCAACCTGCCGGGCCATATCCACTACACGGGCCCGCTGATCTGGGAGCCGGACGGCGCGCTGCCGGACGCGCTCGAGCGGCCGCGACCGGGCCGGAAACTGCTCTACTTTACCCTGGGAAGCACCGGCCTGCCCGCCACCATCCAGGCGGTCATCGCCGCGTTGCGCGACAGCGACTACTTCGTCGTCGTGAGCACCGGCGACCTGGCTGCGCCGACCGACCTCGGCCCGTTGCCCGAAAACTTCTACGTCACCCGCTATCTGCCCGGCTCACAGGTGATGAAGCAGTGTGACCTGGTCATCTGCCACGGCGGCAATTCCACGGTGTATCAAGCCCTCACGGCCGGCGTGCCGGTGATCGCGATTCCAACCCACATGGATCAGCGGCTCAACGCCGAGCTGCTGGCCAACACCGGCGCTGGCGCGTTCCTCAAGCCCGCGGAGAGCGACAGGATCGGGCAGACGGTGGTCGAGGAGCTGGACAAGCCGGCCTTCAAGGAGAATGCCATCCGCCTGCAGAAGATCCTGGCCGGCTACGATGGGCCGCGGACGGCCGCCAGGCTCATTCACGAACACCTCTCATAGCCCGGCCCTGCGAAGCGTGCCGCAACCGAAGTCATCACCATAAAGGCACGAAGGTCCCAAAGGCTTAATGTCTTGGTGTCTAGTGGTAAGGATAGTCCGATGCTACCAACTCTCTTGTGGCGCTGTCCAATTTGCAAGACCCACGACGCGCTGACCCATGAGCCACGTCGCTTCCGGCCCGACCTGATTCGCTGCCGCGCGTGCCAGGCTCGTTGGGAGCTAAAACGCGTCGTCGGCGGGCCGGATTTCCGGCTGCGGCTGCTCGACGACAAGGGGCCAGGAGAGGAGAGGGGCGGGGTACCCCCGCCCTTCCTGGCCGAATGGTACGACCGGATGATGGCCGGTCTGGCCCTGACACCCATCGCACACCCGGCCTGGCCGGTCGCGGGCGTCTCGGCGCCGAATGAGGAGCTTTATCTGCACAGCCCGCAAGTCCGCGTCCTGGCCGATGCAGAGAATCCGATCTTCACGACCGCCAACGCGGCGCCTGCCCCGCCTTCGCTCGGACCTCTCGGCACGCGACCACTCGGCGCGGGGCAACTGCTGTTCACCTCGCAGCGCCTGCTGTGCCTGTTGGCGCCTCCTCCGGCGGCGGGCATGGGAGCCAGCCCCGCTGCTCCCGCTGCTCCTGCAGAGGCGGCTCCCACGCCGCCGGGCGCTGCCCAGGCCCCGCGCGCGTTAAGCCTGCCCTGGGGCGAGCTTACCTCGGCCGACACCTTAACAGACGCTGCTTTCGTGACCATCTTCGGTGAAAGGCTGTACGGCTTCCTGCTGAAGGAGCAAAGCCCGCTCAAGTGGCTGGCCTACGCCCGGCTGATGGCCGAACGCCTGGATCCGGCCGTCCAACGCCGGCTCCACCTGGGATACGTGTGAGGGAAGCCGCTATGCTCCGCTATCATCTCTTCATGCTCGCCACCAACTTGTGGGCGCGTACGGCCTATCGGATGCGCGTGGTGGGCAAGGAACACGTGCCCACCACGGGCCGGTGCATCGTCGTCGCCAACCATCCGGGCAAGCTGCTGGCCGACCTGGCGATCTTCCCCGCGCTGTGGCCGCGCCGGCGCCCGGTGCTCATCGTCTACGGCCAGATGACCGGCCCGGGCGCCCCGCGCACCATGGCCTGGGGCGCTAAACTGTTCCCCATGATCGTCGCCCAGCCGCGCGGCCGCGGCAATGCCGTCGCGGCGACCCTGGAGATCGTCCGGGCGCTCGATCGGGAGGAAGCGGTCTTCTTCATGCCCGAGGGCGAGGTGAGCTGGACCGGCCGGCTGAAACCCGCGCGGCCAGCGGCCGCCTGGGCTGCGCTGCGCGCCAACGCGCCGATCCTCCCCATCGGTCTGGTGGGAACCTACGACATGTGGCCCCGCTGGCAGGAGAAGATGAGCCGCACCGGCAAGATCACGGTGCGCATCGGCAAGCCCTTCACCCTGGCCGACGCCAAGCCTCAACGCATCACGCCGGAGATGCTCGACCAGGCCGGCGAGCGGATCATGGGCGAAATCGGCCGGCTGGTAGAGATGGGCCACTGAGCAGTTGTGCGTTATATACTCGGCACTGTCGCAAAGTGCGTTTTGGAGTGTCTGTCATTCTGAAAGGCCTGGTGGTAATAGCGCAAAACTCGCTGTCCGTTGCCTGTCATTCTGAGCGGGTCTGCCCCAAACCTCTCCTAACGGCGCGGCACCAGCGAAGAATCTGTTGCCCACGACGAGACCCTTCGCTGGATTCTCGCCGCAACGCACTTCACGGGACCGACCCGCTCAGAGCTTGCCCTGAGTGCAACGAAGGGGTGACAAAAGCGAGTTTTGCGGTACTGCCCTACTTCTTCGGCCGGCTGCGGGTGAAGGAGCCGGGCCGGGCCTATCAGTACGCGCAGTTCTTCGTCTGGTGGCAGACGCTCACCGGCGCGCTGTAATTCGGCGCCATCGCCCTGCTCTGCGCCTTCATCGCGCCGCAGACGCGGCAGGCCTTCCTCTCGTGGCTGGTGATCGTCTACGCGCTGATCCAGTGGCCCGGCTTTCTGCAGATGTTCTGGTTCATCTTCCGCGCCCAGCAGCGCAACGACTACGAGCAGATTCAGATGATGCTCCAGGGCTTCGGGCCGATCATCTTCCAGACGATTCCGGTGTGGGCGCTGGGGGTCTGGGGAGCCAGCCAACCAGCGTTCGGCAAGACGTGGGGCGCGACGCTGGGGCTGGCGGCCGGCGTCTATCTGACCTACATCGCCATGTTCGTGGTGGGCGCCTGGCTCTACCGCCGGCTGGGTCTGAAGACGTCGGTGCTCTTCATGGTCCACTTCGACCGGGAAGTCGTCACGTCGTCCCTCAAGTTCGGTTTTCCCGTCATGCTGACCTCGGTGGCGACCACCCTGGGCTTCGCGGCGCAGGCGCTCTTCACCGCGCGCCTGCTGCTCAACTACACCGAGGTGCAGGGGAACTGGGCGGCCGTGGGGCCGACGCAGGGCGGTATGATGCTGCGCTTCCTGGGAATCGCCATCCTGGGCATCAGCATGGTTCCTACCCTGTCGGAGGCGTTCGCCAACCGGCGGTTGGAGCTTTATCGGCACTACCTGGCGCAAGGGCTGCGCTGGATCACGCTGCTCAGCGCGACGATCCTGGCGACCTACCTGGCCGCGGGCGGGTGGGCCATCCTGGGGATGCTGGGGCCGGAGTATCAGCGGGCGGCCGAGATGCTGATCCCACTCTCGTTTTGGGGCTTCTTCGTGCCGATCTCCATGCTGCTCGATCGCGGCCTGGAAGCAGCCGGCAAACCCGGTCTGGCGACGGCCGCCAACCTGGTCGAGCAAGTCCTGCGCATCGGACTGATGCTCAGCCTGATGCCGCGGCTGCAAGTGGCCGGGCTGATCCTGGCCTACATCCTGGCGCTGCCGGTCAAGCTGGTCGTCACCTGGTTGCTCGTGAACCGCTACGCCGTCCGCATCCGCCTCTCGTGGTGGCAGACATTGGTCGCGCCCGCGCTCTCGGTCGTGCCGGTCTACGCCATTCTGCGCGGGCTGGTCGCCCTGGCGGGAGCGCCGACCGCGGTCGGCGGCGTGTTGGTGATCGTGGTGGGGATGCTGGTTGCGCTGCCGCTGCTCTTCTTCACGACGGGGCTGTTTGGGGGGGGTGGGACGACGACACGCTGGCCGAATTCCGGCGCTCGGTGGCGCTCGTGCCGGCCGCCCGGCCCGGCATCGGCCCGCTGCTGTGGGCCACCGCGGCCGGCTGCCGCCTCAAGCCCGCTGCACAATCGCTTCCGCAGCGATCTGCCCGCGCTGGCCGCGGCCGAGGCGGAGAGCCTGACGAAGGAGCGGGTGTCGCTGCGCGAAGTGCGGCCTGCGTAAGCGATCTTGTGCGCGTCAAGCAAACCGCGTCTTCAACTGCGCGGCGATCGGCGGGAACGTGACCGGGTCGAAGTGAGATAGAAGCAGCGTATCGAAGTCCAGTCCGGCCAGTCGCCGGGTCGAGGCGCGCATTTCCCCGAAGTCCACGAACTGAGCCGCGAGTGCATGGATCAGCCGAGCCAGGGGTCCACGCGGCTGGCGGGGTTGACGAATCGCCGCCATCAACCAGTTGCCCGCGATGAGCACCTTCTGCGCGGCGTTGTAGAGGCTGATGTTGCCCGGCGTGTGGCCGGGAGAGTGGATCACCTGCCAACCGCCCCACCGGTCGCCGTCGTGCAACAAGCGATCCACCTTCACCGGCGGCGGCTGCCACAGCGCGACGTCGGTGGGATAGGTGATGCTCTGGGATTCGCCCAGCCTCTGGATGAGCAAGTTGCGAAGCGGCCGCGGGGGCATCCACCGGCGCTTCTCGCCGCTGATGACCGGCGCGTCCAACTCGTGCGCAGCGATCTTGGCCCCGGTGAGCTGCGCCAGCCCGGTCGCGGCGCCGGTGTGATCTGGGTGCGCGTGGGTCAGCACGATCCACTTGAGGTCTTCCGGCCGCCAGCCGAGCGCTTGCAGTCCTTCCATGATGGCCCCAGCGTGGGTCAGCCAACTCGTATCCACCATGGTCAGTCCTTCGTCCGTCTGCAACAGATAAATATCGTTCTCCGGCCCGATGCCGTGACAGACGATCACCTGGAGGCCGGGCAGCAGTTCACGCACGTCGCTCATGGTTAACCTCCTATTCAGCATCAACCGCGGCGTTCGGGACATTCTCCCACGTCTTGCAGCGCGCAACCAGGGTGCGCCGGAACTCCAGGTACAACTTCCGGCGGTCAACCTCCGCCCCTGGCAACGTGCGCTCGACCGCTTCGTCCAGCGCCCCGCGCATCTGCACATTCAATTGATCGAGGATATCGGCGATCTTCACTCGCGTCATGGTGCTTGCCTCCAATGTAAAAAGATTCTTCGCTGGATTCTCGCCGTCGTGGGAGATTAGGGGCCAACTCGCTCAGAATGACAGACGCCTACCAGCATCCTCACCGCGGCCGCCATCACCCGCTCCGCCACCTCTGCTTTCGCCAGCAGCGGCAACGGCTCCTGCCGACCGTCGGCGTAGAGCAGCGTCACGCGGTTATCGTCAGCGCCGAAACCGCTGCCTGGCTCGGTTACGTCGTTCCCAACGATTATGTCGAGCCGCTTGGCCGCCAGCTTGGCCGCGGCGTTCGCCAGCAGGTCCTGCGTCTCGGCGGCAAAGCCGATAACGATCTTTGGCTGGCCGGTCTCGGTCCGCCGGCCGGCGACCTCGGCCAGGATGTCGGGATTGCGCACCAGGCGGACGGTCAGCTCCTCCTGCCCTGGCGTCTTCTTGATCTTCTGGCTGGCGGGGTCGGCCGGACGGAAGTCGGCCACGGCCGCCGCGCCGATCAGCACGTCGGTTGCGGGCAGCCGGCCGAGCACGGCGTCGCGCATCTCGACCGCGGTGCGGACGGGCACACTCTCGACGCCGTAGGGGATGGGCACGGCCAGCGGGGCGTGGATGAGGGTCACGGCCGCGCCCAGGTCACGCGCCGCCTCGGCCAGCGCCACGCCCATCTTGCCCGACGACGCGTTGCTGAGGAAGCGGACCGGATCGAGCGGCTCCTGCGTGCCGCCGGCCGTCACCACGACGCGGCAGCCAGCCAGCGGTCCGGCCGCCGCGAACACCCCGCGCGCCGCGGCCAGGATGTCGCTCGGCTCGGCCATCCGCCCCACCCCCGTCGCGCCCGATGCCAGCCGGCCGCTCCCCGGCCCGACCAGGATCGCGCCGCGTGACCGCAACGCGTCGGCGTGCGCCTGGGTGATCGGATTCGCCCACATGTGCGACTCCATGGCCGGAGCCAGCACCCACGGCACGCTGCGGCCCCCCATCCCCCAATCCTGGGGGAGTCTGACCCGCCCTTCGGCTCCCCCCACGATTGGGGGGGCAGGGGGGGCAGCCAGCAGCGTGGAGGTGAGCAGGTTGTCGGCCAGGCCCAACGCCAGCTTGGCGAGGGTGTTGGCGCTCAACGGGGCGACGATCACCAGATCGGCCGCCGCGGCCATCTGCACGTGAGGGATCGGCTCGCCGCCGGGCGAGGTCCACATATCCACGCGCGCGGCTCGGCCGCTCAACGCGGCGAAGGTCAGTGGGCCGACGAACTTCGTCGCGGCGTCGGTCATCACCACGTCTACCTGGCAGCCGGCCTGGACGAGCTTGCTGCACAGATCGGCCGCCTTGTACGCGGCAATCCCGCCAGTAATGCCGAGGAGGAGTTTCTTGCCTGCCAAGAGATGGTCTGTCATTGTTGCCACCTGCCGAGTGTTCATCGCTCGTGCTGCGTGATGCGCCATCCGTTTGTCCGTTCCTATCCGTTGTTCCCCTGACAAATGCTATCATGTCGCGGGCGCGCGTCTCGGTTCGTACATCGCTCAAGCCGGCGGCTTCGGCGAGCGCGATCCATTGCGCGGGACTGAGGCGGTGATGTTCCTCGGCCAGGCGAGCGTAGTTGACAAAGCTGAACCGCGCAAAACCGCCGATGCCGCGGCTATCCATAAACGCCTCGGCCGCTGCGATGCTCATGGCAGTGGTGGGGTTGAGAAAAGCCACCATGCCGCCCGGCCGCGCCACGCGCGCCAAGGCCGCGATCCCTGCGGCAGGATCTGGCAGCAGGAAGAGCAGGTTGGTCGCGAGCGCCGCGTCGAACACGCCCGCAACAAAGGGCAGGCGCAGCGCGTCGGCGGCCGCCCAGACTTCCGAGGTCACCGGAGACCCCGAAGGTCTGGCCGCGGACAACTCGGCCGCCCGCCGCACCATCGCGAGCGAATCGTCACAGCCGACTGCCGGCCGCGCGCCGCTATCAGCCAGCAATCGCACGAGCAGCCCCGGTCCGGTCCCCACGTCGAGCACGGCCGCGCCGGACGGCAACGCCAGGAAGCGCGCAAACGCGGCCAGCGTCTCGCCCCATGCGCCCGCCTGCGCTTGCGTGAAGTAGTCTACATCCGCCGGCCCCGGCCATCCACCACCGGTCAACCCTGACTGGGGACCGCTCGCGCTTACATCGTTCACATGAGCCAGCTTCCAGCTTCTAGCTTCCGGCCCCATTGTAGCAGGAATCGTCCGCTTGCGCAATTGGCGGGAGCGACAGGGAGTGCTATAATCGGGTCTGCATTGGCGGCGTGACCGCCAGCGACAAGAGGAGCTTTGATCTATGTCCGACCCTCGTCTCGTCAATCTCGCCCGCCTGGTCACGGAGTACTCGCTCCGGATCAGGGAAGGGGATCAGGTGGCGATCTTCGCCGACACGGTTGCAGAGCCGCTCGTCGTCGAGCTGTACCGCCAGGTGATCCGCCGCGGCGGCCATCCGTTGCCGTTGGTGATCTCGCCCGGCACGGATGAAATCATGCTGAAAGAAGGCAGCGATGCCCAACTCCAGCACGTTTCGCCAGTGCTCCGGCACATCTTCGAACATTTCGACGTGCGCATCAGCATTGACGCGGCCAGCAATACCCGCGCGCTTTCGGGCGTTAACCCAGCGCGACAGGCGATGCGCTCGCAGGCCCGCCGACCGTTGATCAAGGCAATGCTGGAACGCAGCGCCCGCGGCGAGATGCGCTGGAACGTCTGCCCGTTCCCGTGCAACGCCTTTGCCCAGGAAGCCGACATGTCGCTGGCCGAGTTCGAGGACTTCGTCTACGACGCGTGTCTGCTGAACGACCCCGACCCGGTCGCCAGTTGGCAGCGGGTGAAGGCGCGGCAGCAGCAGTTGATCGAGTGGCTGGCCGGCAAGCAGGAAGTGCACCTGCTCGGCCCCGACACCGATCTGCGCGTGGGCATCAGCGGGCGACCGTTCATCAACTGTTGGGGCGATTGCAACCTGCCCGATGGCGAGGTCTTCTGCGGGCCAGTAGAGACCGCGGTAGACGGTCACGTGCGCTTCAGCTTCCCGGCCATCGAAGGCGGCCGCGAGGTCGAAGATGTGCGCCTCTGGTTCGAGCACGGCGTCGTGGTCAAGTGGTCGGCCGCCAAGAACGAGGCGTTCCTGACCGAAATGCTGAACACCGACGAAGGGGCGCGGCGGCTGGGCGAATTCGCCTTCGGCACCAACTTCGGCATTCAAAAATTCATCAAGAACATGCTGTTCGACGAGAAGATCGGCGGCACGGTGCACATGGCCCTCGGCGCGGGCTACCCGGAGAGCGGCTCGACCAACGAATCGGCCATCCACTGGGACATGCTGTGCGACCTGCGCCAGGGGGGCGAGGTTATTGTGGATGGGGAGCTGTTTGCGAAGGATGGGAAGTATGTGATGTGGGAATGAGCGAATGAGCGAATCAGCGAATCAGCGAATCAGCGAATCAGCGAATCAGCGAATCGGCGAATGAGCGAATCAGCGAATCAGCGAATCAGCGAATCAGCGAATCAGCGAATCAGCGAATCGGCGAATCAGCGAATCAGCAAATCGGCGAATCAGCAAATCAGCAAATCAGCGAATGGCGAATTGGTAGGCGACGCAACACGCAGTACGCAACACGCAGTACGCAACACGCAATACCCAACACCCAATACCCAATGGCGTCTCCTCCGCCACACCGCGGCCACCGGCGCGGAGAACATGGCGATTGACGAGGCAATCGGCCGGGCGGTGGCGGGGCGGCTGGTACCGCCGACGTTGCGCTTCTACGCCTGGGACCCGCCATGCGTCTCGGTGGGCCGACACCAGTCGCTCATGGCAGTGGACACGATCTGCTGCGCCGTCCGCGGCTATCACGTCGTACGACGGCCCACTGGCGGCCGGGCGATCCTCCACACCGATGAGCTGACCTACAGCATCGTCGCGGCGGCCGATCATCCACTGATGGAGGGGCTGGTGCTGGACAGCTATCTCCGCCTCAGCCACGGGCTGGTGGACGGCCTGCTCCGGCTCGGTATCGAGGCCCAGGAAGCGCCGGGCAGCAATCGCGCCGGCTCAGACGTCTCCGCGGCGTGCTTCGAAGTGCCCTCGGCCTACGAGATCATCGCCGGCGGCCGTAAGCTGCTCGGCAGCGCGCAGGCCCGGCGCTCCGACTACGTGCTCCAGCACGGCTCCCTCCCCCTGACCGGCGATCTGACGCGCGTGGTTGATTGCCTGGCACTGCTCACGGAGACTGAGCGGGAGGCATTGCGCCGATCGCTCGCGACTCATGCAACCACCGTCGAGGCGCTGATTGGCCGGCAGGTCACGCTCCAGGAAGCCGCTGACGCGCTGGCGGCCGGCTTCACCGCGGCGTTGGGCATCGAGCTGATCCCCGGCTACCTGACCCCCACCGAGCGCGCCTGGGTCGCAGAACTGGTGGCGGAGAAGTACGGCAACCCCGACTGGACGGAGCGAATGTAACATGCAACTACGCGAATATCGCGCGGCCGGCGGGATCGTCGTGGACGACGCCGGCCGCGCCCTGTTGATCGAACGCCTGGTGATGCGCAACGGACAGATCGGCCTGGAGGTACGGCTGCCGAAGGGACACGTCGAGCCGGGCGAGACCGACGAAGAGGCTGCGCTGCGCGAGGTATGCGAGGAGACCGGTTACTGCGGCCTGGCGGTCACCGCCGACCTGGGCGAGTATCTCAACGAGTTCAACTGGCCGGATCAGCAGGCCCGCGTCCTGCGCCACGAGCACTACTACCTGATGCGCCTGACCGATCCGGTGCGCGGCAAGCCGCAGTTCGACAACCCCGACGCCGAAGAAGCGCGCTTCCTCCCGCGCTGGGCCGCGAATCTGGCCGAGGCGGAGCGAGTTTTGACGTTCGAGTCGGAAAAGGAATTCGTGCGGCGGGCGCAAGGCGGCAATCCGCAATCTGCAATCCGCAATCTGCAATCACCATGACTACCGTCGGACTTCTCACCCTCGAAATCTACGTCCCTGGCATCGCCTCGCTGAAGGAAAAGCGCGGGGTGGTCAAGCCGCTTATTGCCCGGCTGCGCAAGGAGTTCAACGTCTCCGTGGCCGAGGTGGAAGATCAGGATCAATGGGGTCACGCGGTCATCGCCGTCGCCGCCGTGTCGCCCAGCCCCGACTACGTCCACGGCCTGCTGACCCGCGTGGCTGAGTGCGTGACCGAATGGCGGCTGGACGCCGAACTGGTGGACTACCGCATCGAGATTCTCTAGCTACCCCAGAAACCGCGCCAGCACGGCATCCGTCAGCCACGGAAACGTCCGGCCGACCCAGACCAGCGCGCCCCAGCCCGGCGGGACGATCACCTGCCGCCGCGGGCGATGCAGCACGCCGGCGATGCGGTCGGCGACGTAGTCGGCGCGCATGACGCCCGGCAGGCGCGCGCCGAGCCGGCCTTCGCGAATTCCTCGCAACCGCGGGCTAAAGTTGGTCACCACGAAGCCGGGGCAGAACGCGGTCACGTGGATGCCGTGCGACCGCACCTCGCGGCGCAGCGAATCAGAAAAACTGACGACGCCGGCCTTGGTGGCGCAGTAAATGCTCGATTCCGGGAGACCGATCAACCCGGCAAGCGAGGCGATGTTGACGATGTGACCGGCGCGCTGCGCGAGCATCGCCGGCAGCACCGCCTGGCTGCACTCGATCACCGCCACCAGGTTGACGGCCACCTGTTCGCGCAGTTTCGCCGGGTCAAGATCGGCCACTGCCTGCGAGTAGCCGAGACCGGCATTGTTCACCAGCACATCCACGCGGCCCCAAACATCCAGGATCGCTGTGACGAGTTGGCCGATCTGGTCGCGGTCACGCACATCGGTGGGCGCGACGAACGCCTGCCCGCCCGCCATCGTGATCTCCCCTGCCACACGCGCCAACTCGTCGGCGCGGCGCGCGGCCAGCGCCACGCGCATCCCGTCCCGCGCCAGGCGTTTCGCAGTCGCCTCGCCGATGCCCGACGACGCGCCGGTGATGATGGCGACCTTATCTTGTGGGTGGAATTGGATCATCCTGTGCCCCAACCTCGCGCTCCAGCGCCGCCCGCACCCGCTCGAACTCGGCCCCGATCTCAGCGATTCTCTCCGCGGCACCAGCCAGCACCCCCTCACGGGCTGAATCCTCCAGCTTGCGGCAGATGTCAGCCAGATTCGTCGCGCCGTACATACCGCTGCCACCCTTGAGCGTATGCGCGGCCCGACGCAGGGTCGGCGCGTCGTCGGTCGCCAACGCGCGGCGCATTTCGCCCAGCAACTCGTAGCCATTCTGCACATAAAGGTGGACGAGTTCGGGCAGCGCCTACAGGCCATCTTCTCCGAGCATCTCGCGCACGGAATCCAGATTGGTGACGGGCGGCGTGGCTTCGACCGCCGGACCCGAACGACAGCACTGCGCCAGCGCCAGCGCCAACTCGGCAGGACGCACCGGCTTGCCCAGAAAGTCATCCATCCCCGCGGCCAGACAGGCCACGCGATCTTCGTTGCGGGCGCTGGCCGTCATCGCCAAGATGCGCGGCTGATACTCGGCCGGCCATTCGTGACGGACGATCTGGGTCGCTTCCAGGCCGTCCATCTCCGGCATCTGGATATCCATCAGCACCACGTCGTAGGGCTGCCGGCGCAACGCCGCCAGCACCTCATGGCCGTTGGCGGCGACATCGGCCCGGTAGCCCATGCGTTCCAGCATCCGCAACGTCACCTTCTGATTCACTACGTTATCTTCGGCCAGCAGGATATGGAGCGGGTTGCGCTCGGCCGCGTGGGTGTCGAACTGCTCTCCTTGCGGCGCGGCCGGCCTGACCAACAGGGGCGCGGCCTGATCCACGCGGCTCAGCACGCTCGCCAGCGTGGCGCCGAGTTCGGCAGGCTTCACCGGCTTGGTCAGATACGCGGCGAAAGTCACACCCTGATCTTGCCCGCCGCGCCAGCCCCACGAGCTGAGCATGATCAACGGCAGTTCGGGATGCCCCTGTTGCAGTTTAATCCCCAGTTCCAAGCCGTCCATCTCCGGCATGTGCATATCGAGCACGGCCACATCGAAGGTCTCGCCCCGGCCAACGGTTTCCAGTGCGGCTGTGCCGGAGGCGGCCATCTCGGGCAGCATGCCCCAGGCCTGCGTCTGGCGGAGCAGGATGGCCCGATTGGTGGCATTGTCATCTACCACCAGGATCCGCTTGCCGATGAGCACCCCTAGATCAACGAGTACAGGGGCCGGGGCCCCGACGGCCTCGGCGGCCATCACGGTGAAATGGAACGTTGAGCCTTGCCCGGGCACGCTCTCCGCCCAGACCCGCCCGCCCATCATCTCCACCAGGTGCTTGCTGATTGCCAGACCCAGGCCTGAACCGCCATACTGGCGCGTCGTCGAGGCATCCACTTGGGTGAAGGATTTAAACAGCCGATCCATGCGCTCCGGCGGGATGCCGATGCCGGTATCGCGGACGGAGAAGTGAAGCTCGTACCACTGGGCTGCCGCTCGGACACCTTCTGCATGCGCGGGGGGCTGAAAGATGGGCGTCGCGTTCACCGAGATGACCACTTCGCCGTGCTCGGTGAACTTGGTGGCATTGCCGACCAGGTTGACGAGGACTTGCCGCAGTCGCGTGGGATCGCTCACGATGGCCCGCGGCGTCTCCTCACTCATGGCATAGGCCAGCTCGATGCGTTTTTCGGCCGCTTTCACGGCAAACAGATCCAGCGTCTCTTCGACGCAACCCCGCAGGTCAAACGCGACCGACTCCAGTTCCAGCCGACCCGATTCGATCTTCGAGAAGTCCAGGATATCGTTGATGATCGTCAGCAGCGTATCTACGCTTGCGCGGATCGTCTCCACGAACTCCCGCTGGTCGGCGTTCATCGCGGTGTCCAGCATGAGACTCGTCATGCCGACGATGGCATTCATGGGCGTGCGGATTTCGTGGCTCATGTTCGCCAGGAATTCGGACTTGGCGCGATTGGCGGCATCGGCGGCCACGGCCAACTCCTGCGCCCGCTGCACGGCCTGCTCCAAATCCGCGTTGGCGGCGGACAGTGCCTGCTCCGCTTGCTTGCGTGCGGTGATGTCTCGATCAATTCCCAGTATAACGTCACGTCCGCCCAGCGCGATCAGGGAGGTGGACACCTCGACGGCAAACACGGTTCCGTCCTTACGACGATGAAAGGTCTCCATTCGCAGGACACCGCTCTCGCTCTGTCGGATGCTCTCCATGTACTCCGCGCGTTCGGTCGGGCCTCCAGGAGTCAGGTTGAGCACGTCAATGGATTGCCCCACCAGTTCGTCG
>JAPLHB010000017.1 GCA_026389845.1 Chloroflexota bacterium
AAGTGCCGGGCACGTTCGGACGCGCCCGGCACTTTTTTACCCTTGATCGTCGCTTGCATGATCGTCCTCCTGCTGCGGTGTCGTCGGCCCCGTCCGCCCAAGATGATTGCGCACCACCGCGCCCGCGCCGAGCACCACTGCGGCCGCGGGAATCAAGGCCCCACGCAAGAAAGGCGCCGGATCGGCGACGGCCGGGCCGGCTGCCCCGGCCTTCTTGGCGACGATTCCGGGCGTGGCGATGGCCGCGGCCGTGGGCAGCGGCGTGTGGGTCGGCACGAGCGTCGGCGTGGCGGTGGGCCCGGGCGGGGTCGGCGTCGGCGGCACGGTCGGCGTCGGCGGTCGCGTCGCAGTCGCGGTGGGGGTCCGCGTGGGCTGACCGGCGGTGAAGGTGCGCAGACGACCATCAGCGGCGGCCTTCTCGATGTCCATCTCGCCCAGACCCGCCTCGGCGGCAAACAGAACGTGCAGCAGTTCCTTGGGCTTACGGCCAAAGAAATTCACCAGTCCATAGGCGTCAATCAACACCGGATCGGTGCCCGCGAGCACCTGGTTCGGCCGCTTAACCCGTTGCGGGTTGGTGATCTCGTTGTCGCTGTTGCCGGCTTGACCCTGCAGCCGTACGCGAATCGCCTCCAGGATGTGCAGGTGAGCCTGCATCTTGGATTCGGTGTTGATGTCCGCGATGCCCTGTTCCAGTTGCGCGTGCAGGGCGCCGGGGTTTTCCAGGAAGCCCATCATGTGCTTGAGGCACATAGTATATTTTGTGACCAGGTGGCTCTTGGCGACGGCCAGGTTGATGCGCACGTCGGCCTCGATGGCGGCCTTGAGCACACCGATCTTCGGAAACGCCTTGCCTTTTGGCAGCTCGATGCTTGTGCACATCTGCCTGGGGGCCAGGGCGCCGTCGGGAAAGATCTTTTCCACGTCCAGCCCTTCCAGCGCCACCCCGATGCCGCTCTCGCCCAGGCTTTCGGCGGTCGTCCAAAGAGTGCAGCGATCCATCAGGATGATGCGCTTTGCGCCGGCCTCGCGTACCATCTGGATCAGCGCACGGAGCAGATCGGGGTCAGTGGAAGAAGCCGTGCCGGGCGGATAGGCCCAGGTGGCATTGGGCTTGATCGCGACCGTCTGGCCCGGCTGGACGAAGCGGCCGATGCCGCCCAGCCCATCGAGGGCCGTTCTCAGCAGGACCTCGGCCGTATCGGCATTGCTTCCCTGGGCGACGGCGACCGCGGGAAACGCGTCGGCGCGGGCGAGCGGATGAGGCTGGACTAGGCCGCGCGCCAACTCCAGGCCGGCCGCGGCACCGGCCGCGTGGGCCAGAAACTGTCGTCGCGTGATCGTGGGCATGGCATCCTCGCGTGGTGGATCGGTGCGTTGGTAGGTATTGTCACACAATCCGCCACGCGAAGCCATGATGCCGGTCATGTCGAATTGGACCGGGTCGGTTTGACAGATACGATCAGCTTTGGCCTGGGTTCAGTTCGCTGAGGCAGCAAAGTACGCCAGCACTCCGCGGTAGAGCGCCTGGGCGATCTGCCCGCGGCGGCAATTGAAAGCGGGGCAGCCTGGGCTGAAAATGCCCGACCCAGGCGCGGTGTAGATGGGGGTAAGCAGCAAAGCGGCTTCACCAGGGGATGAGAGGAAAACCGGCTCGGCAAGGCTGCCGGGCATCGTGCTCCTCCGCAAAACGCCCGCGCGGAATCGCCGCGCGCCGAAGTATATGAAATCGGTCGGAGCGGGGGCTGTCGGCGCCAGCGTCGAATAGAGGGCCTCATGGAGCGCCTGCGCCAACGGCACGTCCCCTGTCTTGTAGTAGTACGTCAGCGCGCCGTCGGGGTTCGGGTCGGCCACGCTATTGGTGTGCACTGAGACAAGAATCGTCGCCCCGGCCTGGTTGCAGAAGGCCGCGCGGTCGCTTTCGGTCTTCGCCTGGTTGCCGGTCCGGGTCATAACGACCGTGGCGCCGGCCCCTTTCAGCAACGCACTCAGGGCATAGGCTTCATCGAGGTTAATGTCGCTCTCACGCAGATCATTGGCTGCGTTATATGCGCCGGGGTCCATACCGCCATGCCCGGGGTCCAGACAGACGATCTTGCCTGAAAGAGGGCCAGCTCCGCTGACAGGCAGCGCAGCGACGAGCAGAAGCAAGGTTGCTACGGCATAGGCTATCGTCCGAGTTGGCCGATGTGGCATGTTCCTTCCAGTCTCCAAGCCAAAAGGGGAACGAAGATCTTGCCTCCGTTCCCCTTATCCATCAGGCGAGCCATCTTTACCGATTTTGGGGGATCTACTGATTATCGTATCTGGTCTTCGCGTCTTGGATCCCTCGGCAGAAGCCGCCCACCTGTCATCTTCGATGAAGCACAATCGTCGGAAAACCCCGAAGCACCATGATGATAGCGCATAATCCGTCATCCGTGGTTAACCTCCGGTTAACGCCCATTTAAGATCAGGTTATCCGGCGCTTTCAGTCTTAACCCAGTCATTAACAAACCCTAACCGGGCGTTAACCACACTTCCGCCGTCGTGTGGTATGGTAAGGACGTAACACTGGCAGTCGAATCAAGCGCCTGTGGCCCAGGCGCGCAGAGAGTAATGGAGGCGTATACAATGAGACGTTCAAGAATGGTCCTTTTCCTGGTTGGCCTGCTCGTCGTGGCCGGCGTTCTGTTTGCCGGTCGCTTTGCAATCCCGCTGATCGGCACGGGCGCGCGGGTGGCTGCGCTTGACAACGCGGCCCAGCGCATCTTCACATCGGCCGCGCCGGCCGCGGCGCAACAAGCCGTCGCAGTGGCTCAATCGGCCGCAGCGCCCACGGTGGCGCCGGCAGTGACCATCAACGTCCAGCCGGGCGCCGACGACGAGAGCCAGATCCTGGAAGCAGTGTACCAGAAGGTGAATCCCTCCGTGGTGCAAGTGGTGAACCTGGCGCGCAACAGCCGGCTGCGCAATTCTGTCGCTGTGCCGCAGGGCGAAGGCTCGGGGTTCGTGTGGGACAAGCAGGGCCACATCGTGACCAACGATCACGTAGTATCCGGCGCCGACCAGCTCCAGGTCGTCTTTCCCGACGGCACTACGCTCGACGCTCAGTTGGTGGGTACCGATCCCAACAGCGACATCGCCGTGATCAAGGTGGACCCACAACTCGCGACCCTGGTTCCGGTCGCGGTGGGTGACATGACCCAGGTGCACGTCGGCGAGATGGCGATCGCGATTGGCAATCCGTTCGGGCTGGAAGGCACCATGACGCGGGGCATCGTCAGCGCCTTGGGCCGCACTATCCCCTCACAGACGAGCTTCAGCATTCCCGAAGCGATCCAGACCGATGCCGCGATCAACCCCGGCAACTCCGGCGGCCCGCTGCTGAACGAATGGGGCCAGGTGATCGGCGTGAACGACCAGATCCAATCGTCCACCGGCAGCAACAGCGGAGTCGGCTTCGCCATCCCCATCAGCATCGTGCAGCGGGTCGTGCCCGCGCTGATCCAGAACGGGACCTACGAGCATGCCTACCTGGGCCTCAGCGGCGGCACGTACAGCAAGGCGTGGTCGCAGGCGCTGGGCTTGCCGGCCGATCTGAAAGGCATCTACGTCCTGGGCATCTCGGCAAACGGGCCGGCGGCGCGGGCAGGTCTACGCGCCGGAAACACGGATTCCAGCGTCGTGCTAGGCACCACCCGCACCGGCGCCACCTATCTACAAAGCGGTGGCGACCTGATCACGGCGATTGATGGTCAGCCGGTGAGCCGGATGGATGACCTGTTGATCTATCTCGAAGAAAAGACCTCGCCCGGACAGACGGTTCAGTTGACGGTGCTGCGCGATGGGCAGCAACAGACCCTGTCCGTAAAACTCGAGGCGCGATCGGCGACAACTGGGGCTTGACCCGTACTGCCAATCAGGTGTAAGATGGGACCAGGGGGATGGCAGAGTTGTCCCCCCTGGTCGTGCCATTTAAGGCGATGGCGTAAAACTTGCTACCGGTTGCCCGTCATTCTGAGCGGGTCTGCCCCTGATCTCTCGTAACAGCGTGACACCAGCGAAAAATCTCTTGCCCACAACGAGACCCTTCGCTGGATTCTCACCGCAACGTACTTCACGGGACCGCTTGCGCGCCGCTCCGGGTGACAGAGCAAGTTTTGCGGTGTTGCCTCTTAAGCTCTTAGGTGCCATAACTGCCATGTTCCAACCACGCCGCAAACGCAACGCCGGTCTGCTCTGGACGCTCATCGCGCTGGCGGCCCTTTATGAGGGCCTGCTTGCTTTTCGGCACCGGCTCACCGATAGCCTGGTGTTGGATGGCAGTTTTGGCGTCCTGCTGGGCCTCTACATCTGCTCGCGCGGGGCCGCCAACCTACTGGACATGATCCTTTATGGCCGTTTGTTGCAACTCCAGTGGACGTCGAAACGCGCCCAGGCCTGGTGGGTGGCGCTCAATGCCTTGATCATTGTGGTAGGCTGGAGCGTTATCGCCGCCGGGGCAACCCAACTCGCCCGTGTCCCTGCGCAAAATGCGATTCAGATGTTCCCCAGGCGGTGAGCCATCGGAACGGCTCGCAGAACTCCGCACTCCTTCACCGTCCTCTACCCCCACTGAAAACCGCCGCGGCTTCTTACGCGTGTTTGACTCGCGTTATGCAATTGTGCTACAATCACCGGCAAAAGGTACTGGCCTTCGCTTTCCCCTACGTGGCTCGGCTAACCAGGCAGGGACGTATCTTCTCAATCATCCGAGGTAGGGGCATGGCCTTGCGCCTGCCCGCCGGGGCGACCGCAAGGGTGCGCCCCTACAAATTGAGAACATACGCAAGGGCTTGGTCGCAGAAAGGAGGTGATGTCCCCGCAGACCGGCGAAGCGAGCATCTCGTACCTGGCAGGAGCACGTACATGCCTGCCAAGACAACGGTTCGATTGCGAACCACCACTCAAGGAGGAGTACACCATGTCACGCAGAAATCGCTGGCTCACGATCTTGAGCCTTCTGGCCATCGCCGTGCTTCTGATGACGGCCTGCGTTCCTGCAGGCAAGAAGGCGACGAACAAGCTGGAGATGTTCTCGTGGTGGACGGCCGGCGGCGAAGCCGACGGCTTGAACGCCATGTACGACATCTACAAGAAAGCCTACCCCTCGGTCGAGATCGTCAACGCCACGGTGGCTGGCGGCGCAGGCACCAACGCCAAGGCCGTCCTCTCCACCCGTATCACCGGCGGCGATCCCCCTGACTCCTTCCAGCTCCATGCTGGTCTCGAAGTCGAAAAGTATGATCCAGCGAAGTACCTGCAGCCGCTGGACAGCATCTACACCGCTGAGGGCTGGGACAAAGTCTTCCCGAAGGACCTGATCTCCCTGCTGAAGTACCAGGATCACTTCTGGGGCGTGCCGGTTAACATCCATCGCGCCAACGTCATGTGGTACAGCAAGGATGTCTTCGACAAGAACGGCTTGACCCCGCCTACCACCTGGGATGAGTTCTTCAAGGTCGCCGACGCGCTGAAGGCCAAGGGGATCGTCCCGCTGGTGATCGGCACGAAGGAAGGCTGGGAGGCCGGCCACACCTTCGAGACCATCCTCATTAGCGTTCTGGGCGCGGATGGCTACAAGGGTCTGTGGACCGGCAAGACGCAGTGGACCGATCCCAAGGTGACGCAGGCGCTCGAAACCTTCAAGAAGGTGATGACCTACGTCAACACGGATTACTCCGCGCTGACCTGGAGCGATGCCGCGCAGTATTTGGTGGACGGCAAGGGCGCCATGCACATCATGGGCGACTGGACCGACGGCTGGTTCACGTCCAAGAACTTCAAGGGCTATGGCTGGGCGCCGGTGCCCGGCACCAAGGGCATCTTCGATGCGCTGTCCGACAGTTTCGCCGCGGCTAAGGGCGCCAAGAACCAGGCCAACCTGGAGAGCTGGCTGAAGGTCGCCGGCTCGAAGGCCGGGCAGGAAGCCTTCAACCCGAAGAAGGGTTCCATCTGTGCCCGCACCGACTGCGATCCCAAGCTGTTCAATACTTACCTGCAGTCGGCCATGCAGGACTGGGCCAAGGACGCCATCGTGCCGAGCGTGGTGCACGGCGCCGCGGCCGTCGAAAAGTGGGCCACCGTCTACAAGGACATCCTGACCACGTTCATCACCAAGGGCGACGTGAAGGCAGCCCAGGACGCCCTGCAGCAGGCCTGCAAGGACAACGGGGTCTGCAAGTAACGGCTCCGCCTAACCGTCATTGCGAGGGGCCGCAGCCCCGAAGCAATCCCCCACATCGGAGGAGATTGCTTCGTCCTGAAGGATGCTGCGCAATCGCACACCCCGCTCCTCGCAATGACGGTGTTCAACCCACTGACTCTTTTCCGAGTTGCAGGAGGACGCCATGCACCAGGTCAAGCGAGATCGGCTCCTTTCGATCCTGCTGATTTCCCCCTCTGTGCTCGCGATTGCCGTGTTCGTGTACGGCTTTATCGGCTTCACGGCGTATTCGTCGTTGACCAAGTGGGACGCGTTGACGCCCGACTTCACCTTCGTCGGGCTGCGCAATTATGCCAAGCTGTTCACCATAGACCGGTTTCTGTCCGACTTGCGCAACACGGTCACGTTTACCGTCCTGTTCCTGGCGGCCTGCCTGGTCATCGGTCTGTTCCTGGCGATCCTTCTGGATCAGCGCGTCAAGGGTGAGGGAGTCTTCCGCAGTATCTTTCTTTTCCCGATGGCGATCTCATTCATCGTCACCGGCGTGGTGTGGCGGTGGCTGCTCAACCCCGGCACGATCCAGACCGGCAGCTCCGGCGTCAACCTGCTCTTCGAGAAAGCGGGGCTGGGCTTTCTCCGTTGGGGCTGGTTCACCGACCCGACGATCTGGCACATCCCCGCAGAATCGGCCGTGGGCGGCACCTTGGCGCGGATCGGCCTGGGCGGGCTGACCAGCCCGTTCATCGGCGTCTCGCTGGCGATGATCTCGGTGGTGATCGCGGCCACCTGGCAGATGTCCGGCTACACCATGGCGATGTACCTGGCCGGGCTGCGTGCCATCCCCGACGAATTGCGCGAGGCTGCGCGCGTGGACGGCGCGTCCGAATTCGCGATCTACCGCCATATCGTCCTCCCGCTGCTCCAGCCGATCACCCTCAGTGCGGTCATCGTCCTGGGCCACATCTCCCTGAAGATCTTCGACCTGGTGGTCTCGATGACCGGCTCCGGCCCGGCCTTTGCCACCGACGTGCCGGCCTTTTTCATGTGGGATACCACCTTTCGCGGCAATAATTTCGCCCAGGGCGCGGCGATCGCGACGCTGCTGCTGCTCGTGGTCGCGGTGCTGGTCGTGCCGTATCTGCGTTACACCACCCGCACGGAGGCCGAGATATGAGCGCCGCATCTACCGCCTTTTCCCGTAAATACCCCGCTGCGCCGCGTAAAATCCGCTGGGGCCGTATTGTCATCTATGCCATCCTGGTCGTTGCGGCGGCCTTTTATCTGCTGCCGGTCTACCTGTTATTCATCACCGGCATGAAGAGTTTCGCCGAAGTCAGCCTGGCGCGCATGTGGGATCTGCCTTCCGGTCTGCACTTCGACAGCTACCTCAAGGCCTGGATGGGCAAGGAATCGGAGGGGATCCGCGGGCTTTCGTATAATTTCATGAACAGCGTTTACCTGGCGATTCCGGCCACGCTCGGCTCGGCTCTGCTGGGTTCCATGAATGGCTACGTGCTGGCGAAATGGAAGTTCCGCGGCTCGGACACGCTCTTTCCGCTGATCTTGTTCGGCATGTTCATCCCCTACCAGAGCATCCTGATCCCGTTGGTGCAGGTGTTGCAGCGGATGCACCTGTACGGCTCGATCCCCGGCCTGATCTTCGTGCACATCGTCTACGGCATTCCGATCACCACGCTAATCTTCCGCAACTACTACGCCAGCATTCCAACCGAGTTGGTGGAGGCGGCCAAGATAGATGGCGCTGGTCTGCTGGGCATCTACCGGCACATTCTCTTCCCTATTTCGATGCCCGGCTTCGTCGTGGTGATGATCTGGCAGTTCCAGTCAATTTGGAACGACTTCCTGTTCGGCGTGATCGTGACCAGCCGGCCGGCCGTCCAGCCGATCACGGTGGCGCTGAACAACATGGCCGGCTCCTACATCGTCGAATGGAACGTGCAAATGGCCGGCGCCATCCTGGCCGCCCTACCGACGCTCCTGGTGTTCATCTTCCTGGGCCGCTACTTCATGCGCGGACTGCTGGCGGGATCGTTGAAGGGGTAATCGCAATGGCGCAAAATCTGCTTGTAGGCATCTGTCATTCTGAGCGGGTTTGCCCTTGACTTCTCGCGACGGCGCGAATCCAGCGAAGAATCTAATCTCGCCACGAGATCCTTCGCTGGTTTCGCGCCGCAACGCATTTCACGGGGCCAACCCGCTCAAGGTGACAAAGCGAAGTTTGCGGTACTGCGGATGATCTGTAACAAAATCACGCGCCTGACCATCTAACGCGTAACGATTCCACCAGGAGGAAAATCCATGCCGTTGTTGAACGAACAAATCCGCAAGGAAGTAAGCGCTATGCTGGCCGACGTGAAGAATCCGGTCACGTTCAAGGTCTTCACGCAGGAGTTCGAGTGCCAGTATTGCACCGAGACTCGCGAGTTGGTCGGAGAGGTGGCCGGCCTTTCGCCCAAGCTCTCGGTCGAGGTGTACGATTTCGTGAAGGACAAGGCCGTCGCGGACGGCCTGGGGATTGACAAGATTCCGGCGGTCGCGATCGTCGGCGCAAAGGACTACGGCATCCGGCTCTACGGCATCCCGGCAGGTTACGAGTTCGGCACGCTGATCGAGGACATCAAGCTGGTGTCGGAGGGTGAGTCGCACCTGTCGGCCAAAACGAAGGCGATGGTGGGCAAGCTGAAGCAGCCGGTCCACCTCCAGGTATTCATCACCCCCACCTGACCGTACTGCCCGCCAGCCGTGATGCTGGCGCACCAATTGGCGATCGAGAGCGATCTCATCACCGCCGACATGGTGGAAGCCACGGAGTTTCCCCATCTGGCGAACAAATACCAGGTCATGGGCGTGCCTCGCACCGTCATCAACGAGACCATCCAGATCGAAGGCGCGGTGCCCGAACCGAGGTTGATGCAGGAATTTGCGAAGGTGTCGAAGTAGGACGCTGTGGACGCACGGGGCGCTTTCGCAGCGCCCCGTGTGTTTACGGGAAAGGTTCAGGCTATGGCAAAGCCTTCCCAGCCCAAGCCCGGCGATTTCCAGATCACCGACGCGCAGACCGTCGAGCACGCCGGGCAGATTCTCTCCGGCAGCAGCGAGAAACGGGGTCTTGCTCGCATCCTGCCGTTCCTGGGGCCGGCGTTCGTCGCCAGCGTGGCGTACATGGACCCCGGCAATTTTGCCACCAACATCCAGGGCGGCGCGCAGTTCGGCTACACGTTGCTGTGGGTGGTGGTCGCCAGCAACCTGATGGCGATGCTGATCCAATCCCTTTCGGCCAAGTTGGGGATCGCCAGCGGACTGAACCTGGCCGAGCAGTGCCGGGCGCACTTCCCCCCGTGGGTCGTCTGGGTCATGTGGGTGCTGATGGAGTTGGTCGCCATGGCGACCGACCTGGCCGAGTTCCTGGGCGCCGCGCTGGGCTTCAATCTGCTCTTTGGCATCCCCCTCTGGATCGCCGGCATCCTGACCGCCATCGCGACCTTCCTGATCTTAGGCCTGGAGCGTTACGGCTTCCGCCCCATCGAGGCCGTCATTACCGCGTTGGTCAGCGTGATCGCGGTCAGCTACCTGATCGAGACCATCCTGGATAAGCCCGCCTGGGGTCAGGTGCTCTATCACGCGGTCGTGCCGCAGTTCGCCGGGGCCGAGAGTGTGCTGATCGCTACCGGCATCCTCGGCGCGACCGTGATGCCGCACGTCATCTTCCTGCACTCGGCGCTCACCCAAGGTCGCATCGTGGTGCGCGATCCGGTGCAGATGCGCCGGCTGTTCCGCTTCGAGGTGATTGACGTCGGCCTGGCGATGGGCTTGGCGGGGCTGATCAACGCGGCCATGCTGATGATGGCCGCCTCCACCTTCTTCCGCACGGGCATGACCCACATCGGCACGATCGAAGAGGCGCATCTGACCTTGCAGCCGCTCCTCGGCCCGGCCGCGGGCGTGCTGTTCGCCATTGCGCTGCTGGCGTCGGGCCTGTCGTCGGCGTCGGTGGGCACGATGGCGGGGCAGGTCATCATGCAAGGCTTCCTGCACCACTCCATCCCCGCGTGGATTCGCCGCCTGGTGACCATGGCGCCGTCGCTGCTCGTCATTTTCATCGGCCTCGATCCGACGCGCACGTTGGTCCTCAGCCAGGTGGTGCTCAGCTTCGGTCTGCCGTTTGCAGTGATCCCTCTGATCCTGTTCACCCGCCGCCGCGACATCATGGGGTCGCTGGTCAACAAGCCGCTGACGACCTTCCTGGCCGGCGTCGCGGCGGCCATCATCATTACGCTGAACCTGTTCCTGCTGTACCAGACGTTGTTTGGGGGGTAAAGCCATGTTTCGACATCTGTTATTGCCCCTGGATGGCTCGCGGCTGGCCGAGGCGGCCATCCCCGCGGCCGTCTACCTGGCCCAAAAGCTGGGCGCGTCGGTCACGCTGATCCACATCGTCGAGCGCGCCGCCAAAGGTGAAATCCACGGCGAGCGCCACCTGACCACGGCCGACGAGGCGTGCGCCTACCTGGGCGACGTGGCCGTGCGGGCCTTTCCCCCGGATGTGCGCGTGGTGACTCACGTCCATACCGTCGGCACCGACGACCTGCCGCAGAGCATCCTCGACCACGTGGAGGAGCTCGCGCCCGATCTGATCGTCATGTGCACTCACGGTTCCGGCGGCCTGCGCGATTTTATCTTCGGCAGCATGGCGCAGCGGGTGATTGGCCGCGGGAAGACGCCGGTGCTGCTGATCCGGCCGAAGGACGGCGGCCAGGAAGCGCCGTTTGCCTGTCGGCGGCTGCTGGCGCCGCTGGACGGCGACCCCGGCCACGAGCAGGGCTTGCCGGTGGCGGCCGAGTTGGCGCAGGCCTGCGGGGCTGAGCTGCGCCTCGTCTTCGTCGTCCACACGCCGGAGACCCTATCGGGCCAGGGCGCAGCGACCCGGCGGCTGTTGCCCGGCGCCATGCGCGCGGTACTCGACCTGGCGCAAGGGGACGCCGAGCAATATCTGCGCCAGCGCGTGGCCGCGCTCGAAGCGGCCGGCCTGACCGTGGAGGCCGAAACCCGCCGCGGCGACCCGACGGCCGTCATCGTGGGGACCGCGGCCAGCCGCGGCTCGGATCTGATCGTGTTGGGCACGCACGGCAAAACTGGCATGGACGCGTTCTGGGCCGGCAGCACCGGCCCGAAGATTTCCGCCCGGTCGCGGCTGCCGCTGCTCCTGGTTCCTGTGCCCGAGACGATTGCCCGCGGGTGATGAACGGAAAGTCATCTTCGCGGAAATCCCCTTCATCGAAACGTCATCTCCCGGCGCGAGAATTCAGTGCTATATGCTGGCTCTCCGTGAGCCGGCACACCCTGCCGGGCCGCGCAGTCCGGTTTTTAGGAGACAACGTATGCACTTCGAACGGATGAGACTCCGCAACGTGGTTCTTGGGGGCGCGTTGGGGCTGCTGGTTCTGGCAGCTATCCTGTTGGCCGCGTTTCCCGCCCTACCAGGCTCTGCCAGCATTTCGACCGACGTTGATGCGCCCGCAAGCGCCGTCAGCGCGCCGGCCACGTCATCCAATGGCTGGGACCTGATCTTCACTGCCCCGGCGATCTCCGGCGGGCTGCCGTTTCACTTCTACGGGATGCTCTTCGTCAACCGCCAGGTGGGCTTCGCATTCGGTGGCGCCGACTGGGACACCGACTACCAGCAGGGTTGGTATACGGGCCGGGTTTACCGGACGACCGACGGCGGCGTCACCTGGACCGAGGTACACCAGTCGGAGGGCTGGAAGATCGCCATGGCCTGCCAGGACACGCAGACTTGCTGGGTGGGTGGCGAGTTCGGCACGATCTTTCAAACCACCGACGGCGGCGCCTCGTGGCTCCGGTCGTCCACCTACACCTGGGCCAATTACGACGTGCCCACCCCGACGCCGGTACCCTTCACGGGTTGGATGCGCTCCGCCGCCTACACGGGCGCGAACGGCATCGCTCTCTTCGGCGGTAACGACCGGGTGATCCTGCGCAACTCGTCCAGCGACCCGCGCTCCTTCTACAACGTCTGGCCGCCATTGCCGTGGGCCGTCGCTACCTGGTCGGTGGCGTGCCCCTCTTCGCAGCTCTGTTTTGCCGGGCAGATCAAGTCGTGGATCCTGCAAAGTTTCGATGCCGGCCAGACCTGGACAAGCAGTTGGGTTATAAACGGCGCCGGCCAACAGGTCTCTGACGAGTGCAACAACGGCGTGCAACGACGCTACTACGGCATCTCGTCTGTCAATGAGAACTGGGTGTGGGCAGTCGGCAGTTGCGGCGGTCTCTACCGCACCTTCAACGGCAGCCTCCCTGGTGCGACGTGGTGGGTGCAAAACGAGCAGATGGCGATCCCGACCGAGGTGGGATTCCGCCGTGTGAAGATGTTAGATCAGAATCACGGCATCACCGTCGGCGGCGTCTCTGGCGCCGGCTCTGTCCAGGCGGTCATCTACGTCAGCTCGAATGCCGGTTCCTATCCCACAGCAGCCACCTGGTCGCCCGTCTTGGCGCCGCAGACCGACGAGTTGCACGGCCTGGCCGCATTCTCGCTGGAAGACGTCTTCGTCGCCGACTGGTCGGGACAAATCTGGCATCACAGCGGGCCGCTGGTTCCGATCGCGCCGCTGGCGACTTCGACGCCGACCGCCACGCCGCTGGGACAGGTCAGTGCAACCCCGACCGCCACGGCGAGCCAGACCCGTCCGGCCACGAACACGCCGACGCCGACCCGCACGCCAACGCCCAGCGTCACACCGACGGCGACTGAGACCCAGACCCCGACTACGACGCCCACGGCGACGCCGGCGACGGGCGCGGTACGCGTGCGCGCCTTCGCCGACGCGAGCGGCAACGGCAGCTATGAAGTCGGCGAGCCGCTGCTGGCGGGGGCAAAGTTGGAACTCAGAACCGGTGGGCAGGCGCTCGAATCTTGCACCACGGCCGCCGATGGCCTATGCTTGTTCGGCAATCTGACGCCCGGCTCCTATGCCCTGGTGGAAATCCAGCCGCCGGCCGGTTACGTGCCTGCCTTTGTGACCCTGCTCGTGGCAGTGAACGCGAACCAGACCGCAGAGGTCAATTGGCCGCACCAAGTCGCCACGCCCACGCCGACTGCGACTGCGACCGCCACGGCCACGCCGACTAAGACGCCGACTGAGACGTCGACCGTCACGGCCACGCCGACTGAGACGCCGACGGCCACGCCAACGGAGACGCCCACCGCGACGCCGACGCCAACGGAAACGCCGACGTCAACGCCGACGGGCACGCCGACCCCGGAGCGCCGCTGGCTGCCGCTGATCGTCAGGCTGCTTTCGTAACTTTGGAGCGAAAAGTACTTGACGCCGGACGATGCTTGCGCTATATTCGCGCGGTCAATATTCAACCGCGTCAAGCGAATACAGGAGGTTCCAGTGAGCAATGAAACACGGCCCGACGTTCCGGGCGCACAGGCGACGCCGCCGGCCGCCGGCAAGGGTCTGGCAGGCATGGTCGTGGCAGATAGCAGCATCAGCTTCGTAGATGGCGCCGCGGGAATCCTGGAATACCGCGGGTACGACATTCGCGTCCTGGCCGACCACAGCCATTTCGAGGAGGTGGCCTACCTGCTTTGGAACGGCAGGCTCCCCACCGCCCAGGAATTGCGAGACATGAAGGCCCAGGCGCGCACCTGTCGCTTCCTGCCCCCGGAGGTCATCGCGGCGTTGCGCAACCTCCCCAAGAAGGCCGACCCGATGGCCGTGATGCGCACCGCGGTCTCGATGCTGGCGCACTACGACCCCGAATCCGAGGAGAACACGCCCATCGCGCATCAGCACAAGGCGTGCCGCCTGCTGGGACAGATTTCTGGCGTGCTGGCCGCGTACGAGCGCATCCGCCGCGGCGAGGAGCCGATCAAACCGCGCATGGACCTGGATCACGCGGCCAACTTCCTCTGGATGCTGACTGGCGAAGACCCGGAGCCGCTGGCCGCCAGGGCGCTCGACCAATACCTGGTGCTGTTGGCCGAACACGAGCTGAACGCCTCCACCTTTACGGCGCGCGTCGTCGCGTCCACCGGTTCGGATCTGCACTCGGCCATCACCGGCGCGCTCGGCGCGCTGAAGGGGCCAGCTCACGGCGCGGCCGTGCAGGAGGCGATGGAACAGTTCCTGGAGATCGGCACGGTGGAGAATGTAGAACCCTGGTTCCAGCGCATCCGCAGCGAGGGCCGCAAGGTCATGGGGATGGGGCATCGCGTCTACAAGGTGCGCGACCCGCGCGCCGCGCCGTTGATGGGCAACGTCGAAAAGATGGTCGTAGCCACCGGTGAGCGCGAGTGGTTCGACATCGCCCAAAAGCTCGAAGCGGTAGCCATCCAGGATTCTTATTTTCGCGATCGCAACGTCAGCGCCAACGTGGACTTCTACTCCGCGCCGCTGCTCTACTCCATCGGCATCCCGGTGGACACCTTCACCTGCATGTTTGCCATGAGCCGCATCGCTGGCTGGACGGCCCACGTCTACGAGCAGCAGGCCGACAACCGGCTCATCCGGCCGCTGGCGAACTATACCGGGCGGCATCAGGTGCCGTGGACGGCGATCGAGGAGCGCGGGTGAGCAAGAGATAGGGAGAGTGGGGAAATGGGGGAGCGGAGGAGCGGGAGACCGTTTCGCCGCTCCTTTTTTTCTGTGGCTTGCCGGAAACTCCGAGCTTTCCCGGTGCATCGGATCACCCTCCTCCCCTGCCCAGGGCCATTCAATTCTCGCGTCGGGCGACTGGAAGTCGCTGCAACCACTGCGAAGCCGACCTGCGTCGGCTAGATTGCAGTCGGCGTAGGCCGACTTGGCAGATGTTGCAGCGGTTTCTAACCGCCAGGCTCCGAGAATTGAATGACCCTGGATGTCCGTCGGGATGGAGCGGAGAGGAATTGGAGCGACTACGAAAAGGACATGGCAGGACATCAGCGGCGAACAGCAAGAAACCCGGTTTCTCGCAGAAACCGGGTTTCTTGCTGCCAGGGCCTCAAATCCAGTGCTGCTGCCTGGCGAAAAAGGTCAGTTCGTCGCGGAACTGCGGCGCGGCGATGGCGATGAGGGCATGGACGCGCTGGCGGATTGTCCTGCAGTAGAGGTCGGCGACGCCGTACTCGGTGACGATGTAGCGCACGTGATTGCGGGTGGTGACGACGCCCGCGCCCTGTTTCAGCATCGGCACGATGCGGCTGATGGCGCCGTCCTTGGCCGTGGCCGGCAGCGCGATGATCGGCACTCCGCCGGGCGAGCGCAGCGCGCCGTAGACGAAGTCGAGCTGCCCGCCCACGCCGCTGTAGAACATCGGGCCGATCGAGTCGGCGCACACCTGCCCTGTCAGGTCTATCTCCAGCGCCGAGTTGATCGAAACCTGCTTGGCGTTCTGGGCGATGATGAATGGGTCGTTGACGTAATCCTGCGGGTGAAACTCGAACATCGGGTTGTTGTCCATGTAGCTGTAGAGCTTTTGCGACCCCAACGCAAACCCCGCGATGATCTTGCCCCGGTGGATCGTCTTAGCCGCGTTCGTCAGCACCCCGGTCTCGATCAGCTCGATCACTCCGTCCGAGAAGAGCTCGGTATGCACCCCCAGGTCCTTCTTGTCTTTCAGATAGAAGAGCACCGCGTCGGGAATCTCGCCGATGCCCATCTGCATGGTCGCGCCGTCGGGGATCAACTCGGCGATGTGACCGGCGATCTGCTTTTGCAGCTCACCCGGCTGGCCCTGCGGCACCTCGACGATGGGGTAGGAGACCGGGACGACGTGGGTCAACCGGCTGACGTGGATGAAACTATCGCCCAGCGCGCGCGGCATCCGGTCGTTCACCTCGGCGATTACGATGTCGGCTGACTCGGCCGCGGGCTTGGTCAGCCCCACCTCGACGCCGAAGGTGCAGAAGCCGTGTTCGTCGGGCGGCGAGCAATGGATCATCGCCACGTTGGGCTTTAGCAGGGCCGGATCGCGCAGCGCCCTTGGAATCTGGCTCAGGAAGATCGGCGTGAAATCGGCGCGGCCTTCGTTGACTGCCTTGCGCACGTTGGCACTGATGAAGAGCGAGTTCACCCGGATGTGGCCGGCCATCTCCGGCGCCACGTAATCGGCCGGGCCGAGGGTGAGCACCTGGCAAATCTCCACATCCTCTAGCTCGGGGGCGCGGCGCACCAATGCGGCCAACAGCTCCTTCGGCACGGAGCAGTTGCCGGTCATAAAGAGGCGGTCGTGTGATTTGATCGTCTGCACCGCGGTGTCGGCCGAGCAGAGCTTCTTGTGATACTGTGGGATCATTCTTCACCTCCCAGCGATTCGCGGAGGGCTGGGTGGACGATCACGCCGGCGTGGATGTTCAGGCCGTGGCGCAGGGCCGAGTCGTCGGCCAATGCCTGCTCCAATCCCTTGTCCGCGATCTCCAGGATGTAGGGCCAGGCTGCGTTGTTGAACGCGTGCGTGGTGGTGCGGGCCACCACACCGGTCATGTTCGGCACGCAGTAGTGGATGATGTTTTCTTCGATGTAGGTGGGATTCTGATAGGTGGTGGGATGGCTGGTCTCGATGCAGCCGCCCTGGTCAATCGAGACATCCATGAGGACCGAACGCGGCTTCATGCTGCGCACCATCTCGCGGGTGACGACGTGCGGCGCGCGCGCGCCGGGGATCAGCACCGCGCCCACCAGCACATCGGCGCGTTTGACGGCCTTGGCGATGTTGAAGTCGTGGGCGACGATGGTGTGCGCCCGGAAGCCGCGATCTTCGAGCATCTGCAGCTTACGTACGTCCGTATCGAGGATGGTGAGATCGGCGCCCATGGCCTCGAACAAGCGGGCCGCGTTCGTCCCCACGATGCCTGCGCCCAGGATGACGACCTTGGCCGCCGGTACGCCCGGCACGCCGCCCAGCAGGATGCCGTGGCCGCCCTCGTGATTCTGCAGCAGTTGCGCCGCAATCGTCGCGATCATCCGCCCGGCGATCTGGCTGGCCGCGGTCAGCACAGGCAGGTGGCCGTCCTCGGTCTGGATCGTCTCGTAGCCGATGGCCGTCACCTTGCGCTCGAGCAGGAGGTCAATTTTGCCCGGATGCGCGACCGCCAGGTGGAGGAAGCCGCATAGGATGTGCCCTTCTTGCAGCAGGTCAAATTCGGGGATCAGGGGCCGCGAGACGGTGAGGATCATCTGCCCGCGGCCGTAGACCTCCTCGGGGCTATAGACGATCTGCGCGCCGGCGTTGCGGTAGCGTTCGTCCTCGAAGCCGCTGCCCTGTCCCGCGCCCGTCTCCACGTAGACGCGGTGGCCGTGGTGGGTCAGAATCTCCACTCCCATCGGGGTGAGGCCGGCCCGGTAGTCGTAGGGGCGCCGTTGCTTAGGGATGCCGATGTCCATGATCTCCTCCTCGTTGAGTGACGTGATAGACGGATTGTACACCTTTTCCCGCGCGCGGGCAAGCGCAGAACATCGCGTGTAGGGCTGGACAGTCCAGGCGAGGTGGAGTTGATGGGGATGTGCTGGCCGGGCGCGATCACGCCGCTTGGGGGGTGTGGCGGATAGATCAGACCTTCGAGGTCTCGCAGACCTCGAAGGTCTTGTTTTCATCCAGCCAGGCTGTGCTCGGCGTAGTACGTCATCGCATCCCGCATGAACACGGCCAGGCCGGGGCGGTACTTGTCGTAGTTGGCCGTGAAGCGTTGATCGTCCACGTACATCTGGCCCAGCCCGCGAAAGATCTCGGCTGAGCACGGGTAGAAGTTTTCGATCCAGGCGTGCTGGCGCGCCATGGCCGCCTGCACCTGCGGATCGCTGACCGGCCGGCCCATCAGCTCGGCCATCAGCCGCGAGACGGCGTCGCCTTCGTCTTTGACCGCCTGCCACTGCGCCTTCGACATCTGCCGCACGTGGTGTTGTGATTCAGCCGCCATTTCGCCCCAGCGCTCGCGCGCCTCGGCTTCATAGCCCTTGTATTCTTCTCTTTCCTTCGGTGAGAAGCCTTCGTACAGCTCTTCATCTGTGACCGGCATGGTATCCTCTCCTGTTAGTTTTGCGATAGTCCGATCAACGGTTCGCAGGAGACGCGCCAGCCGTTCGGCCCGCTCGCCCAACATCCGCCGGTGATTGCGCAACGCCTGGGCCTGATCGAATCCGGGCCGGTCGAGGATCGCCTGGATTTCAGCCAACGGGAAGTCAAGCTCCTTGAAGAAGAGGATTTGCTGCAGGCGCAGCAAGTCCGCCTCCCCATACAGCCGGTAGCCCGCTTCGGTGCGAGCCGATGGCTTCAGGAGCTTGATCTGGTCGTAGTGGTGCAGCGTCCGGACACTGATCCCGGCCAGAGTGGCGAGTTGACGCACGGTGCGAACTTTCAAGCGTGTCTCCATGGCCGGCAGTATAAGGTATGACGTAACGTTAATGTCAATAGGCAAAATGACGAATTTGACGACGAGTTTTCGGCATTGACGCAATGACACAACACTCGCTGCCTGCTGCCTGTCATTCTGAGCGGGTCTGCCCCGAATCTCGCGTAACGGCGTGACACCAGCGAAGAATCCTTCACTGCGTTCAGGACAGGTTCTCTGGCCCACAACGAGACCCTTCGCTGGATTCTCGCCGCAACGCACTTCACGGGGCTAACCCGCTCAGGGTGACAAAGCGAGTTTTGCGGTACTGCTAAATGACCCAAGTCACGACGCTTCACCGATCTGGCCGGTCAACTGCGGAAATTCGGTTGGGCCAAACGACACGTTGACCCGGAACTTCAGCTTCACCTTATCGGCCACAAACTTGCAGACGATTGTAGAACAGAAAGGCGTCTCGGTGAAGTAAAGCCGCAGCTCATAGGTGTCCTCGGCCGTCCATGCTCCGCTGGCGGCGACGGGCAGGCGCCCATTGTGAGCCGTGGGATGCGGATGCGTCAGATCCCAGGTTGTGATGCCCGTGGCCCAGGCGCCGCGGCCGCAGATCACCCGATGCTCGCCGCGGTCATCCTGCACGGTGCAGACATCCTCATCGCGGCCAAAGTCGAACGAGATCGCCCGCAGCGGCGCACGCTTCCCTGTGAAGTGATACCGCTGGCCCGACACCTTTGGCGCGACGGACGAAGATGGCTGCCCTTGCACGGGGGACAGGGCCAGGCTGCTCAGCTTGCGGGCCAATGCCTCCTGCCCTGAGAATAGCGGGTCGGGCTCCCATGCCCGACGCTCCGGCGGCGTGGGAGCCGCCTCCGCTGTTTTCATCAGTCGGGGCGTCGCATCCGGCATGGACAACTGTGCGGCGACATCCTCGGCACGCGGGGCCGGCGCCAGCGCAGGGAGCAGGTGCGTCCAGATCAGGTTCAGCACAGCCTGCATGTTCGGCGTGCCGGCAGTGATCGCCACCACGGCGTCCTGCTCGGGCAGGATCACGCAGAACTGGCCGAACGCGCCGTCCGCACGATAGGCGCCGTGCCGGCAGAGCCAGAATTGATAGCCGTAACCTTGCTCCCAGTCGCTCTCTGCGTTGGTCCCGTTGGACGCCTGTCGTGCCGACGCCTCCGCCATCACCCAGGTTTCGGGCAGGAGATGCTGGCCACCCCACACACCCCGCTGGAGGTACAGTTGTCCGAAGCGGGCAATATCCTCGGTCTTGATGCTGAGCCCAAATCCCCCCGTGTTGACCCCGCGCGGGCAGGTCTCCCACGTGGCGCCCTCGATGCCCAGCGGCGCCAGCAAGCGCGGCCGCAGATAATTCAGCAACGTCATCCCGGTCACCCGCTGCACGATCGCGGACAGCATGTAGGTGGCGCCGGTGTTGTAGAGGAAGTGAGTCCCCGGCGCGTGCGCCACCGGCCGGGCCAAAAACGCCCTGGGCCAGTCGCCATCGCGACGCTTGTAAAGGTGCTCGGTCGTGTCGTGGTCGTGCCCGGTGGACATAGACAGGAGATGCCGGATGCGTATGGCGGCCAGGTTCTCGCTCGGCTTGCGCGGCGCCTCTGCGGGGAAGAAGGCCAGCACGGGGTCATCCACCGACAGACGCCCCTCGGCCACGGCCATGCCGACCGCGGTCGAGGTAAAGCTCTTGCTCAACGAGAAGAGCATGTGCGGCGCGTCCGGCGCATAGGGCGACCACCAGCCTTCGGCCACCACGTGACCGTGCCGCAGCAGCATGAAGCTGTGCAGGCCGCACTCATCCTGCTCGGCCGCTTCCAGGAACGCCGTGATGGCGGATGATGGGATTCCCTGGGCCTCTGGGGTGCTGCGGGGCAGGGGCGCTGCTACGGTTGTCATGATACCTCCCAAATCCTCGGACGAACGTGCCAGGCACTTGCGGCGTCGCCCGGCACGTGAATGCGATTACCACAGCTCAAACGGACGCCATCCCCCGGTGAGCGGGGCGCTCAAATCGAGGTCGCCTGTTCGCGGCGTCCGATACACCACGACCTCGTCGTCAGGCGTCGCTTGCGCCACGCCATCCTTGACGATGACCAGCGGTCCCCGCCAGCGCACCCAACCCAGCCGTTCGTACCAGCCCGCATCTGACGGCGACAGTGCCACCAGGTCGAAGCCGCCGACCTCCGCCTGCAGACGGCGCATCACCGCGGAGCCATAACCGCGGCCGCGGAAATCGGCGTGCGTCGCCACGCCCTCCACGTACGCGGCATCGAGCCACGGCCCACTCCCTATGCGCAGCCGCCGCGTCAACCACAGCGCGTGCGCCGCCAGGCGCTCGCCAAGATAGCCCAGCACGTGAACGCTGGGCAGCCCTAGGTTCATATAGAACGCATAGTCGAGCTTGAAGACCTCGGAGCACAACGCGACGATGGCGTCACGCTGCGCCTGGGTCATCTCGACCGAGGACACCACCCGGAGTTCAAGCGTCACGTTACCGGCATCTACGCAGCAAGAAATCCAGCAGCGTCTCGTGGAAGAGCGCCGGATCGTCGAGGTTGACGGCGTGCCTGGCGTTGGGGATGACAACCAGGCGGCAATCAGGCTCCTGCGCGGCCCAGATCGGCATGATCTTGCGAATGTTGCCCGTGGCATCCTTGTCGCCGATGATGAGCAGCAGCGGTTTGTTGATGCGGTAACCTGGTTCATAGTGCAGACACGCGGAGGTCGCCAGCATGATCCGGACGAACTCGTCTTTGCTCAGGCTCTCCATGGCGGGGCGCAAGAGCGCCTGTGATGCTGCCGACGTCGCTGTCGCAGCCAGGGATTGATCCACGAGCAACTTGTACGGATAGAGCTTGAAGATCGGCCCGGCGATGCTCAGACTGAAAGACTCCAGCGCCGTGAGCCTCTGGAAGTTCCAGGTGCAATCCAGGCAGACCAGCGCCTTAACCCGCTCGGGGTGATGAAAAACCAACTCTTGGTGCAGGTTGCCGCCCATCGAGTGGCCCACGAAAACGGCTTGCGTCGCCTGAAGCGCATCGAGCAGGGCGAGCAGATCATCCTCGGCCGCCGCCAGAGAGAAGGGCGCCGGGCGTGAGAGGCCGTGGCCGCGCACGTCCCACGCCAGGACGCGAAAATGCTCGCCGACCAGCGGCAGCGTGGCGTCCCATTCATGGTGGTCCACCGTGGCGCCGTGGGTGAAGACGACCAGCGGCGCATCCGCCGGTCCGCCGGTCCAGTAGTGGATCGTGCATTCGGTGCGTGGCAAAAGCCCTTCGATGGGTTCCATTTGATCTCCTCCGCGCCGTGTGGCGCGCTTTTGTGAGATGGGTCTGTCCATCAGCAGATCATCGTGGAAGATACCGGCGCAGCCGATGGCCTTCAGTTCGACTCTGTAAGTGAGACGCCGCTCAAGAGCGCTGCCAGATCATCAAACAGGGGTGCATCAGCCCGACTTGCACGCCGGCGTTGGTTACGATTCCGCCGAAGCCCTTCTGAATCTTGAAGAGGCCGAAGCAATCCACGCCGCCCACCGTACAAAGCCGATCGTCCCAGGTCTCGTGGGCAAAGCACATGAGGCCACAGCCGCGCCGATCGAAGACCACTGCCAGATCAACCTCGACGGTGCCGCGCCAGTTATCCAGGGTTGCCGCCGTGATCTCGCGAAGCTGATCTTCGAGTTCCGCTTGGGTTGACGCCGGATCGTGTTCAGCGATCAGGCTCAAATCCACATCGGAGTCAGGCCGGGAGCCGCCGGCCAGCCCGCGCGAGCCATGCAAGACGACCCGCGACACCCGGTCATCCAACGTCAGATTGGCTGAGAGCAGCAAGGCATGGGTTGCGGGCAGCACCACAGCCAGGCGCGGCGTGAAGACGGCCGGCCTAACCATGCTTGCCGCCGTGAAGTTGCTGCTCCTTCTTCTTCTTGTGGGTGCGGATCGCCAGCGGTGCAGCGAGAAAGCGGCGGATGGCGGCCGGCGTTAGCTCCGGCTCGTAGTAATCGCGAAAGACCTCGATGATCGTGACCGGCTTGCCCGCATACGGCTCCAGCGTCACCGGCTGCCCGGCCTGGATCACCCCTTCGCGCACCACGCGACAGTAGAAGCCCGGCCGCTCGGCGGCGCGGAAACGCTCCACAAAGCCAGGATCGCCCATGCGCTGCGCGAAGGTCCCGCACGGGATGCGCGGCGCGGTCACCTCCAAGATCACCGCGCCAACGTGCAACCGGTCGCCGATGGCAAGCCCCGCGCTCTCCAGGTCGCTGATCGTGAGGTTTTCGCCGAACGTGCCGGGCGCAAGCGCCTGCCCCAGCACAGCCGCCCACCAGGCATAATCTGCGCCGCCGTAAACGTAGACCGCCTGGTCGGGGCCGCCGTGATGCTTAACGCTGCAGATCGCGTCGCCGGGGAGGCCGCCAGCGGTCACATGCACAGGCCCGGCAACCGGTAATTTATAGATACCGGTCTTGGGGGATGCTTTCGCGTTGCCGATGATGCGGGCGGAGCCGATGTTGATGTTCAATACGTGCATTTGGGTGAATCCCCCTTGTCGCCAAAACTCGTCGTGCGGAATGCCGCCTGTCGCCTGGATTCTCATCTCGGCTGCTTCCAAAACGGTACGCAGCTTTAGCGGGAGAGTCGCTGATCCACTCATCGGTACATCTCGTCATGGCTGCCGATATCGAGCAGGATGATCTCTTTTTCCGCAATGACAAGGGTCAGGGAAATGCGGTAGCTGTAGGTGATGCTGACCGCCTGGACGCCTTTCAGTTTGCCGCCGAGCTGGTGATATTTGAGGTGAGGCTGGAACGGATCGCTTGCCAGATCGCGCAGAACTGCGGCAAACTTCGCTCGCAACTCCGGATGGCGCTGCACGAAACTTTCCGCCGAACGCGTGAAACGGGCAGTCCAGACAAGCGTGTACATGCCTCAGTCTTCCAGCTTCAGTTCTCTGATCAAGTCCTCAGCCGTACCCCGCTTCACGCGCCCTGCCTTGAGATCTTCCAGCGACGCGCGCACACGCGCCTCATAGGCATCTTCCTGCGCTTCGAGCAACGTCTGGTAGCGTTCTTGCGAGAGTACGACGTACTGCGGCTGGTTGTTGCGGATGATGTGGAGATCCCCCTTGGCGATCAGATCGTCCACCGCGGCAATACCGCGGCGCTTGATCTCCTGGGCCGGTATAGTGTTCATAGCTTGACTCCTGATGGTACACGATTTAGTACCTGGAATGATACCAGAGGAAGCACTTTCGATCAAGTTCCGTTACGGAGGTGCTCAGTCGTCACGCGCAGGGACACCGCGAAGCCATTTGTCCAGTTCCGCCTTCACCGCGCCCGCATCCGCGGGCAGCTCCACCGGCGGGTTGCGGCGCCGGGCGATCACGTCGGCCAGGGCGCCCTCGTGGTAGCCGATCTTGAACTCGCTGAACTTCAACCCGTGCGCGGTGGAGATGACGACGACGCGCTGGCCCCCCTGGATGATCCCGCGGCGGGCCAGCTTGGCCGCGACGGCCAGGGCGACGCCGGTGTGCGGGCAGGCATAGAGGCCGGCGCGGTCGGCCAGGGCCGCGGCGTCGGCCAGCTCATCTTCGCTGGCCTGCTCGACTATCCCGTTGAAATCGCGCAGCGCAACAACGGCCTTTTCGTAGCTGACGGGGTCGCCGATTCGTATAGCCGAAGCAGCCGTGGGGCCGGCTGTCACCGGTTCGAGACGCTCGAACCCCTTGAGATAGGCTCGATAGAGCGGGTTGGCAGCCTCGGCCTGGGCTGCGACCAGCCGCGGCACGCGGTCAATGACGCCCAACTCATGCGCCAACGCCAGCCCCTTCGCCAGCGCGGAGACGTTGCCCAGGTTGCCGGAGGGGAGCACGATCCAATCGGGGACCTGCCAGCCGAGCTGCTGGATGATCTCGACCCCGACCGTCTTCTGGCCCTCGACCCGCAGTGAGTTCATGGAGTTCGCCAGGTAGATGGTGTTGTCCTGCGTCACCTCTTTGACGATCTTCATGCAGCCGTCGAAGTCGGTATCGAGCGCCAGCACGCGCGCGCCGTGGCTGATCGGCTGGATGAGCTGCGCGGTGGTGATCTTGCCGCGGGGCAAAAAGACGATCGCGGGGATGCCCGCGGCCGCCGCATAGGCCGCCAGCGCCGCCGAGGTGTCGCCGGTAGACGCGCACGCGACCGCGCGTACGGGCGGGGGCACCCCGCCCGTACCATCGGCTATGATCTGCGCCACCGCGCTCACCAGCACGGTCATGCCCAGATCCTTGAACGAGCCGGTGTGGCTGACCCCGCATTGCTTGACCCACAGGTCCTCCACTCCCAGGTCGCGGCCCAGGCGCGGGGAATGGATCAGCGGCGTGTAGCCTTCGCCCAAAGTGATCGTGTTTTCAGGTCGAATTTGGGGCAGCACCCATTCTCTTTTGGCCCAGACGCCTGATCCCTGATCCCTAGTCCCTAGTCCCTGCTCAAACAGCGCGCGCCATTCGGGGCCGGAACGCTCGGCCAGCGCGGCGGTGTCGTGGGCCACTTCCAGCAGGCCGCCGCACGTGGGGCAACGGTAGATCACATCGAAGACGCTGTGGCGGCCAGAGCAGCCGCGGATGCAACGATACCAGGCGGAAAGGGGCATGGTCGGACCTCGTCGAGTTTCAGGATAGTTGCCACACTCAAGCGGTGGAAGCGACTACAGTTTAGCATTGTGGGTGGGTTTTGGCAAAGGTTCGCGCTCGCGCCTTATGCCCTGGATTGACACCCTGCATGACCACGGCTACAATCCAGCGAGCATCATCTCGCGGCCCTACGACCGATGAGACGCCCATCTTCAGGAGGTTATCATGTTCTTCGAGCTTCGTCAGTACCGCACCTTCCCCGGCCAACGCGAAAAGTGGGTCAAGTTCATGGAAGAGGTCATCATCCCCTACCAGGTCTCGAAAGGTATGGTCGTGGTAGGCAGCTTCGTCGCCCAGCAAGAGGATGATCTGTACATCTGGATTCGCCGTTTCGAGAGCGAGGAGGAGCGGGTCGCGCTCTACAAGGCGGTCTACGAGACGGACTATTGGCAGAAGGAGCTTGCGCCGCAGGTGGGCGCGATGCTTGATCGCTCGCGCATCGTGGTCACCCGCATTGATCCCACACCTAAATCGGTGATCCACTAACCGGGCATCTGCTTTTGACAGCCCACGGCTTCTGTGCTAAACTCTCGCCGTCGAAGAGGGTCGGACAACCGACCAGAAGCATACAGAGCGTTCGGAGCAGCATTCGTGGCCTTCAGCCTACGATTTCCTCGTCGTCGTCTTGGTAGAGCGGGGTAACACCCGGTCCAGGGGGACGCACGCGGGCCGAACGTCTAAGGTAGATTCAGGCAACCAGCACCCAGACCAGGGTGCTGGTTTTTTTGTTGCCCCCTCACCCCAGCCCTCTCCCCCGCTGCGGCAAGGGAGAGGGAGCAGCATCGGAGTGGAGAAAACTGACATGATCACCATCGGCATCATCGGCGCAACCGGCTACACCGGGCTGGAGTTGCTCAAGCTGCTGCAGCGCCATCCGGCAGCCCAGGTCGTCTGGCTGACCTCGGAGCAATCGGCCGGACAGCGGTTCGGCGACGTGTTCGCCGTGTCGCCGACGCTCGGCAATCGCAAGCTGATCGCGTCCGCGTCCGCGGACTACGCGGGCGTTGACCTGGTCTTCTGCTGCCTGCCGCACGTCGCGGCGCAGGAGCACGTGGCCGCGGCCCGGCGGGCGGGCGTCAAGGCCATTGACCTGAGCGCAGACTTCCGCCTGCACGACGCGGCCGTCTACGAGCAGTGGTACGGCCATCCTCATCACCACACCGACCTGCTGGCCGAGGCGGTCTACGGCCTGCCGGAGCTGCACCGGGCCGAGATCGCGAGTGCGGGCCTGGTCGCCAACCCCGGCTGCTATCCCACCAGCGTGATCCTGGGCCTGGCGCCTTTGGCGCAGGCGGGCTGGCTCACCGGCACGGTCATCGCGGACAGCAAGTCGGGCGTCTCCGGCGCGGGGCGGTCGCCGTCGCTCAAGACGCATTTCGTCGAGGCGAACGAGAACCTCAGCCCCTACAGCATCGGCCGGAGCCATCGGCACGTGCCGGAGATGGAGCAGGAACTGCGGATTGCAGATTGCGGATTGCAGATTGCAGATTGCCAACCTCCAATCTCCAATCTCCAACCTCCAATCTCTAATCTCCAACCTCCAACCTCCAACCCGTCATGGCAACTCATCTTCTCGCCCCATCTGGTTCCGGTCAGCCAGGGGATGCTTTCGACGATCTACGTGACACTGCCGGAGGGGGTGACCGAAGGCGACGTGCGGGTGCGATACGAGGCGATGTATGCCGACGAGCCGTTCGTCTACGTGCTGCCCACGGGCCAGGTGGCGACGATGGGGCACACCGTCCGCACCAACTTCTGCGCCATCGGCCTGACCGCGGTGCCCGGCACGAACACACTGATCGTCACGTCGAGCATTGACAACCTGATCAAAGGCGCGTCGGGGCAGGCGGTGCAGAATATGAATGTGATGTTTGGGGTAGCGGAGACAACGGGGTTAATGTGAGACGTGAAACGTGATACATACTGCGTGAAGGTCAAGAACCGATTGCCGCAGATCACGTAGCACTCGTCACGTAGCACGTTCAGGAGATCGAATATGAGCGCAATGGGCAAGCCCGTCCTCGTCCTCAAAATCGGCGGCAACCAGGTGGAGGACGAGGCGTTTCTGAAGGGGTTCGTGACCGCGGTCAAGGGGTTGCTGGCCGAGTATGCGGTGGCGATCGTCCACGGCGGCGGCAAGGAGATCACTGAGCTTCACAGCCAACTTGGTGTCGGGTTCGAGACGGTCGAAGGGCTGCGTGCCACCAGCCCGGCCAGCCTGCGCCTGGTGGAGATGACCCTGAATGGCACGGTCAACACCCGGCTGGTGCGCTGGCTGGTGAACGGCGGTGTGGATGCGCTCGGCCTCAGCGGGGTGGATCTGGGGCTGGTGCGCACGACGCCGCTGACCGTCCACGGCAAGAGCCTGGGGCTGGTGGGCCAGGTGATCGCGGTCAATGGCGAGGCGCTGTTGCAACTGCTCGACCTCGGCCTGACCCCGGTCATTTCGCCGGTTTCGCTCGGCGATGATGGCCTGGCCTACAACGTCAACGCCGACCACGTGGCCGCGGGCGTGGCGAAAGCGGTCGAGGCGAGTAAGCTGATCTTTGTCAGCAACGTGCCGGGCGTGGCGGTGACGGGCCGCACCCTGCGCGCACTCACCGTCGGCCAGATCGAGGGGCTGATCGCTGACGGCCACATCACCGGCGGCATGATTCCCAAGGTGCGCTCGGCCACCGAAGCCGTCGCCAGCGGCGTCTATCAGGCGGTGATTACAGATTTGGACGGGCTGGCGCGCGGTGAAGGGACAGCCGTGATTCGTGATGCGTGACGAGTGATACGTGATTGGCGGCGGGTCTTCCGTAAATTCTCACGCAGCACGTAGCACGCAGTACGTCTTATCACACTCGGAGTCTACCATGACAACAAGAGAAATCACTGATCTCGAACAGACCTACGTCCTCGGCACCTACGCCCGCGCGCCGTTTGTGCTCGATCACGGCCAGGGGTGCTGGGTCTACGACACCGACGGAGCCGCGTACCTGGATTGCATGGCGGGGATCGCGGTCAACGCGCTGGGGCACGCCGACCCGGAGTTGGTGGCCGTCCTCACCGAGCAAGCGGGCAAGCTGTGGCACGTGTCCAACCTCTACCACTCGGCCCCACAGGCTAGGCTGGCGCAAAAACTGTGCGAGACGAGCTTCGCGGACCGGGTCTTCTTCTGCAATTCGGGCGCGGAGGCCAATGAGGGCGCGCTGAAGTTTGCGCGCAAGTGGGCGCACGACACCTACGGCCCGGAGAAGAGCGCGATCGTCGCGTTCACCGGCGCGTTCCACGGTCGCACCTTCGGCGCGCTGGCCGTGACCCCGCGTGAGAAGTACCAGGCGCCGTTCCGGCCGCTGCTGCCGGGGGTGCGGATCGCGCCGTTCAACGATCTGGCGGGGACGGAAGCCGTCATGGGCGACGACGTATGCGCGGTGATCGTCGAGCCGGTGCAGGGCGAGGGCGGCATCCACCCCGCGACGCCGGCGTTCCTGGCCGGACTGCGGGAGCTATGCGACCGCCATCACGCGCTGCTGATTTTCGACGAAATCCAGTGTGGGCTGGGGCGAACGGGCGCGCTTTGGGCCTACCAGGGCTACGGCGTCACGCCCGACCTGCTGACCGCGGCCAAACCGCTGGCAGGCGGCCTGCCGATGGGCGCGGTGCTGATGACGGAGGCCGTCGCCGACGTGATGCACCCGGGCGATCACGGCAGCACCTTTGCGGGTGGGCCGCTGGTCGCCTCCGTGGCCGAGGCGGTGCTGGCCCGCGTCTCCGATCCCGCGTTCCTGGCCGACGTGGCCGCCAAGGGCGCGTACCTGCGTGAGCGGCTGGAGGAGATCAACTCGCCTCACATCACCGAGGTGCGCGGGGTGGGCTTGATGCTCGGCGCGGACCTGGATATTCCGGCCGCCGACGTGGTGGTCGCGGGCTATCGCCACGGCCTGCTCATGGTCAACGCCGGGTCAAACATCCTCCGCCTGGTGCCGCCCTTGGTCATCTCCCGCGAGGAGATTGATCTGCTGGTGGAGCGGTTGAGCGGGGTGTTCAAGGAACTGTAGAAACTATGGACATCGAAATCCGACCCGCGGTCGAAGCCGACATCGAAGGTGTTTTGGGCATTGTCAACGGCTATTCGGCGCAAAACCTGATGCTGCCGCGCACGCGCGAGCAGATCCAACGCGTGCTGAAGTGGTTCCTGGTGGCCGAGCAGGGCGGCAAGGTAGTCGGCTGCGGCTCGAACGTGGAGCTGACCTCGCGGCTGACCGAGCTGCGTTCGCTGGCCGTCGCGCCCGAGGTCCGCAGCATCGGCCTGGGCCGGCGACTGGTGGGGACGTTAGTGGCTCGGGCGCGCGATGCCGGCTACGACCAGATTTGCGCGCTGACGCTCAGCGAGGGCTTTTTCAACCGGTGCGGCTTCGACACCGTGGATCGTTGGGCCATTTCGCCCAAGATCTGGCACGAGTGCATCTATTGCCAGAAGTTCGACGCGTGCGACGAGATCGCGGTGCTGATGAACCTGACCGAGCCGGCCGTCGCGCCGTTGCGCCCCGAGCCGGCCCCGGCCCTCTGGCGACGACTACGGTTTGCGGCGGTGGCGTACCGGTAGCCACCCTGTTGAAAGCGGATGCCCCGCGTCGCACGCGGGGGCATCCGCTTATCCGCTGCCATCCGCTGCCTCACTCCTCCAACGTCGTCACGTCCCCTTCCGGCAGCCCCAGCGCCCGCGCCCGCAGCACGCGGCGCATGATTTTGCCGCTGCGCGTCTTGGGCAGTTGTGGCACGAAGTTGATCTTCTCCGGCCTGGCGATCGGCCCCAACTCGTGGCCCACGTGTACCTTCAGCTCTTCGGCCAGCGCCTCGGACGGCTCGTGACCGGCCTTCAGGATCACGTAGGTGTGGATCGCGTTGCCCTTGATCTCGTGCGGCAGCCCGATGGCCGCGGCCTCGGCCACCGCGGGGTGACTCACCAACGCGCTCTCGATCTCGGCTGTGCCCAGGCGATAGCCGGAGACCTTGAGCACGTCGTCCACCCGGCCGATGATCCAGAAGTAGCCGTCCTCGTCTCGCCGCGCGCTGTCGCCGGTGAAGTAGAGGCCAGGGTACTTGGTCCAATACTGCTGGACGTAGCGATCGGGGTCGCGGTAGATCGTGCGCAGCATCGCGGGCCACGGCCGTTTGAGCACCAGGTAGCCTTCCTCGCCCGTCGCCACCGGCCGGCCCTGGTCATCCACGATGTCGGCGACGACGCCGGGGAAGGGGCGGGTGGCGCTGCCCGGCTTGAGATCTACCACCGGCAGCGGCGTAATCATAAACATGCCGGTTTCGGTCTGCCACCAGGTATCCATGATGGGACACCGCTCCTTGCCGATGACGCGATGATACCAGCGCCACGCCTCGGGGTTGATCGGCTCGCCGACGGTGCCGAGCAGCCGCAGCGACGACAGATCGTGCCGGTTGGGCCACGCCTCGCCGAAGCGCATCAGCCCGCGGATGGCCGTGGGCGCGGTGTAGAGGACGTTGATGCCGTACTTCTCGACCATGCTCCACCAGCGGTTGGGATAGGGGTAGGTCGGCGCGCCCTCGTACATGAAGCTGGTGGCGCCAAGCAGCAGCGGCCCGTAGACGATGTACGAGTGACCGGTGACCCAGCCCGGATCGGCCGCGCACCACCAGCGGTCTTCTTCCTTCAGGTCGAACACCCACTTAAGCGTGGTCGCCACACCTACCATATAGCCGCCGTGGGTGTGCAGGATCGCCTTCGGCTTGCCGGTCGTGCCGGAGGTGTAGAGCATGAAGAGCGGATCCTCGGCGTCCATCACCTCGGTCTCGCAGCGGTTGCCGCCCGCGGCCGACCGGGCGATGGGCAGCGCCATCAGGTCGTGATACCAGTAGTCGCGTCCGGCCTCCATCGGCACGTCGTGGCCGGTGCGCTTGAAGACGATCACGTGCTCGACCGTGGCCGCGCGCTTGAGCGCCTCGTCCATGATCTTCTTCAGCTCCACGATCTTGCCGTTCATGTAACCGCCGTCGCAGGTGATCGCCACGTTCGACTGGCTGTCTTCCAGCCGGCCGTGGAGCGCTTCCACCGAGAAGCCGCCGTAGACCACCGAATGGATCGCGCCGATCTTGGCGCACGCGAGCATGGCGATGGGCAGCTCGGGCACGCGGCCCATGTAGATCGTCACTCGGTCGCCCTTCTTCACGCCCATGCTGCGGAGGACGTTGGCGAACTTGCACACCTCGCGGTTGAGCGCGTGATAGGAGAAGGTGCGTACCTCGCCGTTTTCGCCTTCCCAGATCAGCGCCAGCTTGTTGCGCCGCCAGGTGGCGACGTGCCGATCCAGGCAGTTGTAGACGATGTTGGTCTTGCCGCCGGTGAACCATTTGTAGAAGGGCGCGGCCGACTCATCGAGCACCGTATCCCACTTTTGGAACCACTCGAACTGCTCGGCCTGCTTGGCCCAGAAGCCGGGCAAATCCTCGCTGGCGTGGCGGGCGAGTTCTTCATAGCTCTTGGCGTTGGCATTGGCGACGATTTCGGGCGATGGCTTGTAAAAGACCGGGGCTTCCTGACCGTTGCTCATGGTGTCCTCCTAGCGATTGGATATTGGATACGAGATACTGACAATGACGAAGCTGATTATACTCAAATAAGCCACAAATGAAAAGCGGGAAGACTACAATCGGGGCCGCGCGTCGATGCGGCGCATGAAGCCAGTAATCCGATTCGTAACGAATCCCCTTGATAATATCGGAGAAAAGTAGTATGATTCCGAACGGATTGGGGCGGAATGAGCGTATCGCCCCGGCTGGCCCGGTCTACCAGATCCATCCATCCCAGGGGCGCCGAGCCGGCGTCGCTCCACCACCATTTTTCGAGGAGGCTCTATGCTGAAGGAATTTAAGAAGTTCATCCTGCAAGGCAATGTCTTGGACCTGGCCGTTGGCATCGTGATCGGTGCGGCCTTCGGCGCGATCGTGACGTCGTTCGTCAAGGATATCCTGATGCCGCCGGTCGGTCTGCTGCTCGGCGGTACGGATTTCACGAACCTCTTCATCACGTTGAAGGGGCCGGTCGCCGCGACCCTGGCCGATGCGCAGAAGGCCGGCGCCGTCACTCTCAACTACGGGCTTTTCATCAACGCCCTGATCAACTTCCTGATCGTGGCCTTCGCCATCTTCCTGGTGGTCAAGGCGGTCAACAAGATGAAGGCCCAGCCGGCCCCGGCCGCGCCGAAGCCGAACACGAAGGAATGCCCCTACTGCCTGAGCACCATCCCGCTCAAGGCCACCCGCTGCCCCAACTGCACCTCAGATCTGAAGGGCAAGTAAGGCTCAACTGGTTTGATACTGAAAAGCTCGGCGCAGGAAACTGCGCCGAGCTTTTTTGTGTTGGAGATCCTCATCGGACATTAAGCCCGGGCTTGGCGAAGCAGCGCGCTCGCAGTATGATGGGGCCCAGCAAGGAGGACTTACCCGATGGAAATCACTACGATTCACCTGCACACCCGCTTCCAAGTCGGTCCTGTTGACCCGCGCATCTTCGGCGGGTTTCTGGAACACATGGGCCGGGCCGTCTATGAGGGCGTCTACGACCCTCAGAGCCGCCACGCCGACCCCGACGGCTTCCGGTCGGATGTATTGGCCGCGCTGCGCCGGCTGGACATGACCGCCATGCGCTACCCTGGCGGCAACTTCGCCTCGGGCTACCGCTGGCTGGACGGCATCGGCCCGCGCGACCGGCGACCCACCGTGCGCGAGCTGGCCTGGCAGAGCCGCGAGCCGAACCGCTTCGGCACCGACGAGTACATCCGGTTGTGCCGGATCATGGGCTGGACACCCATGATTACGGTCAACCTGGGCACGGGCACGCCCGAAGAGGCGCGCAATTGGGTCGAATACTGCAACTGCCCGCCCGGCACGCGCTACGCCGACCTGCGCGCCGCAGGCGGCCACCCGGAGCCGCATGGCATCAAGTTGTGGTGTCTGGGCAACGAGATGGACGGTCCCTGGCAGCTCGGCCACGTCCCGGCCGACCAGTACGCCATCCGCGCCCAACAGGCTGCCAAGATGATGAAGGACGTGGATCGGACAATCGAGCTGGTGGCCTGCGGCTCTTGCACCACCGGCCTGCCGACCTACATGGAATGGGATCGGCAAGTGCTGGAACACATCAGCGATCTGGCCGATTATGTGAGCTTGCACCGCTACGTGGGCAATCGAGACCACGACACGGCCGATTACCTGGCCGTCACCAACTCGATTGACCGTCAGATCGAGGAAATGGATGCGGCCTGCCGGTTCGTCCAGGCCAGGCGCCGCAGGGTGAAGCGCACCTATCTCTGCTTCGACGAATGGAACGTCTGGTACAAGAATCACCAGACGGACGGCGAAGGGCAGTTCGCGCCGCACCTGATCGAAGAGGTGTACAACCTGGAGGATGCGCTGGTCGCCGCGGGGTTTCTGAACAGCTTCATCCGCCACGCCGACGTGGTCAAGATCGCCAACATCGCCCAAATCGTCAACGTCATCGCGCCGCTCTTGACGCGCGGGGACGAGTTGCTGATCCAGTCCATCTTCTACGCGTTCGAGATGTTCTCGCGGCGGCGGAATGGCATCTCGCTGCGGCCGATCGTGGATGGCCCGACCTACGAGGGCAAGACCCAGGGCCGCGCGGCCTTCGTGGACGCCAGCGCGATCCTCGATGCCGGCCGGCTGCACGTCTTCGCCACGAACCGCAGCCTGGATGCGGCCGCTCCGCTATGCGTCACCCTGGCCGACCGGACCATCGCCGGCCTGGAGAGCGCCGAGATTCTGACCGGATCCGATCCCAAGGCCGCCAATTCGTTCGAGCAGCCCGACGTGATCAGGTCGGAGCCGTTTGCCGGTGTCCGGGTCAAAGATGGCGCGGCCGAGCTGGCGTTGCCGCCGTTGTCCGTGGCGGCGTTGACGTTCCGTTTGTTCTGAATGGTTGCAGAAAACTGAGGTTGCTCATCGGGGGTGGTACCACGAAAAAAGTGACCGACATTCTGAAAGTGCCGGTCACTTGCGCTTCTACTGCTTCAATCTACTTCGGCTTGTGACACAACTGGCACATCTCGACCGCCCGGCCGACGTGATCCTTCGGCGCGGGCTTGACGCCGCCTTCCGGGTTGTGACACAGCAGGCAGTTGTCGCGACCGGTCAAGTCGTGTGGGATGGCCGGCGGGCCGCCGGCTTCTGCAGGCGCGGCTGGTGCGGGGGTAGCCGTGGCCCCTGAGCCGCCGCCGGCCTGCCGCGGCTTGTGGCACGTTTGACAGGTATCCGCCGCGCGGCCCACGTGACTCTTCGGCGCGGGCTTGATGCCACCGTTGGGGTTGTGGCAGGCCAGGCAGTTATCCCGTCCGGCCAGGTCGTGAGGGATAGTCGGCGGGCCGCCAGCGCCCGCGGGCGCGGCCTGGGTGGGGGCTGGGGTGGCCTTGGCCGGTGCGGCCGGGGTCGCGGTCGGTGCAACTTCCTGCAAAACCGGCTTATGGCAACCGGCACACATGTCGGGCTTGAAACTGGTGTGATTGTCCGGGTAGGGCCGCACCTTACCTGTGGCGTGACAGATCGTGCAGTCGGTGCGGTTGGTCACCGGGTGCGGGATTGGGTTCGGCACGCCCGTTGACGGCACTTTCGGCGGCGCGGACAGCTCATGCACCTTCGGCGCGTTCAGCCCGACGAACTTCCACTGCGAGGCGTGGCATGCGCTGTTCGAGCAGAAGCTCGAATTATCGGTGCCGCCGGGGTTATCCACGGTATGACAAGCTTCGCAGGTGACATCAAACTTGTAGCGGTGCTGCGCCAACCAGGTGGTGCTCTTGTGCGTCTCCGGCTCCTTGATATTGGAGATCTGCACCGCGGGCAGCGGCTTACCGGGATCGGCCACCTCGGGGATGCTGTGACAGAGATTGCACTCCAGCCGGATCGCCTGGTTGTCTTGGCTCAGGTGCTTGCCGTCATGGCAGCGGAAGCAGCCGGGGAAGTCCTTGTGCCCGATGTTGTTCGGGTGCGTCTGCCAACCTACCTTCATAAAGGGGAATTGGGTCGTGTCGAAAAGGGTCTGCAAGCCCGCGACCGCCGTCTTCACGTCCGCCGCGCGCTTGGCGTAAACGTCGGCGTATTGGGTCTTGTAGAAGTCCTCCACGGCCGCGATCGCCTGGGCCGCCTCGGCTTCAGTGGCGTAGGTCTTGTCCAGCACGGCCATGCCCTGCTGCTTGATCGCGGGCAGGTCGGCCGGGATGACACCGCGGGCCAGCGCATCGTCGAGCGCATCGGCGGGCGAGCGGAAGACGTGCGTGGCGCGGTTGTGGCAATCCACGCAGTCCATCTTGCGTTTCTCGGCGCGGGCGATTTCCTCCGGCGTCAGGGTCGAGTCGGTCGCCAGGTACTCCGTAACCTGTCCGTTGAATTCCGCCTGCACCCATGGGATGCTCTGGCGTTTCTCGTCGGTCGCGATATACCAGACGGGATTCTCGATGTGCCAATGGATGCCCCGGCCAAGCCCCGCGGTCTGTGCGCCGCCGCCGGTCTTCATCAGCAACAACGTCTGGCTCAGGCTGTTCTTCTCATTCTGTGCATAATGACTCAGCGTCACCAGGCGATCTTCGTAGAACTTCTGCGGCCAATGGCACTGCTCGCAGACGTATTCGACCGGCCGCAGGCTGGTGATGGGGGTCTTGATGGGCCGCTCGTACAGGTTGAGCGGATAGACCCACAGATAGCGGACGTTCTGCAGCTTGGCCTGCACCACCGGCCACGTGCCCGACCCCACGTGACAGATACCGCAGTCCGTGCGCGCATGGGGCGAATTGTGGTAGACCGTCACTTCGGGCTTCATTACGTGGCAGGTCGAGCAGAAGGGTGTGGACTCGGTAATTTGCACGACCTTGAGGGCGCCGAGGAAGAAAACAAAAAGAAACGCCAGGACGCCAAGCGCCCCAAGGACGATCGGCCACCGCCTGCGCCGGGGCCTGGAAGCGGTTTGCTCTGCCATTGTAGCCTCGCTTCGTGTGGGGAAAGAAGATGCACGGAGGGCTGGCTTCGTGCGGCCGTCGGTTGAACCGGCCGACACAATCTTACCACTGGAATCTTTTTTACACAAGTCGGCAACAGGACGGACGCTTGCCTCAGTCACGGATTGGCACGAAGGGGATTTTGACAGTGGACAGATTCTCCTGTTCGTGTATAATCATGCGTAGGACGTTGAACGCCCGGCGAGAGGCCGAGACAGGTGGATGCTTACCATAGAAGCGAGGATGAGCCGATGTTACGACTGAACAAAAGGACTTTTACACCCGCGGAATACCTGGCGATGGAAACGGTCGCCGATTACAAGAGCGAATACTACAACGGCGAGATCTTCGCCATGTCGGGAGGGACGACCGACCACAGCCTGGTTGCGGTCAATTTGACTATTGAGTTGGGCACACGGTTGGCCGCGAGACCCTGTCGCGTGTTTAACAGCGACATGCGCCTGCACGTCGAGCGCAGCGGCTTGTACACCTATCCCGATGTGATGGTCATCTGCGGCAAGATCGAGCTGGTCAAAAGGCGCAATGACACCGTAACCAACCCCGTCCTGCTTGTCGAAGTTCTGTCCGAATCCACCCGCGACTACGATCGGGGCGCCAAGTTCAACTTCTACAAACAGATTCCCACCTTGCAGGAATGCGTCACGGTCGAATCCAAGCGCCCGCACGTCGAATGTTACCGGCGCACCGAGGACGACAAGTGGCTGGTCGAGATCTACGAGGATCTGGACTCGACGGTGAAGCTCGAATCTGTCGCATGCGAAATCACACTGCGGCAGATTTATGCCAAAGTGTCATGGCTGAGTTGAACGATGCAATGACTCAAAAAACGTGCGACGCACCTTCAAGATGCGTCGCACGTCCCGTCGCCGGTCATTCGGAGCGGTTTTTGCCCCTGACATCTCGCAGCGGCGTAAAAAAGCGAAGAGTCTCCTATGCGGCCGGTTGCAGCGTCGGTCGGAACTTGTAACCGTACAAAATCTGTCCCTCGTTCCCTTCCTGGCTCAACTTCCGCGTGACCATTTCCACCGGCATGCCGATGAAAACCTTTTCGGCGTCCACGTCGGTCAACTGGGCGGTGATCATCGGCCCCTCGGCCAGCTTGACCAACGCCATGGTATAGGGCGTGTACTCCTCGAACGCGGCCGGCGCGCTGAACATCGTCGTGTACGAATAGACCTGGCCCTGGCCGCTCAGGTTCGTCCAGCTCTGCTTCTGCCCGGCGCAGTGGGGGCAGACGTCGCGCGGCGGGAAGATCGTTTTGCCGCAGTCGTTGCACACTTCAGCCTTCAGGCTGTATCGTTGCTGGCGGGTGCGCCAGTTACGCGGAATAGACATGGTCGAAAATCCTCCTCAGAGAATATCCCACGTGTCAGGCACTTCCGAAAGTGCCTGGCACATCAATCGTCAATAGTGTAGCTGAATTCATCCCCCAAAAGCTACCAGAATCGGGTCCAAAAGGGTTAAAGCCGCCGATGATAGGTTTTGACAGGCTACACCGCTCCCAAAATGTGCGTCACCACCGTCGCACCGGAGCCGCCGATGTTCTGGGCCATGCCGACCGTGGCGCCCTGCACCTGGTTCGCGCCGGCCTGGCCGGTGAGCTGCTCCACCACTTCGACGATTTGATAGACGCCGGTGGCGCCGACGGGATGGCCGCGTGACTTCAGGCCGCCCATGGTGGAAATGGGCAGCCGGCCGCCGATGGCGATCTCGCCCGTCTGCGCCATTTGCACCGCCTGGCCCGGTTTGGCAAAGCCGGCCGCTTCCAGCGACAGCGCGGCCATGATGCTGAACGCGTCGTGAACCTCGAACAGGTCAACGCCGGCGTGAGCGAGATGCGCCTGGGCCAGCGCCCGCTGCGTGGAGAGCGTCACCGCGTCGAGCGCCATCGGGTCGCGGCGGTCGTGCACCGCCAGGCTGTCGGTCGCCACGGCCGAGGCCAGGATGCGTGCCTTCGCGCGGCTGCGGAAGAGGTCGGCGGGAGCCAGCACGACGCACGCCGAGCCGTCGCACACCGGGCTGGAGTCCAGCAGGTTGATCGGGTCCGCGATCATACCCGCCCTGGCGTAGGCCGCTTCGCTGACCGCACTGCGGAACATCGCGTTGGGGTTGTTGACGCCGTTGCGGTGCGCGTTGATCGTAAACGCGGCGAACGCTTCTTTGCTCACGCCGAAGTCGTGCATGTAGCGGCGCATCAGCAGGGCGTTGAGGCCCACGAAGCTGATCCCCTGGCTGACTTCGTATTCCTGATCCGCGGCCATCGCCAGCCCGCTCGTCGTCACGCTGCCGATGGCATCGGTCATCTTTTCCACGCCACAGGCCAGCACCACGTCGTGCATCCCGCTGGCAACCGCCATCATGCCCACGTGCACGGCCGCCGCGCCTGAGCCGCAGGCCGCCTCGATTTTCATCGCTTCGATGCCGCGCAGACCGATGAAATCGGCGATGAGCGCGCCCAGGTGCTCCTGTCCCGCCAGCTCGCCGGAGAGCATGTTGCCCACGTAAAGCGCGTCCGCGGCCCCCAGGTCGGCGTCCTGCAAGGCCGCCATGATCGCGTCGTGGGCCAGGTGGCGTAATGACTTATCCCAGTGTTCCCCCACCGGCGTCTGGCCGATGCCGATGATGACAACGTCTCGCATGTGTTCCTCGTGTTGCGTGTTGCGTGTTGCGTGTTGCGTGTTGCGTGTTGCGTGTTGCGTGTTGCGTGTTGCGTGTTGCGTGTTGCGTGTTGCGTGTTGCGTGTTGCGTGCGCGATCCCTAGTCCCTTGTTTCCTTGTCTACTTGTCTACCCGCCTACTCCATTTGCAGCTTGTGTCTGTACCGCGCATACGTCGCGTAATCAATCTCCACTCGTCGTGCGATGTAGTCCTTCGTCAGCGGCGCGCGGGGGCGGCGATCGGTGATGAGGTCGGTCACGCGGAGCGAGAAGGCGTCGGAGCCGGCGCCGGAGCCGAAGGAGACCATGAAGATGCGGTCGCCCGGTTTGGCTTCGTCCAGGATCGCGGTCAGGCCGATCAGCGACGAGCCGGCGTAGGTGTTGCCGATGACGGGAACCAGCAGCCCGGTCTTGATCTGCTCCGGCGTGAAGCCCAGCATCTCGGCGACCTTTTGCGGAAATTTGGTGTTCGGCTGGTGGAAGACCGCGTAGGTGTAGTCCGACGGCTTGGCGCCCAGTTCTTCCAGCAGCTTGCTGCCTGCCTGGGTGATGTGCTCGAAGTAGGCTGGCTCGCCGGTGAAGCGGTGTCCGTGGCTGGGGTAGTGCGCGTACGCGCGACGCCAAAAATCGGGCGTGTCGGTGACGTGCGACAAGCTGGCCTCGTAGACCGCCAGGCTCTCTTCGGCCGGGCCGACGATGAACGCGGCGCCGCCGGAGGAAGCGGTGTACTCCAGCGCGTCGCCGGGGCGGCCCTGGGCCGTGTCCATGCCGATCGCGAGGACGTAGCGCCCCATCCCCGATCCGACGATCCCCATGCCCGCGACAATGGCCTCGCTGCCCGCTTTGCATGCGAACTCCAGGTCGGCGGCCTGCACGCCCGGCGTCGCGCCGATGGCCTCGGCGACGATGGTGGACGACGGCTTGACCGCGTAGGGGTGCGACTCGCTGCCGACCCACACCGCGCG